>JABWCL010000042.1 GCA_013360295.1 Ignavibacteriaceae bacterium | reverse complement strand
TGTGCTCTGTACTATCTGTGTCCAGCTTTGTCCGTTATCAGTCGTGAACTCTATCTTTACGTCATTCACTCCGGAACTTGTCCACTCTATGTTCTGGCTTGATCCGCTTGCCCAGATCTCTCCGCCTGCAGGTGCTGTTACTACTATAGATGAGGACACAGCCGAAGTTATTTCAAATGTATTATCCGATTCATCAGACGGAATACCGTTTGCCGCGTCCGCATCACTCACCCGCAGCTTACACAAAGTGGTAACTACATTTGGTACTGTCCAGGAATAAACGCCTGTGCTAGGGGTTGTGGCAATAACTGTAGACCACGCAGCACCATTATTCGAAGTAAATTCTATCTTTACATTCGAAACATTGGCTGACTGCCACGTAATATTATAGCTGTTACCGGCTGTCAGGCTCTCTCCGCCGTTTGGATTTATCACCCTTACCGACGGCTGAGGCTGAATTGTAAATGTGCTGTTGCTTTCATCAAACGGAAGCGAATCCACCGCGTCAACTATCTTAATGCGGCAGTTAGTCGAAGACACATTGGGCACAGGAGACCAGAGATAATAGCCATCGCTCTCGGTACCGGTAACAACATTCGACCAGTTAACGCCGTTGTTGGTTGTAAATAAAATGGTAACGGTTGAAATACCAGTGCTTGTCCACGTGATCCCCATACTCGTACCGGCGGTGAACTGTTCGCCGCCATCCGGGAAGGTAACCGTGACCTCCTGAACAGGTTGATTGAAAATTACAAAGTTGCTGTCTGAAATATCTGATGGCGCTCCGTCTTCGGCATCGCTGACGCGAATCCGGCACAGCGCGGAATTAACATTCGGGACAGGAGACCAATTGTAGCTGCCAAGGTTTAATGTACTGCTGATAATTGTGGAGAAGGTTAATCCTCCGTCTGTACTCAGTTCGAGTTTAACCGACGGGATTGACTCCTTACCCGATACCTTGAGACTATTCGTCGACCAGGTAATCGTCTGAGCGGTGCCCGATAGGATACGTTCACCTCCGTTTGGTGAAGTCAGTCTGAGAGTCGTCTCTGTAAGTATCGAGAAAACAGCGTTACTGATATCTGAAGGTGTACCATCAGCATAATCAGATACGCGAACGATCGCGTTGGAAGTATTCGCGTTTGGTACAGTCCAGTTATAAAATCCGTCACTTTCCGTACCATTGATTATCGTGGTCCAGTTCAGTCCGTTATTGGTAGAGTATTCAAGTTTAACACTGTCAATACCTGAACTGATCCACCTGATAGACTGTATAGTACCTGAATACCATTCCTCTCCGCCGTTCGGGGTCAGAAGAGTAACGGACTGCGGCTGAGCATTAGAAATCGCAAAATTATTATCAGATATATCCGAGACTGTATTGCCCGGGTAGTTACTGACCCTGATCCTGCATAGGTTAGAGTTTACGTTAGGAATTGTCCAGAGGTAAATTCCGTCACTTTCGGTGCTGTCTGCTATCGTTGTCCACGAAGCGCCATTATTAATTGTGAATTCCAGTTTTACCGATGCAACAGACTGTGAAGTCCACGTAATATTCTGCTGAGTGCCGGTGGTATAAGATTCACCGCCGTTCGGAGAAAGGACTGAGATAGTCGGCAGCGGCAGAATTGTGAATGTGTTATTGCTCTGGTCAAACGGAATCGAGTCAACCGCGTCGGAGATCTTTATACGGCAATTGGTTGAGGAGAGGTTTGGTATAGGAGACCATAAATAATATCCATCACTCTCGGTGCCGGTTACTATTGTTGTCCAGCTTACTCCGTTGTTGGTTGTATATTCAATATTTACGCTTGAGACACCTAAACTTGTCCAGGTGATATTGGCGTTACCGCCGGCGGATAACTGTTCGCCGCCGTTTGGCGCAGTTACATTGATTTCCTGAGCCACCTGGTTATAGATAACAAAATTACTGTCAGAAATATCAGACGGAATTCCGTCTTCGGTATCGCTTACTCTTATCCTGCAAAGCGATGAGTTGAAATTCGGTACGGGATTCCAGACGTAGGAACCAGTGTTGGTCGCGTTTGTCGTGATGGAAGTAAATGTCAGGCCGCCGTCCGTGCTTAATTCAATCTTAACCGAATTTATTCCTTCCTTGCCGCTCTCTGTAAGGTTGGTGGTACTCCAGGTGATCGTCTGGCTTGTTCCGGCAAGAATCCTCTCACCTCCGTTAGGAGAGAGAACGGTAAGACGGTCTTCGGTATTGATGGAGAAAACATTGTCACTTTGATCTGAGGGGAAGCCGTCAGTGTAGTCTGAAATCCTGATCCTGGCGTTTGCGGTATTCGCGTTAGGTACTGTCCAGTTATAAAAACCGTCACTTTCAGTCCCGCTTACGATCATATTCCAGTTGACGCCGTTATTGGTTGTATATTCAATTTTAACACTGTCAACGCCCGAACTGACCCATTTAACCGGCTGCATAGTGCCGGCGACCCACGATTCGCCGCCGTTTGGCTGTGTTACGCTGAGCGACTGGGGCTGAATGTTCGAGATTGTGAAATTATTGTCAGAAATATCGTTCACTAAATTACCGGGAAGTGAACTGAGCCTAACCCTGCATAAAGTTGAATTAACATTGGGCACTGTCCACAAATAGATACCGTCGCTCTCAGTGCTGTCAATGATAACGCTCCAGGATGCGCCGTTATTCGTAGTAACTTCAATCTTCACCGCTTCGATATTTTGTGATGACCATTGAATATTTTGCTGCGTGCCGGTTGTAAAACTCTCACCGCCGTTGGGTGCAACAACCGAGAGGGAAGGAGTCGGGAAAATGGAAAAAGTCGCGTCGCTTATATCAAAAGGCAGGCTGTCCGTTGCGTCGCTGACCCTGACTTTACAGTTTGTAGATGAAACATTCGGTATCGGGCTCCACAGGTAATACCCGTCACTTTCCGTTCCGTTAACGATGGTTGACCAGGAAACACCATTATTTGTAGTAAATTCAAGGTTTACATTTAGTATCCCCGAACTTGACCAGGATATTCCTGTGCTGCCGCCGACGGAGAACGACTCTCCGCCATTCGGAGCAGTTAGCTGAATTGACTGGCTGGTTTCGCTGACTATGGCGAATGTTGAATCTGACAGATCAACAGGTATTCCGTCTTCGCTGTCACTGATCCTGACCTTACAGTTTGAAGCATTAACTGTGGGCACTGGCGACCAGGTGTAAAGGCCGTTATTGCTTGTGGAGGCTATAATCGTTGTCCAGACTGAACCGCCGTCAGTTGTATATTCAATTTTTACATTAGTAAACTGAATGTCCTCGGTTAATCCCGATCGTGATTGGCGGCCTCTCCCTGCCTTTGCCAGCGTAGCCGTTGTCCACGTGATGTTTACTGAAGACCCCGCTATTATCCTCTCCCCGCCGTTGGGGTAAGTTACTGTTAGTGTCGGTTCAATAAGTATACTGAAAACGCTGTCGCTTGCGTCTGAAGGATAACTGTCCCCTGCATCGGATACCCGTATTTTACAGTTGGTGGAAAGAACGTTCGGTACCGGGTTCCAGGTATAGAAACCGTCGCTTTCTGTTGACGCAACAACAGGATTCCACTCGAATCCGTTATTTGTCGTATAATCTATCTTCACCGTTTGAACATTCTGCGAAGTCCACTGAATGTTGAACGTCCCGCCGCTCGATAATTTTTCGCCGCCGTTCGGAGATATTACGCGAATATCCTGCGGGGGAGAGATAGTAAACTGTGAGTTGCTCACGTCAAACGCTTGGTTATCCGAAACGTCGCTGATCTTAACCAGGCACAGTGATGACGGAGTATTCGGAATACCCGCCCAGGAATAGATACCTGCCTGCGCGCTGTAACTGCTCACTATGTTTGTATATGTTGCGCCGTTATTAGTGGAGTATTCGATTTTAATGTTGCTGACGCCTGAGGCTGTCCAGGTAATATTTTTAGTGGAGCCTGCTTCCCAGTTCTCACCGCCGTTGGGTGAAGTAACCGCGATAATTTTCGGTTCGGGTACCTGGATCGTAAAATCGTTATCCGAAATGTCGAACGGATCGCCGTCAATAGCGTCACTGATCTTAACTCTTCCCTGGTTTGTCGCGGTTGAAGGTACTGACGCCCAGCTATAAGTGCCGTCATTTGCTGTACTGGCGGCTATTACAATCCAGGTCACACCTCCGTTGGTTGAGTATTCAATTTTTACATTGGGAATGGATTGCGGAGTTTTATTTCCTCCGCTCATTGCAACCTCTTCACTCCCCTTATGAGAGCGCGCGATTGAACCGCTTGAACTCCACGTAATTAATGAAGACTCGCCTGCTCTTAAAACCTCTGAACCATTCGGGCTGGTAACTGTAAGAGAAGGGAGCACTGCAAGAGTGAAATTCCCGCTGCTTATCGCTGCCGGTGTATTATCCGCGGCATCACTGATCCTGATGAGGCCGAAGACTGTAGGAAGATTTGGAACAGCCCAGATAAAGGAACCGTCGGATGGGGTGGAAGAAGTAATTGTCACCCAGGCGCTGCCGTTATTGGTTGAGTATTCAAGTTTAACGTTTGCCAGATCGGTGCTGGTCCACCTTATCTCGTAACTGGTTCCGATTGTAATTGTCTCTCCCCCGGCGGGAGCAAGTACGTTTATCGTTTGTGAATTTTTAATTACAAAGTTTCCGGGAGTCTCGGCGGCAATGCTGTCTTCGAGAACATCCGCGATCCTTATCTTGCACTGATTTGAAACAACTTCAGGTACCGGGCTCCAGACATATTTTTGTGAATCCGCGGGAACAGACGCGATTATATTTGCCCAGCTTGCGCCGTTATTGATTGAGTATTGAAGCCTTACGTTCTCAATATTGGCGCTTACCCAGCGGATTGTGTGTGATTTCCCCATATAGAGTGTGTCTCCCGCCGCTGGCGAAGTCACTGAAATACTCTTGGGTAAATTCGGAATTATGGTGAAGAAGTTGTCAGATATATCCGTTATCCTGCCGTTGGCTGCGTCGGTAACCCGAATGAGGCAGGTAGTGGAAACTGAGTCGGGAATCGGTGTCCACGAATAAAAACCGACATTGGGGACTCCCGCGGCAACCATCAGCCACTGCTGTCCGCCATTGGCGGTGAATTCAATGTTCACATTGGATGTGCTTGTTGCTGTCCATCGGATCACCCTCGTGGTGCCGGCTGTAAGGACTTCGCCACCGTTTGGAAAAGAAATGAGGAGTGTCCCGCTGGTTCCTCCGGTATCCGGGCCTACGGGAGATACGGTCTCTTCCTGATTACACGACCAGGAAAAAAATACAAGCAAGAGTACAAAAATTAAGTTCCATCTCATTGGAATATACCTGATTAAGTTGCTTCAATACTAATAAGAAAAATAAAGAAAAATTTTGTATTTACTTATTAAATTCTGTAATTATTTAAGCAATTTGGCCAGCATCACAACCGGCAAAGAGGCCGGGCTTTACAAAGAAATACCTTTTATTGCGGAGGGAAAGGCATGAATCATGGGAAAAGAGAATTTCAAGATGCCCCGGTAAATAAAAAAACGGGCCCGGACACAAAAAATCTGAGTCGGAGCCCGGCTTTAATATACAGAATAAAAAATCGGGAGTGGGTTGTTATCTCAATTCGTTCCGGATAGCTGCGCTTCCCTTTCGGCTTCGGCTTTGAATGTCGCTTTTAAGCCCTCAATAAATTCTTTCATCTCCTGTTCGGTAAAATTTGCCTCGGGATGAAGCAGAAGATAAGGCTTCAGAGGCATATTTCCCTGTTCAATTTCAAAAAGAAGGTCTTCGACATCACCAAGATCACCTTCGGAAAAATTCAGGTGCTTCCTTCCGTCAATAACGTGATGACTGGTAATCATAGATACCGGCGCGATATTCGTATACCAGGGCCATTTTGTCTCATTGCTGTGACAATCATAACATGCTCTTCGCGCGTATTCTTCCGTTTTGGGGGAATCCCACAGTGGTTTATATTCTACCGGTGGATTGGTCTTCTCGACTGAAATAAACTGAATGCCGATAAAGATTACAAGTAACGGAAGCAATACAAATTTTACCGCTTTATTGGCAAAGAATCTCTTCATAAAAAACATACCTGAATTTAATTTTTGAAAATACTAAGAGGTTGGGATCAATTTAAGGGATTATTAGAAATAATCAAAAAAAGTGTGAATATGCTCTTAGTTTTGGAGATGACACGATGGCGCTCCATTGCAAAAAGAATCTTTCTCCGTGCTTCCCTTCTCTCCTTCCATATTATTTGTTTTTGATTTTATCCGGGTTTAACACCGGAATATTTTTCTTATCTTGCACGATCATAAAATAAAGTTTAAGTATGGAACACAAAGCAGGTTACGCGGCTATTATCGGACTCCCAAACGCCGGGAAATCCACTCTGCTGAACAGCCTGATCGGTCAAAAACTATCTATCGTAACCCATAAACCTCAGACAACAAGAAGAAGAATTACGGGTATTCTTAGTGAGAATGAATACCAGATCATTTTCCTGGACACTCCGGGAATCCTTGATCCTGAATATCTTCTTCAGGAAAAAATGATGGAATGGGTACGCTTCTCTCTCTCCGATGCCGATGTTGTTATTCTTATTATTGATGTAAACGATGACCGCGATGGCGGGAGGCTGCTCAGTCACGAATTAATAAAGAGGTTCCTGGATAACCCGGGAGCGCCTGTTATACTTGTGATAAATAAAATCGACCTGATCGACCAGGAAACTGCCGTAGCACTCGTGAATCATTTTAACTTACAAAATAAATTTTCCCGCGTTATTCCGGTCTCCGCGCTAACGGGATTCAACAAAGAATCGCTGACCTTCGCGATCCTTGATAATCTGCCGGCGCACCCTAAATTCTATGATGAAGATATCGTTTCTGATGAATACGAGAGGTTTTTTGTCGCGGAGATCATCCGTGAAAAAATTTTCGAATTGTACTCCGATGAGATCCCCTACAGTTCGGAAGTGGAGATTGAAGAATTCAAGGAACGGGAAGGCCCAAAGGACTATATTAGGGCGGCAGTTATGGTTGAAAGAGCTTCGCAGAAAGGAATCATCATCGGGAAGAACGGTGAAGCGGTGAAAAAGCTCGGACAGGCTGCGAGAAACGCGATTCAGGAATTTCACGGCAAGGATGTATTCCTTGAGCTTTTTGTTAAAGTCGCGGAGAAGTGGCGGTCAAATGAACGGCTGATGAAAAATTTCGGATACAAACTTCCGGAATCGGAAGACTGATGATCAGCAAACGATACCGCGCCGAGTTCGCGCTTTTCAGCAATGCCGTAATCTGGGGCGGCACTTTCGTAATGATCAAGTCCGCGCTTGAGGATATCTCCCCTATGATGTTCCTCGGCTCAAGGTTTATGCTGGCCTCACTGCTGATACTCCCGTTCGTCCTGCCTCAGCTCAGGGCAGCCGCGTCCGCTAATTACAGGGACGGGATCATACTCGGTGTTTTTCTCTTCATCGGTTTCGCCGTTCAGACGATCGGGCTGAAATATACAACCGCCACTAAATCGGCTTTTATAACCGGCACTTTTGTTGTGTTTACTCCGCTTTTCCAGACAATACTTGAAAAAAGGATCCCTTCAATCCCGAATATTATAGGTATCATTCTCGTCTTTTTCGGCATAAGTTTTCTCTCCGCCACCGGCGATACTTTTCTCTCTGTCTTTTATGAACTCGCGGATAATTTTAATATCGGTGATTTCCTGACCCTGATCTGCGCCGTATTTTACGCGGTCTACATCGTATACCTGGATATGATCAGCAACCGCAATGATTACAAATTTCTTACTTTCATACAGATCTTTGTAACCGCATTTCTTGCATATCTTTTCGCCGGCGCTTTTGCCTTCACGGGGGTTGAACCCGTACAGGCTGACATCTCGGGGATCGTAATCGGCGCGATACTTTACACCGCGATTCTTGCGACAGTACTGACCACCGCACTGCAGACGAAATACCAGCGGGAGGTTTCACCCACAAAAGCTAGCCTCCTCTTCTCTATGGAACCGATCTTTGCTGCAATTTTCGCCTTCTTTATATTGAGCGAAAAAATCTCTATTTTTGGTATTATCGGTTGTGCTTTGATAATAACCGGTGTAATTATTTCCGAAATAACAGGCAAGGATTGATTATGCCTTCAAAAGAATTTAAGATCACCGTCACAGTCAGGGGAGTTGTTCAGGGTGTGGGATTCCGGTATTACGTTATGCGACACGCCGGGAAGGCTTTCGTGAAAGGGTTTGTGAAAAATCTTTACAACGGTGATGTATACCTTGAAGCAGAAGGAAGTGAAGAGAATCTTAAAGAGCTGATAGCGGCAGTTAAGAAAGGCCCGTACGGCTCGCACGTAATTGATGCCGTCACAGAATGGCACGAATCAAAAAATGAGTTTAACAATTTTGAGATAAGACATTGAAAAAATTACCATACAGGATCGGAAACGGATTTGACGTCCATCAGATCGCCGAAGAAAGAAAACTTTTTCTCGGCGGTGTTGAGATTCCTCACGCAAAGGGTCTATTAGGGCATTCAGACGCGGATGTAATTCTTCACGCGATCAGCGATGCAATGTTAGGCGCGCTGGCATTGGGCGATATTGGAAAACATTTTCCTAATACGGACCTCTCTTACAAAGATATAGACAGCAAGGTGCTTCTCGAAAAGGTGAATCAGCTGGTGCTCAAGGCAGGCTACATCTGCGGGAACATTGATGTAATGCTGATTATTGAAAAACCGAAGATAGCCCCCTACATTCAGCGTATGAGGAACGAGATATCAAGGATCCTTGGCATTGGTATAGATTGTGTTTCCATAAAAGCGACAACCAATGAGAAAATGGGATACATTGGAAGGGAAGAAGGCGCCGCGGCTTATGCTGTTTGCCTCCTTATGTTAAAGGATGAGGCTTAATGTTTGAAACTTTTATAGATGCCATTCACACCTCTCCCCCGCTCCTCGTGTTTGGCATTCTCCTGGCAATTACATTTATTGAAAATATATTCCCCCCTTCGCCCAGTGATGTTATCGTAGTGATGGGCGGAGCCCTGATTGCCAGGGGCACTATTGATCTGCCCCTCGCGCTGATTTTCAGTTCAATTGGCAGCGAAGCGGGATTCCTCCTCCTTTACTATCTCGGCACACAGACTGACAAAAAACTTATACGGACAGGAAAACTGAAATTTATCACTCAGGAAAACCTGGAATCCGCTGAAAGCTGGTTCACGAAATACGGTTACGGGATTATCTTAGTTAACCGTTTTATGTCAGGCATCCGCTCTGTTATTGCCTTCTTCGCGGGTGTAAGCGAATTGCAGTTTACTAAGGTGGTTGTCTATTCCACTATAAGTTCAGTAATATGGAATCTGATGCTCCTCCTGCTCGGAATTTTCTTCGGATCAAATATTCAACTGATTGATAAATACCTCGGTATCTACAGCACGTTTATTTTTATTATCATTTCCGCGGGATTGATAATAGCGGCAATCGTAGTCTATATAAAAAAAAGAAAGAAAAAGGGTGAGTAATGAAATTATTTAAGGCCAAGACGCCTGAAGAAAAACGGGTGTTAAGAAGAGAAAGGTTACTGGTTTTAGTATCGGGATTGCTTACTGCGGCCGCATTCCCGCCGGTATCTCTTCATTGGTTATTGTTTGTCGGGCTGGTACCACTCTTCCTGATATTGGATAAGCGAACTTCCCTCAGGAGCCTCAACGGTGCTGGTTATCTCTTCGGCTTTATTTTCTCTTTTCTGACAGTTTACTGGGTAGGCGCTTTCACGGAAATGAAGGACCCTTTCCTTATGATAGCGGGTGGCGCACTGCTCTTTTTTAATCCGCTTCTCTTCGTAATACCGGCCACGCTTTTTTACTGTGCGGACAAAGTAATTAACAGGAAAACAGCCCTGTTTCTTCTCCCTTTTTTCTGGCTGATCTCCGAATACATATACAGTATTACTGATGTCAGTTTTCCGTGGCTTACACTCGGACAAGGGATCGCCACTTTTACATCTTACATTCAGATTGCTGATCACATCGGTTCTATGGGACTGACAGTAATCATCGCCTATGTAAATCTCTTTATTTACCTGGCATACAAACATTTTGCGATGAACCGTAAACTTGCGTACAGGTATGGTTCTGTCGCGGTTTTAATGATTTTGCTCCCGGTTATTTATGGTAATATTGTCCTCTCAAACGCGGATACTTCGGGAGAAAAACTCAGAGTAGGTATTATACAGCCCGATCTTGATCCGTATGAAAAATGGAGCTACGGCGATCTCACTAAATTGGCACGGCTGCACCTTGAACTTTCCGATAAAGCTATTAGTCAGAACGCTAATCTGATCATCTGGCCGGAGACTGCTCTTCCTGTTTATCTGCTTGAAGGCGGTTCTGAAGTCAGGGACACCATTATGCAGTACACGCTGAAAAATAATGTTTCGCTCCTGACCGGCATGCCGCATAAGATTGTGTATCCGTCAAAGGAATACGCGCCATACGACGCTAAGATTCATAAAATTTACGAGTACTATTATTCCACTTACAATGCGATCCTTCTTTTTACTCCACAGTCTTATCATGTTCAGAATTATAATAAGATGAAACTTGTCCCGTTTGGCGAGAAAACACCCTATGCGGATAAAATACCTCTGCTCGGTGAACTTATTAAATGGAGTGTCGGGATCGGCGCCTGGAACGTCGGAACTGATACTACACTCCTTGTTATGACTAAAAGCGGGCATAGTTTTAAGGATGTAGTGTATGACACAGTAAGGATCGGAGGATTAGTGTGCTATGAGTCCATATATCCCGATCTTGTTGCCGTACTTAATGAACTCGGCGCGGACCTTTTTGTCGTCGTAACAAATGACAGCTGGTACGGCAATACCAGTGGGCCTTACCAGCATAAGGAATTTGCCGCACTCAGGGCGGTGGAAACCAGGAAGAGCGTGGTCAGATGCGCTAACGGCGGTATCAGCTGCGTGATCGATCCTTATGGCAGGACAACGGTTGAAACAAAGATGTACACAAGGGATGTTCTTGTTGCCGACGTGCAAATCAGAAGGGATGAACCGACATTCTACAGCAGGAACCCGCTGATCGCGGCGAAGATCGCTTCCGCGATAAGCGTGCTGATCTTTGGAATGTTCTGGGTACTCAAATTAAAAAAGCGTTTTCCCGGACAAGATGACATTTTAAAAGAATAATATGAAAAAATATACGGACCTTAGAAGTGATACTGTAACCCGTCCCGGCGAAGCCATGCGTAAAGCTATGTATGAAGCCGAGGTCGGAGATGATGTCTTTAAAGAAGACCCCACGGTAAACCGTCTCGAAGAATATGCCGCGGAACTGCTTGGCAAAGAAGCGGCGCTGTTTGTTTCAAGCGGAGTAATGGGAAACCAGATATGCCTTAATTACCTTACAAATCCCGGTGACGAAGTAATCTGTGAAAGGGATTCACACATTTTTAATTATGAGTCCGGCTCCCCCGCGGCTCTTAGCGGCATCCAGTTGATGGTGATTGACGGAAAAAAAGGCGTAATGAAGCTTGAAGATGTTGAAGCTGCCGTAAGGCCTGTCTCGGCCTACTATATGCCCCGCACTAAGGTAATCGAAGTTGAAAACACGCACAACCGCGCCGGCGGTATCATTCAGCCTCTTGATAATATTAAGGCACTGAAAGAAATCGCGGAAAAGTACGATCTCAGGATGCACCTTGACGGCGCCAGGTTATGGAACGCCAGTATAGCGAGCGGAATAAGACTTGCTGACTGGACTAAATATTTCGATACGGTCTCCTGTTGTATGTCGAAGGGGCTCGGAGCGCCTGTCGGGTCTCTTGTGGCAGGTTCAAAAGATTTTATTAAAGAAGCTTTCCGCATCCGGAAAGGCTGGGGCGGAGGAATGCGGCAGGTTGGTATACTTGCGGCTGCCGGACTATACGCTTTACAGAATAATATAAACCGCCTCGAAGAAGACCATAGAAGGGCTAGAAGGTTGGCTGAATATATAGCTTCCAATCCCGCGTTTTATGTTGACCTCGATTCAGTCCAGACAAATATTGTGATTTTTGAGCCTAAGACAATGTCACCGGCACAGTTGATCGCTGCCGCTAAAGAAGAAGGCGTTCTTTTTTCTGTAGGTAAAACAAACTCCCTCAGAGCCATCGCGCATTTGGATATCAGTGACCACGATATTGATAGGGCAATTTCCGTTCTCACCAAAATTACCGGGAGTAAATGATGCTAAATACTGATGATTTCAGGCACAAGACTACAGTCACTGTCCGCTTCCACGAAGTAGATATGCTTGGTGTATGCAACAACGCCGTTTATATCAATTATTTCGAGCACGCCAGGCTGCAATACATAAAAGATATCGGTATGATGCCGAAAGAGGGAATCTTTACTGACGGCTTTGTCTATTTTATGGTAAGGAATGAAATTAATTACAGGGGGCACTCTTATTATGATGAGGAACTGGATATTTATACACGGATATCATACATAAAAAATTCTTCGTACGGTTTCGACCATCTGATCGTACGGAAAAAGACAGGCGAAGCCATTGTTGACGGCAAAGGAGTGGTTGCGCGAGTTGACCCTCATTCCGGAAAGTCAACCCTTCTCTCGGATGAATTTATTAGTACCGTTCTTGCTTACGATAAAGATGTGCAGATCCTGAGAAATAAATGAGAGAGATAATATTTGACATAGAAACTTCCGGATGCGATATGGCTGACCTGGCTCCGAGCCAGCAGGAATATCTGAACCGTGAACCGATGAAAGAGCCAGACCCTGATCTGCGCGCACAAAAATTAATTGATGCCGAACGATTCCTAAGCCTCTACCCTTTTACTTCTGAGATTGTGGTTATTTCAATGTTGGATATTCAGTCGGGTACATATTTCACGTATTATAACAGCAAAACCACAGAAGAATCGGAAGAAAATTTCAAGGGCGCGCGCGCGAAATTCAAAGGGATGCACGAAAAAGATATTCTGAAAGGTTTCTGGTCGGTTATGGAAAAAGCCGACAAGGTTATTACCTTCAACGGAAGAGGCTTTGATGTCCCCTTTGTTCTGCTCCGCTCCGCCAAACTGGGAGTCAAACCCTCCAAAAACTGGATGGGATACAGGTATGATACTGTTAACCATATTGACCTGCTCGAACAGTTCAGTTATTACGGGGCTTTCAAAAGGTTCAATCTTGATTTTTACTGCCACGCGTTCGGTATTGAATCTCCTAAATCCGAAGAGATTTCCGGAATTAAAGTTCAGGAGTTTTACCGCGCCGGGAAGATAAAGGAGGTCGCGGAGTACTGCCTTCACGATGTGGAGGCTACTTACAAATTATACAAAATATGGCGTGAGTATCTTTCCTTCGGAAAGTGATGCCTGTACTTATCCGGTGCTTCTGATTCCAAACGTGCACCGGATTATTGTTATTTACTTTAATTAAGATTTTTCCCTTTGTTCTTATTCAGGAGTATTCGGTTGGCTGCATTCATCTTTAATTGTTCAGGAAGCTAAATTTCTTTGCTTCACATATCAGATAAATTGTCCGGTGATTTTCTCTCCTTTATTGAGGAGACAGCGAATATCTATCTGCATCCGTCAAAAACCGAAGAATTAATAAAACTGTTATTACAGGATTCTCTCCGTTTTCCTCAAACATCCGTAACGGAAAGTAATTTCCGCCGTCTGATTGATAACGTTCTGGATAAAGGATTTGTCATTAACGGACTTCTTAATTTTGATTACTACCGGGAGATTATCTTTGCCGTTTCATCACACAGCAACTACCTGACAGACATCGTAGTAAGGAATCCTGAGTTCCTTAGCTGGATACTGGAATTAAGTCCACTGCACGCCGATTTTTCGCGAGAAAATCTGAGGAAAGAAATCTCGGAATCACTTTCCCGCTTCAGGAATTTCGACACGAAACTCAGACGGCTGAAGAGTATAAAGAGAAGAGAAATATTGAGAATCGGACTCAGGGATATTCTTGGAATCAAAAATCTGAAAGAAATCACCGCTGAACTTTCCGGCCTCGCCGGGTGCATCGCGGATGAGCTTTTTCTTCTCTGCCTCAGTGAAATTAAAAGTAAAAACAGGATTGAAGGAGAAATTCCGGATTATGCGATGGTCGCGCTTGGCAAGTTTGGCGGATACGAGCTTAATTATTCCTCAGACATTGACCTTATACTGTTCTTTGAAGAAAACACTGAACTGAACGAACGTATTGATGTATTCGGTATATATTCGGACGCGATTCATTTATTCATCAATACTGCTTCTCAGCCTGATGAGTCGGGATTCCTTTATCGTGTTGACTTCCGCCTGAGGCCAGACGGCAGGACTTCACCGCTATGCAGAACCCTCCGGGATTATATTTCCTACTACGATTCACGGGGTGAATACTGGGAACGCCAGATGCTGATCAAGTCAGGTTTTGTATCCGGAAGCCAGAACCTTTGCGACAAATTTTTTAACTATCTCTCTCATTTTGTCTACCCTTCAAGTTTTAACCAGTCGCCGGTTGCACAGATAAAAAAGATAAGGCAGGATATTCTTAGCCGTCAATCCTCCGATGATAATATTAAACTCTCGGAAGGCGGAATCCGTGATATCGAGTTTGGAATTCAGGTCCTTCAACTGATTAACGGCGGGAAAAACCCGCGGATAAGAAGCGGCAACACACTGGAAGCCATTGATAAACTTACTGAAGCCGGACTGCTTACTAACGAGGAGCAGCAGCACCTGACTGAATCCTATATCTTCTACAGAAAGATTGAACACTACCTGCAGTTAATGAACGACAGGCAGACTCACACGCTCCCGAAGGAACCCGAACTGCTATACCGGCTCTCTTTTTATCTTGGTTTCGCTTCACCGGGCGAACTGCTCTCCGAGGTTGATGCTAAACGAGATGTAATTAAAAGTATTTACCGGTCCATTATCGGGGATTCACCCGCAGAAGAGAAGTCAAATAAACTGGCGGAACTAAAATTTACAGACGTAAAGAAAGCGGAAAAAAATTACAGGTTTCTCAGCGAGGGGAAGGGGCTGCTGGAACAAAAAAGTTTTGATACCATCACTCTCGATCTGTTCAAGGAAATTGAATACAATCTGCTCGGTTTTCTGAAAACTTCAGCCGCTCCGGACACCGTCCTTGAAAATTTTGTCAGAATAATAAAGACAGGCTCAGTCCCTTCAGTCTGGTACAGGCTCTTCAGAAACGGCGGTGTTTTTCATTCTTTCCTGGTATGCTGTGAGAGGGCGGGGAAATTCATAAATATTCTTGCCTCCGATAGCGCTCTTATGGAGATTTATATAAGCGGAAAATTTTTTGAACCCGTCAACGGTGATGACGATTTCAGCTTAAACACATTACAGTTATTCGCGGTCCTCTCCTCACAACTGGCGTTAAGGATCATTACCGCCGCTGATGCTTCGCGAATTCTGACTCTGCACTGTTATTCAATAATCAGGCATGTTTTCTCAGAATTCAGTCCTCCGGACGGATACCGTTTCGAATACGCAGTGATAGCGCTCGGCAGTGCGTCCAATCAGCAGATGAATTTCAATTCAGACGTTGATCTCATCTTTATTGCCGGCGATGAAAATACGCCGGAGAACCTGCAGGAGATATTCACCGCCTCTCTCGCGAGGATCCGGGAATTGTGCAAGCCATTAAAAGTCGACTGCAGGTTGAGGCCGGAAGGAAAATCCAGCCCGCTTGTATGGACAATCACGGGATACGAAAAATATTTACAGACCCGAGCCCGCGTATGGGAATTCCAGTCACTTACTAAAACCACCTTTGTCTCCGGTTCAGAAGGATTATTCGGCAGATTTGTTGATTCGGCAGTGTCAGCGTTGCGGGCTATGCCGGAACAACTGATAATCAGGGAAGTCCTTCAAATGAGAAAGAGCTTTCTAACCCAGTCAGGAAAGAGCCTCATATCGGGCGAAATAAACATTAAAAAAAGCAGGGGCGGAATAGCGGATACTGAATTTTTAATTCAGCTTTTAATTCTCATAAATCCTCATTATTTTAAAAGTTTAATGGGAAAAAATACACGTCATTCGCTCACGGTTCTGGCATCTTACGGATTGATTACGCCGGAAGATTCTGAGAGCCTGATTACTGCGGATACTTTTCTAAGGGAAACGGAAACTGCCGCGCAGGTTGTATTCGACATCTCAACTGCCGCGGGAAAAGAGAGGCTGAACTCTGCCGTAATGAAAAGATTTCTTCACCTCAGGGATGACAGTGATCTATTAAACGAAATTAAACGCAATATTGGTACTAACAGCGATATTATTGAAAAAAATATTAATCGGTTTTTAAGTGAATAATTTTAACAGATTTATAAAGCGGAATTTTCATTTCCTTGCAGCTTTCTCCGCCTTCGTGCTCTATTTCCTTACCCACGCAAAAACGGTAATGCAGATAGACTCCGGCGAGCTTGCTGCAGTCCAGACCCTCCTGGGAATCGCGCATCCTACGGGCTATCCACTTTTTACCGTACTGGGGTTTATCGTAACTCAGATACCCTTCCCGATCTCTGAGATACACAAGCTTAATCTCCTCGCTTCCACCTGGGTGGCATTATCAATCGGAGTGTTTTCTTTTACCGTCAAATACACTCTTGATAACCTCGTTTACCTGAAGCCGTCGGAACCGGCAGTTAAAATATCAAAGAAGAAAAAAGAAAAAGCGCAGAAAACCGCGATAATACCGCTCTCTGAAATTGATGATGTCACAAAATATCTAGCCGCGTTTGGTTCGTCCTTGATCCTGGCTTTCAGCAAGACCTACTGGATGATGAGCACTTCCGTTGAAGTTTATTCTTTGCACATACTATTGATCTGTATTGTCTGGCTCGTGATCTTCAGGGCATTTATCCGCAATACGGCAGAGATACACGAAAACGAGTGGTTCCTTCTTGCCATCGCTCTGGCGCTTGGATTCTCAAATCATCTTACAACCCTGCTTATACTTCCCGGTCTCGCGTATTTCTATTTCTCGATGTACGGGTTTAACAAACGTTCGTTCCTCCGGATAGGGAAAATGATTGTTTTGTTCGCGTTTGTACTCTTCGCTGTATATTCCTACCTCCCTATTAGGGCACTGCAGGATCCAGTCCTTAACTGGGGCAACCCGATAGACTTTGAGAGGCTTTACAGGCACGTATCCGGGCATCAGTACCGCGTGTGGCTCTTCTCCTCATTTGATTCCGCGCAGAAGCAGCTTACTTATTTTATAAACAACCTGCCTGCCGAGTTCAATGTTAATCTCTTGTTTATTGCAATAGGTATATTTTTCTCGTTCAGGGTCGCGAGGAAATTTTTCTATTTCACGCTGATTACTTTTCTGTTCACCGTGTTTTACTCAATCAACTATGATATCCACGATATCGATTCGTACTTTTTACTCGCGTATATATCGCTCTCAATGTTCGCCGCTTTTGGCATAATAAAAATCTCACAGCTTCTGGAAGATAAGAATCTTGGGAAAAATCTTTCCATTATCCTTGTGATGGTGTTCATTATTGTCCAGGCAACACTCAACTACGGGAAATCCGATCAGAGCGACAATTATTTATTCAAAGATTACACCATAAGCGCTCTTAATTCGGTTAAGCAGGACGCTGTTATTATCACGTATCAGTGGGATTTTCTGATCTCTCCTTCTTATTACTTCCAGTACGTTGAAAATCACAGGAATGACGTTAAAATTATCGATAAGGAATTATTGCGCAGATCGTGGTACTTCAATCAGCTTAAAAAAAATATGCCCGATATATACAACAGGATCGAACCTGAAGTCAACAGTTTTCTGAAGTTACTTGCGCCGTTCGAACGCTCTGAACTGTACGACGGACAGGCACTTGAAACATCTTTCAGGAGGCTGCAGACACTGCTGGTGTCCACGAACTTTGAACACCGCCCTGTTTATATCGGCCCGGAAATGGCTGAAGCGGAAATGAAGACCGGTGAATTCGCGCTGCCTCCGGGATATGAACTGATCCCCGATGTATTCTTCTTCAGGGTTGTGAATACAAAAGATTATGTCGAGGCATCTCTCCCTGATTTCACCATCCGGGTGCCTTCAGGCAGGGATGATTACCACTCCAGCTTTATTCAGAACGCTCTCGGGAGTATGCTTGTGAGAAGGGCTATGTACGAAATGCAGTTCGATAAAACCGACAGGGCTAAAGTATATATTACAAAATTGAAAGAAACCTTCCCCGATTTCCCGGTGCCTGCCGGTCTTGCGGAGGTAATGAGGTAAAGAGCACTTAATTAGGAACGGAGCTGAGGATCAACTCAGTTCCGGGGAAATATAGCATATACCCGCCCCAGAGAATGAGTCCGATTGAAATCGGTATGGAGAGATTATCATCGGCAATACCCCACGAAACATTTTCCACAATTGCCCCTACTGCACACGCAAAAATGGCTAAATAATACTCAGCCGGCACGTGAACAAGTTTAGGTGTAAATAATATCACGATAATTCCCGTAATGAAAAATGTTACCGTCCCTTCAAGGCTTTTGGCGAGAAATTTGTGCTTACCGTACTTTCTGCCGATAAGCGCCGCCATAGTATCACTTATGATAAGTATTGAAAAAGCAGTAAGGAAAATGACCTTCGGAAAAAGTATTACACAGAGCAGCGCCGACAGAAGGACATAAGTAGCACCGTTAAGGTTCTTCTTTTTCTGATCAAGTTCGTGGTCGCGAAGCATAAACCCAAAAAACCGGTAGAATATCCTTCCGATCCCGGGACTGAAATACCTGCCAAGATCAAGGGTAATCGCGAATAATGCCATCGCGCTCAGTATGATTATTGCGTCGTTGCGGGGGATAAAATAGTAGACGATAGGAATACCAAGACTGCAGAGATGAATCATCTTCCTGATGAGTTCATCTCTGTAGTTTATGGTTCCCCTGTCAATTTGGTTCATTTGTTGATGTGGATTCTGGTGTTTTTTTCCGCTGCTCCATCAGCTCTTTTACGTGCTGTGGAATCTCCTCTTCACCGTTTTTGCGTGAAGATGATTTCTCAAGAGGGGGAAGTTCCTCGCCGTTCATAAGCCTGTCAATTTCTTCAGAATCCAGTATTTCTCTTTCAAGCAGTTCTTTGGATAACTTATGCAGAAGTTCAATGTTCTCCTGCAGTATCTTTTCTGACCGTACCATAGCGGAACTGACAATCGAGCGGATCTCTTCATCAATCTCGATCGCTGTCTTTTCGCTGTAATCACGGTGTTTCTGTATCTCCCTGCCGAGGAAGATTTCTTCTTCTTTCGCGCCGTAACTGAGCGGGCCAAGTTTATCGCTCATTCCCCATTCGCAAACCATTTTACGCGCGATGTTAGTAGCCTTCTCAATGTCGTTACCCGCGCCGGTAGTATAGTGACCGAATACGATCTTCTCTGCGGCTCTTCCGCCAAGCGCGTAAGTGATCAGCGCTTCGAGATATTGCTTAGAGTAAGTATGCTTCTCATCAATTGGGAGATAACTTGTAACGCCAAGCGCTCTGCCTCTGGGAATAATTGTTACTTTATGTACCGGATCTGCTTCCGGAATCATCTTCGCAACGAGCACGTGTCCGATTTCGTGGTAGGCGGTAGTAGTCTTTTCCTTTTCGGAAATGATCATACTTTTCCTTTCCATTCCCATCATCACTTTGTCTTTAGCTTCTTCAAAGTCGCTCATTGCAACGCGGTTTTTATTTTTCCTCGCTGCTAAGAGAGCTGCTTCATTTACAAGATTTGCAAGTTCAGCACCTGCTAGGCCGGGTGTGCCTTTTGCAAGGACTTCAAGAATCACATCTTTATCAAGAGGGATTTTCCTGGTATGCACTTTTAGGATGCCTTCCCTTCCTCTTACATCGGGACGGTCAACAACTACCTGGCGGTCAAATCTGCCCGGCCTGAGCAATGCGGGGTCAAGAACGTCAGGTCGGTTTGTCGCGGCAATAATGATAACACCGCTGTTCTGCTCGAATCCGTCCATTTCAACGAGCAGCTGATTAAGGGTTTGCTCCCTCTCATCGTGCCCGCCTCCGAGTCCGGCACCGCGATGCCTTCCCACGGCGTCAATCTCATCAATGAATATGATACACGGTGCGCTTTTCTTTCCCTGTTCGAAGAGGTCGCGGACGCGGCTCGCGCCAACGCCAACGAACATTTCAACAAAGTCCGCGCCGCTTATGGAGAAGAAAGGTACGCCGGCTTCACCCGCAACCGCGCGAGCAAGCAATGTTTTTCCTGTTCCGGGAGGGCCCAGCAATAAAACTCCGCGCGGAATTTTTCCGCCGAGTTTCTGAAATTTGCTCGGTTCTCTTAAAAATTCGATAACTTCCTGGAGTTCAACTTTCGCTTCATCAGCTCCCGCAACGTCTTTGAACGTAACCTTATTCTGCGGCTGATTTATTAATTTCGCTTTGCTTTTTCCGAAAGAAAAAATTCCTCGCGTTCCTCCCGCGCCCCCCTGCATTCTGCGCATAAAAAGTATCCAGACGCCTATGATAAGCACCCAGGGAAGCATAGTCATTAAAATGTTCATCCACTCATTTGACTGACGGTCAAACGAATAATTGAGGCTCCTTGCCTGCCATTCTTTCTCTTCTGTCTGAACTAAAGGTTCAGGCAGGTAAACTGAAATATTCCTGACTTTTCTTTCGTTAATAAGTACTTCTTCGCGTAGTTCTCCTTTGAAGTAGTAATCGTTAATATCTGACTTCGTAATTGTAGCCCGCGCTATTTTACCTTCAAGAAGGTAGGACTTATATTGGTTGTAACTCACTTCGGTATAAACAGTTCCGCCGGATTTGAACATCTGCATCACTACAACAGCGGCAATGATTACGGCACCCCAGCCAAAAACCATCCGGATAATTTTCGACCAGTCAAAATTATCATCCTGACGATTGTCAAAATTTCCATTATCCCGTTTGCGGGAATTATCGTCCTGATTTTCAGGTCCTTTTTTTGATTTCTTATCTTCCATTAATAAATAATAATTATTCTAAATCTTTTCTTTACTTTAGTGCATATATCGCTTTGAGATTCCGGTATTTCTGCTCATAATCCAAACCGTAGCCAATAACAAACTTAGACGGAATCGAAAAGCCAATATAATCAATTTTTACATTATATTTTAAACTTTCAGGCTTCAGAAGCAGGGTGACCACCGCCACGGAAGCTGGATTGTGACTTTCGAGCATCCTCTCAATATACTTTACGGAAAGCCCTGTATCCACAATATCCTCTACAATAATGATGTCCTTACCGGAAATATCAATCTCCAGCTCCTTCACAACCTTTACGTTTCCGGATGAAATCTTTGCGTCGCCGTAACTTGAAAGTTTCATAAATTCTACTTCGCAAAGCCCGTTATAATTCTTAACCAGGTCGGTTAAAAAGGGGAAGGCTCCGTTAAGAATCCCGATAAAAATGGGAGTTTTTCCCTTGTAAGCCCTGAGCAGTTCTTCGGATAATTCCTTTACTCTTTTCTGAATCGTGGCTTCGTCCAGGAAAACCGTAAAATGATCCTCTTTTATGATTATCTCATCCATTTTTCACAACCTTCATTCTGTAAAAATATTTTGTTGATCCGGTAACCTTAAACCGGTTGTCTATTCTCTTTCCGACTAACCAAACCACCTTATTTCCCGCAGTCAGCACCAGTTGCTTCCTTTTCTCCCCTGCAGCAGTATGCTGGTCGGTAAGGAAATCAGAAACAAGTTTCATTCCTTTCATCCCCAACGGGGAAAATTTTTCCCCGTCTTTCCAGATCCTGAGATGAAATAATTGTGGCTTCGTGACAAACCCGGCAATTTCTTCATCATTCCCAGGAGTATAGCTTACTTCCCGCTTCTTTATCTGTTCAATCAGAATTTTAACCTCCCCGGCTTCCGTCCATTTCCCTGGAATTACATTTACGGGTGTAAAATCCGATTCCACCTTAAGGAAAATTTTCAGTCCCATGCGTTCCCGGAGCGCTGTAACAGAGCCTTCAAGCTGAACATACCTGCCCGGTTGTTTTTCAATAAGGCTGAGAATTTCTGAAATCCTCTCCGATGAAATAAGAATATTAAATTTCCTGACACAAATCTCCTGGAGAATCCGGGCCTGCAGAATTTCATTTAATTCCCGGAATGGAACCAGGGGTATCCCGACCTCATTGATGCCTGAAGCGAGCAGTTCCTCAGTGTAAGGAGTAACAAAATTTTCTTCAATAAAATTCCTGTAGAAGCTCAGAGTCCTCGATGTTTTCAGGAGCGTCTCGTCCAGAGAAGAATTGAGCCTTACCCTGATCTGAGGCAGTACATTAATTCTAAGGAAATTCCTGTCAAAATCAGCAGCTTCGTTTGTTGAGTCTGTTTTATATTCTATTCCCCTCCCGTTCAGATATTCCGTAATTTCCCCTTTGCTCAGTCCCAGAATTGGCCGGATAATATTTCCCCTTTTCGCGGGAATACCGGAAAGCCCGTTTAACCCGGCGCCCCTTATAAGATTAAGAAATATTGTCTCGGAATTATCTTCAATTATATGTCCTGTTGCAATCAGGTCGAATCTATCTTTTTCGGCGATCAGGGCCAGTTCTTCATAACGGATAGCTCTGGCGGCTTCCTCAACAGAATAACCGTGTTTTTTGGCGTAAGAGGCTACATTCCGCTTTTTATAGTAGAAAGGCACCTGGTATTGTTCACAAAGTGAGCCGCAGAAATTCGAGTCCCGGGCAGCCTCAGCGCCTCTCAGGGAATGATTAAGGTGGAATGCGCCAATACTGATCTTAAAAAGTGATTTAAAGGAGTAAAGGAAATCGAGAAGGAAAACCGAATCAGCGCCGCCACTCAAGGCGACAAGTACGTTCTCTCCACCAGAGATAAGTTTATTCGCCTTAACGAACCGGATAGCCTTCTGATGAAGGGGATGCATCAGTATCCCTGCTCTTTTAGCCATTCACCGGTAATGCCGGTTTTACCCGAAAGCCGGAGTAGTTTTTCTACATACTTGCCGAGAATGTCAAACTCAAGATTAACAAGGCTTCCTGTTCCTTTATTCCTAAGGTTGGTATTTTCCCAGGTATGCGGGATTATTGCGACTTTTACCCCCGAAGGAAGAATATCCGCGATGGTAAGACTTATCCCGTCAACTGCAATTGACCCGACGTGAACAGCGTATTTGAGAAATGGAGCATCAAATGTAATATCAATCTCATAACTCAGCGCGAGCTTCCTCACACCGGCAATGCGGCCTGTTGTGTCAACGTGTCCGAGTACAAAATGCCCTCCCATTTTTTTTGAAGGAGTCAGCGATAGTTCCAGATTCGCCCTGTCACCCGGCTGAAGCTGACCCAACGTTGTCTTCTTTACCGTTTCTTCAATTGTATCAAATGTAAATTCAGTTTCGCTGACACCGGTAACTGTCTGGCAGGCGCCGTTAATATTTATGCTGTCACCAGTTTGCACGTCTTTCAACATACCGGGGGCTTTAACAGTGAATGTAATCCCGGTCCCGGAATTTTTTCTCTTTACTACTTCACCGACCGTTTCAATTAATCCTGTGAACATTACTGCTTCCTGTAAATTGCTAAAATATCGTCTTCTATCTGCTCTATCCTATGAAGTTTTAACCTCACCGCTTCTTCAACGGATAACCTTTTGGCTGAACTAAAAAAGTCTTTTCCGCCGCCGAGTAACCTGGGTGAAATAAAAACCATCAATTCATCGAAAAGGTTACCGGAGATCAGTGAAGAAAAAATACCCGCGCCCCCTTCAACAAGGACCGACGCAATCCCAGCGGCTGAAAGCTTGCTGAGCGCGCTGTCAAGATCAAGATGTATGAAATCCCCTCCGGCGGGATTTTCAATTTCAGGTACAAATATAATCT
This sequence comes from Ignavibacteriaceae bacterium, assembly GCA_013360295.1. Lineage (GTDB taxonomy): Bacteria > Bacteroidota > Ignavibacteria > Ignavibacteriales > Ignavibacteriaceae > JABWCL01. The sequence goes on along the minus strand of JABWCL010000042.1, from coordinate 7,373 downwards.
CTGTTGCTGAGCGGGAATACTGCTCAGTGTATTGCTTGTTTTCGCGGAACTTTTCAGATGTAATAATAAAAATTTTTCGCTTCGAACGAAGATGAAAAAGGCTCGATTCGGGTGATACAGTGAGATCCTTATCCAGAAGAACGACGTGCGGATCACGCCCTTCCGCGTCCCTGACGTTCAGAAGCGGGTCGTCTGATTTTACAGTCCCGCTGCCAGCCATAACCGCGTCATACTCAGCGCGTAATTTATGCACGAGCACCCTTGATTTTGCTGATGAAAGCCACTTCGAAAGGCCGTCAGGGTCCGCTATTTTACCGTCAAGTGTCTGGGCTGCTTTAAGAGTGATGTAAGGTTTTTTTTCTGTTATGTTCTTAACAAAGAATCGGTTGATTTCGCGGCATTCGGAGAACTTACCCGAGAGGGACGTCTCAATTCCCGCGTTGCGGAGAATTGAGATACCCTTCCCGTTAACAAGTATGTTTGGATCCTGCATTCCAATCACCACCCTGGCGATCTTTTTTTCTATGATCAGGCCGGTACAGGGGGGCGTTTTACCGTGGTGACTGCAGGGCTCGAGATTTACATAAAGAGTTGCGCCCGCAGGATCACGTTTGCAATTCTCTATCGCGTTTACTTCGGCGTGTTTATCACCGAATTTTTTATGATATCCTTCCCCTATTATTTCCCCGTCCTTAACAATTACACATCCCACCAGCGGATTAGGACTCACTTCACCCCTCCCGCGGGCAGCGAGTTCAAGTGTTTTTTCTATAAAAAAATCATCATTCAAGACGATACATCGGCAAAGGTATGATTACTCAATCTCTAAAATTTCGAATTCAATTAACCCGGCAGGTGCTTTCACAACTGTCTTGTCGCCAACTCTCTTCCCGAGCAGTTCTCTCCCGATAGGACTGGTAACGGAGATTTTGTTATTCTCAAAATCAGCCTCCTCCTGAGAGACCAGCTCATAGTTAAAGACCTTCTGAGTTTTAAGGTTTTTAATTCTCACCTTCGAGAGAATGTGGATACTGTCCGTCTGGAATTCCTGCTTATTGATTATCCGTGACCTCCCAATAATGTCTTCGAGTTTACTGATCTTCAACTCAAACAAGCCCTGTTCCTCTTTCGCGGCGTCATATTCCGCGTTTTCAGAAAGGTCACCGTGGGACCTCGCTTCGGCTATCTTCTGCGCGATCTCTTTCCTCCCGCTGGTTTTCAATTCCTTCAGTTCTTTTTCGAGTTCCCTGAAGCGCTCCTGAGTAAGATAAACGATATTATTTTCAGACATTATTATAAGCCTTTTTTAATGGACGATTATTTAAAAAAAAAGACCACTCCCGTAAGGGAATGGTGTACAAAATTAAGTAATATTAATATCCAAGTCAAGTTAAACCGTATACCCCCATTGCTTTTTGTGATTAATCCAACTCCCTCACCCGGCAAATCATAAAATGTTCACAATTTTTACAGATTTTCTCCGCACGATTCGGGAGCCGCGTAAGGTGGAACTCCCCGTTACCGATATTTACGGCATAGTCCATTGCCATCCGGAGTGCGGCGGATGCCATATTTTCCGAGATTTCAATAGCTTTTTCAAGGTTTTCCGGGGATTTTTTATAATCCGAGATACCCCTGACTGGTTCTGGGGAAACCTTGCTCCCCCCTATTTCGCCCGGCTTTAATGAATAAATCTCAGGAAAAACCGTTCGAAATTCATTACCCTTCAACTCCCGCAATGCTTTCTTCGCGGCAAGTATATAAATAGGCAACTGAAGCGATAAACCGGATTTTAAGTCATCCGCCGTCGGTTTATTCCCCCCGAGTTTATAATCAATTACCTTGAATAAGCCGTCCGCTTCATCAATATCAATCCTGTCAATTCTTCCACGAAGTTTGATCACTCTTTCATCTGCGTCAAACTCCTGCCTGAACTCAAGTTCGACCAGCGCCGGAATGAACTCCGCTGCCTTCCTCTCTTCATCAAGGAAAAGCGCCAGTATTGACTGCCGTTTATTTCCCCCTATGCCAAAGATTTTTTCAATATCGAAGAAGGATTCAGTCTCATCAATGTATACACCCGCCAACTTTTCCTTCGCGATCTCAATCAGCCTTTCGAGCGCTTCATCATACTTATCATTAAGGTATGTATGGTAACCGGTATCTGAGGAAATAACCTCCCTTATAAAGTCATAAAGTATTGAGTGGAGCAGGCTCCCCAACTCAAGGGGTTCAATTTTTTCAACCGGTTCTTCGACAGGACTCAGGTTCAGGATTCTCGAAGTAAAATACTTAAAGGGACAGGCAGCGTACATTTCAAGGGCGGATATTGAGAAATATCTTTCTGCAGCTTCCTGACTTATCGCTGATTTTAGTTCCGCGTCTTCACCGATAACACCCTGATAAACGGGGCTTCCTTCGCTTTGTTCTATCCTCGCTTTATCAATCAGAATTTTTGTCTTGGTTTCTTCATCAACGCCTTCCGTTTCTCCGGATGCGGAAAGCTTGCCAAAATAGATTTGTTTCTCATCAGGTGAATAAAAAGCGCCTTCAAACTTCGCTCGGGTGATGGTCTCCGGGGCAAATATCCTTAGTGTCTCATCCATAAAATGTGACCGGACAAGCTTTTTCTTTTCATCATTTGAAGGGGCAGTGAGATACAGGAATTCATTGAAACAGGATGCAGCCTGATAAAACAGGAATTGTTCCTCCTTCCTGTGCCTCTCTTCACTCTTACGGTATGTTTCAGCCATAAAAATTTCCGGGCTGAACTTAGTAGGGAAATTCCCTTCATATAAGCCGCCGATAAAGAGTACCCTGAATGAAAGCCCGCGGATCTCATCCGGCGTCGTTACCAGTACTCCGTAATTTGGTTTCTCGCGGAGGTTATATCTTGAACTCGAGATTATCGTGTTCAGTTGATTAATGAAATAGGAAAGAGGAAACACCCTTTCGTTACCGTATTCATTCTCAAGGAGTGAAAAAGTAGCGTTCATATCCCGCAGGAAAGCCTTAATGGCTTTCACGTTCGTTTCGTCTTCGACAATATTCCCGGTAAGAAGTTTATCTTCGAGCCTGAGTTCTGAGAGCAGCTTGTAAAATTCTTTTCTGAAACCCGCGAAAGTATGCTGTCCTTTTATCCCTGAAAGAAGTTTTTCGAGTTTATTGAGGGCTTTTTCAATTCTCCCGCACGTTTCAGCGGAGACAGCGAGTTTTTCCCAGCCGCTTGCAGGAAGAGATTTCATTCTCGCCAGCGAATTCTTCCATTTTTTAATTCCTCCTACTATTTTTAATTCCGATGCCGCCATCATAAGGTCGTTTATTGTCAGCCCATCGAACCCGATTATATTTCCGCTAAGCGCGCGGAAAAGGTTTTTGTAGTAGTAATCATTTTCTGATAGTTCAAGCAGGTTCATTATGGATATAATAAGTGGATTTCGCTCCACTCTGTACCTGTCCGTCAGATTAAGCGGTACGCCATATTCATCAAATACATCCCTGACAATCTCAGAGTAGTCTTCTATCAGATTTATAACTAGCGCGATATCAGAGGGTTTGTATTTTCCGCCGGCGCAGAGTTCCTTTATCTCTTTGGCGATCAGTTCCGCCTCTTCCCTCTTGTTCACGGCGGCTATAACCCGTATCTGATCAGCGGCTGTTTTCTTCACGGTTTCGTAATTAAATAAACCTTCCGCAAGTTTTTGCTGGAAAAACCGCCTTCCGTATTCCGTCTTTTCCTGATGAGATGATAAACCGAGAGCCGTAAGCTGGTCAATTAAAGCGCCGGATGACGAAAAGAGCGATTCATTGTTACTATTGTAATCAATGTAGATGTACCCGGGAGAGCCGGAGGAATCAAATAATCTTTTAATAATCCTGGACTCGGGGAGCGTGAGATCAGTAAATCCGTCAGCAATGGCGAACTCATAACTTCCTGCATACTCCTTCACCCGATCGTTAAATTCATCGTCACTCATATTAATCAGGTTTTCGTAAATGTCCCCGATATCATAAACGCCAAGTTCGCTGAACCGGCTGAGATATCTTTCATAAATCGCGGCAATAGCCAGAGCCTTGCGCTTCTCCGTGCCTTTCAGTTCTTCCGCGTCCTTTTTAATATGGTGAGGCGTTAATCCGTTCCGTTTATACTGGTTTATCACATTTCGTATTCTGTCAAGTGTTCCTTTCGGTACGCCGTCATCATAAGGCGAGAAGTAATCGGGATTAAGTTCCCTGAAACACTGGCTGAGGAGAACCGAAGCCACCGCCTCGGAGACAACGTCTTTTTCAGGGTTGCCGCGGAAGAATAAGTTTGTGCAGAGAGTACCAAGGGTAGTCACCTGCAAACCGGAGGCAGAGCCTCCGGGTGAATTATCAAGGATAGCCTTCCTCAGCGCCCTCGCTTTCCTGTTTGTAGGTACAATATAAAGTATATCCCCTGCTTTCCCGGCAGCAAGCAGTTCAAGTTCCCTCTGTTTCGGGTCGGTTTTTATCTCTGTCTGGTTCGTGAGTATCATTTCCCGGCTGTCTGAGTTTTACTTTTTCCTGTAAACGTGAAGCGATTCCCTGCCTGCCCTCGGTTTGATGGAGTTGAGATCCTTCTGAAAATAATATAATTCAAAATACCCGGAAGCGATCCCGAACAATTCATCATTGGGGATGTTGAACGGGGGATGCTTCGTTATGCCGCTGAGCGGGAAAAGTACGGAAATAAATAATCCGTCCTTCTTCAACAGCGCCGCCATACTCTTTATGAATACCTCCCTCTCCGCGGGAGCAACCGAGCAGAATGTGGTATACTCAAAAATAAAATCAAAGTATCCCAGGAACCTCTCTCCGGGATTCATCATATCCACATTGAGGAAGTTCACCATCCCGGAATACTTTTCCGCCACTGTTCGCGCCTTCTCAAGGGCAGTAAAAGAGATGTCGGCAGCCCATATGGTTATCCCCTGCCTGGCAAGGAACGCGGGATCATACCCGTAACCGCAGCCGGGGACGTAACCAGTTTTGTTCCAGAGGTCGAAACTTTCTATTATATTTGGCAGTTCATTATGATGGGAGCCGGTATCCCAGGGAGTGTCATTTTCCCGGTACCTGCCGTCCCAGTATTCTTTATCAAATTCCATAATAGGAAAATAAATGTTGTTGATTTTTAATAATAAGATTTGAACATTTATAAAAACAATCTTTTTTTATATGAAAAATTTACTAATAATATCTTTATTACTGATATCTTTCTCAGAAATTAATCCGCAGGGTATCGGCGAACTTGCGCCGGAAAAACCCCCGGTCTTCTTCCCCAAGAACACTTGGGGCGCGGATATAATGTTCGGAGAGGGTGGGTTCGGGCTTGGTACTTTTTACCGCAGAAACCTGGACAACGATTTCTCCCTCTTTGGGGACTTTTCAATCTCCGAAGCTAAAGATGAGCAGGAAGTTGAATATATTGATTACTACGGCAGAACGATCGTTTTTGGAAAAAAGAACAGGATCCTTCAGATGCCGCTTAATTTCGGGGTACAGCAAAGATTGTTCTCCTCATTGATCTACGATAACCTGCGCCCTTATATCGGAGCCGGCATTGGTCCGTCATTCATTGTCACGACTCCCTACGAATTGGAATTTTTCTCCTCTTTCAAAAAAGCACGCGGCTATTTCACGCTCGGAGGATATATCGGATTCGGAGCTAACTTCGGTATTGACCAGGATAACCTGATCGGCATCAATGTCCGTTATTATGTTATAAGGTTTTTTGATCAGGGGGTGGAAAGCCTCTATGGTAAGTATAAAAAAGATCTCGGCGGTTTCTATCTTACTTTAAATATCGGAAGAATGTATTGAGCGGCACTACTGAATTCAGGGGATTTTATCCTGAAACGTATTCCTTTTTTGAGGGATTAGAAAAAGATAATTCAAAAAAATATTTCGATAGAAACAGGGATGTGTATGACAATTATGTGGTAGCGCCGGCGAAAGCGTTCATAAATGCCGTCGCTCCTTTCCTTAACCAGCTTAATCCCGCGATACGGACAGCCCCGAAATTCAACGAGACGATAATGCGCCTTAATAAGGATATGCGCTTTGCCAGGGGCGTACCTTACCGCACATTTATGCTGATCCATTTTGGCAGATTCAAAATGGACAGTGAAATGTACTTATATATTGATAAATCAGGCCTTACGCTTGGCTTGTTTCTCAATAAATCCGCCGAAAAAGATCTTTTCCTCTCGGAAAATCTGTCGCGGTATGAAAAAGATTTCAAAGAAACATTTGCCCGCTCCGGGCTTAATGACAAGTATGGGTTTTACGAATTTCAGAAGGAACCGGTACAACTTGTTAAAAAGTTCAATATCAACAGGCATTTTAACCTGATAACCAAATCCAGGTTTATGCTTTTTGAGCGTGCATTCCCAAAAACCAAAAAGATTTGTTACGGCGATTCAATTGTTGTAGAAGCAATAAAAGCATTCTCATCCTTTTATCCCTTATATTGTTTCGCGATCTCCCCCACCCCCTTAAAACTTATCCGCGAATTTGAAGACCGTCTCGGAATCCCAGAATAAATTAAAAATTAAGAATTAAAAATTAAGAATTTGCAGATAAAAGTTAATAGTTAAATTTCAATAGCTCAAAATCAATCTTCACGGAATTGATATAAAAACAACTTAAACCAATACCGATACTGACCCTGATACCGTCACTGACACTAACTCTGTCACTGTCACTGATTCTGTTCCCCAAAAAACTTTGATCATTGATCATTGATCTTTGTTCATTGAAAGACTACTTCCACTTGATAGTGCAGCCGATCGCGAAAGTTTCCGGAACGGATACCTGTTTCTCCTCAATCAATTCATTCAACGCATCGCGGAGATACCGCACTTTCACCTTCTCCGGTTCTTTCCAGTTATCATCTATCTTGCCTGAATAGGCGAGTTTTCTTTCCCCGTCAAAAAGAAACAACTGAGGAGTATGCGTCGCTCCGAACCTGCGCGCAACTTCCTGCGATTCATCATAAAGATAAGGGAAATTAAAGCCAATCTTTTCACTCCTTTTTTTCATTTCATCAAACGAATCCTCAGGATAGTTTACCGCGTCATTGGAGTTAATAGCTATAATCTGCAATCCCTTATCACCGTAATCATTCTGAATGTCAATCATCCTCTTTTCATACGCCTGCACATAGGGGCAGTGGTTACAACTGAAAATGACAAGAAGCAGCTTCTTATCAGAGTATTTGTAATTTGATTGAAACGAGCCGTCTACGCCGGGGAGATTGAAATCAGGAAGCGAAGAGCCGATTTTGATTGGGTTAAAGTTCATACCGAAAGTTCCTTCTTTTGATTAACTTATACTGCGAGAAATAATTT
>JABWCL010000063.1 GCA_013360295.1 Ignavibacteriaceae bacterium | reverse complement strand
CCAAAAATTCATCCTTTGCTCGAGTTTTAAACTTATTCAATGCACCTGGGGCTAATACTTGTTTTTCCCATATCGCCTCATCCCATACCTCCACTTTGTGGACTAATATTTCAACATTTCCGAGCCATTCAACAACGAATTCAGTGCCAAGCTTTTCATCCTCCATATAAGCCCGTTGGATAATTATATTTTGACTATTTGTATCTCTGTCATATCTATAAACTAGTGTTTGATTGGGATCATTTAATAATTGCGATGCGCTTAATTCGTTGTATTGAAAACGATATACTCTCGTCATTAGCGGCGCGGACTGATCATACGGAAACTGACGAACCGTATCTGTATAATAAACCGACACTCTTACACAAGGGGCATTATATTGTGGATTTAGTGGAATTGTTGGGTCACCCGGATAGATTATAAATTTGGCATTGTAAGTTATCGGCCTGTCCATATCCTGAGAGTATAACTCATACCCTTTGTGCTGATAGTAATGCGGACCACGTATGAGAATTTTATCTTTATAAGCCTCATCAATACCTGAAGAAAAGCATTCTTTATCTTCTCCATTAATCGTTATCGTTTTTTTAACACCGAAATTGTTGGTCCCACGTTCAAGGCAAAACTCCTGGTTGGTTGTTTGACCCGCCAAACCGAAGTCACCTGCCCGATAAGCATAAAACTCATTATAATACCCGCCCGTAACTGCATAAAGCCAGTCAAGCTGCACATTTGGATCATAATGACGAACATCCCCTGCAGAATCTTGGGCATTAGTATTAGCGGCAAAAATATTCTGGTATTGTATTAAATCATTAAGATTGTTTATAGTACCTGCCTTTGCCTGACGTATTACCGTATTGAACTTTGCCTCGTCATAAAACGACTTTGGTATTCGTCCGTCCGAATAATCCCAAGCCGTCCAATAAAGTTTATCGCGGTTAAAACTAGATTGCCGGCCTGTTACCTGGCTATATGTATCTGCTGCACTTAACAGCGCTAAAATGAATACTAAGTAAAATAACTTTTTCATAAGATGCCTTTATCTTTAATTAAGAATTAACAATTTTTAATTCTTAATTTTTAATTTTTAATCTACAATTATTTCACGTACAATAGTTTCTTACTCTCATTAAACACAGGATGGCCCGTTTCGCTGTCTCTTATCTCAAGTTTGTAAATGTATATTCCGCTCGTAAGTATATGATCCTCAAGGCCTTTTCGTATTTCAGGAGAGCCGAATTCCTCCTCGTAATACCCCGCTTCCCGCTCTCCGTTTACCAATACCGCAAGTTCTTCTCCTACCACATTATACACCCGCAATTTTACATATCCCCGTTTCTTCAGTTCGTAGCTTATCTTTGTCTTTTCTTTTCCTGTTCCTCCGTAGGGATTTGGGTAGTTCTGGTACAGCCGGTACCTCTCCGCGGCTATCTCTTCCCCTTCTTCCATCCCCGTTAGTACTACCCCCACCGCTATGCTCCCCTGACTCTTATTATACCCGCTATCAATCGCAGCTATACGGAAATACGCACTACCCCAGGTGAAATAGCTCTTTGGTATCTTCAGAAGTGTGTCATTTGCAGAGGTTAAGTATCTGTTTGTGTCTGTGGTTACACTTGTTGTGCTGTCGGTATAGATATAATAATTCCTTATGTCGCTTTCTGTGTTCTTCTTCCACTTGAGCAGGACTGTATCGGCTGATAAGGTAACGGTTAATCCCGCAGGTGCGCGGGGAGCTTTGTCTATGTACACATAACTCTCTCCAAAAACTCCGCCATATACCCCGATATCGCTTATGCTTCCGTCTTTATCCAGCACGCTTGAATCCCCCCGGTCAATCAGCGGTGAGTATTTCTGAAGGTGAAAATCAACACTGTCAACAAACATCGGGTCTTTCTGTAGTTCTGTATGTTTATAAGGATTATTATATGAGGGATAGTATTTTGATCTAGTATTCCAATAGTTATTATTTTTAATTACTAGTTGGGGACTTATCGCTTGATAAGCCAAATAATGGGGAATTAACCCGCCTTCAAAATGATTGTTTTTGCTGATAATTGGAAACTCAGTATATACAAATGGCTCATCGGCAGAAGTAGGGGAAATAAATACATTGTTTTGAATTTGATCACCATTTCTCGCAATTATCAAATTATCAATAAACATATTCGGTCTGCCAAGAACAAATGCATTATTTGTTATCTCAGGTTGGCCTCCGCCGTAATCTAAAATGAATATCGGGAAACGATCTCCATCATAATAAAAATAATTATTGCGGATGTAGGTTTTAGAACCTCTTAGTGAAATGGAGTAGGTACAGTTGAAAAATGTATTGCCGGTGATTATTTCATTTCTCACTATTGAACTCAACCTGTCACTTATACCATACTGGTTTATTTTAAAAACATTATTAATAACTTTTATTCCTTGCGCCGCAACTGCAATACTACATTTGGTAAACATATTGTTTTTAAGGATCGTATTGTCATTATTATGTCCTCCCACAGCACAACCATCGTAATAATTAAAACCCCTGAATTGAATATCGGAAACTACAGATGAATCATAAACAACTAATGAAAACTTCACAACTGTGCTTTGTGGATGGAGGTTAAAAATACAACTATCAACCCCGCTTCCAATTAGAGCCACCCCTTGAGGGAGAGTATCAAACACCGTGTATGATCCGGTTCCCACAAACACCGTATCCCCGCTAACGGATATTCGTAAAGCCTTCCAGATGCTATCAGCCGCAGTTGCCCAACTTGTGTATGGCGCCAGTGGTGTAGGATTTCCAGCCTTTACATAGCGGATTGCGGGGAGGGCATTAATTTGCAGGAAGATAAAGATTATCAGGAATGATGAGATGTTTAGTTTTTTCATAAACTTACCTCAATTGTTCGATACAATTATTTTAGAATAACAAGAAAAGATCAAAGTTTTTCATTTCCTTTTGGCAAATAGCGGAGTGAGTTTTCCGCGAAAGTTTTACCTCACACATCGGCGGCCGGGTTCATTGGTTTGGACCATTAGCTTATTACATAAAACCTTAATCAAATTTAAGCGTATTTCTGATAAAAATCTATGAATATTTTTCCTAAAAAGTTAACACTTCGCCATTAAAAAATGTAACACAGGACCCTGCTAGGGACAAGTATTTTCCTGTGGACGGTTTATATTGCTCATATGCTTTTTACAAGCGTCAGGCTTAATAAGTTAGTCCCGTCGTATTACACCGTTCCATTTACGGGCATATTGACCTACGGTATCAAAAAATCTGTGACTAGATTTACGGAAAACACTGAAGTGATTCTCCTCCCTCAAAAAATGTTACGAAAGCAGCAAAATGGCTTCTGCAATTTGCGAGCGGCACTATAAAACTATAATGCACAAAATGTTTATTAATCCTCATTATTATTAAACCATATACTGATTCTTCAAATTGCTTTACACAATAATTAGGTTTAATTTGCAGCACTGTTTATTCACTTTGAGGAATCTGTAATGGATGAATTTCTAAAAGCCTCGATTGATGAAGCCGAGACTGGCGCATCGGAAGGCGGTATTCCCATCGGGTCAGTTATTGTTCATAATGGGAAAATCATTGGCAGAGGGCATAACAGGCGCGTTCAGAAAGGAAGCGCGATCCTGCACGGCGAGATGGATGCCTTTGAAAATGCCGGAAGGCAGCCTGCGAGTGTCTACAGGGAGTGCACTCTATATACAACTCTTTCCCCCTGTCCGATGTGCACCGGCGCCATCCTGCTATACGGAATAAAAAAAGTGGTGATAGGTGAAAATAAAACATTTATGGGTGAAGAGGAACTCCTACGCTCACGCGGCGTAGAAACTATCGTTCTCCAAAATGAACAATGCATTTCATTAATGGAGAAATTTATCTCGGAAAATCCGCTGTTGTGGAACGAGGATATCGGGGAATAGCGCTTCCCGCAGAAGGTTTTATTTGATCAGTCAGCGCTCAGATTTTGCGTAAATAACAAACAAGTAAGATATAAAGCCTAAAGCCGCGAAGTATCCCGAAAGCCTGCGGGAGTGTCAAAGCGCCGGCGCTGCTAGCTTTAATATTCACCCGGCAATGTAAAGGATTAAACCTTTTATGCTTTAATGTTCTCTAATTACTAAAGTTAGGAAAACATATAAATGATAAACAGAATTATTATATTTTTACTGTTAACGGGAACACAAATCTACCCTCAGTTACCGCTGCCGACCGGTACTTCCCCCCTGTTTTCAGGCTCAGGCAATTGTCTCAACTGCCATATTTCAAACGGAAACAGTGTACTCTTCTTCAACGGCGAGGACCTCACTCCGGCTACTCACTGGCGTTCATCCATGATGGCAAACTCTTCCAAGGATCCTCTGTGGAGAGCAGTTGTTTCCGAAGAGATAACAAAGTTTCCGTCTTTATCAAATGAAATCCAGTCAACCTGCACCCGCTGTCACGCTCCGATGGGATATACTCAGGCTATACAAAATGGTAATCAATACTATACATTAGACCAGGTGAAAAGCGATCCCCTCGCTAACGACGGAGTGAGCTGCGCGCTCTGCCATCAGGTTCAGACTTCAAATATGGGAGCGGATTCAAGCTACTCCGGACACTATATAATCACCGCGGCCAGAAAGATTTTCGGGCCTTACCAGACTCCCCTGGCAGCACCTATGCAGAACAGCGTAAACTATACTCCTGAATTTTCCGGACATATGGACCAGTCAGAATTTTGCGGTACCTGTCATACATTATTCACCCCCTATCTCGACGATCAGAACAATATCGCCGGTATGTTTCCCGAACAGACACCATACATTGAATGGAAAAACAGCAGCTACCGTGAGAACAATATAAACTGTCAAAGCTGCCATATGCCAAAGATTGAATCACCCATTGATATTTCGACGACTCCGCCCTGGCACTCGGTCGGAAGGACGCCTTTCTGGAGGCACACATTCGCCGGCGGCAACATTTTCTTAGGCACAATGCTGAAAGCTAATGCCGCACCGCTCCAGTTAACGGCATCTTCCCAAAATTTTGATTCTACAATTAAGCGATCGCGCGGTATGCTGAGTTCCGCCATAGAACTCGACTTAATTGTAAGCAGTGCGGCTGATACAATAATCGCGAAAGTCAGGATAAAAAATCTTTCCGGGCATAAACTCCCTTCAGGAATTCCTTACAGGAGAATGTGGTTATATTTAACTGTCAAAGACGATTCAGGCAATCCGGTCTTTGAATCGGGGAAGTGGGACAGCACCGGAAAAATCATTAATGGTGATGACTACCAGCCTCACTACAGGGAGATTACCGGCAGCCACCAGGCACAGGTCTACGAAAGCGTTTTGAAAGATGTAAACGACTCGATAACATACACGCTGCTCCGCGCGGCGGGCTACAAGAAAGATAATCGCATACCTCCCGCGGGTTTCAGCAGCACGCATACAAGTTACGATACAATCAAAATCGTCGGAGAGGCAGAAAACGATCCTGATTTCAACATAGAAGAACTGACTGAGGGGAGCGGGGCTGACTGGATTATTTACAAGGTTCCCGTATCGCAGCCAGGTCATTTTACCGTCTCTGCCGGGGCGGTTTACCAGAGTGTTCCGCCTGCGCTAGCAGAACATCTTTCGGAATTCAACACCCCTGACATACAGTCCTTTCTAACAATGTATAATTCGGCTGAACGCTCCCCTGTAATACTTGGTACCATAAGCGGTGAGGCAACCATTACGGATATACAAAGCGAAAAAGCAAATACGGCGACGGAATTGAGATCAGCTGTTTATCCTAATCCGGCTGATGATAAAATCACTTTTAAGTTCACCATCCCATCACCCTCTGAGGCAAATATCACAGTTTACAATATAATTGGCGAAAAGATGGCAGAACCGGTTTCAGGATTTTTTAATGAAGGAACGCACGAAATCGCATTTGGCTTAACGCGGGAAGGGGTGAAATTTCCGCCGGGAGTTTATTTATACAGGCTCAATTCGGGGAATCTTGCGGTTACAAATAAAATTATAATAAGCAAATAGGAATTATTATTAATTACTCCGGTCCGGAATTGTCCGGCCGGAGACTGGGCTCACTGTTATTAAAACATATTTCGTAAATTGCATACGGATTTTATTACTATAATTTTTATACTACTATGTTCAGAATATCCGCTTTTCTTTTGTTACTCTCCTTCTCTGCGGTAATTTTACCGCAAGCCCCGCTGCCGACCGCCGACACTACTCTTTTTGCAGGCTCCGGTAAATGCATAGCCTGCCATATTTCCAATAAAGCCGGTGTGCTTATGACTTACGGAGAAAGCCTTACGCCGACAAATCACTGGAAGTCATCAATGATGGCTAATGCGTCGAAAGACCCTTTCTGGCGGGCGGTAGTATCAGAAGAAACGAAGAAATTTCCTGAACTCGCGAAAATGATCGAAACCACCTGCACTCGCTGCCACTCTCCTATGGGAAACGCCCAGTCAAAATATGAAGGGAAAGAACACTTTTCTTTAGCCGAGGTGAAGGAGAACAGCCTCTGGAATGACGGCGTAAGCTGCACATTATGCCATCAGATTCAACCCGCCAATATGGGACAGCAGTCAAGCTACTCGGGAGGATTTGAAATTAAACCGGGCAGGGTCATCTTTGGGCCATACCCTAACCCGCTTCAGGGCCCGATGAGGAATACAATCAGATTTGAAGCTGAATACTCTCCCCATATGAGTAATGCGGAAATCTGCGCAACCTGTCATACACTGTTTACTCCCTATCTGGATGACGATAAAAAAATCGCGGGCATATTCGCCGAACAAACTCCTTACATCGAGTGGAAAAACAGCAGCTACCCCGCGGCAGGTACTCCGTGCCAGAGCTGTCATATGCCTCCGACTACCGACTCAATTGACATCTCGACAACTCCGCCTCCGCATAAAGTTAAGCACTCTCCGTTCTGGCGGCATACTTTCGTAGGACCTAATGTCTGGATAGGGAAAATTCTGCGCGATAACATCCAGCAGTTGAAAGCTACCTCCTCCGCGGAGTTGTTCGACTCCACTATTAATCGCGCGAATTTGCTTCTGACGGAAAAAAGTATCAACCTGGAGATATTCCCTGAGAAGAAGGGGGACATCATCACCACCAAAGTAAAAATTGAAAACCTTGCCGGACATAAAATTCCAACGGGCATACCGTACAGGCGAATGTGGATACATTACACTGTCAAAGACGCGAACGGCAATATTGTATTTGAATCAGGCGGCTGGGATGATGCGGGAAAAATCAAAGACACAAAAGAAATTTACCAGGATCACTACGATCTTATAACGGAGCCTTCACAGGTTCAGGTGTATGAAGGGATTTTCCAGGACGTAAACAGGAAACAGACTTATACATTGCTGCGCGCGGCTTCATATATTAAAGACAACCGGATTCCACCGGCGGGATTTAAATCCAACCACGTTTCGTATGATACCGTTAAGATTGTCGGTGCGGCTGTTAATGACCCGGATTTTAACAAAGGGAAAAACGGCGAGGGTACCGGCAGTGATTTCGTAACTTACAAAACGCGCGTTAATGCCACCGGTGAATATACTGTCAGCGCGGAAGTTTTATACCAGTCAGCTACTCCTGAATTAGTGGAGTACGTTTATAAAAGTGACACTGAAGAGATAAATGAATTCTATGAAATGTATAAAAGATCACCGAACACACCGGTAATAATGAAGGCTGCCATAGCGAAAGTACAATAGAGTACCTTGCACAGCAGCCAAAAAAACCGAGATGACGCTAATGCCTGATGAA
>JABWCL010000062.1 GCA_013360295.1 Ignavibacteriaceae bacterium | reverse complement strand
TTTGGGAGTCAATAGAGAAATTTACTAGGGGGCAGGGCTACACCGTCGGTCAAGCCTTGGAGTCATGTTTTTAAGCGGCTGTTACGCGACAGCCACCGATGGGACTATAACATTCAAAATATTTTGCTAGTCAAAAGGTTAAGATATATTCTTCTGAGTTTTAGCGCTCATAAAAAATCAGCGGAGTGCAGCCGTAATATATTAAAAACAACTGAGTTGATAATAATGTCGCTTAATAACTTTTAAATGACAGATTAAGTTGTTCGTCTTATAGGAACAACCAGACTAATTCACAACCCTCAGCACCACACTCCCTCTCTTCGCGCCAGACTCAGCATACGCGTGTGCGTCCGCCGCCAGTTCCAGCGGAAATGTCCGGTCAATTATGGATTTGAATTTTCCTGCTTCGGCGAGTCCGCTAACTTTTCTCAGCACATCCGGATTTTCAGGCGCCAGAGAGCATATGATTTTATGTTTTCCCGTCATTGAATTGGTTAAAGTCTTGACCAGTTTATCCATCTTAAAACTGGCATAGATCATTACGCCATTGTCCGTGAGTGAGTTTTTACATTTGGCGTAGTCAAGTTTACCAAGCACATCAAAAATAAGATTATACTTTTCACCGTTTACCGTAAAATCATTGCTTTTGTAATCAATAATATAGTCCGCGCCAAGGGCTTTTACGTAGTCCATTCTGGGCGCGCCGCAGGTGCCGGTAACTTCCGCGCCTAATGATTTTGCAATCTGCACTACACCCGAACCAATTCCACCGGAAGCGCCGTTAACAAGCACTTTTTGTCCCGGCTTTATTTCGACTTTGCTCAGCAGGCTGACTGCCATTAATCCACTGTAAGGTATTGCGGCGGCTTCCTCAAACGAAAGAGAAGAAGGCTTCGCGGCGATCATTCCGCTTTCCTTCATGCATATATATTCAGCGTATGCGCCCATACTCTGTCCGCTGTACCCAAACACGTAATCCCCCGGTTTGAACTTGGTGACTTTTGCTCCGGCGGCTTTCACCACACCCGCAAATTCATTACCAAGAATATTTTTCTTCGGAGAATTATAACCAAAGGCAATTCTTGAAGGGAACATCAGTAATGACGGCATATGAAAATTATCTTTATTGATATTGCCGAAATTCCTCGCGAGCAGATCGCCGTAGTTTACGTTAACCGTGTGAACTTTTATCAATACTTCATTCTCCGCAGGGGCGGGATCCGGAACTTCTTTAACGCGCAGGACCTCTGGTCCGCCGTATTCTGTATATACAATCGCTTTCATATTATTATTTCTTAAATGTTGATTCTTATTACTACATTGCCGCGTTTTCTCCCGGTATCCACGTAAGCGTGGGCGTCGGCAGTTTTATCAAAGTCAAATTGCTTGTCTATTACCGGCTTATATTTACCTTCTTCCGCCATCTTTTTCAGCGCTTCCAGATATTCCTTCTTTTCATTGGATGCCCCGCCGCCGGCGATTACTTTCGGCCCGCCAAAAAGTGAAGATCGGAACATCAGAAGGAATTGAGGAAGTCCTGCGGCGACGAGCAAGAGTTTACCGTTTTTCGAAAGAATGTTTTTCACACCCGGATATGTTACGGTACCTGTGGTATCAAGGATTATATCATAAGTTGTGCTGCTTTTACCGTAATCTTCCCTTGTATAATCAATAGTTTTATCCGCGCCGATCGAGCGGACCAGGTCAAGGTTACCCGTACTGCATACGCCCGTAACCTCTGCTCCGTAGTACTTCGCCACCTGAATGGCAGCGGTGCCAACTCCCCCTGAAGCGCCAATGATCAGCGCCTTCTGCCCAGGCTTAATATCAGCTTTCTCCTTAAGGAAAAAATATGCTGTTAATCCGCCGAAAGGGATTGCAGCGGCTTCTTCAAGGCTAAGGTTTTGCGGAATAATTAATACTGCGCTGTCCTCGTTAAAACATTTATAATCGGCATAAGCACCCATCCCGCTACCATCAATGCCAAATACCTTGTCGCCGGGTTTGAAATGCTTCACGCTCCCGCCGGCTGCTTCAACAATTCCGGAGAATTCTACTCCCAAAATCTGCTTCTTTGGTTTGTTATATCCGAACATTAGCCGTGCAATAAATTTGAAGCCTTTAGGTACGAAGACAAACCCGCGAATGTTTACATCACCGGTAGTAACCGTGGAAAAATGGACTTTGATCAGAATTTCGTTGTTTTGCGGTACGGGTTTATTAACTTCACCCGCGTAGAGGACATCGGCGGCGCCGTAGTGATTATATAGAATAGCTTTCAAAACTATTTTTCTCTCTAATGTTTGGAATCTTTGTTAATTAAAACCCACATCAGCGTCGTACGTCAGGTTTTAATCAGAATTAATTATCACAAAATAACGATAAATGATTTATTGCGCTTTATTTTTACATAAACGGTAATATTTAATGACCCTTTAAATTAAAAATCCTAAAACTCACCTTGTAACATTGTAATAGAACCTTCGGCTGCCAATTTTTAATAATTTTTACCCGGTAATGAGCGAACGGAACTGAATACAAATCTTTGGCATGGTGTATCATAATGATACGCAATTATCAAAAGGGGGCATAAAAAATAATGAAATGCCTTAAAAATCCTCAAAATCAGTACGATTTTCACCTTCTATATGTGGCTCGATTTTTGCCCTCAATTGCTTGTATAGTGTATTAGCCGGTAGTCTTGTTCTTGACAGCCGGCAGAGTATTACTCATAGTTTAAAGTACAATGAAATCATTCAGGAGAACATATATGAAGAAAAACTTCTTCTATTTAAGTATGGAGATACCTCGCCTGGTACTATTGATCGTGGCATTAAGTGTTGTTACGGCCTTACCACAGGTTTCCATCTTTACGAACCAGGTTCCGTCCGGCGCCGGTAACGACGCCGCGTATGAATTGGGAACAAAATTTGTTTCTTCCCAATCCACCGAAATTACTGCCATAAGGTTTTACAAAATACCCGGTGAGGCCGGCTCACATACCGGCAAGATCTGGTCCGCAGCCGGAGATCTTATAGCTTCAGTTTTATTTACAAACGAAACTGCTTCAGGATGGCAGGTGCAAACGCTTTCCTCTCCGGTGCTTATTGATGAGAATACCGTGTATGTAGTCTCGGTGAATACGAATTCGCTGTATGCTTATGAGCATCAGGGGCTTGCCGTGCCCGCAGCCAATCAATTTCTATCAACAGTTGCCGACAATAATAACGGAGTTTATAATACTGTGCCGGGAAGCTTCCCGCAGCAGTCGTACCTGAACTCAAACTACTTTGTGGATATTGTTGCGCACAGCAACCTCGTCTCGATTTTTACAGATCAGCTTCCTGTCGCGGAATATAATGACGGACCTTATGAGATGGGAGTAAAATTCAGGGTCACACGTGATTCCAGGGTAAGGTATATCCGCTATTATAAAATGCCGGGAGAAACAGGAGCACACATTGGGCGCTTATGGAATGGATCCGGCATCCAGATGGCAACGGCTGTATTTACAAATGAAACTGCCTCAGGGTGGCAAATCGCGCCGGCTGCAGGGCAATATTTATTCCTTGGAGGCGGCCAGGTATATACTGTTTCGGTTAACTCCAACACTGCTTACGGAGCATCAGCCCCCCAGGCTCTTGCAAATTCCGTGACAAATGGTTTCTTATATACGGTTGCCGACAATAATAACGGAGTCTACAGCGGATCACCGAATACGCAGGGACAGTTTCCCACATTTTCGTACAACAACACAAATTATTTCCGCGATGTGGTAGTCGAACCATTTCTGCCTCCCGTGGCAGTATATCCGGTGAACGGATCTTATAATGAATCAATTGAACCCGTAATTACGTGGACTGCCGTTCCAGGCGCTAACGAGTACGCTTTACAACTTTCCACGGACCCGACATTTGCCACCTCAATCTTTCTTCAGGGCTCCATCTATACAACCAGCCGGGCATTTACTGATTTGTTAAACAATCAGAATTATTATTGGAGAGTCAGCGCCCATTATGAACCGTACGCAAGTGATTGGTCGGAAACTTTCACTTTCACAACCGCGCACCACAGGGATGTTGTTTTACACTGGCCTACGGGAGGAGTTGCTCTCAATTCATATCCGGCGTCCTTCAGCTGGTCGGTTCCCACCGGTGGGATGGATTGGAAGTATGACCTAATCCTCTCTACAGATCCCGGATTTTCCTCGCCAACAACAATTTCAGATCTTACAACCAATGTAACTTCTGTCCCCGGACTTATTCCCGGTACACTCTATTACTGGAAGGTTCGCTTGAAAACTTCGGCAGGCGCTGTAGTAAGTTATTCGCCGACTGAAAGTTTTATTACTTTCGGGCAGGCAGTGGTGCCGCAACTTTCATATCCGAACGGCGGAGCTTTGGTTTATAATCTTTCTCCCACTCTATATTGGTATCTTAATACAGCAAGCACGGGACTCACATATGAACTTGAGATAAGGGCAGGCGACCCCGGTTCTCTTAACGGAACACCGACTCACACCGGAATAACGGCAACACACTTTGCCGCAACTAATCTGCAGCAAGGGCAGGAGTACTCCTGGCGCGTTAGGTCAGTATCCGGGTCAATCACATCGCACTGGTCAGCCATTGAGACTTTTAATACCGTTCAGGTTACAAACGTTATTGTGCCTACTCCGTCTTGGCCGGTGGGTTATCCTACCGTATATTCAACTTCCACTACGCTCTACTGGTATCTCGGCGCATCAGGCACGGGATTAACTTATAATGTAGAAATTGTGGAAGGCCTTGGCACTTCTTTCACAGGAGTCCCAACGCATACAGGAATTACATCCCTATCGCTTCCTCTTAGCGGTTTGACTCCCGGTGCTGATTATAAATGGCAAGTGCAGTCAACAGACGGAAACCTTGTTTCTCACTGGTCTGCTGAACAAAGCTTCAAAATCTATAATGTAGTAACATCATCGCTTGTTGTCCCGTTCCCTTCCTGGCCGATTGGGGGAGCATTAATATATGCTTCTAACTACAATCTTAATTGGTACACACAGACCGCCAACACAGGAATCACCTTTGATGTTGAATATGGAGCGGGTGCTCTTACAGGGTCGCCAACTCAAACAGGTATAAATGCCACGACCCTTGAAGTATCAAACCTTCAAAGCGGTACTACCTATTTCTGGAGAGTGCGGACTAACAATGGATCATCGCACTCAGACTGGTCAGCTACCGAAAGATTTACAACAGTAGGAGGTACTGTTGCCGCTGTTACTCCTCATCCATCCTGGCCTATTGGCGGGGCAACCGTTTATACTCTCAGTCCCGTGCTTTACTGGTATTTAGGAGGCTCGTCAACAGGTTTATCATATGACCTGGAGTACTCAGTTAACAGCGATATGAGTGATGCGGTAACGATAAGCGGGTTAACCCAAATGAGTGCGGCGCTTAGCGATCTTAATCCCGGCACAACATATTTCTGGAGTGTTAAGTCGTATGATGGCCAGGTTTATTCATCTCCGTCATCAATAGCCAGCTTCGTTACTCTTGCGGGAACCAGCGCGGTTGTTCCTATGGGTGGCAGCCCTGTAAACGGAGAAATAATAACGACTAATTCACCTTTGGTCTCCTGGTATCTGCCAACACAGGGGGAAATATCTGATTACCAGGTACAAATATCCACGCAGCCCGATATGTCGGATGCAGTTACTTTTTCTTCCGCGCAGCCGAGTTTGACTGTGGGTGAATTGAATTCAGGCATAACATATTATTGGAGAGTCCGTTCGGCAAACCTCAACGGTGAATTCTCCGCTTTTTCGGAAAAAGAAGCCTTCACTGTTAACTCACCAACGGGCATTAAGGGAATAGCTGTTGTACCGGTAGAGTTTGCTGTCAAACAAAATTTCCCGAATCCTTTTAACCCTATTACCGTAATAGAGTTCTCAGTACCAAAACAAGGGTACTATACTCTGGATGTCTATAACATAATGGGAGAAAAAGTTGCGTCTCTGATCAGTGGCACACTCTCTGCGGGAGATCACAAAACGGTGTTTAACGGAAAAGATATGATATCTGGGGTTTATTTTTATAAATTGTCGGGGGAAACATCCTCGATAGTTCGTAAAATGACGTTGATAAAATAAGCGGAATTTAAATTAACAGGCCGGAGTAACCCTCCGGCTTTTTATTTTCTGCCAAGGGGCGATTAATACTGTTGTTTAACCTCCTTAATACCATATTAAGGCAGGAAGATTAATCTCAAAAGGAGGTGTAATTATAAATAACTAAGTATATTTAATTTCAAATAATTATTAATCCGAATGTTAGAATACCAATCAACCAATCAATTTTTCGCTCAGGCACCGGGACAAATGGAAGCGATGTGCGAAGAAGAACTTAAAGAACTTGGCGCGACAAACACACGCGTGGCTTACAGGGGAGTTTATTTCACCGCTGACCTGCCGACTATTTACAGGATCAACTATACTTCGAGACTCCTCTCGCGCGTGCTTGCACCGTTGATCTCTTTCCACTGCGCGAATACTGAAGCGCTTATAAAGGCAGCGAAGAAAATCAAATGGGAAAAAATATTCCCGGTAGATAAGACTTTTTCGATTTCAGCTTCCGTGGCAAAGAGCGCAATCACAAACTCGCTTTATGCCTCCCAGGTACTAAAGGACGGGATCGTTGATTATTTCCGTGATATTTACGGCAAACGCCCGGATGTAAGCACTACCGACCCTGATGTCCGGCTTAACTTGCACATAGAAAAGGATAAGGCGGTTATAAGTCTGGATACGTCAGGGGAGTCGCTGCATAAAAGAGGATACCGCCTGCTTGCCGGAGACGCCCCGATGCAGGAAACACTTGCTGCCGCCATACTGAGAATTAGCAAATGGGACGGCGAAAAGCCGCTGTGGGATCCGATGTGCGGCTCGGGCACGTTTTTATGTGAAGCGCTGATGCATTACTGCCGCATACCGGCGCAGTATCTAAGGAAGAAGTTTGGTTTTGTGTATCTACCGGGTTACGATAAAAGCGAATGGAAGAAGATCAAAGAGGAATATGATTCGCGTATTCGTCCGCTCCTTCCGGGATTAATATCCGGAAGTGATAAATCACAGCGGGTAATAAAAGTCGCCGAAGAAAACATATCACGCCTTCCATATTCTGAAAATGTAAAACTTGGAGGACATCCCTTCAGTCACGTTAAGGAATTTAAGGATGGAATAATTATTGCCAATCCCCCATACGGAATACGTCTCGGTGAGATCGAAGAGGTTAAGCAGTTATATAAAGAGTTTGGTGATTTTATAAAACAGCGTTGCCCGGGCACGACAGCATTTATTTACACCGGAGACCCCTCGCTGCGAAAGAGCATCGGCTTAAAAACATCACTGCGGGTGCCGTTAGTCAACGGAAAACTTGAAGGTGTACTATTTAGAATAGATAGTTACGAAGGAAGCAGGAAAGCGAAATACCTTAACAATTAAGAATTAAGAATTATGAATTAAGAATTAGTCTCATTCTCTTAGCGGGACGGGAAATTAAAAATGTTTTGTGGTTAAAGGTTAAAAATAAAAGTTAATACTGCGTACAAGTGTATAACACATTGTAAAGAGGTGAAAGTATAAGTGTCCCGGAATTCACTAAAGTCCCCGAAAACGCAAAGACGCAAAAGTGCCGCAAAGAACGCAAAATATATTTTATGACTCATATTTTTTACCCCCCTGGGATTCTGAGTTAAATAATTTTTAATTCTTAATTCATAAACCAGCAGAGCCGGTACCATAAGTGATTGCTTAATATTTGTTTCGATAACCCCTCCCGGCCTCCCCTTTGTAAAAATGGGAGGAGATT
>JABWCL010000041.1 GCA_013360295.1 Ignavibacteriaceae bacterium | reverse complement strand
GTCGCACGCTATACGCGTGCGTGGATTGAAACTTTGATAAATTTGGTTTTGGTGTTACAATATCATGTCGCACGCTATACGCGTGCGTGGATTGAAACTCGAACATTGAGAGAAGGTCATTTGCGACGCTCGGTCGCACGCTATACGCGTGCGTGGATTGAAACGTGTTCAGCGACGCGCAGAGCATCCTGAGCGGTTGGTCGCACGCTATACGCGTGCGTGGATTGAAACATCACAAAACCCAACTGATTAACAGCCATCGTCAGTCGCACGCTATACGCGTGCGTGGATTGAAACATTTGACCCGGACACAATACTGAGCAGAAGTTTAAGTCGCACGCTATACGCGTGCGTGGATTGAAACAGATGATATTTTTGATTAGATCTGGGCTGCTCGGTCGCACGCTATACGCGTGCGTGGATTGAAACCAGAGTTCGGCGGCGTTTTCGTGATGCGCAAATGTCGCACGCTATACGCGTGCGTGGATTGAAACAAGTTCAGCGAAGGTGCGGAAGAAGGGTTCAACGTCGCACGCTATACGCGTGCGTGGATTGAAACTAAATTTGTTATTCTATCATACAAGTCATCTATGGTCGCACGCTATACGCGTGCGTGGATTGAAACTTCATTGTTGCCTACTCGCGCGAGACACTCCTTCGTCGCACGCTATACGCGTGCGTGGATTGAAACCGTCCAGTCAGACTTTATCCCCGTGGAAGATGGCGTCGCACGCTATACGCGTGCGTGGATTGAAGTGTAAAGCCCCCAAATCCTAATTCTCTCCCGGGGGCTTTACTTATTCTGCCGAAGGCAGCGTAAATATTGCCCTTGTGCCTTTGCCGGGGTAAGAGACAAAGCGGAGCTTGCCGTCGTTCTTTTCCACAAAATTCTTTACGAGAACAAGCCCGATACCGGATCCTTTTTCGTTCTCGGTGCCGCGGGTTGAATAAATACCCGCCGATGTTAATATTTTATCAATCAGTTTTTTCTCCATCCCCACGCCCGTATCCGCTACTTCGACTACCGTTTCTTTTCCTTTTCTTTCTACCGAGATCATTATCTTTCCGCTCCTGGGTGTGAACTTAATCGCGTTACTGACAAGGTTTCTCACTACAAGGCCCGCGAGTTCCTTATCAGCGTATACCGAGTGCTGCGGGTCAGCGACAATTTCGATCTGAATGTCTTTCTGCTTTGCGGTAGTGGTGATAAGTGAAATACCTTCGTCTATAATGTCGTGCATCTTAAAAGCTCCCGGATTCACCTTTATGCTATTGGTCTGAAGCTTCGCCCAGTTAAGAAGATTTTCGAGAAGCGAGTACGTAGTGCGCGAGGATTTTTTCATCTCTTCCAGGAACTTATTCTTTGTCTCGTCATTAACTTTCGCTCCGCTCGTCATAAATTCAAGAGCAGCGAGTATGTCTCCCACCGGTCCTCTGAGGTCGTGCGAGATTATGTAGAAAAGAATGTTTTTTGTTTCTATTGATTCTTTGAGCTGCTGTTCGATCTCTTTCTGCTTGGTAACGTCTATATGCGTCCCCAGCATCCGCACCGCGTTATTATTTTCATCTCTCTGAACTACTCTTCCGTGATCAAGTATCCACCTGTACTCCCCGCTCTTTGTGCGCAGACGGTATGTCACTTCATAAAATTCCGTTTCACCTTTTATGTGCGCGCTCAGCTGCTTCACCACTTCCTGATAGTCATCAGGGTGAACCAGTTTCGCCCATCCGTCATAACTTATCTCCAGATCCCCGGGTTCAAACCCGAGCATAGTGCTCCAGGTATCGCTGAAATAAACTTCGCCGGTCTGGCTGTACCATTCCCATAACCCTTCATTTGCCGCATCAATCGCGAACTTAAGCCTGATCTCATTTAGTTTGAGTTTATCGTGAACAACTTTTCTTTCAAACGCATTAGAGAGCAGGTTCGATACTGTGCGCAGAAGATCCATCTCGTCTTCGCGCCAGATTTTAGTTCTTACACATTCATCAAATCCGATAAACCCAAAGAACCAGTTCTCCACGTAAAGAGGGTATGAGAGTATGGACTTAATCCCCTGCGGCGCGAGCACTTCGCGGATATCCTCCGGAAGTTCGTTTATATTGTCAGAAAAAATGCGCCCTTTTGTTGTCATGATCTGCTTCCAGGTTGGAATGATCTCCCAGGGCTGATCTTTTAGTATTCCTATCTGCGGGGTTATTCCTTCGTTGCACCATTCATAGGTGTTATTGGTGTGAATGCCGTCCGGGGTGTTTTCAAATATGTATACACGGCTTACGTTTGTATGCTCTCCCAGCAGCTTAAGAATGTGATTGATAACCGTATACAGGTCATCCGCCCTTATTAAAAGCTGCGAAATATCCGCGAGCAGTTTTTGCTGGTTATATAAATGGGTTATTGTTGATTCTAACAATGGAAATAAACTCCTTTGTTACATACTTCCGGCTAATGAAAGAATTTATGATTTATTTTTATTAAAACTTTTTCTAAGGTCAAACAATTTGCGCGCTCCGGTTGAACACCCGGGAAAAGATAACAGGGGATAAACAGAATTAAATTACGGTCCCCGGATTTGAACTAACAGGTAAAACCCATTCAATAACATTATAGTTCCGGAAAGCCCCCCTTCTCCCGGACACAGTTTATTAAAGGAAGCAAACCGCTATGACAATATAGGTACCCCGGCTGACATAAACATCCGGCTACTTTTCAATTCTAAAGCATTTTTTGGCAGTTTGTCCTTCTACCCCCCTGTTTTTCGTTAAAATTCAACATTTTGAAAACGATCGGTTTGAGTTCATTAGCTGACAGTCCGGTTACGCCTCCCCATTTCTGTTCTGTCTCTGGATATAGGGGGGCATCAAAGCACGAGTTGAAATAAAGGCTCGGGTATGTGCCCTTACGGCTGGTTATAAGTGCGGTGTGATGGTGGTCACGGATGGGGGTGTCCGGGTGACCTTTGTAACCCAAAACAAAAATTCCGTGCTGCGGCTTAAGTAAATTGCATATGGAAACAAGAAGATGATATGAACGACATTAACGAAAACTTTCTACATACAGTTGAAAATATGATCGCAGCCTCATCACGGCTATTATCCGACGGCGGATGCACCCGTGAAGAGCTGGCATTTTTGAGGCTTATGTTATATGAATTCCAGGACAATATAAGGAAGGATTTCCGTCTGAACGAGATAGTTAAATTCCGGGTAAGCATACTTAATCTCGATTTCAGCAGCCCGGGTACATTAACGGGCTTTGAAAGATTCGCTTCCTTTTTTATTTCACCCGAGCGGCTCAGAGCCAGCCGGAATCGTAAGGCAATTCGCGCGATGGTTACAAATTTCAGGGAGCAGTTATATTCACTCCGGGTACTGGCGTTCAATTATGACTTATCCTGTTCAATAGACAGATTCACCGCCCGCTATCTCACCTTAGCCCCGATGTAAAATCGCATCGCACCTTACCCATTCACCCTTTAACCACAACCGCAACAAACACAACCGTAGTGCAGCTCGTGAGCGACCCGTGATGAATTCAAAGATTTATCACTTGTCAATAGTTCAATAAACGGAAAAAGCGTTTTTGCATCCCACTCTGCAACCATAACCGTAGTGCAGCTCGTGCGCTGCCCGTGATTTATTCAACACTTCTTTTTTTCCATTCCCCCAATAAAAAAATCACCGGCAGTGCAGCTCGTTAGCTGCCCGTGGTAAATTCAGCGATCTTTCATTTACCAATAATTCAATAAATAAAAAAGGGCGACTTGCTACATCGCCCTTCTTTTCTTTCGTGCAGCTCACGAGCTGCACTACATTTGTTTTATTTTTAGGTTATTTATTTTATTATCGTCATCTTTTTCCCCGCCCTGTATTCTCCCGCTTCTATTCTGTATACATATACTCCCGAGGGCAGTGCAGATGCGTTGAACGGTACCGAATAATATCCAGCCTCCTTTTTCTCATTAAACAATTCTGCTACTTTGTTTCCTATCACATCATACACTTCAATCTTTACATCCGATGCTGAGGGGATACTGTAATCTATGGTCGTTGATGGATTAAAGGGATTCGGGTAATTCTGGGAAACAGAGAACTCCTTCGGAATGCTGTTAAAATCCACCTCAACAGCCGCACTATAACTGAAACTGCCGTCTGTGTCAACCTGCTTCAGGCGGTACAAATACTTTCCTGGTTTTAAATTTTTATCCGCAAAAGTATATTCCTTCGGTGAATTACTATTCCCGCTCCCCGCAACAAATCCCACAATATCCCATTTCTCCATAGCTCCCTGTTCTTTATTCCCTGTTCCCTGCTCTCTGTTTTCAGATCTCTGTATTTCGAATCCGTAGTTATTCACCTCTGTAGCGGTTTCCCAGTTTAAGCTCACGGAAGCAGCTTTAACCATTGCCGTGAAAGATACCAACTCAACAGGAAGAGGGTTGTCTTCGTTACTGAAAGTCCACTCGGAAAAATGTGTTGTATTTATCGTAACCGAGCGTAAGTTACCGGTCCCCGGGTTATATGGCCCGCTGTGCTTAGACCAGGATGAACCGTTATCTGTGCTGAACCAGGCATTTACCGAAGCGGATGTACTATCATCATCCTTCACCCAGTTAAATGTTAATGTCCTTCCTGAGGTTGGCTGATTTTCCGCTTCGATTGACCAGGTCCGGTTAATGCTGGAAGCACTTCCAAAAGAGACCTTTGCCTGCGGACCTGCTCTGCGAGTGACGGTAACGGTTCCCAGGTTATCCCCCCCCGAAGCCATTGTTAAACCAATACCTCCAAAATTTGAAGAACCGGTTCCCGCGGACCTGGTGGTTTCAAGTGAACCAACAATATAGTTGCCGGTCGTCTCACCAACGATATCCGCGTTATTTGAGAGAATAACCTTGCTGGGGCCTGTAAGCAGTTTTCCGGACTCAACTTTCAGCGTATCGAGAATAGTAAGGTTAGTTGAAAGCTTTGCCCCGGCAGACCGGTTAACTACCATTTTCGACAAACCGCCTTGAATTTCCGGGAGAGTTGTTGTATCAGAAGGTGACCCTTGAAGCACCACCGCACTTCCCGCTCCCCCCACTATTTTCCCGGTGCCATTTTTTATCGGGCCGCTGAGTATCAGCGGTTTGCTGTTTAATGACAGATTACCGTTATTCAGATCCAGAGTGTCCTGAAGTGACAGTGTGTCGGTTAACCGCAAGGTTGCCGACGGTCTGTTCATTGAAAGTTTTTTAAGTCCGACGTTAACTTTCGGCAGAGAAAATGTATCCGCCCCGGTGCCTGAGATCTCTATTTCCGAAGTACTTCCGCCGGTAATTGCAACCGGAGCATTCAGAGATTTTCCCTTAAACGAAAGTTTGTTTGCCCCGATTGAAAATCCGCTTCCGGTAATAATTAAGGTATCGTGAATAATTAGGTCAGATGAAAGCGAACACGATGCCTCACCCGATTTTGTGAATGATTTAAGCCCGCCCGTAATTTGCGGAAGTATAACCGGCGAAGCGCTGCTTACTTTCATTCCCGCGCCGATACCACCCTTAAACGATCCCGAAGACTGCCTGACCGCACCCTTAATCTCAACGGAATTATTTGCCAGTACAAGCGAACCGTTTTGAAGGTCGAGTGTATCGTTAAGAACAATGTTTGATGACAGCCGCACGCCCCGCGAGTGATTTATCTTTAGCTTACCCATCTCGCCATTGATAGGCGGAAGCGTGGCGGTGTCATTTGCTGTGGTGTGGGAGATAATAATGTTTGATCCGGGACCGGCAATAATTGTTCCACCGGTATAATTTATTCCCTGATTAAGTGTTAATGTGTAATTGCCCAGATTTAACGTTCCGCTATTCATTGTTAGTTGACCTGTGAAAATGGTGTTTCCGCCAAGCGATGCGGTTCCGGTGTTGAGGTTAAGTGTAAGCCCGCCGATGTTGCCGGAAGAAGGAAGTGTTCCTGATGAAGTGAGCGTTCTGTTGGGCACGTGTTCGTGGCACCCGACAACGGGAGGATCACTCCGCAGTGAGTCTTGTATATCGGTAATTACCTCTGCTGTCTTCAGGCCTGTAATTACAGAGGCCGTATATCCGGTATCAGCCGCCAGCAGCAAATTAGAGGTTGATTGAAATGTCACATCCTGATTACGGGAGTTGCCATCCATATTTTTTGTGCCTGCGCTGTATTTATAAGTACCGCCTGATAATGTAGCAAAGGTAACATTCGTTGTGTTTAGAACGGCATAATATGCTGATGAGGCTGAGTATGTCTGATTATTGTCAATTGCCACCCCCGATATAGTTGTTGTGCCAAATTTATATACTCCGGATTGTACTGTGGCGCTTTGTCCCGTTATTCTGTTTGAAAATATATTATTAAAAATCATCGTGTTTACCGGAGTGCCTGCAATTTCAACAGCATATTTTGTCGAACTGTTTTGTACCCCGGTTATCAAAATACTGTTGTGATAAATTAAAAACGGATTTGCCGAAACCGTATGTTTTGAGCATAGGATGCCTCTTATTGCCGCAGTAACTCCCGTTGAATTCTGAAGGGATATCATATTATTGCTTATTTCTTTTGCAACATCATCCGGGACTTTTATACCAGTAATGACGGGCGAGCCAGTTGAACCCGTAGTAATGGAATAAATCCGATTCTTTCTTACATATCTGCCGTTGATTCCTGTAAAATTACCGGCACCAGCCATACTTATTGATGAAATAATATTTCCCTCAATCGCATCGGCACCGCTGCTGGTTATTCCGGTAAAAGTTGCATTTGCGGGAGTATTAATAACCGAGATCGTGTTGTTTTTAATTGTGCCGCTTCCGTTGCCGGTAATTACGGTAAAGGTTCCGGTTCCCTGACGGTTTATATTTGCAATTGTATTATTCTCAACATTAAGGGTGCCGGTCGTGGCTGATGCATCAATTGCATAAAAGCTTCTGACATTTGCAATCGCATTTGGATTTACGGAGTGCCCAATAACATTACCTGCCAGCCCGCCTATATTAACCACCGCGCCGCTGCCCGCTGTCGTTTTAATTCCCGTGAAAGTTGAGGTTGTGTTTGTGTTGTTGGTAATATTAGTAATAACGTTTCCGTGGATATTTCCGGAAAGAGCAGTGATGGCCGTGTAGTTATAACTCAGCATATTCAACGCCGAGCCGCCGCTGTTCACATTCTGCCCGCCAAAATAATTACCACTAATATTCGGGACAAATTCAGCCAGGCCGGTCGATATTATTACATTAAGTGGTTTGGTTACAGCAATTGTGCGAAAAAAACTGTTACCCTCAATTTTAATTTGACCTGCTGTACCACCTGCAAGATAAACCCCCGTTGTATCATAATTATATATATTGTTATTGGCTATGGTAATTGAATCGCCCCCTGCGATAAAAATTCCTTTCCCCGGCAGTACACCGCTATAGTCTTTAATGTTGCAGTTTTCGATAACAGTATTTTTCGGGGGATTAAGTGCGTCAGACTGTATTGTTACCGCACCAGTATTATGGGTGTTGGTCCCCCCCTCAATGATACAATTCCTTAAAGTATCATAAGATGCTGTTGTGGCAAATAGCACTGTCGGAAAAATGGTTGTGGGAGAGGTTACACTGCTTCGGGTGTTTCTGATTGTTAATAATTTTTGAGAGGTACCGTCTATAATAATTCTTGATGCTCTTATATACAATACAGATAATGGATTGGTTAAATTACCCGCTAGATTGCCGGCAATTACCCTTGCATTACCATCTGTCGTAATGGTAAGATTATATGGAGCATTATCTTCTCGGGAAAATTCATTAAGGTGATTGTAATTTGATTGCGGCTGTGCGTAAGCTTCTGTAAGATCAGCGCTGATCTGTACAGTAAGATCATCTCTGAAAACCGAAGTGTTTATTGCATAGAACAAGCCTGACGTTCCTGTCAACGCCGGATAGTCTGCCCCGGCTCCTCCCACCTTTACAACATTTTTTACAAAAAGCTGCCTCTTGAAGAATGTATAGGGTGATGTTGGTGCGGTAACTTGCGTAAGAACATCAGTATGATTTGCCCCGGCGGATGGTAGCACCGCCACTGCGGCTCCCTCACTTTGGGCAACAATGTAATATGCCACTCTTTGTCCGTTATTTACTCCTCCGATATCTGCAAATGTTAATGTAAAACTCCAGATGCCATCCGAACCATCTCCGCTCACCAGAGTGCCGGGAGTGCTCGTCCACGCCGAGTTTGCATCAGAGTTTTTGTAGTATAATCTTGGCACATAGCTTCCGGTTGTCGGTACTGCAGAGCCAGATATCCTGATACCGGAAATGACCCGTGATACTGTATGGGCGGTATTCGACGCGCGTGGTTCAGGGTACTCAATCACCGGTGCTGAAAAGGGATTCTGTGGATCTGCCGCAGACGAATTAATTGCATTAAAAGCCTCATTTTGATTTGCATTTATTCGCTCTTCTATAGTGGGCTGCAATATGGGGCTATCTTTGCCAACGGCGGCATTAGTCCCGTCGTGAGCGAACGCACAAAATAAGATAAAAATAAACATAGCTTTGCGGACTTGCTTAAAAGCAGACATCAATACCTCGAAATTTTAGGGGGTTAGTAACACAAAAACACAGCGCCGCAAAGTTATATCATTTTACCCCCCCTTGTAAAGTGGTTTGCTGTTAAGATTGATAAAGTTTATCCGGTTTTTTCATAAAATTTAAAATTATATCTTTTATTACGGGTTCATCCCGTATTTATTTTGTGTTTTTTATATTTGTCTGATTCTTATGATTAAGTCCTTATTGTTTACTTTTTTATTCTTCGCGGCGCTGTTTGGCCAGAGCCGTGATTATGCTGACAGCCTTCTGGGACTGATGAAAAATTCTACACCCGAAGAGGCGGAAAAGATAGAAGAACAACTGATCCTAAGAATGTACGTTGCCTCTTACGATTCTGCCACGGAATTAAGCCGGAAACTTCTGAGGGTCTCGCCGGGAATAAATAACAACTCTCTATACATTAAAACCCTGATACACTCCTACCGCTTCTATGCATACGAAGACCAGATCCGGATGCTGAATAAGGCGCAGAACCTTGCGGAAAAACGGGGGAATATTTACTTGTTATCCGCGGCATATACATTCAAAGCCATCGTTTTCCGCGATAATTCTATGACTGATTCCGCTATGTACTACGCGCTTAAAGCAAAGGATGCCCTGGAATCCCTGGCCCCCAGATACGAAATGGGCGGGGTGCTGCAAATGATCGCTGATTTACACTACTACGCGGGAGCTTATGATGAAGCGGAAAAAACTTACAGATTGATTCTTGCTGAGAAAACAAAAGATAAAAACAGCTGGAGGCTGATAACGCTCAACAATAACATCGGACTGATAAGGATCAAACAACACCGCTACGCCGAGGCTGAGGAAATTTTCAAAGAATCACTCAGGCAGCTTTCTGCGAGGAAGATGAACTACGCCGACTCAAGCGGCTTGCCTTATCTGTACAGGAAGTTGCTGGAAGTTACACTTAACCAAAAAAAATATACTGAAGCAGAAACATATTTTATTCTCGGGGAGCAATTAAGTTATAGATTTCAACAGAAAACTGAACTGCCCGGTCTATATACCTCAAAAGGAACTCTTTGCTTTGAGCAGGGAAAACCGGATTCGGCATTATATTATTTTAAAAAGGCTGAAAAATTCGACAGGGATTCTCCCGATTACGGCAACCAGGTTAATATATACAGCGGACTTTCAAAAACCTACAGTCTCTTAAAGGATGATAAACGCGCCAATGATTACCTGCTTTTACTCGTAAACGCAAAGAACAAATCGGACTCCGTCTTCTACCGTGCCCGATATATGAACACATTCGCGGAATATAATTACAATAACTACCTCAGGGAGATAAAAAATTACGAAAGCAGGCAGGCTCTTTTACTAACCATCATTTCAGTTGTTACTTTTTCTTTGCTTGTCATCGGGTATCTTTACGTAAAAATCAATCGCGCTAACAAAAAACTTGTGCGAAAAAACATTGAAGTCGTGGGTGGGCATATTCACCAGGAAGTATCCCAAACGGATCCCGCGGAATCAGAGATAAAAACCCCTGGGGAAGCGGATGACGCTAAGATTGATTCAATCGTGAAAGATCTGGAACAGCTGATGACAAACAATAAACTATATTTGGATAAAGATATCTCACTTGGAAAGATCGCGGATCTTCTCGGCACCAACAGGAGCTATCTTTCAAAAGCCATTAACAGCGCTTATAATGTCAATTTCGCTACATATATCAATGATATGAGGATCAAAGAAGCAATTCATCTGATATCCTCAGGAGAGCTTCAGCACCTGAATATGGAAGGGATTGCAGAGAGATGCGGTTTCAACAACAGGGTATCATTCAACAAAGCATTCCAGAAGTTTACCGGCGTATCCCCTTCCTTCTTCATCAAAAACGCGAACAAGTAAAAAATAAATACCCGTAGTGCTGCTCGTGAGCTGCGCGCAGAAGGCAAACCAATCTTCATTGCAGAACGACTTAGCAAGGCACCCAACAAAACCGTAGCGCAACCCGTGAGCTGCGCTTATTAATTTCAGGGCATATTATCATTTCGGCTAATAGCGTTACCCGGCTTTTTTGTAAGCTTCTTTAATCCACTTTATTACTTCGGGGGTAATATCTTTTTCAGATGCAATAGTAATTTTATGTGAGCACATAGAGTTTGCGGTTTTAATTTCCTCCAGCACACCCTTACCCGGCTGACCCTTCAGGTTAATCCCGATTTCGAACCTGGTTTTTGTAGCGGGCTGAAGTATTGCAAACTGTTTTTTCCTGCGAAGGCTCACGTAGGCATTTTTAGGAGCGGTTTCAATATCGCTGCCGAACTTACCGATTTCTTTCATCAGCATATCATAAACAGGTTTGAAGTGTTCTTTGCCGGCGTATTGTTTCGTGATAAGATCGTCCGGATTTTCCGCTGAACCAGCGTCCGAGCCCCGTGATTTGTGCGCAACAAGATTCGCGAATCCGTGTCCGAACGAATGTTCTTCTTTCAGAAATTTTATTATTTCGCCGTGCTTAGCGAAATTTTTCTTCTTAACTATTTCAATCCATTGTTCGAGTGTTTTTCCTGTGTTTTTAAACAGGTTTTCGATCATGGTTTTTTCAGCGGAGTCCATACCTCTTCCTTTCGAGCAGATAATAAAAATGATTAGTTATAAACAGTAACACTTAGTTCAAATAATATAATAAAAAGAAATGAATTATAACGCCGTTTTAAAATTCATCCGTAGTGCAGCTCGTGAGCTGCCAGTGGTGAATTCAATGACTTTTCGTTTACGAATAATTCAACAAATAAAAAAGGGCGGGTTGCTAACCCGCCCTGAATTTTTTTCGTGCGGGTCACGACCTGCACTGCATTATTTTTATGAAATTATTTTAAGACCGATAACTTCTTAACTGAAGTGAATGAGCCGGCGGTCATCTGATAGAAGTAAACACCGCTGGAGAGGCCTTCGGCGTTCAGTGTTAAGGAATGTTTTCCTGCTTCCATCTTTCCGTTTACAAGTGTCTTAACTTCTTTACCGGTAAGATCAAATATCTTTATCGTTACGTTTTCCTGTACCGGAAGCGTAAAGCTGATCTTTGTTTCGGGATTGAACGGATTCGGGTAATTCTGTCCGAGTGAAAATTCTGATGGCATAAATTCAGTTTCAACAGCATTTGAATATGTGAATGAGCCGTCGAAATCAATCTGTTTCAGCCTGTAGGAATATTTGCCCGGAGCGGTTACATCGGTAAACGTGTAGTTTCTTGTTGAGGTTACTGTTCCGTTTCCTTCAACATATCCAATGACGTTCCAGTTTCCGTTTTCGGATTTTTCAATTTCGAAACCTCTGTTGTTAACTTCAGTAGCGGTTGACCAGTTAAGAACAACACCACCGTCTGTTACACTGGCTGTGAATGAAGTTAACTCAACAGGTACCGGGGTTATTCCGAATGCTAATTCGTCAAAGTAGTAGGTTTTTTCGCCTGCAGTGGCACCGGTTACACCAAAATTAAAAAAGATCGATGCTTTATTATAATTGAACGCAAGATTGAGCGGCGCGGTTCCTGAAGCCTGATTTGCGAAATCAAATACAAGCCACTGCCACTGATTTGCTACCGTTACCGTTGCTTCTGTTTCGCAGGATTTTGTAGGATCAGAGTAATCTTCAACTTTAAGCCTTACCTGTATTGGCGCGTGGGGGGAATAAACTTTAACGTTCATTCTTTTTTCAGTTTCACTGAACGGAACTTTTGTCGCGAAGCCGGTCTGTACGCCGCCTGTTACGGCGGTTATAGTCGTTCCAGCCCAGAGCTCTGCCGTAGCTGACTTAACAACTTTTGCAATTTTGTTCGCAGGAACATCGGGACTGTTAATAATGGTTGAGTTTTCAGCACCGCCGAAACCCGCTAATCCATAGTTAACCCACGGAATATCAAAAGTAACAGGCAGGTTCATCTGTGTAGTATCTACCGGTGGAGGCGGAGCGGAGACAAGCTTTATATCATCAAAATAGTAAGTAAAATCCGCTGTACCGGTACCCATTGTACCAAGATCAAAAATAAAAACAAGCTTCTGGTATTCATTCGCGGTGTTGATAGCGCTGTAGTCGAATGTGAGTTCTTCCCAGGCATTTGCTACAGTACCGGCTACTTCTCTTTCAAAGTTTATTCCGCCGTTTGTCATATTTTCAACTTTAAGCAGAAGTTTTGCTCCGACACGCGGCATATAAACTTTTACCTTGAAGGTTTTGTTGGTTGAGAAATCAATTGGTGAAGCGAGGGCAATCCAGGAACCACCCCAGACCTGACCCGCGTTCTTTACCATTTTACCGACATTAGCGCTGGTATTGATACCGCCGCTGACGGGGTTAGCAACTTTAGTAGCCTGCCCGCCGTCGAAATCGGTAAAAGTATAATTAGCTGTACCTGATTCAAAATCAAGCGGAAGAACCGGCTGCTGCGCGGACGCAGTTGCGGCAAACATAAATACCGCCAGGGCGGCCAGCACAAATATTCTGCCCACGAGGGTATTTGCGCGTAGAAAAAAGTTTAAGTTTTTCATAAAAACTCCTAAATTTGTATTGTATAGTTAATTGTTAGTTAATTTAACCGGTCTGTTGACGCATTCCGGTTTTATCATAATTTGCTACTTTAATTATACTGCACAATGCGCCGGGTGATGTGTAGCGCATCACCCGGCTGCTTTATAGAAAACTGCTGTCAGAGCTTATTTTATTAAGCTCATCTTCCTTGTCTGATTAAATGATTTCCCGCCGTCAACTGAACTTGCCTGTATAGCATAGAAGTATATTCCGCTCGTCAGATTTGAAGCGTTAAAGTTAACTGAATGATAACCCGATGGCTGTGTTCCGTTATTAAGTACGGCTACTTCCTGTCCGAGTGAATTGTACACTGAAAGTTTAACTTTTGATTCAGCCGGCAGATAGTATGAAATAGCGGTTGAAGGATTAAACGGGTTCGGATAATTCTGTGACAACGTAAATTCAGAAGGCGCCTGAACAGCATCTTTTGCTGAAGTTGGTTCACCGAATCTGACATCATCAAAATAATAAATTCTTTCACCCGCGGTCGCACCGGTTACTCCGAAGTTAAAGAAAATTGAAGCCTTGTTATAGTTATATGACAGGTTAATCGGCGCCGTACCAGCAGCCTGATTGGCAAAATTAAAAGTCAGGGTTTCCCAGGCATTCGCGACTGTATTTGTAACATCCGTTTCAACCGATTTTGTAGGATCAAGGTAATCCTCAACCTTCAGCCTTACAACTATGCCTGCGTGGGGGGACCAGACGCGAACATTCATTTTTTGTTCAGTTGTGGTAAAAGGTATTTTAGTTGCAAAACCTGTCTGAACGCCGCCTGTTGTAGCGGTTATACTGGTTCCAGCCCAGAGTTCCGCGGTGGCTGATTTGATAACTTTTGCCACCTTGTTTGATGGAGCGGTAGGATCTGTTTCAATTGTAGATACATCCGCGCCGCCGAAACCAACAAGCCCGTAATTGATCCAGGTTATGTCAAATGTAACCGGAAGGTTCATCTGGGTGGTATCCGGTGGAGGTGGTGGCGCGTTTACCAGTTTAATATCATCAAAGAGGTAAGTAAAATCAGCAGAACCGTTTCCTGCCGTGCCAAGGTCGAAAATGAACACGAGCCTGTCGTACTGGTTAGAAGCGTTTATCGCACTGTAATCGAACGTAAGCTCTTCCCAGGCATTAG
This sequence comes from Ignavibacteriaceae bacterium, assembly GCA_013360295.1. GTDB lineage: Bacteria > Bacteroidota > Ignavibacteria > Ignavibacteriales > Ignavibacteriaceae > JABWCL01. The sequence continues at coordinate 31,137 of JABWCL010000041.1, read as the reverse complement.
CTACGGTGCCTGTTTTTTCTCTTTCAAAATTGATTGCGGTGTTAGCCTGATTCTCGACTTTAAGCAGCATCTTTGCGCCGACTCTCGGCATAAAGACTTTCACTTTAAATGTTTTATTGACGGAGAAGTCTATGGCTCCGCTAAGGTTTAGATACGAGCCTGCCCAGACTTGTCCGGCATTTTTTACCATTTGCGCTACATTCGCGCTGGTATTAATTCCGCTTACCTGCGGATTGGCGATTTTTGTGGCAAGCCCGCCGTCAAAATCCGTGAAAGTATAGTTCACTGTGGTGGACTCGAAATCTATCGGCAGAGAGGGTAATGTCTGCGCCGAAAGCATACCGGGTATCGCAAGGAGAAGGAAAAGGACTAAAGCCCGATTCACTTGCCTGTACAAAATCCGGGAGGGTGCTGTGTATTTGTTGGTTTTCATGTTGACTCCGGTTAATTATTATATTGTTGCTGAATATTATTTGATAAACTTTTTAATGACTGCCGCGATTTGGCGGCGTTAAATTTTCTACGGTTTCTTATTTTCTTTTTTGATCCTGAATGTCTCGCCCAGTTCTCTGAAAGCCATTTTGGGCTTCCTGTCCTCGCCAAATATGCCCCAGTGTTTCTCAACTTCGCGCGGACCGGTTTTATCGCCGCCGCCCTTCCACGGTTCGTCAAAAGCTTCAAAGAGATATGTAACCACCTTTTTATCCTCCACCCATTTATAAATCATTTTCATAAACTCTTTTTGAGCTTCTTCATTGACCACACCTTTAATCAGCGCCCCCTGTTCTCCCGGCCCGGTCTTGGTAGCGTCATAATCGGTTGACCATCCGGTTTCACCTATCACTATTTCTTTCCCAGGATGATTTGTCACCAGCTGTTCATAATATACTTTATCAAGCCAGTTAACTGATTCTTCCAGCTGAATACCGTTCCAGAGCGGGTGAATGTGAGTTATAATAAAATCAAGCTCGGCGGCTATCTTTTTGCTTTCCGGAAGATTCCAGTAACTGTAATCATCCGCGGTGGTAACAGGCTGTTTAACATAGTTCCGCACTACGCGTAAATATTTAATTAAGTGTTCTGGCTGCATTCTGTGATAAGACCAGCTAACCATAGTCTCATTTCCCACACAGACTGACTCGATTATATTTTCGTACTTGTCCGCTTGTTCTATTCCGCGCAGCACCTGTTTAATGTTCGCTGCCTTTTTTTCCGGTTTCCCTTCTTCATTTTCAAGCCATATCCCCAAAACAACTTTTATATTATGTCCGCCTTTTTGAATAACGCTTAATATTCTTTCTGTATCGTCGTCCGCGCCGTATACCCTTATCAGCGTCCAGTACTTTTCAATGATAGCAAGGTCTTCTTTGATCTCGCTTACCGAGGGCCCTTTCACGCCCGGAGCCTGTCCCTCCCGGTAACATCCGTAGGCAATTGCCATCGGGTTAAAGTCAGCGCCATCGCGAAAGAGAGGCTTTCGTGTAACCCACTGAGCCGGCGCATCTGGGATATTATTCTCCTCAAGTATTTTCCTGATCTTATCCATCTTCTCCTTATCACCGTTTTTTCCAAACACCGTACCGACCATCCCTGTACATAAAAAGAATAAAACCGCAATTGCAAGTATCTGATTCGCGGGTATGATCCCGGGTAATATTATATTTTTTTTAATCATTTTATACCGTTACACAGCAGTGTATCTGAGTCCAAAACCGTATGGGAACAGCGGGCTATAATTCACATCACCCTTGTTCCACAGCTCGTCTTCTTTCTTCGGCCAGGAGAAACTAAGTTTACCCTGGAAATCATAATCGCCGAAAATCACATCAGATACTCCGGCTCCTTCAGACCCCGGTAGCCATGCGGCTACAAATGCTTTTGACTCCGCGAGTTCACGATTGACTACAAGCGGCCTTCCCGAGATCAGAATTGCCACCACCGGTATTCCTTTTGAAGTAATCCTGTTTATCGTTTCAATATCCTCGGGATGCATCTTCGAAAGTTCAAGGGTGCTTGAATAAGGTTTTAACTGCAGGTCGGGACGAATAAATTGCGAACCCGCTTCGATGTTACCGTCGGGACGTACATCTCCCAATCCTTCTGCGTATGGTTTCTCGCCGATAACAACTATAGCCACATCATATTTTCCGGCTTCAGCTTCGCTGCCGTCCGGATTAAGAACAGCATTCGGAGCAACGTTTTTAATGCCTTCCCAAATTGAAGTCCCACCGACAATCGTATCGTTATCGGTAGCACCCTGCCAAAGCACCGTGAAACCACCGCACTGATGCCCGCGGTTATGCGCGTTCTTACCGGCTACAAGTATATTTGCCGATTTATTAACCGGGAGAATATTATTGTCATTTTTCAGTAAAACAAGTGATTTTCTTACTGCTTCCCTCGCGACTTCACGGTGTTCAGCCGAACCGAAGGATTTATGATCAGACCAGTATCTTTCCGCCGGCCGCTGTTTTTCAAACAGTCCGTAAATAAACTTTACACGAAGTATTCTTCTCACAGCGTCATCTATTCTTTCCATTGATACAGTACCGTTCTCAACGTGTTTTTTCAACAGTTGAATAAATTCTTTCCATTTCTCGGGTACCATAAACATATCCACTCCGGCATTTACCGATAGCGCTATTGCCTCAGAGTAATCCTTCGAAAGCTGATCTATTCCGTTCCAGTCTGAAATAACAAATCCCTGGAATCCCATCTTCTTCTTCAGTACTTCCTTAAGCAGGTACTCGTGCCCGTGGCATTTATTCCCGTTCCAGCTGTTATATGATGCCATTACGGTAAGCACACCGGCGGCAATTGCATCGTAATATGGAGCTATATGCAACCTCTCAAGTTCGCTGTAAGGAAGAGTAGTCTCTCCCTGGTCAATACCGTTTGTACCGCCGTCTCCGACCCAGTGCTTCGCGCAGGCAATAACACTGTCCCGACCATAATCACCCTGCATTGCGCTTACAAAATTGTAGGCGTAGCTCTTTACAATAGCCGGATCTTCAGAATAGCTTTCGTAAGTCCTGCCCCATTTTTCATTTCTGACAACGGCAAGTGTAGGCGCGAAGGTCCACTCAACTCCCGTGGCAAGGATTTCGCGCGCGGTAATCCGGGCAACTTTCTGAATCAGTTCGGGATCGTTAGCCGCACCAAGACCTATATTGTGCGGAAATACCGTGGCGCCTTTCACGTTATTGTTTCCGTGAATTGCATCTACGCCATAAAGGATGGGGATAGCAAGATGGTTTTCATCTTCTTCCATTGATGCCGCCCAGTAAGCGTCATTCATTTTCACCCAGTCAATCGGGTTATTATCACCGGGAAGCGACCCTCCGCCGCTGAGCACTGAGCCGATATGGTACTCTTTAATTTCAGCCGGAGTAACCGAAAGCCTCTCGGTCTGGGTCATCTGTCCGATCTTCTGATCCAGTGTCATTTTCGACATCAGTTCATTTACTTTTGTGTCAATGTTGTTTTCCATGATAATACCGTTTATCTTTAATTGTGATGTTTGTAATTGCAAAGCAGGAGCGCCGGTGGCAACGGAAGCCGGTCCGCGGCGGCGTTCTAGTTCTTTCCTTGTCTGGTATGCCCTTTCTTCGGTAATCGGGTAGACATATATGGCCCAGATCGCCAGCGCTGAGGTTATCACCGGGAACCCGGCGTCAAACAACCGGAGGAGGAAAATCGTCGTATCGGACTGAGATCCGCCAAGCGCAACGTCAAACCCTGTCGCGTTGAGAATGTATCCGCCGCCTGCAAGCGCTGCCGCCATTCCGAGTTTAACCATAAACCAGAAGATAGACCCGAACATCCCTTCACGTCTTTCGTTGGTTTTAATCTCGTCTGTATCCACCACGTCTGCAATCATAGATGGCATAAGCGTAAACAAGCCGCCAAGGCTGAAGGATAGCAGTGGCGCGGGAAGAAGCAGAAGCCAGGGATAACTCGGGTTATAGCAAATCCACTTAAGAGCGTAGCCAATCATTGATACGCCGGTTGATACAAAAAATGCTTTCCTCTTACCGATCTTAGTAGACATCCAGGTAACCAGCGCGACTACCGCAAACGTTGATATGGCACCAATTGTTCCGGCATAGCCCGCATATTCCGCGCCTGCCATCTGGTCGCCGCTGAATACATAATATATTATTACATAAAACTGGAATGAAGATATGAGCATAAAGCCGTTGAATACAAGGAAGGTAGCCGCACACAGGAGCAGAAAATTCTTTGATTTTAATACTGTAGAAAAACTGCTGAAGAACTCCGTAATTCCGCTTAAAAATGATTTTGATTTCGCCGCGGCTTTTTCACTTTTTTCCGTTTCACTGATGGCTATTTCCTTAAATCTCTCTTTAAGAAAGATTGCCGGGATTATTCCCACCGCGATTGTGAAGACTGCTATAATGATCGCTAGCCCTGCCGCACCGCTTACCTGGTTATCAAAAAATCCTTTGTAGGTCATTATCCAGAGGAACCAGGGGGAGACCACATAAGCGATCTGTCCGAAGAAATTCTGCACGCCCATAAGCCTGGTGCGTTCATGGTAATCGGGGGTTAGTTCGTAACCGAGCGCCACCCACGGTGTGGCAAAAACCGTATAAGCCGCGTAGAAAAGAATTGATCCGAGAAGGAAGTAAACAAAATAAAATGTTTCGCTTTTTCCTTCGGGAAGCTGCCAGAGAAGCGCGAAAATTAAACCTGATAAAATTGCACCTGCAAATATATACGGGCGGCGGCGTCCCCACTTTGACCTTGTATGATCTGAGATATAGCCCATCACCGGATCGGTGAAGGCGTCCGTAATTCTTGGGAGCGCGCCGAGCAGTCCGACGAGCGCCGGATTCATTCCCAGTCCCAGGTTAAGCACTATCATCATCCCGCCGCTTGCGGCCGCGAGAAGGTTGTTTATAAAAGCTCCTACTCCATAAATCAGTTTATGAGAAAAGGGAATGCGGTCTTCGGGTGCTGTCGTGTAGTGCCTGCTGTCGCTCATCTTGTCAATTCCCTTCGCCCCTGAATAAATAGTTTTTTCGTGAACACAGACACAACCGGCCCGATATACAGAGGCTTTGGAGCTTCATTTTATTTTTCCTCCCGGTAGACTCTTACATAATCAACAACCAGCGACTGGGGGAAAACTGTGTTCGTGCCGACAGGACCGACGTAGTTGCCTCCTACAGCCAGATTGAGTATAATAAAAAAGTTTTTATTAAACACCCATTCACCCGGCAGGTCTTCGGGTTTTACTGTGTGATATAAAATTCCGTTAACAAGAAATTTGATCTCTCTTTCCGACCATTCCACCGCGAATGTATGAAACCCGGTATCAAACCTGTCGTTCACAAGATCAAACTGCTTGGATTTACCGGCGGAACCGGAATAGCCGGGGCCGTGAACCGTTCCGTGTACTCTTGCCGGCATTTGTCCGCGATTTTCCATAATATCTATCTCACCGCAGGCAGGCCATCCTTTTGTATCTACATCCGCGCCGAGAAGCCAGAACGCGGGCCACATACCCTGTCCCCAGGGGAGTTTCATCCGCGCTTCAATTTTTCCGTAGGTAAACTCCACGTTATTCTTGGTGGTGATACGGCCGGAGGTGTAGTTTGATCCGAGGTATGGTTCTTTCCTCGCTGTGATCTCCAGGAATCCCTCGCCGTTAAGCGATACGTTCTCAGGACGTTTTGTGTCATATTCAAGCTGCGCGTTTCCCCAGCCTGTACCGACATCAAAATTCCACGTCAGCGTATCGGGAAGTGATCCCGCGGCGCCGTTAAATTCATCCTGCCATACCAGTTTCCAGGATCTTTCTTCGCTTTCCGCCGGGCTTTCGCATCCGTTTAGCACCAGAATTGCCGGTAATATTAACACGTTAAACACTAAGACAAGAATCAGTTTTCCGGATTTCATAATCCCGTTCCTATTCGTTGTTTGAAAAAAATTTGTATGTAGAATGAAGGTTTTCATAATCTTTATCAGAGAGCCGCGGGATGAGTCTTCTGTTTCAGGATATCCGTTTCGGCAAATGTTTCTTCAATAGCCAGGGTAGCCGCGCCAATCGCGACGGCCTGCGCGCCCAGTTCGCCTGTCGTTATTTTCACGTCAGCCACGGAATTTACTATCGTGCAATGCCTGAACTTTTCTCTTATCGGTTCTAGAAGCAGTTCACCCGTCCTCGCGAGATCGCCGCCGAAAATCACCATGCGCGGATTCATTACATTAAGCCAGCCCGCGATGGCTGTCCCGAGATAGTCCGCGGCTTCTCTTACTACTCTGAGCGCGAGAGTGTCGCCCGAAAGCGCGGCATCTTCTATATCAATAATCGAGGGCTTTTTTCCTTTAAGCGTGCTTTCAGGGTAATCATTGAATAATTGTTCGGCTCTCGCCTCAAGAGCGTGCTGCCCGACATAAGTCACCAGGCAGCCCCGAAGTCCGCAGACACATCGTTTTCCGTAGATATCAATCGGCAGATGGCCGATTTCACCCGCGGATCCCGTTGCGCCTCTGTATATTTGCCCGTCAAGTATATATCCCGCGCCTATTCCTGTGGATGATTTAATATAGATCATATCATCTACGCCACGCCCCGCGCCCCACCTGTGTTCGGCAATCGCTCCGAGATTCGCGTCGTTATCTATATATACAGGCACATTATACTTCTGAGCAATTCTTTCCAGTTTGTTTCTTCCGCCCCATTCCGGCAGGACTACTTCCGGTATTACCCCGGGATTTACAGGATCTATCGGACTTGGGAGGGATACTCCAATGCCCATTAACTGTTGACTTATCTTTGCGCGAGTAAGACATATATCGCTCAACTCAATTACCAGGTTGAGTGTACCTTCGAGGTCATGCCGTACCGGATGACTTCTTTCAACCCAGTGAATCAGTTTTCCGCGCAGGTTGGTTAGCGCGACAGAAACGTGATTTTGCCCTATATCTATCCCAAGTATACACTTCGTATCGTCCTGGAATTCAAGCACAATCGGGCGCCTGCCGCCTTTCGACTTGCCGGTGCCTACTTCATTTACAAAACCGCTGTCAATTATTTCTTTAACTATTTCTGTTACGGTTGATCTTGCCAGCCCCAGGCGTTTCGCGATCTCTATTCTTGAGATCCGGTGCTCGTTCCATATTAATCTTAGTATTCTGTCGGAGATGCTCCCGAAGCCGCGGAGATCATTCTCTCCCGACTGTTTCCCGTTCACTCTGCTGATACCGTTGATCACGTTCATTTATATTTATTGTTTTAATTGTGGAAATAAATATTGTCTACCCAGACAGTATTTAGTCCGCCTGATATAATAAACTGTGCCATATGAGCTTTCGTTGTAAGACTCGTAAAACTGGAAAGCGGAATATCAAAACTTACCCAGGAACCCGTGGTTAATGCGGGCGACGTTGTGGCGCTGAATGTCAACTCGTGCTCAACATCATCTCCTCCGCCGAAACTTCCATTCGCCCCGAAATCAACCAGTTTTATCTTAAAGACTACTCCGCCCGATGTCGCGTTTGGTGTCCAGATATCCATATGGAAGTGTGTCATACTCGTGGCATTTATCGTGTTTGTCAGGCATTCAACGCCGGCATAAACAAGATTCCGGTACAGTTTAACATTATTGCCCGCGATAGTTGTATCCGTTAAGTCCGCCTGATCCCAGGAAGCCGACCATGTGTCAACCGGAACGTTTGTATATGCATCGCTGAAAAGTGAAATCACGTTTGAAGCCGGCAGCGTCGGTGTCGGCGCCGGAGTTGTCGGGCCGCCCGGAGTTGTGCCGCCTCCTTTGTAGAAGTAGACATTTCCGACCCAAACCGTCTTAAGGTCGCCAGAAATAACCATCTGCGCGAGGTTTGACTTGCCGGTTAGTCCGGTAAAATTGGATAGCGGAACGTCAATACTTACCCACGAGCCCGTAACGAGTCCCGGGGTAGTTGCCGCCGTAAAAGAAAGTTCGTGCTGGGAATCATCCCCGCCGCCTGAAACACCGTTTGCTCCAAAGTCAATCAGCAATATTTTAAATGATTTTGGCAATGCTGTCGGGTTCGGAGTCCATATATCCATATGGAAACGGGTCATCGTTGATACATCTATCGGGCTTGCCAGCAGTATTCCCGCAAAGTTGAGGTCTGTGTATAACTTCAGCAGTTCGCCGCCTACAACCCTGTCTCTTACCACAGCGGTACTGTATAACCAGCTTGCGGCCCAGGTTTCAACCGGAACGTTTGTATAATAGTTACTGAGAAGCGAAACAACATTTGCAGCAGAGGCTGTTGGTGCCGGTGGCGGAGTGGTAGGAACAGTAACCGGGCCGCCCGTCCCTTTATAAAAGAATATGTTATCTAACCATACTGTTTTTAAATCGCCAGATATAATAATCTGTGCGAGGTTTCCCTGAGATGTGAGTGCAAATTCAGAAAGAGAAATGTCAAGCGTTACCCACGATCCTGTTGCTATGGCAGGGGTGGTTGTCGCTGTGAGTGATACTTCCTGCTCAATGTCATCCATTGTTCCCTGAATCCCATCGGGGCCGAAATCTACAAGTTTAATTTTAAATGCCGCCGGTGAAGTGGTCGGATAGATTGTCCACATATTCATATAGATATGTGTCATTGTTGAAGCATCTATCTGGTGATTGCTGAAGTCTATTGCCGCAAAACCGAGATTGGAATAGATTTTAACATTGTTCCCGGTAATGGAGGTGTCAGTTACCCGGCCTGTTCCCCAGGTTGCCGCCCAGGTGTCCACAGGGAGGTTAGTATATGAATCGCTGAAAATTGATAATACTTTGTCTGCTGCTATTGTCGGTGTTGGCGCCGCCGTTGCCGGTCCTGCCGCCGCAGTAGATTTTACGGTGATGGTGCCGGTAGCCGTCGCACTTCCGAGTTTTGCGGTAATGACTGCTGTCCCCGCACCGACCGCCCTTACGGTTCCGAAGTTATCTCCGATAGCGACATTTGAATCTGACGATATTAAGGTAAGGTAACTTGCGGAAGCCTGTACCGTGACAGCGGTGCCGATGTTGTCAAACGTAACAACAGGGTCGTTAACTTTTACGGTATCGCCCGCGATGAGATCAACCGATCTGGATAATATTGATAAGCGGGGATGAGCGAGCGTGCCAAGGTTCTCATACTTTATTTCATCCATCCACACTTCAAACCCGGTACCGCTGACATTTGCAATTGCAAAGAAAAACAAACCTTTTTCTTTGGTAAGTTTTCCGGAAGCAGGTATGGGGATTATATATTTTTGCCAGGTGGTGTTGATTGGAAGGTTGGTGCGCTGAGCGGTAAATTTGGCGTTGGCTGTGTTGTCGTTCCCGATTCCCGCGACGTTGATTTGAGCCGGTATACTTGCCTTCGCCCAGAAGGTAACCGCGTTATATCCGCGAAGGTCTCTGCCGGACCCTGAAACAAATGTTCCGCCCGCGTATGTTCCGAAAGCGTATCCTTCGGATGGCACGGATATTTTCAAACCGTAGTTACCGGCATACTTCACTTCCGAGTCTATCTGCAGAGCATCGAGCTTTGCATCACCAAACGCCTGGTACTCTACACCAGGGCCGAAGCCATCAGTAAAAACTTCAGCATCCGTGGGATAAGCAGCCGGTTCAAGTATGTCAGCATCTCTCTGACAACCGTTCCAGGTTAATACTGCCGCCGAAATAATTAAGACGGCGAGGAGGGAGTAACTTTTAGAAAACATCTGATTCTCCGGTTTTATGTTTGTGCCATTTAATTTGACGCTTAGCCGAACTTTATCCTAACTTTGTTCGAGCTACGAACAAAGTTAATATAAACGGCGGTATTTGTCAAGTTAAAAATGCAGTTATTGGAATTTTTTTTCATTTCCCGATCCCAACCCCCTAAATTTCCCGTTTTTTAGGCACGGCCGCTCCGAAACCGGGGAAATTCTTGTTGAGTGAGATTTTTTCCTTGACAAATAGATGGCAATGTCTTATCTTTGTTCGTTAAATGAACAAAGTGATTTTATTTCCCCTGTTTTTAGCTCCTCTCCCGGGTAAAAATTCACTTTTTCAGCAGTTAAGAAACGGACAGAGAAGTTAATCAGATTAATATGGGATCGTTGATTAACCCCGGAAGCCGCCGGCGTGCAAACCTTATATATAGTTAAGCGCTGATTCGGTTCCGGAAATTACCGTACCGGGTTCGTCGGGGGATGAATTTGAGCGAGAGAACAATAAAAAAAATTATCAACTATTTTTTTGAGGCTATGATGGCTCTTAATAAACATCGATCGGCTTTTTATTCACGCGGAACAAAAATATTATTCGTGATTTTATTTTTTCTTCTGGCGGGCGGTATGGATTCCGTCGCACAGTCCGCGAAGGTAACAATAAAAAAGGACTCTTCCGGAATGCGCCTTCAGGTGGACGGAAAAGATTTCTTTGTTAAAGGAATGAACTGGGACTTTTTCCCTGTCGGTACAAACTATACTTACAGTTTGTGGACACAGCCGGATGATGTAATCCGCGCCGCGCTTGACCGTGAGATGTCGCTTCTCCGGAATATGGGCGTTAACGTCATACGCCAATACACCGGCGTTCAACCCAAATGGGTACAATATATATACGAACGATACGGTATATATACCATCCTAAACCACTCCTTCGGAAGATACGGCGTTAACCTTAACGGCGCGTATATACCACATACCGATTATGCTGATCCCGCGACACGCGATGTAATACTTGGCGAGGTAACCGCGATGGTTGAAGAATTCCGCGATGTACCCGGTTTGCTTCTCTGGCTGCTTGGCAATGAAAACAACTACGGCCTCTTCTGGGGCGGCGCCGCGACTGAAGATATCCCCGTCGGTGAAACCCTCGAATCCGTCCGCGCCCAGCATATGTACTCACTCTTCAGCGATGGCATCGCGTTAATCAAACAGAAAGATAATAAACACCCGGTTGCTATTGCTAACGGTGATCTTTTATTCCTCGATATTATAGCTGATAAAATAAAGAACCTTGATATCTTCGGAACCAATATGTACCGCGGTTATACTTTTACCGACGCGTTTGATAAGGTTAAAGAAAAACTAAACGTACCCATTTTGTTTACCGAGTTTGGTTCAGACGCATTCAACGCGAAAGAGAACAGGGAAGACCAGCTTATGCAGGCAAAATACCTCCACGCTAACTGGAAAGATATTTACGAACACGCCGCGGGCGCCGGCAAAACCGGAATCTCCATTGGCGGTATGACATTCCAGTTCAGCGATGGCTGGTGGAAACAGGGTCAGGAGTTTAATCTCGATGTTCACGATATAACTGCTTCGTGGGCTAACGGCGGATACAAAGAAGACCTTGTTGAAGGCTCTAATAATATGAATGAAGAATGGTTTGGTATCTGCGCTAAAGGTCCGACAGATCAAAACGGACTTTACGAACTTTACCCGCGCGCCGCATACTATACACTTAAGAGAGTAAACACACTCAACCCATATAAACCCGGTATGAACCTCTCCATTATAGAAAACCATTTCGGCAACATAGATCCTTTCTCGGATTTTATTACCGCTCGCGGAGACAAGGCTGCGCTCCAGGCAGAGAGAACCGGCAAAGTACGCCTCAGCGGACTGAGGATGGAATTCGAAACATTCAATACCGGCGGCGAGAAAATTACAACTCCGGATGATCCTGTTCCTGGAAGTTCATCGCGTCCGGCATTTTTAGGATTCGATCACTTACAATCATTCTACGCACAGATCGAAGCGAAACCTTCCGAGAATGTTCGCGGGCAGGTTGAAATCAATATGCTCGGCAACGTGCCGCTTAATCCTATAGATGAAATATTTTACGAGAACAGGGGAACACAGAAAACCGTCAAGACAAATGAGGGAACAACCACACTCTACGGTAATGAGAGATTAAAGATTTACAAAGCAAGCATCACCTGGGAAAGTCCTGTTTTCAAACTCGACGGCTTCTATCGCACCGGGCATTTTCACTGGGGATATGAAGGAGACTTCTTCGGATTATATCCCGAAGCAAACTACGGTGAAAATCACGACATTTATAACGCCGCGGCACCACTCGGTTTTGAAGTTGCGGGCAAACAGGTTTTCGACGGATTGAAGATAGCATTTGGTCCGGAACTATGGTGGGGCGCTAACCCGGCGGTACTTGTTAAATACAGGAGACAGCTCGGCGCTTTTGATATGACCGGTATTTACCAGGAGGATCTAGCCAAACAAAGCGGCGCGGTCAGTTCTTTCGCGGTTCCGCTTCCCCCGACACGCAAAGCAACCCTTCACGTTAAGTATACCTACGGCGTGTTTGGAGTTGAGGCGGGCGGTATCTGGGGCGGAAATACAAAGGTCGGAAACACTTTCCAGTTAGTAACCGGCTCATCAGGAAATTACACTGTTTACCAGGATAAGATCAAAGCTTCCGATGCATTCGGCGGAAAACTTAAAGTGACCTTCTCAAACGGCCCCTTCAACTGGTACGCGCAGGGAGGCGCAATGGGCCTGGTAGCGGATGGCGGCGTGAATCCCGCGCTGACATTCACCGGATGGAGGCTTAAAGACGCGGGAACCGGCAACCAGTATAACTTCCTAAGTGGTTTTGCATATACAATTGATTCGTGGCAAATCGCCCCTAATTTCCTCTATCAGAAGCCAATTGAAGGTCCTATTCCCGGTGATGTTCCCGCTCCCGGACGCCCGCGCAACATACTTTCAGACCCGTTCGCCGTCAGGGCAAACAGGGAAACTATCGCTGGTGAACTGCTCATTAACTTTGATCCGACCCCCGCGACCTGGCTCTATTCGTGGGACAGCGATATTAGAGAAGACGCTCTTTACGCGTTCAGCGCCGGATTTATCTTCAGGCATCAACCAACGACACAGGACGCGGCAATAGGCATACTCGCTGACGGAAGAACGCTTTTTGCTTTCCCCGGCGCGCCGATGGCAAGAGACGTATGGGAAACTTACGCCAGGATTATTTCAAAGCTTGGCAAGAACGTCGGAATGATCGCTAATATTTACGGCGGTACCGGAGAACCAAACGGCAGCGACAGCAGGCTCATTCACCGTTACGGCGGTTACTTCAGATTTATTATGAACTCGATAAGATTAACCGCGTCGGTCAAGATTAATGACTGGGGCCCGTATGATTATCACAAAGACTTTAACCTGACGTATCCGCTTCAGTTAATGGCGGACGTATCAGCTAACCTTGGCACGCCCCAATGGTTTGAACTTCCGCAAACACGGATAGGATTACGCGGGACCTGGAGATCACTCGACAAATACTCTTCGCGTTATCAGCCGGTTATGATGCTTAACGAAGCAGGTAACCTTGTTCCCAGCCTTAATTCCCCCGGACAACCGGAGGGAAATGAGTGGGAAATCAGGACTTACCTCCACTTCAGCATTTAAAACTTTTAAGCCCGCTCCTTTCCTGTTTCAGCAGGGGGGCGGGTACATTATTTGTAACTGAAAATTACTCACCCGCTGAATGTATGGGCTTGCTCGTATGTCGCGGGTGATTTATTAATAAACTATAAGATTTTAATAATCAGGAAAATTATTCTATGAGAGACCAGTCCGTGTGGCAAAGCCCGGTCGGTAAATTAATCAACGAAATGACGCTCGATGAAAAAATCGGGCAGCTTATGCTGATCAATAGTCCGGGCGGGCATTCAATCAATTCAATTAAAGATGATCTTCGCGCGGGGCGTATAGGAGCTATTCTGAACGAAGTGGATCCGGAAACAGTGCGTGAACTACAGCGAATCTGTATTGAAGAGAGCAGGTTGAGAATACCCTTGCTCATAGGGCGCGATGTTATTCACGGTTTCAGAACAGTGTTCCCTATTCCGCTGGGACAGGCGGCAAGCTGGGATCCGGAACTTATTGAACAATGCGCGCGCGTTTCCGCCATTGAAGCAAAATCAAGAGGCGTTAACTGGACATACGCACCTATGCTTGATATCTGCAGAGACCCAAGATGGGGCCGTATTGCCGAAACATTGGGCGAGGATCCTTATCTCACAAGCGTTCTTGGCTCCGCTATGGTGAAGGGATTCCAGGGTGATAATCTTTCCGGCGCTGACAGTATTGCCGCGTGCGTGAAACATTTTGCCGGATACGGCGCGAGCGAAAGCGGAAAAGACTATAACATAACAAACATTCCCGAAAATGAACTCAGGAATGTTCACCTTCCTCCGTTTAAAGCCGCTATTGAAGCGGGCGCCGCAACGGTTATGACTTCATTCAGCGACCTCAACGGGATACCCGCGTCAGCTAATGAATTTTTATTAAAGCAGGTACTCAGAAACGAGTGGAACTTCAACGGGTTTGTGGTCAGTGACTGGGAATCCGTGAGAATACTGCAGACAGCCGGGTTAACCGAGGGAGATAAGGAATCTGCTGAAGCAGCTATTAATGCCGGAATGGATATGGAAATGGCATCCCGTACATTTGCAGATCACATTAAAACCCTGCTGGATGAGAATAAAATATCAATGGCAGCGATTGACAAGATGGTAGAAAACATTCTCCGCGTTAAAGAGCGGATGGGTCTGCTGAATTTCAATGCTGAACGGCTTGGCTATTTCAGGGAATACGACCTGAACGGACACCTTGAAATAGCAAAAGAAGCAGCGAGAAAAAGTTTAGTTCTTTTAAAGAACAACAACTATTTGCTTCCGCTGAAGAAAACCAATTTGACAAACGTAGCCGTTATCGGTCCGCTTGCTGATGATAAATATGAGCAACTCGGCACCTGGATTTTTGACGGGGATGAAAATATCAGCGAAACCGCGCTGCACGCAATTACGGAAGAAGGAAAAGAAAACTTCAGCGTGAAGTATGTCAGGGGAATGCACACGACCAGAAGCAGGTCGTACGATTTCTTTGAAGAGGCAAAAGCCGCGGCGTATGATTCTGATGTTGTATTGTTATTCCTTGGCGAAGAATCAATACTATCGGGTGAGGCTCACTGCCGTTCGGATATCAGTCTTCCGGGCAACCAGGCTGAACTGATAAATGCTTTGAAGGAAACGGGAAAGCCTATCGTGCTTGTATTAATGGCTGGCAGGCCTCTCGCACTGGAGTATATTATTGATAAAGTTGACGCGCTGGTTTACGCGTGGCACCCCGGCACAATGTCCGGTACCGCCATCGCGGATATATTGTTCGGAAAGTATTCGCCTTCAGGCAAACTGCCGGTTACGTTTCCGAGAGTAACGGGTCAGATACCTGTTTACTATTCACAAAAAAACACTGGACGCCCGGCAACACCGGAATCTTTTAATCATATTGATAACCTGCCGATACGCGCGCACCAGGTATCAGTGGGGAATACGTCGTTTCATCTCGACACTCACTATACGCCGTTATTCCCGTTTGGGTTCGGATTGTCATACACTGAATTTCATTACAGCGACATCCGCCTCAGTTCAGACAAACTGACACCGCAAGGAAAGATCCTTGCCTCTGCAACGGTTACCAATACCGGGAACCGCGAAGCGGAAGAGACGGTGCAGTTATACATCCGTGATCTCGCGGGCAGTATAACAAGGCCGGTAAAAGAGCTGAAAGGTTTTAAGAAGATCCGTCTTGAAGCCGGAAAAAGCAGTGTTGTTGAATTCGAAATAACCGTTAATGACCTTAAATTCTGGAACAAGTATATGAAGTACACATACGAACCCGGGAAATTCCATTTATGGATAGGTGGCGATTCAGATGCCAACCTCCGGGCTGAATTTGAGCTAATACAAATATAACCGGTGAGGCTCAGCCTCACCATAAATTTAGGATAGGAGTCCCATGAATTTTGTTCGTTTTGCCGGCATAACAATAATAGCACTATCAATAGTATGTTCTGCCCAGAATGTGCAAGTGGGCGCGGGCAGTTATGGAACAGTGCTTCCGCCCGGCGCAGTTGGTCCGCAAACCTCTTCCGGGGCTCCTGTTTTCCCAAAAGTTTCCACCTCGTTTCAAAAACCCGCACAGACCAGCGATTTCTGGAGCAGTCTCATATTTCCTTTTTACGGAGACCCGCACTCAAACAATTTGTTTGCCCACCCGATGAACTTCCGGGCAAAGAACAACGGGCTGCAGATAGGTTATACCACAACGCCGGTCTTCGCGGGTCAGGATTATCTTTTTCCATTTTCGCACCAACTCACCGCCGGAATTGCCGGACTGAATTCTTCCAATACCGTCACAGATGATTACGGCGACTGGACTGTAACCGCGATGTGGTATGACGGGACCCGCAGGCTGAGAGCGACATTCGGCCACGGACTTCCTTTTGTCTTCTTCACTATTTCTGGGGGGAATGCGATTATAACCAGCAATTCAACTCCGGCTATATGGTACAACCAGCGTGGTGTGATTGGTATGACTGTAGAAGGAAAGCATTATGGCGTTTTCGCTCCTGATAGTTCGGTATGGACGGGAACAGCATCGCTTCAGTCTTCACTGAACGGAAAGAATTATTTTTCCGTCGCTCTGCTGCCGGATAACACAACCGCAACGCTTGAGTTTTACCGTAAACACGCTTACGCTTTCGTAACCGGAAGCGCTGTCTCCTGGACTTATGACAAATCAGCTTCTATCCTTCTATCAGATTTTGTATATACCACCGAATTAAAGGAGTCCGGAAACGGCAACCTTAACCAGACCCTTACCGCGTTGTACCGTCATCAGTGGCTCAACACAACCGCGCCGCTTACGGCTTATGAATACATCTCGGTCGCGGGAAAAATGAAAGTCTATGACGGCAATCAGTTCAGCACGGAACTTGCGTACGAAGGTGTTCTGCCCGCCCTTCCCGATGAAGGTGTTTACAATAAAACCGACCTGCTCGCGATGGTCAATGCCGTCACATCAGAAACACTCCCCGATAGCGGGAACAACGCGGGAACTTACTGGAACGGAAAACTTATGGCGCGTTTCGCGCACCTTGTTAACATTGCCGATCAGATCGGCGCAGTGACCGCGCGCGATTATTTCCTGTCACAAATTAAAACCCGCCTGCAGGAGTGGTTCACTGCCGGAGGAAGGCAGAGTTATGTTTACAATTCCAACTGGAAAACCCTTACCGGTTATCCTTCGGAATTCGGCGCGGATAACCAGATCAACGACCACCATTTTCACGCGGGCTACGCGATTATGGCCGCAGCGATTGTCGCTCAGTTTGACCCGGCGTGGGCGGCACAGGAAAACTGGGGCGGTATGGTTAATCTTCTTATTAAAGACGGCAATAACTGGGACCGCTCTGATACCAGGTTCCCGTTTCTCCGCTCTTTTGATCCTTACGCGGGACACGCGTGGGCGGCGGGGCACGGCGATTTCGGTGACGGAAACAACGAGGAATCAAGTTCGGAATCAATGAATTTTGCAACTGCAACTATCCTGTGGGGCGAGATAACCCAACAGAATGACATTCGCGATCTCGGTATATATCTTTATGCTACCGAAAGGAGTGCGATAGAACAATACTGGTTTGATGTTGACGATGCGGTTTTTCCCGCATCATATCCATATAAAGGTCTTGGAATGGTCTGGGGCGCGAAAGGAGTTCACTCAACCTGGTTTGGCGCTGATCCGGATTTTATTCACGGTATAAATATGCTTCCTTTTACCGGCGGCTCTATGTATCTCGGGCGCCGTCCGGAGTATGCTGAATTGCTTTACCAGGAAATTGTTAATGAACTCAGCGGCAGCGAACCAACGTGGAAAGACATTATGTGGCAGTACCAGTCCTTTTTTAATCCGGCCGCGGCGCTGACTTCCTTTTTTGCCGATACAGCTTATATTCCCGAAGAGGGAGGAACAAAAGCACATACATATCACTGGCTCGGTAATCTCAAAAAAATGGGTAGACCGGAGCCTTCGGTAACGGCTAATATTCCGACGTATGCTGTTTTCAAAAACAGCGCGGGAGAGAAAACTTATGTCGCGTATAACGCGGCATCTGATTCCGTGACAGTAACTTTTTCGGACGGATATTCAATGAGAGTTGGCCCCCGGAAGATGCGTTCACAAAACACTTCCTCGGTGAACATAAACGCACCGATTGCAATTTTGATGGCGGACAAAACGACTGGCAAATCCCCGCTGACTGTAAGGTTTACCGGCAGCCGGAGTTTTGACAGGAATAATTCACCGCTTTCATATCATTGGACTTTCGGGGACGGAGCAACCGCTGCCGCAGCTGACCCGCAGCACATTTATACTGTACCTGGTATTTACAAAGCTGTACTTACAGTTACCAATCAGCTTAACTTAACTTCAAACGACAGCGTTACAATAAAAGTACTTGGTAACGGAACGCCGTATTTAGGCTCGCCCGTTATGATACCGGGTATAATTCAGGCTGAAAATTTTGATCTGGGCGGCGAAGGCATAGCTTACCACGATGTGAACGCAAATAACATCGGAATGGCATACCGTCCGAACGAAGGAGTTGACATTGAGCCCTCAAGCACTCAGGGTTATGATGTATACTGGATGGTGGCGGGTGAATGGCTTGAGTATACTATCACCGTTCCTTCCGACACGGTTTATGATATTATTCCATACGTCTCCACTGTCCCCGGATTTGGTAATTTTAGAATATTTGTAAACAATATTGATGTTAGCGGAAAGCGATTTGTATTAAACACAGGCGGCTGGCAGAGCTGGGCGCCGATTCCAATCAGGGGAGTGCGGTTAAACGCCGGGACACAGATCCTGCGTATAGAGATAAATACGGACGTAGCTTCTGAAAGAAAGAACTGGCTATTTAGCCTTAATTACTTTCAGATGAACTATTCCACGGCAACCTCCGTCAATGAACGCGATGAAACTCCATTGTCGTTTGAGTTATATCAGAATTATCCAAATCCTTTTGGTAATGCCGCGCATACTGATAATTCCTCAACATCTTTTACTTTTTCAAGCAGATACACCGTGCCGTTTTCCGCGGGAAAACTTCCAAGCGGTATTTACTTTTATAAGCTGGAAGCGAAGCCCTCTGACGGCGCCCCGTCATTCAGCAAGATTATGAAAATGACAATCATCAAATAGCCAATTGTAATACCGTGCTGCAGCTCGTGAGCTGCGCCTGTTGAACTATCAGGTTTAATTTGTTGGGCGGCTTGCCGGGTTGCCCTCGCGTAGGTTTACAATAATACTTAAGTTCTGATTGGTTTTCTTGTTTACCAACCCCAACCAATGTTATAGGCGGTTGGCGAGCGGGCAGCTCGTCCCGCATTTTTACTTTTGCTCAGTATACTGCAAAGCAGGATCTTTTCCGGCGATCCGTAATATACTGTGGTAAGAATTTACGCCACAATTAATTTCACTTCTTCATATTTCCCCATTTATAATTAAAGCTGTTTAAATACTCCTGGAATTGCTTCTGAATTTTTGCGGGAGAAATATCTCCTGATCTATTAACAACCGTTCCGCGCGAATCAAGAATAAAAGCATAGTCCCCGTTAGAACTTATTTTCCCAAATATCCACTTCTCCGTTGATCCAACTACAAAAATTTCATCCCGCGCCTTAGGATGTTCTGCTGCTCCCGAGTAATGATATATCATTTCGGGCAGCTCAAGGTGCGAAAGAAAATCGTTGTTTGTTCCCCCCTGACATTCCGGACTGTACACAAAGAGCGGCACCCTATAGTTGCTCGCGCTTGCAGATAATGACCTGTTTCCGTGATCTGAAACAACAACAAAAAGCGTTTTAGAAAGTTCGCCTGCCAGGTCCAGCTTGTTCTTAATTTCGGTTAAATAACTATCATAATACCTAAGCTGTGTTATTCCCGTTTTGGCTCTCCACTCGGGTGAGTGGCCATAGACCAGTTCTGCCATAAGGAATACCTTTTCATTTTTCATTATGTAGTCTGTTATATATGGAATTGCCGCTTTGTCTTCAGTTGCCGATTCCATCTTATTGTTCCCCAGTGCAAGCCATTCACCGTCGGAATTAATTCCCAACATATCAATAATATCACTCCAGTTTTGACTGACCGGCACAAACGGCTGATACTGATAAGTGCTGATAAACAGGTTTTTATATCCTCTGTTAATCATATCCATCGCAAGATTAGGCGCTTCATTAACCCTGCTGTATGACTCTGCATCCGCGTATGCACGGTAAGGAACCTGAACTCCCGTAAGCATAGAGATAAGACTTGTATATGAGTCAAGGTTAGTCGCGAAATAATTGTTATAATGGATAATATTAGTCCTGTTTGATTCGAAAAAGCCGTCGTTAATTTGGGTGAATTCCTCCTCAAAGTCTGCCGATGTTACTCCTTCGAGAACAATCATCAGAATGTTATCATATTCAACCATTTCTTTGGGCGGGAACTCAAGTGTTTTTATCTTCATTTCGGTTGATTTTGTGCTGTGAACCAGTGAGGGCACTACTCGGGTTTCATTCTTCATCATCATCTCAAGACTGTTTTGAATTGAATAAATTAACGGTTGAGGCGATGCCTGTCTCAAACTTAAGGCACTAATGATAAATACAATTACGACTACAGGTAAAACGATCTTTGCCGGTAAAGTTATTCTCTTTTTATGAAGTGTAATTATTATTCCCGCTAGTAAAGCCGCTCCAGGAACAAGAAATGCTGAAATGCCCAGGTACTCAGTAATCAGCATCGAGGCGGCTCCCGAGTCCCCTTCAAAAAGATTAACGGGATAATTCAGAAACTCTCTCGTCAATGAAGGATATGCAGATAAAAAAGCACCGGCGATTATGAATAAAATTGAAAACAGTTTATCGATTAAATCTACTGCGCTGATATTACGACGAAGGATGCTAAGAACCGATATATTGATCAAATAGATGAGCAGAAGAATTGTTAAATCGTGGAAAAAAGCGATCGTTCCGGGGAGAAAGATCCTTGGATCACGTGATGAAATAATATAATACGAGTGCAGAGCAAGCTGTAAAGAGCTAAATAATATGAGCAGTTTTCCGTTCCTGGTGGTTGCCATCAAGTTGTAAAAGATATCTCAAGTTTCATTTTAAACTATTAGACGCTGGTTTTCCATATTTCCTACGCTCCGGTACTCACATTATTTCGGCTCAAGTTACCCTCAATAACATATTCGTAGTGCCGCTCGTGAGCTGCCCGCGCCGGGTTATAAACATTATTTTTACTTTTTCACATCACGGCAAAAAAAAGGGCGGGTTAACACACCGCCCTGAATTTCTTTCGCGCAGGTCACGATCCGCACTACATTATTTTTATGAAATTATTTTAAGACCGATAACTTCTTAACTGAAGTGAATGAGCCGGCAGTCATCTGGTAGAAGTATACTCCGCTGGAAATGCCTTCGGCACTTATATATGCATAATGTCTGCCCGCATCATATTTTGCGTTTACAATAGTTCTTAATTCTGACCCGTTAATGTCATACAGTTTTATGGTTACGTTACCGGCGGAGGGAACGGAAAAATCTATGCGCGTTACGGGGTTAAACGGATTAGGATAATTCTGACTTAAGGTGTATCCGCCGGGAGTACCGATCTCAATTTCAGTACCGAGATAATAATAATGGTATGTTCCGTCAAAGTCTGTTTGTTTGATCCGGTAGATATACGAGCCTTCCGTCAGGTTTTTGTCCCGGAATGAATAAACACTGTTCTCTGTGGTCGTTCCCCTGCCTTCAACAAAACCGATTATTGCCCAATCGCTGCCGGCCGCTGCTTCTAAAGAGCGTCCTCCGGTTAAAGCGCGTTCTACCTGGAATCCGCGGTTGTTTTTCTCTGTAGCAGTTGTCCAGTTTAAGAGGACATCATTGCCTTCCGCGTAACCGATAAGCGAAGAAAGTTCAACAGGAATTATCCCCGCCGCGTATCTGGACACCTGTCCGTATCCGGCTGAAATCCAGAAGGTATCTGGGTGAGGCATATAAGCGCCGTAAGCTGTCCATCCGCCCGCGTTCATAATACGCCAGGTCAGGCCCGCATCTGAAGTTTTAGCTATTACACCGAGTGTTCCGAAAATGATTCCGTTGTTCATATCCAGCCACTCCTGCCCGAATGCTGAACTGATCGTAACCGAAATTGGTGTTTCGGTCCAGGTGGCCGCGCCGTCAGTTGATTTATAAAACTTTCCGTTGCTGGTTACTGCGTAAACATTGAGGGAGTCAAAAGCTTTTACCGAGTTTACACTGCCGTTAAGCTGGGGCGCGAGGCGCGTCCAGGTATTTCCCCCATCTTTTGTTTTAAATACAAATCCCGGTCCGCCTCCTGCGTAGCCGGTACTCCTGTCGGCCATATCAAGGCAGGTAATAATATTATTATTATTCGGCTGAGGAGTATTGTCCGTCCAGGTAAGCCCTCCGTCTGTGGTTTTTCCAAAAAAAGTCTGCTGTGCGGGGCCTACACCCGGCAATCCCCCTGCGATAACACCGTTATCATAATCATAAAACTCGAGAGCAATAAGGTTATTAACTCCCGCAACGCCTACCGGCACGGTTGTCAGAGTCAACCCGCCGTCTGATGTCTTCCAAAACTTTGCGTTATTTCCTACAACATAGCCTATGCTGTCGTTAAACATTTGTGTGCGATTTGGGCGGTCAGCGGTGGATCCCACAAACGGGCTTGCAAACCATTTCCCTCCAAAATCATTTGAATAAAATATACTACCCATACCGGCAGTATATCCTTGCGCGAGTATTTTTCCGGTATTGCGGTTCACATAGAGAGAGTAGGGAAAAGTCGCATCAGAAACTTTACTGCTTACACTGACCCAGGTTGTTCCGTTGTCTGTGGATTTTAAGATTGTGCCGTATCCGCCCACAACAACCACGGTCGAACCAAACTTATCCAGGCCATAATTACCCCAGAGCGAGTAATCGCCGGAAGCAACTATCGGTGATGCCGTCCACGTTGCTCCCCAATCAGTAGATCTGAAAAGGGAATCATCATTAGAGCCAACTGTAAGAATTTCATTTCCCGTAACTTTCATCGCGCGCAGTGTCGCCATAATTGAATTCTGTGAGGATGTCCAGGTTGCACCTCCGTCTGTGGTTATTCCGAAAAGGCCGGAGGTTCCAACGACAAAGCCAGTATCCGGATTAATAAAGTGAAGGTCGTTAAGGGTGGAGGTTCCCGTGAGTTGAATAAGTATCCAGGACGCTCCCGCATCGGTTGAGCGGTACAATTTTCCACTTGATGAGGATGTAATAATATTATTCGTGTCTTTTGCGTAAACGTCATAGTAGGTACCGGATGGCAGCGCCGACAGTTTTGACCAGGTGTTGCCGCCGTCGGTAGTGCGGTGTACGCCGTAGGTTGATGCCCCGCAAATATAGCCTACTTGCCCGTTCAGAAAGTAAACATTATTAAGCGTGGCTGTGCCCGAAGCAAGAATCCTGACTGTGTCGATAGTCTGCCCGCCGTCGGTTGTTCTCAGAATTCCGCCCATATTACTGCCTACCAGCACGGCGTTGTTCTCATTAAAAAACCAGGCCGCATAATTGTGCCAGTAAGTGAAGGCGCCCGGGTATGAATTGTGTACCCATCCTGCTTTAGTATGGCCTGTCCATGTTAATCCTCCGTTCGTAGTCTTAAAGAGCGAACCCTGTTCGCCGCCTACATACCAGGTATTTTCATTTATCATTTTTACCCAGCGAAGCCAGTTTCCCTGCGGTTGCGGGTGCAGCCACTTGATGGAGGGGTCTGATTGCGCGTTAAGAAATAGTGAGGTGGAAAAAAACAAAAGAGAAAGCAATAATTTTTTCATTTGGTTCACTCCGATTGATAATGGTGGGGCAGAAGCAATTAACGTCTTCCGCCCCGATTATAAATTAATTTAATGCCTATTTACTTTATTACTACCAGTTTTTTTGTGGAAACAAAACCACCGGCCGTCATTTTGTATAAATACACACCGCTGGAGAACCCTTCCGCGTTAAAGTTAACGGAATGTCGTCCCGCATCCATTCTTGTGTTTACAAGTGTTTTCACTTCCTTTCCGGTAATATCATAGATCTTTATCACGACATTCTCTGCCGTTGGGAGTGAGAATCTGATTTTGGTTTCCGGATTGAACGGGTTCGGGTAGTTCTGGCTTAACTCAAAGTCGACCGGCATATCAAATGAAACTTCACCCGACATTTCATAGACCATTGAAGTGCCGTCAAAATCTATCTGCTTCAGACGGTAGTTATATTTACCGGTGGTTACGCTGTTATCGATAAAAGCATAGCTGTTCTTTTCGGTTGAAGTGCCTTTCCCCTCAATATATCCAACAACAACCCACTCCTCAGACCCAACAGCCCTGCGAAGAATTTCAAAACCTTTGTTGTTGGTCTCCGTGGCTGTATTCCAGTTTAACTTTACGCCTTGTGGTGTTACCGAGGCGGTAAAGCCCGTAAGTTCAACCGGAATAACAAGCGGTTCAAGCGCGAACTTAAGAATGTATCCGCCGGCCGCCGAGACTATTACCGTGTCTT
The DNA here is from genome assembly GCA_013360295.1 of Ignavibacteriaceae bacterium. Taxonomy (GTDB): domain Bacteria; phylum Bacteroidota; class Ignavibacteria; order Ignavibacteriales; family Ignavibacteriaceae; genus JABWCL01. Next base: position 6,666 of record JABWCL010000041.1, on the reverse strand, counting down.
CATTAATAAAATCCAGTCCGAGCACCTGTCCGTTTAAGCCAACTCTCATTGCCAGATTGTAAGATTTCCAGGTGGTTCCGCGATCAGTGGTGCGGAAGATCCCTCCCTCCGCGCCGGTGAGCACAACATCGGAATCATTCCGTGCTTCGATCATATAGAGCCTGTTTGAGGTGTAAGGAAAGCTCCAGGAATTCCAGGTAACACCGCCGTCATCAGTTCTATATACAAATCCGCTTGTATTAATTACCCCCGCGGTTCCGATTAGATATCCCGTTGTTGCCGATGTCATTATTGTGTTTGAAATTCCGTAAGGCACCGTGCCTCCAGCGCTTCCCGTAGCCCAGGTTGCCCCTCCGTCGGTCGAACGATACACTCCGTTAATCGTGCTTGCCCCGACAATGATCGTGTTCCGGTCGGCCATCGCGACCGCTGTAAGCGAGGCTGTGGATCCTGTTGTACCGATGCTAACCCAGCTCGTGCCGCCGTCTGTTGTTTTCCAAACATTGCCGTTATTTCCGCAGACCACGCCGTAGAGTGAATCATAAAAAGTTATCTTACTGAGCGCGTAAATATTTGTCTGATAGACCGAATCCCACGTTACGCCGGAATTAGTGGTTTTGTATATCAAGCCGCCGCTTCCGCAGGCAAAACCGTTTTCCGGATTAAACATATAAAGCGACCTGATATCCACGCTTGAATTCCACAGGCTGAAGTAGCTCCAGGTTTCGCCATAATTCGAACTTGACATACCGTGAACAAATCCGCGGCCGGGATTGGTTGTTCCGTCGCTGGGACCAACTCCGACAATACGTCCGTTTGGAAATGCCGCGATTCCCTGTACAAAGTTTGTTTTTACATACACTGTGGGGGTCTGCCACGAAACTCCTTCATTGATTGAAGTAAATACGTGTCCGTAATCACCCATAACCACAAGTCTGGAACCTACACCGCCGACAGTCCTGATCACCGCGGCTATATCGAGACTCGCCGGTTTATACACCAATGAAGTGAAAGTTGCTCCGCCGTCTGAGGTTGCATATAATGTGTTCACCTGATCGAGAAAGTATACTTTGTTTCCGATCGCTGCTATGTCATAAAAGGTGGCATTTGAAGGAGCGGGGATCGTTAGCTGTGTCCAAGTCAGTCCGCCGTCTGTTGTTTTGTAAGCTCTTCCTGTCGAGCTCCCCGCGTAGCCTGTGAGTGTGTCGGTAAACTCAAGGGAGTATATCACGCCAGTTCCCGCTGCCGAAACCGTCCAGGTTAACCCGGCGTCAGTCGTCACCCGTATATTTGCCGAAGCGGAAGTATTGCCTCCGACGACTATCCGTTTTGGCGAATGTACGAATAAATCGTAATAAGTGGTTGATGGCAGCACTGCGTTCATAGTCCAGGTTGCTCCGCCATCCGAAGTTTCAGACATTCTCAAGCCTGATGTCCCAACAACATAACCTTTGTTCTCGTCAAAAAAGAAGAGCTTACGGGCAGTGGCAGTGGCGGGAAAGTTGCCCGCTACCGGATTAAACGTCATTCCACCGTCGGTTGTCTTAGTGATTCCGTAGTTACCGGAAACAAAACCAACATTCTGATTAACAAAATAGCCGCAGTAAAGATCGCTTGAATTGAGGTTGTAAGAGGGGATCCCGGAAAATGTGTTAATTGACCAGGTCATTCCTCCGTCAGTTGATTTCAGAAACGAACCGTTTTGCGCTGCCGCATAAACAAGGTTTTCATCCCAAACTTTCACCCAGGCGACGCCCTGGCCAAACGGGCGGGGATTGATCCATTTATTGGACGGGGTTGTCTGTGCAAATAATGTTGTGGCGTAAAAGAAGAGTATCAAAGAGGCTAAAAAGTGACGAAGGTTCATCAGGATTCTATCATAATTTATTAATAAATACACCTAAACTTAACAATATATATTGCCTTGAATCTTATCCCTGTTATGCAACATATATTCAGTAATGCGCAACAAATTTAGTCCAGGGATATATTTGATTCGTGTCACAATTAGTGGAGTAATTGTAGTGTTATATTGACGAATAGACGGGTACTACCGGGAAAAGTATATTAAAGTGTTTCGGTCAAAGGGAGGGGGCGGTAACACTTTCTTCCGCCCCCCTCTAAAACTATAAATTAAATTATATCTTATTTAACTTCAACTATGCAGAAAGCAAAAGGAGCTGCCATTTCAAACGCGGTGGGAATAATCTCTTTTCCCTGTGCAATGTCCCAGTATTTATCTTCCGGGCAATCGCGCCTGAAGCCGACTGTGTGAAGTATATATAACTGCCATCCAGGCTGCGCATTGGAAAGCCACATTCCCACATCTCTCTGCAAATCATTATTTTCTGTATCGTCCCAATTTACCCCTGAGCTATTCCAGGAACGGAGATCAGACGGGGTTTTGAATTGAATAAAACAGAGCGGCTTGTTTTCGTGCAGCATTTTGGACGCTTCCGCCGGCCACTTCGCAAAGAGCACATTACCCACTGGATCGTGACTTGAATAAATTTTCCAGTATACCTGTTCTTCAGTCATCTTGGTGAACTCTTTATGTGTCTTGTTAAATGATTGCAGCAGGTCGTTATAGGTCTTTCCGCGGGGAAGCATTGCGCGAAGGTTTATGGTGCCTCCTGCATCAATGAAAAATTTACCATCGCGGAAATCAAATTGCCCGGGATTGTAAAACGCTTTTTGTGGGAATCCGCTGTTTGAGACACAAATTGACCCGTAACCGAAGACTTCTGTATACTTCGGATCAAGATCGGCTAGGACAAAAGCGGAAATTAAAATACCCGTAACAATGGAAAGAAAGGAAATAAAAAATCTTGAGAACATCGCACACCTCAATTAAAAGTTTGAAATATCGGTTACCGAAAAAATTACCGGTACCGGTTTGTGCATATGTTGGGACAACGGAGTGTCCGGCTTGATTCCCGGATAAGCAGGGGGGCGCGACAGGAAAGACGAAGCTCTCCGGTAAATCAGATAGTTAAACTTAGTAAAAATAATTAAGCAGACTGCGAATAACAAAGACTATTTTATAATTACTGCGTTTTTCCGCTCCCCCGGTATCACTGAGATAAGAGGATAATTCACTATTTTTCAAATCATATTTCCAAACAAATGAAAACGAACCGCTGACGAATGAAAGAATTATTAAAACAAATGCTTCCGCAACAACTTTGGAACATACTTAAAACAGCATTTCAGAAAAAGCAATACCGCGAGTGGCTAAATAACGGGCGCCCCGTCCCGCCGCCGCACCTGGTTAAACAATTACGCATTCGTAAATACAGTGAGATGTACGGAATAAAGATGCTGGTTGAGACCGGCACGTTTCTTGGTGATATGGTCGAAGCGCAAAAAAAATATTTCGATCTCGTTTATTCAATTGAACTTAGTAGGGAACTTTACGAAAAAGCGCACGCAAGATTTAAGAATGACAAAAATGTGAAGATCGTTCAGGGAGACAGCGGAAAAGTACTCTTTGAACTGATAAAAGAAATTAAACGCCCGGCAGTATTCTGGCTCGACGGACATTATTCGGCGGGGGAGACTGCAAGGGGAGAAAAGGAGTGCCCGATCTTTGAAGAACTCGAAGCTATATTCGGCGGCAAAGCTCTTGAACACGTAATTCTGATCGATGATGCAAGACTGTTTGTCGGGAAAGGGGATTATCCAACGATTGATGACCTTGGCCGTTTTGTCAAATCAAAGAATCCCAAATATAATTTACTCGTTGAAGATGACGCGATTTGCTTTATTCCAATGAAGGATTAAGAATTTGGTAGAAATTTAAGTTGTTAGTTTCCAGGTAATTTTTCAATTTAGCTCTATACGGTATATCGAAGCGCCACTATAACTACAGATTGATAAGGCTTTGCCAGATTTAATTCCTGTTATTCGCGACTTAATTATGATGACACATCCCCGTAAACCTGGGATCGGTTGATCCGCTAACAAAAAAAAGGCGAGGAAAGCCCTCGCCCGTAAATAATTACCAACATAAAACTCTTTATCTGTTTGCGATCATTGATGTTTGATCATTGATCCCTGAAAAGGTTTATTTCATCAAAAGCATTTTTTTGCTAACACTGCCCGCGGGAGTTGTTAAAGTATAATAATAAATTCCCGACGACAATCCCGATCCGTCAAATGCCACTCTGTACTCACCCGCGCTCTGCTCTGCGTTCACAAGCGTTGATACTTCTTTCCCCAGCGCATCATATACTTTAAGTGTTATCTGAACAGGATTTGTTAATGTGTACCTGATTACCGTTGAAGGATTGAACGGATTTGGGTAATTCTGAGATAGACCGTATGATGCAACAGCTGTTTCTTTCTCTTTTACTCCCGTTGTGGGCACATAGTAATACAGAGTCCTGTCGTCGTTCACCCAGTTTCCATTTTCATAATTTTCACGGAGATTGGATAATTTCAGCCCCGCCAAATCATAAGCGGATGTTTCTCTCGAAAACGGGACATAATTGTTATCAATGAATATTTCATAGTTATAAGTTAATACATCGCCGTTAGAATTGTAAGTATAGCTTTCGCGACTTGAGTTTCCCCATGTTGAACCAAAACTGCTCCAAAACTTATATTCCATAGTGTTAACAAGTTCATCGCCTGCGTAATAAACGTATTCTTGTCTGGACATATTTTCAATAACGTTACCGCCGGTAATGTTCTGATATACTATTGTTAATGGATTGAGTTTTGCATTTCTCGTATATAATATTTTACTTGTATCTTTCCAGTTTGCATTTTCCCAAGCTGCCTCTGTTATACTCGTTAAATCCGCCTGATTGGATTGATTATATTGATACGTGTATCTGGTCACGTTCTCCAACACACCGGTTCCGAACTCGGCGCTCTGCACTGTAATTACCTGGGGCAAGCCCAATGAATTATTTTCAAAAACCTGCTTTTCGGCAGGTGCTGTGACCCCGCCAAAAATATAACTGGTTCTGAACTCTACAAGAAAATTATTCTGATCATAAATCCATTCAGTTATGGAGAAATCTGACCACGCCGTATCGGGGTACATCGACATAACCATTGAAAGCAAACGTGCAGTTGTATCGGAAAAGGATCCCGTATATGTAAAAACAGCCCTCTGGTAACTTTTCCAGCCGTTATCCCACATTTTTGTTTCAGTAGTTAGTTTCTTCGCTGCTGTATCATTCTCCTGAATGATCAGGAAATAATTCATCCAATCACTGCCGGCCCACTCCTGATATAACTCTTCCCTGTATAGTGCAACGGTTGCAGTATTAAGGGTAATTCTTCCCGGTTTCCCGTCCATCATTTTTACAGAATAGGGAAGTAAGGTTTTAATTTCGGGTAATGATTTCACCACCTTCTCCTGCGGTACTGCAGTTAAAGCGGTAAATATTAAGAATAGAACTGTGAGAAAAAAAGATTTCATTTGTGCCTCTTTAGTTTTTTGAATTTCCATCGCAATTTTATAAAAAAATTATCTCCTTTCAATTTCCTTTTTGATCAGCGGCTGAATTTTTACATTTTCTGGCTTTTGCTTTTTTTGAACGGAAACTTCGGGGGAAGATTTCCGGTTGTGAATATGGAGTACTACAATTTATTGAGCTCTTAAGTTTGGGGCAACGTTACATTTAATTAATTTCACTGTTATTCACATTATTCTTAAGGAAAAAATGAAAATTGAAATCTGGAGCGACATTGTTTGCCCCTTCTGTTATATCGGGAAAAGGCGTTTTGAAAAGGCTTTAAATAACTTCGCGTATAAAGGCGAGGTTTCTGTCATCTGGAAAAGTTATCAGTTGTCCCCCGGCCTGAAGACTGATCCCAACAAGAATCCTGTTGCCTTCCTTGCCGAACATAAGGGAATAAGTATGGAAGAGGCACAAAAGCTTAACGACTACGTTACACAAATGGCGGCGGGGGACGGGCTTATATATAATTTAAATATTGCTATCGCCGCGAATTCTCTTAACGCTCACCGGCTGCTTCACCTTGCAAAAGAGTATGAAGCACAATCTGCATTGAAAGAGAATCTTTTCGCTTCATATTTTACCGCGGGCAGAAACATAGATGACGTTTCTGCGCTTTTAACGATTGCAGAAGAATCGGGTCTTGTCAAAGATAACGCTGAAAAGGTTCTCTCTGGCAACGCTTATCTTGCAGAGGTGGAGCGGGATATTTATGAGGCGCATCAGATTGGAGTTAAGGGTGTTCCGTTTTTTCTTTTTGACGGAAAGTACGCTGTTTCCGGAGCGCAGGATGTTTCTGTATTTACCCGGACACTTGAAGCTGCTTATGCAAAGTCGAAATGATACAAAACCTTAAAAAAGCGGCTTAAAGTTTTATCGACGAACGGGATTGATTCGTCGAGCGCCCTGCTATTCGTCGACATATAAGCTTGTTTGTCGATGAAAAACGGGCGTTCGTCGATAAATTGTGAAGACCACGGGGCAAGTTGGCTAAGTTTACATCGTAAGAAAGATTAACTATTATTTATGATTATTTGATAGTTGTCTGATGGGGAAAATTTGAACCGGCAAAGTGAAAAGAAGCCGGAAATTAGCTTAGCCCTCCACAACATAAAGTTCTCTTCCTGAACTGATAAACTATAAAACACACACAAGCAAGGAAACACAACCGTGTTTCCTTGTTTGTTTTAAA
>JABWCL010000061.1 GCA_013360295.1 Ignavibacteriaceae bacterium | reverse complement strand
CAAATCAATTAGTGAAGCGAAGCTTCCCATTCGAAATATCGACAATACATTTAACGACATTATTGTTTTCACCATTGTCAACAATAAGCATAACTTCTCCCTCACCACCATTTCCTTCAAATACTTTATTTAGCGGAATATAGTTAATGCCCTCAGGATCAAAAGTGCCATCATATCCCTTTCCTACACCCTCAATCGGTATCACTGAAATAAATGCGCCGTCATAATATTCATAATCTTCATTTTCCAATATTTTTGCTCGTGCTTCTCTATGCAAAATAACTTTCAAATGACCGTTTTCAATCGAAATAATCATATCCTGATTTTCTATTTCATGAAAAAACACCGGACTGCCAGAATCATTACCGGTAGTATTTTTAAGAGAATCTGATAAACAGAAAGAATAAGAAGACAAAAAGATTAAAACAAGTAAAACCCTGATTAGCATTTTACCAACTCCTGAAATGTTTCAAAAAGATGGGAGGAATATAATAAATATAAATGTAAAACGGTAAAAATGTATTTACCGTTTTACATAAATTAATCCTAATAATCCTCTTCCATCATAATCGTAAAATAGTTATGTTCAAGGATAAACCGGGAATCAGAAGACGATTTCATCTGGTCGTTAAGATTATCGATCACAAATATTTTTCTACCAAGACGTTCATTTTTGAAGACGAATAAATAATCAGCACCGTCATGAATCCGGACAAATTCCCTGATTGAGGAGATAATCAAACGAAAGTCATCAAAAGAGATAAAATCGGCAGCGTTAGAAGTGGCGTACATTTTACCGTCAAAACGGTATGTACCCTCAACCTCCTGGGGAAGCATCACCCATTTATTAAGATCATAATTACGATTTTGTTTCATCATAGTGATTTTGTTAAGTGATAAAACACCCCCAAGATAATTAAGCAGAGCGAAATACAAGTCCCCGGGGGATGCCAAAGCAGTGGAGACTTTGTACTACCTTGTATTTATGAGAGCGAAACTTAATTACACTCCCCTGTTGATTTTCACTTAAAACAAAAAAGCTGAAACAAAAGAGCCTGACGATGATAAAACATCCCCAGGCGGTAATGAGGGTCAGTATTCCTCAGCGAACATGATGGTAAAATAATTATTAGCGTTTATGAAACCGGGACTGGCATTTGTCTTAGAAGAATCATTAAGATTATCGATAACAAATATCCTGCGTCCGGAAACAGAGTGAACAAAAACCTGCAGATAATCGGCACCATTTCCAGATTTAACGCGTTCATGAATCTGAGAAATAAGGAAATCAATCTCCTCCGGAGACAACTCCTCATGAATCCCGCGAGTCATATAAGGATTGCCATCAAAGCGATAAGTTCCCGGCTGTTCCTGCGGTTGTAGAACCCAATTTGTCGGCATGCATTGCCCTCCGTATTGTTAAAAAAACTGTAGGCTAATTATTAAACATACGAAGGTATTAGTCAATTGACCCGGTTTACATTATATAAGAAGGTTATGGCTTAAGAGCCAAATATTCCTGAAGCAAAGTTCTAGCGTAAAGCGACCCAAATTTCCTAATAATAATCCTATGAAACATAAAGGGGAGCAAATAAATTAAAAGCAATAAAACAAGTACACGCGTCTGGAAAAATGATATTCGCAGAATAATATCACAGACAAGTAAAATTATAACTAATACCGTGGACACTGAGGAAGCCCCCACAAGATTCCTTGCAAAACCATATTCATAATTATGCTGTAATAATAGGACCCCGTTCCCAACCTTTTTCCTTACCAATCCGATTGCCTCCGCAATTCTCTTTCGTGCGCGCAATTCATCGCGATCCTGCTCGCCTGCATCTGGCAATGTGATTCCAAAATCAGACTTTATTTTCTTATATATCAGTATTTTATACTCACTTGAGAACTCGCCATTCGAAAGAAGCATGAATTCCGTGGTCGGCATATATTCTTCCGATTGTTCAAAAAACAACTTGGATATAAATCGGTTTATCAATGAAAGGAAATAGATTATTATTACGGACACTGTAAAATTGTATAGTAGAAAATAATTAGTTATCCAGGAAAACATCCGGATCATTCCTGGGCTGAGGACAAAGTATTGGAACATCAAAAAAGGAACGGCACAAAGTATTGTTGGGAATACCCGCGCGATGAGGGTATATGTGCTAAAAACTCTTGTTATCATAAATCTGCCTGTTATTGATTGCATTTTAACGACCACCCGCCTGATTCATCAATGGTTAATAGCATATTACCTTTTTCAAGTGTCGTAAACACCTTATTTCCCCTGTTCGAACCTCGGGAGTATGTCTCATATAGTTTGACCGCATTAGTATCGGGATGTGTGTTGTTATACCCGACTGAAATGATTGATATTGCCGGATTGATCTTTAATATGTGGCTTGTATAGTAATTTTTTGAATCTGATGGATCATCAAAAAAAGAAATTGAGCCGTGATGACTGGTAAGCAGGATATCAGAGTATAGATCGTCCTCAGTATAATAAATTTCGATGAATTCTTTCCATGATCGATACGATGTATCTCCAGCAAGCATGATACCTTTGCCCTTATATTCCAATTTAACAACAAAGCTTTGTTCATTAGCATCGCTAAAATCATCGTGTTTCCCATTCATTATTCGCAGCCGACATTCACCAAAATCCCAATATTTTCGAGATTCCTTTTCAGAGCCTTTGTTGCGCTTGAGATTCATATATTCCCGATACTCAGAGCTGTCGGTTGTAGTACCCGGAACACCGGTATCCCATATTTCTTTAACCCCAAATTCATCGTCAATAATTTTTAGTCCCCGCATATGGTCAGAATCCCTGTGAGTATTGATAAAAATGTCAATCAATGACCCCTTGCCATATTTGTTCAGTAGCATATCTGCTTCGGATACACCAAGCGCCTTTTTAATATAGCGCAAGACATTATCCTTGTTGCTTTGCGTAATATTGCAATCACATAAAATAGTCTTGCCCTCCGGGATTTGAATTAGCACCATATTCCCTTGCCCAACATTTATAAAATGAATATTCATGTAGAACCTCTTTTAATTATTAAAATTTATCATATACCCGTGTGGCGTTTTCTCCAAATCCCATAATTATATTACCATCATTACGAGTGGTGATAACCTTGCGTCGTGTTGTTAAATCAGACTGAAAACATATACCATCTCCAACCACGTGCCGTGCATAACGGCTCGACATGTTTTCTTGGGTACCATGGATTATATATTTATCGGATACTATTATGCATTCCGGTTGACAAAATTTAAATATATCTGCATTATAGCCATCTTCGCGACCATGATGGGAAGCAATGAATATATTCGTTTTCCCCAAGTAATCAGTAACCTCCCTTTGGTTGAGTAAGAGTTCCCATGACGCACTCGGCAAATCGCCGGGGATACAAATGGTAGTATCTTTATAAGAGAGAAAAACAAGTTGACTGAGTTTATTAGTATCCCATGCGCCATTGGGGAAGTCACTTTTGGACAATGAAAACATTCTTCTCTGGTATGGAGGGGTGTAGTTAACTACATCACATGTATATGTATCCTTCAACTGGCATAATGCTTTAATTGGTTCAGTGATTATAACCTTAATTGATTTTATATCAGAAACTGAAAGATTCCCAGACAAACTGACTGTTTGTATTTTTACGTTATTCAATAAATATGGAAGACCGGAAAAGTGATCTTCATCATAGTTGGTAATGGTCAGATTACTCAATCGCGGTAGATAAGGATAATTTGAATCTTTTGGTAGCATCCCCTTAAAAATATCAACAGGATTGAAATTTGGTGTGTTTCCGCAATCAATAAGCATTGCATATTCAGGGGAATCTTTTGGCATTATAAATACCGATTGCCCCAATTCAACATTAAATACATAGATAAACAGCATATTTCCTCCAAAAATATTAAAAGTGACTATTTATATCTGAGTATAAAACTCAAAACTATTAGTAATACTCACCTGGTCATGGGGAACAAGTAAATATTTCCAGGGCTTTCCACCATGTTTAGATGTATAATTAGAAGCGTGCTTACAGTATTCCAGTGCGGCACGTTTCTTATCCAAGACCTCTTCTGAATTCATCTCCCCCGCTTCTTTTGTCTCGACAATATAAATACAGTCTGAAGTTTCGACAACAAAATCCGGATAGTATTGTTTTGAATTATTTGCCCAGTAGATCCGGAATTGGTTAGGTGCAGGGCGGAGCCATTTAATAACAGAACCATCATTCTCAAGGATATAAGCAAAATCTTTTTCAGTGCCAGACTGAAACTTGTATTCAAAATGACAGGCCTTCTCAAATCCTGAAAATACCAGTTTAGGAATGAGTGACTTAGGATTAACAACATCCTTAAAATGCCTTCTGCCATCTTTTAGCCCGGTAAAATTCCAGTCTTCAATACGAACAAAGGGCAAAACCCTTGGTTCGATATAATCCGGTTTACCGACATGAAAATGAGCTTTCATCTGCTGATAAATTTTTGCTGCAATATACTTTCTGTATTGTCTGATAAGTAAAGACAATTTATCCTTCTCCGGGAGTTTTGAGTGTAAATATCTGAGTGCCTGCTTAGATAGCTTATAAAGCAATTCAGCATTTTCATCATAATCTATTTCGGGATAATTTATCAATTCACTTAATATCTGATTTACCGGCGTGTTTTTGGAAAAGGCACCATACTCAACCCCAATAGTATTGGTCTTGCGCTCACCGGTAAGTTCAACAACCATAATTTCTTCACTTAGCACCTGAAAATCAAAACCAGAAGAAGTATCGAGGTCAAAGTCATCAAACCAAACCTTTACATCTCCCTGAACAAGATCCATTCTGGGGATTTCAATTGTATTTGAAATAAACGAAGTCACAACAGATTCGTATAAAATCTCCGCTTCTCTGACAACATCATCGGCAAACAGATCCCTATGACCACTGAATAAGGTCTCCTCTATCCTGCTGATCACCTTCTCTTTTATCTCCGGTTTTCGTAAATCCTCGGCCTTACGCACTCCTTCAACTGATCCAAAATCAGGAAGAGTGTGGACTATCAAACGTTTTGCATCCAGAGAATTAGTGGCAATCTGGCGTTCTTTTTCATCAGTAATTTTGGAAATCTTTTTTTCTTCTTCAATTATTGCGGCTGAGATCTTTGATACAGAAGTAATGACTTCTGTATCCTGTTTAATCTCTTCTTCCTGAATTTCTATATATGAAAGCTTATTCAGAACAGAATTCGGATCCTGAGCTGCAGCAATAACCTTTTCAAAATTATCATGAGCAATAACCGTAAGCTTATCAACCTTTTCAACCCCGGTACGCTCACCATTATAAGGCAACCGAAGACCCCTGCCGATAGTCTGCTCTATTAAAACTGCGGCATTAGCAGCCCTTAGAGGAACAATAGTATAGAGATTATTAACATCCCAGCCTTCCTTAAGCATATTAACATGAATCACGAGTTCTATTTCATTTTCATACTGCTCAAGATCAACAAATAATCTTTCAATCTCCTCCTCCCGTTTGGTACTTGAATCGATCTGCAGAACCTTCCCTTTGTAGGCTCCGTCATAAAATGCATCTGAAGAAACATAATCAAACGTTTCTTTGGCATGATTTATATCTTTGCAAACAACGAGAATAAACGGTTTTACCTTTTTAACGTTATTATTCAACGCGTATATCTCAAGCTCATTTTTTGTATCCCTGTGAACACTGACAGCATCCTCAAGCTTAATCCGTTCAATCTCTTCGGGGGACAAACCCAGTGCAGAAAAATTCTTTCTGGTTGCGATGGCAGGATTCTTAACATATTTACCGTCATCCAGTGCCTTTGCAAGGGAATATTCATATACAACATTTGAGAATGAATTCCCTTTTTCATCGATAGGAGTGGCTGTCAACTCAACCCCAAAAACCGGCTTAAGTTCATTTATTGCATTTTTTGATGCATCTGCATGATACCTGTGAGCCTCATCCATAAGAATAACCAAATCATCTAAACCACTAAGGTAGTCCCAATATGACTTACCAAGATATTCAGAAAGTCGTTTAATCCTCGGAGGAAGGCTCTGACCTCCGCTCCTGGTTGCTCTGTTCTCAGAATTGAACTTTGCGATATTGAAAATATTTATCCGAATTTCATCATTGCTGAAAAGTCCGCCAGCCTGATTATAATTATCACCTGTTATAATAAGCGGTGTGTTGTGTACAAATTCAGATATGCCCTTAAAAACGTATTTCGGATTATTGGGGTCGCCAAAATCCTTGATGAGTTTATCATAAATCGTCAAATTCGGAGCAAGAACGAAAAAATTACGGATACCCTTTTGCATATAAAGGTAAGCAATACAGGCGCCCATAAGGCGTGTTTTGCCAACACCGGTTGCAATTGAAAAACAGACAGACGGGAAATCCCTTTCAAAATTAGTACAGGAAGGATAAAGAGATTTTATAACAGATAGTTCTTCCTCCGGAGAAACATTCTTCTTCATGGAAACTGCATCTGTAATCCTAACGAGGATATCGAGCGACTCCTTAAGAGGATCCCGCAGTGAAAGACGCTGTTTTATGTAATTTGCTTTAGGATTCATACTCTTTGACCAAATAAGTTAGTCTCATAATTATCATCATCATTATCATCCGCTTCTGGAGCAATCCCGGGAATATCATCTAATTCCGGATTCCTCTCAGAAGGAACATTAACGATATTTAAACTATAATCATCCTTACCAAACTCACACTTGCCGTATAAAATTTGAGGGATTTGTTTAATTGTAATCCTTGACGGATAGCGATTAGAACATTCAGACTGAAAAGCCTTACAAGCAATTAGGAGAGTCTCGTCAGGTTTCATCTCATCATGTATTCTGTCAAGAATCTCAACTGTGATGAACATCGTGGTAGTAAAAATATAATCCTTCTCGCTGCTTTTCCCCTGTTTCCAGTAAATATGTTCATCGGGAGAATATTTAAAACCCTCCTGTTTAGCCATTGCAGCAGCAAGCATTGCAGGATTATATTCTTTAGATATAACCCAATTTCCGTATTTATCCTTGTTTAAGAGTGATGGAGCCAGAGTATAGAAGCGAAAGCCTCCGCCTCCATTCCAGTTAACAGCCTTACTGATTCCGCCCTGTTCACCGTCCACAACGGCTTTTAGTCGTGGGCAACAGTGTGTTTTCGCATGTTCGCCAAGTTCAATGCCAATCCATCGTCTTCCCATTTTATGAGCAACTGCGGCAGTAGTCCCTGAGCCTAAGAATGAATCCAGAACAATATCCCCTTCATCTGTTGAAATAATCAAAAAATCACGTATCAGATCTTCGGGCTTTGGATAAGGAAAACTATTTGGCCCAAACAATCTCTTTATCTGTGAGGTACCATTACCACTACTATATTCAGGTCGATAAAAAACAGATTTGGGTTTTCTGCTAGGTAGTTCACCTAATTCAGGTCTTTGTTTTTTATATAGCGAAATCCCATTTTTTGTTCGCTGAATAATTACATCTGTACGAAGTCTTTGTCTATTTTCAGAATTATATCCCCATCGCCATCTGCCATACGTCTGACTATCAACCATTGGCAAAACAATCTCCCACCCATCCGATCTGTATTTTTCACAAATTGAATTCAAGAAAAGATCATTAAAACATTGTGTGATTTTGTCAAATATTTTAGAATGCTCATCCTCAGAAATCGTCGAAACGTCATCCCCTCGAACCAAAATAGGAAAAAACATCATCGGCCTATCTTCTCTCGTTGATTCTGCTCCAGTAGCCCGTAATGGCGCGCCTTTTTTATAGTAGCCAATATCATCCATCGACCATTCCTCAAGTTCATCATCAAGGATCTCGAAGCTATTAAAGCGTGCATTTGTAATGTCCTTAGAATACACAAGTGTATATTCGTGCGTCCCAGCAAATCC
>JABWCL010000011.1 GCA_013360295.1 Ignavibacteriaceae bacterium | reverse complement strand
ACACGGTTAAAAGCTTTTGGGCTGTTGAATGAAGCGTTAAAAATTCCGTACCCGTTTTTCTCAAATCTGCAGATACCTGCCGCGTAATCATCCACTTCGGTTTTATATACCACCTTATCCATCACTCCCTCTATGGAAACAATTTCGCCGCCGAGGTAGCGGAACACATCTATAAGGTGAGTACCAAGATCGCGGATGGCGCCGCCGCCGCTCATCGTTTTGTTATAACGGAAATTATCGCCCGGCAGAAGATTAATGTTAAAACTCGCGTTGATGGAGATAAGTTTACCAAATGCCTGGGAGTTTATAAGTTCCCTGGTTTTCTGAAGAAGAGGGTGGAACCTGTACAGATAGTTAACCGCGAACTTCACGCCATTATCCTCGCACACCCTGACCATCTCGAACGCTTCCGCGGCAGTGATGGAGAGCGGTTTGTCGCACAGGATATGTTTCCCGGCTTTCGCGGCTTTAATGACTTGTTCGTAGTGATCGGAGTTGGCGCTCCCGATATAGACGGCGTCAATGTCTGTCGCGAGAAAATCATCATAATTATCGGTAGCGTTTGTAATGCCGAATTTATCCGCGAGAGAGCGGGCGCGTTTTATGTCTTTGCTGTATAACGAAACTGTTTTCGCTTTGCGGTAAAGAAGCATTGTCGGCAGAAAAGCGGATTCGGTAAATCGTCCGCAGCCGGCTACGCCCCATTTCACCTTCTTCGATTTTTGTCTTTTCAGTTTCAGCATTGAAAACCTTAAAATATTTTTTTATGTAGTTTCAGTTTATCCATCAGTTTGGTAACAGGCCTTGAGTTCTGCATAATGTAAAAGTGAACCGCCGGGACTCCGCGGTCAAGCAGGCCGGTTACCTGTCGAACTGCCCAGTCAACGCCTATATCAAGGACGTGATCGGGTTTTGCTTTCATCACTTCTTCCGAAAGTTCAACCGGAATGTTTATATAAAAGTCTCTGGGCAATGTAGTTAAATGACTTTTAACGGCAAGTATCTTTAATCCGGGTATGATCGGAACATTAATCCCTGCCGCGCGGCATTTATCTACGTAATCAAAAAAAACTTTATTGTCATAAAACATTTGTGTAACTATGTATTCTGCTCCGGCCTCGACTTTCTTTTTCGCGTAGAGGATGTCGGTTTCCAGGTTCGGTGCTTCAAAATGCTTCTCGGGGTAGCCGCTTATACCCACGCAGAAATTGGATGGTTTGGCGTCCAGCAATCCTTCTTCGAGATACTTTCCCTTGTTCATATCCGCTATCTGCTGAACCAGGTCGCCCGCGTAAACATTGGCGCTTCTGCCGGCGGGGAGCGGTTTGTTATAGCCGCTGTCGTCGCCGCGGATAGCAAGCACATTCTCAATTCCGAGGTAATTCAGTTCAATGAGAAAGTCCTCAGTTTCTTCCCTGGTAAATCCCTTGCATAAAATATGTGGGACAGCTTCAATGTTATATTTGTTTTGTATTAGTGCGCAGATACCAAGAGTGCCCGGTCGCTTCCGCTTAATTATCTTTTTAATTCCCGTGTCAGTTTCGTCGTAATAAACTTCCGCCGCGTGGCTGGTTATGTCAATAAAGGGAGGGTTATATTTGGATATATCCTCAATTACCGCCAGGAGCCCTTTGATATCCCCGCCCCGTTTTGGCGGGATTATCTCAAAACTGATCAGCGGCCCGGCGGCCTTTTGTAAGTGTTCGGTTACTTTCATCTATTCATAATTATTCTAAAACAGAACAACAATTTAACATTTACCAGGGGTTTTTTATAGGATATATGGGGGAAATTATACCTTTGCCCCTTTCCGCCTCTTGGATATTTTTAGCGTGTACCGCTATGAATATTGTAACAGAAGAGATAAAACGGATAAAACTCTGCAGGATCAAGTCGAGGCTGACGATACTGGTTAACCTGCAGGGAAAGAAGATCCTCGTGAATTCCCTCCCTGAGGAGAAGGTGGAATTTGACCGTACCGGGCGCGCCAGGGTGTATGTTCATTACAATGAACAGGGTGAAGAAGACCAGAGGGGGAGATATTTTTATGATGCAGCCGGACGGAGGATCAGGTCTGAGTGGCATTTCCCGGAAAAGGAGAGCGATACAAGATTTGAATATAGGTACAACAATACCGGACACATTATTGAACACACCGGAAAAACCGCCGATGGGGATGTATTTAATTTTACGAAGTACAAATATGACGCATTCGGGAGGGAGTCCTGGTCAGAAACCATCGGCGGCGGCGGACTTATCAGGCTTATAAAAACAAAGGCATACAATACGCAGGGCAGGCTGGCGGAAGCGCGCATAACCGGACCGGACGGATAACAGCGGTCGCGTATTACGTTCGGATACGATGAACGGGGCAATGTTTATGAAGAGATAATGTATGACCGGAACGATGATGTCGTTTTTGTTTACAGGTACACTTATGATATAAACAATAACCGTACGGAATGGGAGCGGTACAATAACGACGGAAGCATATATCCTTCAGGCGCCGCTTCATACGATCCGGCAGGCAATAAACTGCAGTCCGTCTCATATGACAAAAAGGGAAAACCCGAAACCGTGAGGAAGTTTATTTATCAATATTATCCGTAAGATTCTAATAGTCAACTTGCCGCCAGGTACTTCCAATCAAAATCGCAATCCCCCCAAAAAAATACATAAACATTCAATATCTCCGTCCCAAATGCCCTTGGGCCCCATCCCATTTCGCCATTTTTTATAAAGAAACGAACCTCAAAATTTTTATCTTTAGAGCGTTAATTTTGCAAAAATAAAAACCGGTGCTTTTATGAAATCATTATACATAATAACCCTGACACTACTCCTCACAGTCGCGGGGGGCGCGCAGTCAAAGATGCTGCGCCAGCCATCACTGAACTTTGACGGTTCCCAGATCGCTTTTTCCTATCACGGCGATATCTGGACAGTGCCGTCAACAGGCGGTAAAGCAGCCCGAATTACCGTGCACGAAGCTACTGAAATGCTTCCGCGGTTCAGTTATGACGGTAAGGATATTTTCTTTTCCTCCAACAGGTACGGTAATTTCGACCTTTTCGCGATAAGCGCTGGTGGCGGAACTCCGAGGCAGCTGACTTATAACTCAGCTCCCGATTTTCTTTCCTCGGTTGAAAAGAACGGCAGGATATTGTTTACCACAGTCAGGGAATTTGTGCAGCTGGAAAGGGAACAGGAGATATACGCTCTTGATAACGGGCTCGCTACGGAATACAGGCTTATGGATGAAATAGGTTTCGAACCGGCTCCTTCACCGGACGGGAAGTTTATCGCGTTTGTCCGCGGGTCCAACCAGGTACAGCGCGAAGCATACAGCGGCGCCGCTCAGAGGGATATATGGCTTTATAATACAGTTAATAAGATTTACAGCAAATTAACTTCATCACCTAAAAATGACATTCTTCCGCAATGGGGTGATAATTCAACATTATATTTTCTTAGCGCCGCAAAAGGAAAATACAATCTTTACTCACAGAAAATAGATGCTGAAGGAAAACCCGCCGGAGCACCGGCTCAGCTGACCGCCTTTGCTGATTACGCGGTAAGATATTTCAGCGTCAGCGGCGACGGGAAATCAATTGTGATGGAACAGGGCGCGGACCTTTTCTTTATGAAGTCCGGCGGCACACCCGAAAAGATATCGGTTGACGCAAGTTCGGATTTTAAGTTTGATCCTGTTGTATCACGGACATTCGCGAAGGAAGCAACTGAATACGCTATCTCTCCTAACGGTAAATTAGCTGCCCTTGTCGTGCGCGGTGAGTTATTCGTAAAGGAAGCGGATAAAGAAAAAACGAGAAGCGTTAACCTTTCCAATCATCCATTCCGCGATATGAACCCAGTATGGCTGAATGATTCCACAATCATATTTACATCCGACCGCGAAGATAATAATTTTGATCTTTATATGGTTCAGCCTGACGATAAAGACCGCCCGGGAATTTTCAGGGCGCTTAAACATAAAATAACCAGGCTTACCGATACTGATGAGGATGAATCATCGCCGGTGATCTCTCCCGATGGAAAATCAATAGTGTATCTTTTGGGTGCCGGCAATCTTTTGGCGGCATCAATAAGCGCCTCGGGGAAAATGAGTAATGAGATTACCCTTCTTAAAGGCTGGGCGGAACCCTCAGGAGTTGCTTTCAGCCCTGACAGCCGCTATCTCGCCTATTCTTTGACCGATCTCTATTTTAATGATGAGATATTTATTCACGAAATAAAAAAGGATGCCGCTCCGGTCAATGTCTCAATGCACCCGAGAGGTGACAGGTCACCTTTCTGGAGCGCCGACGGGAGCAAACTTGGTTTTATTTCAGAGAGAAATAACCGGAGCGTAGACGTTTGGTTTGCCTGGCTGAAAAAAGAAGACTGGGAGAAAACGAGAACCGATTGGGAGGAGAGGGACGCTCCTGCGCCCAAAAAAGAAGATAAAAAATCCGATTCAAAGGACAGCGCTAAAGTGAAACCGGTTAAAATTGATTTTGAAAACATATACGAGCGCCTGACTCAGGTGACTTCTTTCCCCGGCACGGAATGGAATTTTGTAATATCAAGGGATGGTGAAACATTTTACTTCACGGCAACCAGCAGCACCGCGAAAGGTAGTGATCTTTACAGTATTAAGTGGAATGGCAAAGACCTGAAAGAACTGACTAAGGGAGGTACAAATCCTTACGCGCTTTCGACGGATAAAGATGTTTCATCAATTTACTTTTTCAGGATGGGCGGTTCTCTGAATAAATTTGATGTGAAATCAGAGAAGCAGGAATCACTCCCATATTCAATGACAATGAAAGTTGATTTTGAAAAGGAGAAAGAGCAGATATTCGAAGAAGCCTGGCGCGCGATTCGCGATGGATTTTATGACCCCGGATTCCACGGAAAAGACTGGGATGAATTAAAAAGCCTTTATAAGCCTCTCTGTATGCTTGCTTCCACTTCCGCGGATTTTGGTTACGCGTTCAATTATATGCTGGGTGAACTTAATTCGAGCCATATGGGCCTTTCCTCCAATGACAGAGCAGAGACTCAAAAGCTAACCAGCGGTATGACGGGAGCGGAACTCTTTCCGGTGAAGAACGGAATGAAGGTTGCAAGGGTTATCCCTTATTCACCCGCGAGTAAAGAAACGTCTCGGCTCAATGAGGGAGATATAATTACATCCGTTAACGGCACGGAATATAACACAGACTTGAATTTCTTCTCCCTGCTTGAGGGAACTGTGGATAAATTGTTGCTGCTCGAAGTTGAAAACGAAAAAGGAGAAAAGCGCGAAGTAGTCTTGCGTCCCGCAAACGACCTGAGGCAATTATTATATGAAGAGTGGGTGGCTGATAGAAAGAAACTGACGGATAAATACAGTAATGGCAAACTCGGGTATATTCACATCCAGGGAATGAGTATGCCAAGTTTCGAAGTATTTGAAAGAGAACTTGCTGCCGCAGGTTACGGAAAAGAGGGAATTGTCATTGATGTGAGGTTTAACGGTGGCGGCTTCACTACCGATTATCTGATGCTGGTACTTAATTATAAGCAGCACGCTTATACAATTCCGCGCGGCGCCGCAAAAGATCTGGAAAAGGAGAAAATGAAATTCAGGCAGTATTATCCGACCGGGGAAAGGCTTCCTTACGCGCCTTGGTTAAAGCCGTCAGTCGCGCTTTGCAATGAGTCATCTTACTCAAACGCGGAAATATTTTCTCACGCATATAAGACTCTTGGCATCGGGACGCTTGTGGGTGTGCCTACAAACGGTTCGGTAATATCCACCGGCGCTAAAGGGCTGATGGATGGTTCAATGGTCAGAATGCCTTTCCGCGGCTGGTTTACCAGCGCGACAAATGTCAACCAGGAGGTTGAGGGGCCGGCGGTGCCAAATATTATCGTGGAAAACTCTCCCGGCGCTAAAGCGAAAGGAACGGATGAGCAATTAAAGGCGGCAGTTGACGAATTATTGAAACAAATAAACAAAACAAACAAATAAATTAATCAAAGTTATATGATGTATAGATTTTTAATTCTGACGGTTTTATTATTAACGACTGTTGTTTATTCACAGGAAAATCCAAAACCGTTCTTCAAACAGGTAACCCCAAACCTTGTTGTGAAAGACGTGAACGCTACTTGTGAGTTTTATGTCGGGAAACTCGGTTTCAGCACCGTATTGACGATACCGGATACAGGTAAGTTTTTATTCGCGATGCTGAAACGGGACAGCGTTACGGTGATGTTTCAGGATATTGAATCGCTAAAGCAGGGTTTTCCCAATGACGATATTAAGCCGGCTGCGGGCTCGATCATCCTCTATATTGATATCACGGAGTTCGATGAACTGGTGGATGAGCTTAAAGAGAAGAAAGTCACTATTGAAAGATACATTCCCGAAACGTTTTACGGAACACGTGAAATGGTGATACGGGACAACAGCGGGCACTTTATTGTATTTGCAATGGATCTTGAGCGGGTAGAACCGTAAAGGCGGTTCTTATATGAAGCTGTCTTAAGGGCTGTGCAGCCAAGCTTCTGGGCAGGAATTCTGGTGCAGGTTTATTTATTAACTTGCACCGGCTTCAAAGCCGGGAAAAGTACCCGAGCCGGGAACCTGTACCGGCATCTCCGCGATGTATATTGCTTCCGCGAAACATTCCTCCGGCGGAACAGTTGACTTTTGAGGGCGCTTCGCCGCTCACATAAACAGCAAATAATGGTATTGCCGTAGCGGATCCCGATAACATCGAGAGCACAGCCGGGAAATTTTCTGTTCATCTCACTGCTCTCCTAAACGACAATAATTTTGATTTATGTTTTATTGTTGGGCACCATATAGAGTAGCCCACGCTTCGGTCTTTTAATCTTATCTCCGGTAAAATGAAACGCGGAAGTATCATTTTGTTTGATGAAATCTTCTGGTTAGCCGGGAGGAAGAGAGCGTGAAAACCTATTCAAGGCTCGCCTTAAGTTTCATTCAGTGCCGGCTTTTTCGGAATCGGTATAGTTGCCGTAAAAATAATTATTCCCTCTTCTTGCGTAATGTTTTTATTATGCTTATCCTTCTCTCTCCAAGATAATATTTAATGATAATCAGAATGCGACCTTTAATAAAGACACTCTTTCTCTTTTTTGTTTTATTAACCAACGCTTACCCACAGGCATCCTGGAGCGCCATAACCGGTGCGCCTTCAGGTCCGCGTCACGATGATATAACCTTTATTAATAAGCGTGTTGGGTGGGCAGTTAACGGTTCCGGGCAAATTTGGCGGACGATCAACGGCGGAGATAACTGGGTAAAACTATACGATAACAGTAAAATTTATTTCCGTTCAATCGGTTTTGCTGATTCACTCCACGGCTGGGTCGGCAACCTTGGTACCGAAGAGTTCGGAGGTCAAACGGATACAAACATTTTATTCAGTACAACGAACGGAGGGCTGAACTGGACTCCGGTGAATAATTTTATCGGTCCGAAGCCAAGGGGCATATGCGGATTGCAGGTGATAGACGCACAGAATATCGTAGCCGCAGGGAGAGTCAGAGGACCGAATCATTTTATCAGAAGCACTGACGGCGGAATCTCGTGGATGGTTTCTGATGTCGGGCACATTTTTAAGTCCCTCATAGATGTTCATTTCTTCACGCCCGACAGCGGTTTCCTTATTGGTGGTGACGGCGCGCCGAATGATAGTTCGAGGGGAATCATTGCCTTTACCTCCGACGGAGGGTTTTCCTGGGAAACGAAAATAGTGACTTCAAGAAAAGGGGAATGGTGCTGGAAAATTGACTTCCCGACCAGGAAGACCGGTTATGTCTCACTGCAAAGGAACCGGGCAAGCGCGGTTAACTTTCTCAAAACAACTGACGGAGGAATGACCTGGACGGAAAAACCCCTCTCAACATTTCATTATTATGTACAAGGGATTGGCTTCGCGAATGAGAACCTCGGATGGGTGGGTGGCAATACTACTTATCCCTGTTATGAAACAACCGACGGGGGAGAGACCTGGCACGCGGCCGGGTTTGGCGCGAGGGTAAACCGGTTCTGGATGATAGACGATTCCACCGGGTACGCGGGCGGGTCCACTATCTACAGGTATTCATCATCTTCGGTTACTTCCGCGGATGAAACCCACGAGGATATATCAGCGCGTATTACACTCTCCCAGAACTATCCCAATCCCTTTGGTTCCGAGGGCGGCTCACAAAGCACGATAATAAAATTTTCCGTACCCTGGCAGACTGATCCAAATCAGTTGATAAGGATAAGGGTATTTGATCTGCTTGGCAGGGAAGTAAAAATGCTGATTGAAGAGGTGAAGGAACCGGGAGAGTATTCCGTACAGTTCGATTCGGATGGCCTGGCATCAGGGGTGTATTATTATACTCTTGAGAGCGGCAGATATACAATAACAAAGAAGTTTAACATTACGAAGTAATTATGATGAAAAATATTATAACACTTGTGTTTTTACTATTACTCCAGGGCAGTTATCTTTATTCACAGACTTCTCTGCTGAAAAACGAAATGGAAAAGATTGTAACCGGAAAAAACGCAAAAGTTGGAGTCTCGGTTTCAGGTGGTGATTCCGAAGAAACCTTAACCTTAAACGGGGAGGTTCGATTCCCGATGCAGAGTGTATTTAAATTCCACATCGCGCTGGCGGTAATGGCGGAAGTTGATAAAGGCAGTTTATCCCCCGAACAATTGATGGGAATAAAAAAAGATGAGCTGATGACGGATACGTGGAGCCCGATGCGGGATAAATATCCCGAAGGCGGTATCCTCACCCTTGGCGAGATAATAAGGTATACTATAGCGGTGAGTGATAATAATGGCTGTGATATTTTATTACGGTTAATTGGCGGCCCGGAAGCGGTTACTTCATTCCTGAAAAGTAAAGGATTAACCGGGTTTGCGATTGTGTATGACGAAGCGGAGATGCATCAGAATTATGAAAATCAGTTCGCTAACTGGTCAACTCCCGAATCGGCGACTTATCTTTTGCGGTTGTTTAATGAGAATAAATTAATTCTGCCGGAAAGTACGGAATACCTGAGGCAGATAATGCGAGAAACTTCAACGGGGATGAAAAGGATAAAAGGTATGCTGCCGGAGGGAACCGTGGTCGCGCATAAGACGGGATCATCGGGAAGAGATGAGAATGGTATCGCAACTGCGACAAATGATATCGGTATCGTATGGCTTCCCGACGGAAGATTCTTTTACATTAGTGTTTTCGTGGCAGACTCGAAGGAAACCGACGAAATGAATGAAAGAATAATAGCGGACTTATCAAAGGCGGCGTATGATTATTTTGTTAAGTGAAGGGGCGAGGGGAAAATAAGTCGGCAGTTTCTGAAAACCGCGTCTCACGCAAAGACGCAAAGCTGACGCGGAGATCGCAAAGAATAATATTTGGAGGAAAGAACTCATTATAATAACGGTATTGCGCGGGTAGCAGCACAAGTGGTGACGGCGCGTTGATACTGCCGAAAGCTATCAGGACTTCACAGCGACCTCACGATTTTATATTATCTTTCTACCGCATTCTTGGGCTTAATATTATTTACAAAAATAAAATTCTTAATTCATAATTTTTAATTCTTAATTGAAAATAAACCTCAGCGCGTGCGGCAGTACCATCTGCCAGTATTCCCAGTTATGAACTCCGTCTCTTACCCGGTATTCGTGCGGGATTTTTTTCTCGTTTAAGATTAGTTCAAAAAGCGCGTTGCCGCGGAAAAGGTAATCGCCATCGCCACAGTCCAGATATATTCTGAGTCCGTTAAGTGATGATGGATCCATCTCATTAACAAAGTAAAGGGGATTATAAGCTTTGAAATGATCCGTGAATCTATCTTTCCCTTTTAATCCCGGGCCGTATACTTCCGCCTCAGTTCTCTCCCACATCTCTTCTGTTTTAGCAAGCGTCTGTTCGTCTGTATATATCGCCGAACTGAAGGCTGTAACCGCGCCGAATAATTGAGGATATCTGAATGAATATACAATTGAGCCAAAGCCGCCCATAGATAGTCCTCCGACAAACCTTGATTTACGTTCTTTTTTTATCCTGTAGATTGATTCGATTTGTGGAATGAATTCAGTTATAAAAAAGTCCTCATACCTTACCGAGTTATCAAAATTATTAATGTACCAGGTTGTTCCGGCATCGGGCATAACAACAATAAGGGGTGGTATTTCTTCCGCGCTTATCATTTGATCGAGTATCTTGTCAGCCTTTCCAAGCTGTACCCACGCAAGGTCATTGTCTGTATACCCGTGGAGAAGGTACAGTACGGGGTAATCATCTTTCCCGGTATCATATCCCTTAGGGAGATATATGGAGTAGCGAATATCCCTGGCAAGAATTTTGCTGTGGACGGTCAGTCCCTGCATTAACATGCCGGCTGTTGTTTGCGAATCGCAGGACATAACAGGAAATAAAACTATTGTAATAAAAAAAATTATAGGTTTCATATTTAAATATATAAAGAAATTCACGTCTTTCCCGTAATAGCCTGCCTTAGGTGATCACTATCCCAAGCGTGATCCGTTTCAGATGGGTTGTAATCCAGGTCTCTTCGCAATAATGCTTCCTGCAATCCTATCTTCTCTCTCACTCCGGATATATACTCTTTCATATTATGCCGCTGTGCCGCAAGGTCCTTCATCGCTTCCTCATCGTACCGTAAGAAGTTCTGGGCGGCACGATGCACCGAGTAGGAACGGAACCCGAGTTTTACAAGCACATCCCTGCCGAGACGAATTGAAGTATCTAAATTTTCTCGGTAAATATCCGTAATGCCAATATCCATAAGTTCATAAGCATCAAATCGGTTTTTTGATCTTACCAGCAATTGCAGGCGCGGGAAATGTTTTTTTACGGTCTCGGAGATTTGTATTGCGGTCTCGGGGGAATCAACTGCGCTGATAAGAATTTTTGCCTCGGCAGCGCCGGCTGATTCCAGCAGATCTGGTCTTGTTGCATCTCCGTAAAAAACTTTAAAGCCCATTCTTCGGAGCAGGTCAACTGTATCTGTGTTATTGTCAAGAATGGTAGCTTCAACTCCGTTTGCACGGAGAAATCTCCCAATCGTACTTCCGAAATGAGAGAAACCGGCAATGATAACTTTATGCTGTTCATCTATCTTGTCCGCGTCCTGTTCAGGTTTCTTTGAAACGCCGAATTTAACCAATAAAAACTTCTCATTTATCAGCATCAGCACCGGTGACACCGCCATACTTATTGCGGTTATTGCCATTAGCATATCGGTTGTTTCTTGTCCGGTAATTCTTAACTGAGAAATAAACGAGAATAAAACGAACGCAAACTCACCCACGCCTGCAAGCCCGATACTGAAGATAAGATTTTGCCCGATTGATAAGCGGAATACCTTGCCGATAATAAATAATACAGCAAACTTACCGGCCATTATGAGCAGGGTGGAAGAAAAAAT
Source organism: Ignavibacteriaceae bacterium (assembly GCA_013360295.1). Taxonomy (GTDB): domain Bacteria; phylum Bacteroidota; class Ignavibacteria; order Ignavibacteriales; family Ignavibacteriaceae; genus JABWCL01. The sequence continues at coordinate 165,689 of JABWCL010000011.1, read as the reverse complement.
TATCCAGGGCTGCTCCGCGATAAGATTGAAATTAATGGAAGCTCCGACAGCCATAAAAAACAGGCCAAGCAGCAGCCCCTTGAAAGGATCAAGATCGCTTTCAAGTTCGTGGCGGAACTCACTTCCCGCAAGAATCACCCCCGCAAGAAATGTTCCCAGGGCAGGGCTGAGTCCGACAAGCGTCATAAGATACGCTATGCCTATTACGATAAGTAATGCTGAAGCCGTGAAGAGCTCCCTCAGCCTTGTGCGGGCGACAAGCCTTAAAAGTGGTACTATCGCGTAACGGCCGATTAAAATAACTAATCCAACCGCTGATAATACCACAAGGGTCTGAACCCAACCCGGAAATGTTTCGAGATACGAAACGTGTTCAGATGATATGTCGGTTACTGTTAACGCCAAAAGAGGTATAATAGCCAGAATGGGAATAACGGAGATATCCTGAAAAAGAAGCACCGCGAACGAATGCTGCCCCGCGGCAGACTGCATAAGCCCCTTCTCCTTTAATGACTGCATAACGATAGCGGTGGAAGACATTGCGATAGCAAGGGCGACAGCTAACGACTGATTCCAGGCTAAACCGGAGAAGATGGCCGCGGCGGCAATGAATATGGTTGTACCTGCAACCTGGGAAAGGCCGGCGCCCAGAATCAGCTTGCGCATTCTCCATAAATTTTGCGGCTCAAGTTCCAGGCCTATAAGGAAGAGCATCATAACCACCCCAAACTCCGCGAAGTGCATAATGTCTTTTCCTTCTTCCCCGACAAATCCCAACAAAAATGGCCCGATTAACATACCCGCGATAAGGTAACCGATTACTGAGCTTAAACCGAGTTTTTTTGCGAGCGGGACGCAGAGCACTGCGGCGGCAAGATAAATAATTGATTGAGTGAAAAAACCCTCCATTCTATTCTCCTTTCCGTTGGGTGAAAATATCGTTCAGGTATTCAAGGTTGCCGTAGAATTCCATATTTATTTCTTCGTTCAATAATTTTTGCAGCAAACCGGAATATGTTTTGAGATTGGAATTGAGTTCTTCATCCGTTAACCGGTGAGTACCCTGCACAGCGAAAGGGGGGAGGTAAACCATATTGCATAAAGTTGTTGTTCTTTCAAACGGCGCAAGAAATTCCCTGAGCGTGAATTTATGATATCCTTCCCTCGAATAAGCCTGACGCGGCCCGCCGCTCGTTATACAATTAAACACATATTTCCCTTTAAGCGCTGTGCCCCCGGGGCCGTAAGCCCAGCCATATTCAAGCACTATGTCAATCCACTGCTTTAGTAAAGGTGGGGCGCTGTACCAGTATAAGGGATGCTGCCAGATAATAATATTGTGCCTTAACAATAATTCTTTCTCCCGCTCTGTATCTATATTAAAGTCAGGATACGCCTCGTAAAGGTCGTTGACTGTTATCATTTCATTCTTAGGCAATGCGCTCAGAAGAGCTCTATGCATCCTGGACTTCTCCAGCCTTGGATGCGCAAATTGTATTAATATCGAATTCATTGATTTTATTCTGGGAATAGAATGAAGAAAAATATAAAGGAAAGATAATAACTATTATTTTATAGAGAGTCCGGGAAAACCAATAAATTGCAGAATTAAGCGGGAGGGGGAAAGCTAAAAATGATTAAATTTGCCGGATGAATAACAATATATTGAACGATGCAATTGCCTGGGATGTTGTTAACTGGTCGAAAGCCGTGGCACTCTGGGAGCGTAACCTGCCCGAGAATCTTGGCGGGCTGAACACACTTGAGCTGGGCTGCGGCGCGAACGGCGGGCTGACTTTATGGCTTTCTGATAAGGGCGCCTCTGTGGTATGCAGCGGTTATGCCGGTGTTCCGGATGAAGCAAAAGTCATTCACCGGAAGTACGGATTCTCAGAAGGCATCAGATACGAAACTATTGATGCCCTCGCCATTCCTTATGAAAAGGAGTTTGATATTATCTGCTTTAAGTCAATGCTCGGAGGAATAGAGCGGGACGCTGGCCCGGGCTCTGCCTCCAAAGTTATTGCACAGATTCACAAAGCGCTGAAACCCGGAGGGATATTACTGTTTGCCGAGAACCTGGAATCCACATCACTTCATAAATTACTCCGCGGTAAATTCGGCGCGGGTAAAAACAAATGGCACTATTTTGCTTGCGAAGAATTGCCTGATCAATTAAAGATATTTAAGAGTGTGAAATATGAAACATTTGGATTCCTTGGCTGCCTGGGGCTAAATGAACCAATGCGAAATATCTTCGGGAAAATGGATACCCTCTTTATTGAAAAACTTACCCCTGCCGATAAACGTTATATAATCTCCTGCATCGCAGTTAAATAATGAAATTTATGAAAGTCAGTTTAACGGAAGCATAACAAATGATAAAAGAATATAAAGCTCTTTACGTGACCGAAACCCCCGGCGGATTCATCAGGGAGGTGACGACACTAAATACAAATTTATTACCCGCGAATGAAGTGCTTATCGAGGTATATTATTCGGCGCTTAATTATAAAGATGCGCTTTCCGCGACCGGCAATAAAGGCGTTACAAAAAAATATCCCTTCACTCCCGGTATTGATGCTGCCGGGGTGGTGGCGCAGTCATCATCCCCTGCATTTAAGGAGGGCGACAAGGTACTCGTTACGGGTTACGATCTCGGGATGAACACTCCCGGCGGATTCGGGCAGTATATCTCCGTTCCCGCCGGGTGGGTTGTTCCGCTTCCCTCCGGATTATCTCTCAGGGAGAGTATGATACTTGGAACCGCGGGATTCACAGCCGGACTTGCTCTTCACCGGCTCGAAACTAACGGGCTTGATCCTGCGAAGGGGAAAGTATTGGTTACGGGTGCTACCGGGGGGGTCGGGTCTCTCTCTCTGATGATACTTAAGAAAGCCGGATATACCACAGTTGCTGTTACAAGGAAAAAAGAAAAAGAGGAATATCTACTCTCAATTGGCGCCGACGAAGCAGTGCTTAGTTCTGATTATACTGATGAGTCTGCTAAACCAATGATCAAAGGAGAGTGGGCGGGAGTTATAGACACTGTCGGCGGAAAGATACTGGAAACCTCGCTCAAATCACTTTCAATGTGGGGCTCCGTTGCGGCGTGCGGGTTAACCCAGTCCTCCGGATTTTCATCTACCGTCTTCCCGTTTATTATTCGCGGTAATAACCTGCTCGGAGTGAACTCCGCCGAAACACCGATGAACCTAAGGCGTGAGATATGGGACAGATTAAGCGGAGATCTTAAACCGGATAAGCTTGAAAGTATTGAAACAGTATGCAGCCTGGAACAGTTGAGCGGATTTATAGATCAGATACTAAAAGGAGAAATTACCGGCAGGGTCATTCCCGATCTGAAGGCTGAGTGAAGATGAAATCATACTATGATAATAAAGTTATATTAATAACCGGTGCGACCTCAGGTATCGGAAGAGAACTGGCGATAAGATTCTCTGAGAGTAAATGCACTTTGCTTTTACTCGGGCGGAGGGAAAAAAGGCTGCTGGAGCTTCAGGAAAAATTAAATCACGGGGTGTGTAAAGTGTTCACTTATAAATGTGATGTATCTGATCGGGCACAGGTTGAGTCCGCGTATAAACAAATGAAAATGGAGGCCGGATTTATTGATATCGCGGTTTTAAATTCAGGCGTGAGCTACAGAATGCCCAACTCAGGGAGTAACGTTGAAGATGGAGAAAGCACTTTCGCCATCAATTATTTTGGAGCAGTATATTTTATAAATGAACTGCTGAAAGATTACATTCCGGCGAGAAAGGGGATGATAGTCGGGGTATCTTCTCTGGCTGAATCCCGCGGATTTCCCGGCAGCGGTTATTACTGCGCCAGCAAAGCCGCTCTTTCCATCTATCTTGAGAGTCTACGGGTGGAGATGAAGAAACATAATGTAAAGGTGATCACCGTTAAACCCGGCTTTGTTGTTTCGGAAATGACCGATAAAAACGAGTTTAAGATGCCTTTTCTGCTGAGTACCGTACGCGGAACAGATATTATTTACCGTGGCATTGCGAAAGAGAAAAGAATAATCCAGTTTCCGTTACGTTTGCTGGTATTAATAAAAATACTAAAACTCATTCCCCCCGCGCTGTTTGATCTGCTGGGGAATATGAAGGAGTTTCAGAAGGTGAAACGGTAATTTGTTAGCGCCATCAGTTTTGATTAACAATTTCCCGATCCTTACGATCATTACTTTTTTACCTGAAGACTAATAGCCGGGGTTAAACTGTTTCGGGCTGAATGATTTTAAAAAACAGTGTGCCCGTAACAATCTTCCCCGCCTGTTGCTCCTCAAGCCCGTTAAAAAAATAATATATATTTTAATTCCAGTGATATCTGGGAATGAATGGTTATTTTTGTTTTTATTATATACCTGTTTTGGGTCTGTAAAAACTATTTTTGCTTTTATCAGCCCGGATAAGCTGGTAACTCTGATGGTTATGTCCGAGAAGCAGGCTTGATTATATCAATGAGGATTACATGAAACCCTTTTATTTGATCTCTGTCTTTTTTTTGACTGTTTGCCTTTGCGCGCAAAATGCTCCACAATATACCGTTAACAGCAATGGTACACTGAGGGCAAAACTGATTCCTGAGGGCGCGGATAACTATTCCGAAAATGGTATATATAGTTATAGTTATTCGATCGGCGCGGTGACTGATGAGATGAGAGAGCTTCATTCATACAGATTGTTTAAAAACAGTACTCAGCAATTTGAAATGAAAGATGTCCCCGGCTCCGATGTTACAGTCTCAGGAAGCGGGTACTCACTCTTTTATGACCACTCTATGCATTTTAACCGCGAAGTTACCGTTAACGTATATTCCCCCTCGGGCAGCTATCTTTTCTCAAAGAAGTATCGCGGTGCCTCCGGCTTTACATTCTCGGATGAGGGGAACTTCCTTATGGTCAGGCACCCCGGCAGCACCGACCTTGTTGAACTTCAGACAGGAAGCAGCCGGCGGTTCGCGCCGGGTCTCGCATCATACTACAATGAAAAAGCACAACGGCTTGTTATAGCAGATGAAACAGTATTGATAATGTATGAAAACGATACGGAGAAGTTCCGGATATTACATCAGAATGGGCTTGTTAGAAGGATTGCAGTCTCCGAAGAAGGAGATATGGTTGCCATTATCAGCGGGGAAAGACTCGCTGTTTTTGATTTATCGGGCAGGCAGATATGGCATCAGTTTGCAGAAGCCGGAAAGAAATATCGTGATATCAAATTTGAAGGGAGCCAACTTATTGCCGGTATTCACTCAAAAAACGAAAAGAGTTCACAAGGGCATTTGCTGCGGTTTGACGGACTGGGGAGAATACTGGAAAGTCTCGACGGGTCCTTACGTATGCTGCCACCCGTTAAAAAGCTTTCACTTCCTCCGAAAAATTCTGTGGGGTATGAACCTATCTCCTGGCCATTCGCCCCTTTTGACAGCGCCAGAATAGTCTGGAATCATTATGAACAGCATATGGGTTATGGAGCTGATACCTTGTCCTATCTCCATCAGGGGCTAGATTTGATTATTCCCATAGCCGAACCCACTTACGCGGTTAAAGGCGGAATTGTTAAATGCGTCCTGACCCTTGGTGGCGCAGCCTACTGGAGGGCGGCGATCAGTGATTCACAGAATTCTGGCGTTTCAGATGGCTGGCTTTACGCGCATTTGATACAGTCCTCTATTCAGGTAGATATCGGGGATACCATTCAGCAGTTTGATCATATTGCCGATATTGTTGCCTGGACTTCAACCTGGGCACACATTCATTTTGTGCAGATCAAAGACAGCGGTACCGTCTGGTTGTATGACGACGATGAATGGGGCATAAATTTTAATCCCCTTTTCGCGATTACTCCTTTGAATGATATACAGGCACCTCATATCAAACCAGTGTTTCCGCACTCGAAATTTGCTTTTACAAAAAACGAAACGAATCAATATCTATCCGCTGACAATTTGTCGGGTGTTATTGATATTGTAGCAATGACCGTGGATAGCGTTTGCGGATCAGAGTGGCAGCAGCCGGCGACATCGGTCTTTTACGAAATAAAAAACAATACAACCGGCGCAGTTGTGAAACCCCGGACGCTCGCGCATATCCTTAATCACAGATATTCTTTTTACGACAGCGGTAACTATGAACCTTATGCGGGGATTATATACAAAAGAAACCAGCAATTACTCCCCTCAAGCTGGATGAGTATTACACGAAATTACTATCATAACTTAACGAACAGCGACGGGGACTCGGTTTTAACTTTGCAGGAAAGAGAACTGGGCTTGGATACACGGGACTATCCTGACGGCGAGTATAATATCATTGTGTATGCGTATGACGCCTCCGGAAATTCTTCGGCGGACAGTATGATCGTAAATTTTGTGAATGGCATCTCTTCCGTTGATGAAGAAAACACTCCGGGCGGGTTCATCGTGGAGCAGAATTACCCGAATCCGTTCACTGCCGGCACTGTTATTCGCTACAGGTTAGCTGGTTCTGAAAATAAAAACATCTCCCGGGAAGTGAAAATCAGAATCACGGATATTCTGGGGAGGGAAATTGTGGTTTTCAACGCCGGTGTTCAGCCGCAGGGATCTTATGAATTTAATATAAATGAGATTGATCTGAAAGGTTTAAGCTCCGGAATATATTTTTATCAGGTTTCCGCGGGCGAAAATAAAATAATCCGGAAGATGATATATTTGCGGTAAATGAAAACGAGGTGGCCTAATAGCTGCCTTACCCTGAAATGTTGAACGCTGAATAGATCCGGAAAAAATTAATTTAAGGATACGTTTTTTTGAAAATACAAATTTTAAGTGACATTCACTGCGAGTTTGAAAACTTTGTACCCAGAGACAGTGGTGCGGACTTGCTTATCGTCGCAGGGGATCTTAATACCGGGACTAAAGGAGTAAAATGGATCAAAAACTATTTCCCTGAAATTCCGGTTGTATACATCGCCGGTAATCATGAGTTTTATCACCATGCCTTTCCCAAATTGATAAATGACATCAGGAAAGAAACTAAGGGAACCAACATTCATTTTCTCGAAAATGATATTTTTATATTTAATAATGTGGCTTTCATGGGGTGTACCTTGTGGAGTGACTTTAAACTGTTCGGAGATAATTCCCACTACGCGGAATTAGCCGCTTCTGAGCTGATGACGGATTATAAGGTTATAAGGTTTTCTCCGAACTTCAGGCTTCTCCGTACAATGGATACGGCAAAAAAGCATCTTCAATCGGTTGACTGGTTCAGGACAGAAGCGATGTTTAATAATATGAATAAGATCGTGATAACTCATCACGCGCCAAGTATTCACTCGCTTTCCCCGGAGTTCAGGGAAGACCTCGTTAGCGCGGCTTACGCATCCAATCTTGAGTATCTTATAGAAGAACTTGATCCTCTGCTCTGGATACACGGACACACGCACAGATGTGTTGATTACAGGATCGCGAATACAAGGATAATCAGCAATCAAAAGGGATATCCTGATGAACCCGCCGACGGATTTAACGCGTCTTTTGTGATAGAAATATGATCCGCACTATTTTTTTTATCAGAAACCTGAAATGAAATGAGAATACTGTATATTTTTCCTCATCCGGATGATGAATCTTATGGCGTCGCCCACCTGATGGCAAAGCAAAAAAGAGAAGGGCACGAAGTGTTTCTACTTACTCTCACTAAAGGCGGTGCGACCAAACAAAGGCATAAGTTCAATCTTAGTATTGACGAAATGGGGGAGGTTAGGTTTAAGGAGATGCTCGAAGTTCAGAGGGTGCTCGGTATTGATTTTATGGATGTATTGGATTATCCCGATAGCGGGTTGAAGTTTCTTGATCCGCGGCAGCTTGAAAACACGGTAAAAGAATACACGCGAAGACTTAACCCGGATGTGATGGTTACTTATGAAGCGAACGGTATAAGCGGGTTTACAGACCATCTGATCTCGCACGCCGTGGTTAAACGCGCGTTTGTGGAATTAACCGGGGAGAGTAATCCTCCTAAAAGGCTTGCATTACTTACAGTCAGCGAAGAAACCGCGAAGCGCTCGCCGATGTTCAGATTGTATGCGTCATCTCCCGGGGAACTTGGCTGTATCGAGGAGGTAACAGAAGCCGACTTGAAACTCGCTCACGCCGCACTTGATTGTTATAAAACTTTCATCGAAACGATAAACAATTCTAAGATAAAGGAATTACTGGAGTTGAAGATATATTTTCAATTGTTTGGAGAGTCATACTCTCCTCCGCTGAGCAGTCTGTTTGATCAGCTGAAAAAATAATTATGCTTTGTGGGGATTGCCGTTCTTCTTTTTTTCTAGTGGGATGGCGATTATAATTTTCGTGCCATCGCCTTCCCCCGATTCTATTGAAATTTCACCCCCTAAAATCGAAACCCTGTATTCCATGTTTGATAAACCGAATCCGCTAATTGCTTCATTTTTCTTGTCATTAATATCAAAACCGCAGCCGTTATCCGATGCCTCGATAAGGAACTGCCCGTCGATTATCGAACAGGATAGCAGAGCCTCCGTGGCTTTTGAATGTTTTTCGATATTATTCAACACTTCCTGCAAAATCCTGTAGAGCATGATATTGGTGTTCTGGTCGAGACCGGCGGGAAAACTTTTAAGATCAATGATATAATTAATTTTGGAAAAGCCACGGATCGAACGCAGGTAGTTTTTAATTGCGTCTTCAAAACCTATCTTTGAAAGATCTGCGGGGGTGATATTATTAATAAGATCCCTTATGTCTGAAGTGCTTTTTCTGATTATTCCTGAAACCTCGTTAATCGGATTGACATCCAGATTATTGTTCAGTTTTAGTGCCTCCAGTCTGATATTGGCTGCTGAGAGAGTCTGAATTATATTATCGTGAAGATCTAACGCGATCCTCTTTCTTTCCTGTTCAACACCATTCATAAACATCAGGGCCTGCTCGTTAGCGTGCAGCCTTTCAAGTTCCTTCAGTTCTTCGTCGTGCTTCCTTTTAGTCGGAATTATTATGTACCGGAAGATCATATACACCAGCAGTACGAAAGTGACGCCAAGAAAAAGCGCCATCGTGAATGGTATACTAAACTTTAAATATGAACTTGCGGAAGTCTTCTCTAAATAATATAAAATAGAGTCCATAGAAAAAATTCACAAAAAGATTAAAAAATATAAACCCGACATTATTCGCCACATCACCGGATAGTCCGAATGAAAGGTTCGTTATTGTCATATTAGTAAAAAAAGTAATGAGCATGAAGTGGAAAAGGTTGAACTCCCTGTTCTTAATAAAGTTCTGTAAAATTAATTTTGTGATCTCAAACGAAGTAAAACCGGCTATAACGGCACGGCCAAACATCATGACCTGCCAGCCAAAGTCATACGCGTGCACCAGGAACACTATAAACGCGTAAAAAAATGTAACACTTATTCCCGCGAAGGAAGTTTTGTGCTTATTAATATAGATGATTGACAGTGCACCGAGCGTCATTAATGTAAATTGTGCGAGAGAAGTATTCCGGATGATGGTATAATTCCTGATTATTTCTGTCACAATACCTGACATTGACGGACAGAGAAAAAACCAGAAAAACCGGGTTCTGTAATGACGAACAGGTACTAATACCCATATGATTACTTCCAGGTAGAGGATGGTGAGATAGAGTTCTTTCATTTAATCCCGTTAGTTTAATTTTTTATTTTATCCGCCTCACAAATCAGCAAATGCTTAAGTGCCCGGTAATTAATTCCGGGGTTTTTCTTCTCAGCCGCTTCCGTAAGCAGAAGTGACTGATGAAGGTAATTGCATAGAATATTTTTATTCTTTCTCCCATAAAGATTCCGTAATTGTTTTATATGTTCTTTAACAGTCAGGACATCATTCCTTTCGACTGGTCCGGAAAGGGCGTGTTCAATTCCGCTGCGCTTAATATTCGCCAGGGTTTTCTCGGTTATCCTGATGAACAGTGCGGAGAATAGCCGGTCATTTACCCCGGCATCAGCGGCAATTTCCCTGGAAGCGCTCAGGTTGCCATTAAGGAAGTTTGCAGCAAAGACACCGGCAATATGGTATAGCGTCTTCTTCCCTTTTTCAAGAAAAAAGGGTTCAATTTTCAATAAACCGCACAATGATTTCATCTCTTTTAGTGCGCGCGGAGAACTGTACTCAATCGCGGCTGGCAGACCTTCAATTTTCTGCGGTGTTTTATTCGGGAAGGTGTGCATTATGTGGAGCGACCCGGTGAGGGCGCCTTTCCGCTCAAGCGGGGCGAGCAGATTCAGGCTTAGCGCTCCGGATAAATGTATAAAAAGGATCTTTTCAAACGGGAGGTCAAGCGCAGAAAGCAGTTTCGCGGTCCTCTGAATTTCAGTATCCGGCGTAGAGAGGATGATAATATTTGTATTTTTCTTTATTGAACTGAGAGAACCGGAATGAATTGGGACTGAAAAGGCATACGCGAGATCTTCGGCGGAACGGGGGTTCCTGCTTATGATAGCAGAGGGCGGCGCTCCGGAATTAAATAAAGCAGCAGATATTGTATAAGCAATTTTTCCCGCCCCGATAACAACCGTTTTAGTTTTTTTTCTCAATTATAGATCACTGCTGAAAGATATCCAACAACTTCCGATTCGTCTCCGGAAGTATCGGAGGAATCATTCCTGTACAGCACTTTGGCTTTGGAAATATCTTTTTTACCATAAGCCTTCATCATCGAGGTGATCAGCCCGCCGCCACAGGCTTCTGTTCTCCTTGCGTCAAGATCTTTCTGCAGCGAAGTACAATCAAAAGCGTTAATGTGTTTTTCAATCAGAGAGTCCAGGGAGTCGGCAATCTGGTGGGAGTAGAAGTGTGAGAGGTCTGAACTGGCTATTACAAATGTATCATCCGTCAGAACATCAGCGAGGTTTTCGGCAAGAGCGTCAATGTTACGGCGGCTTTGCTCTCCCATAACTACAGCAGCTATTTTGAAATCTCCCCAGATATACTGTAAAAACGGAAGTTGTACTTCAATAGCGTGCTCTGGACCGTGGCCGTACTCACCGCGGAAAATCCTTTTATCCGGGGTGCATAAAGCGTCAGAAAGTTCGTGATCGGTTTCAATATCACCCAGCGGGGTGGAATAACCGTCACCGGAATAAACACACACTCCACCGAAGTATTCCCGGTGGCTTGGTGAAAGAATAATTACTTTTTTAAATGGTGTGGCGGCTATCTGATCAAACCCGTAAGCCGCGGTTAACCCGGAATATATGTACCCTGCGTGGGGCGAAACCAGAGCTCTGGCTTTATACTTAGTTATTCCCGTATTTACCTTGCTGAATAAAAGAGAGATTAAGCCCTTAAGCTCATCTTTCCTTTGCGGATAGAACATACCCGCAACTGCCGGTTTACGAATAATTGCCACCGGTAAGGCTCGTATGCTTTTTCTCACCGAAGACCTCCGCTGTGAAAAGATCGATCCGTAACTGTCTTTCGAGGTAAGTATTTGAAGGGAGTCCGGCTTTCTCGCAAAGAGCGGCGAGAAACTGACCGCCGGTAAAGTTATTTTCAAGCGCAACCTGGGGTAATAAAACAGCACGGTTTTCAGGCTCGTTTAATATCAAACCGTGTTTCCCGATAACTATATCATTGTATGATTTTGCAGGTTGCGGGATGGAAAGTACCGAAATCTCGATGAGGATGTCTCTCATTTCTTCCGGAGTTACCGGATAAAAACGCGGATCTTCGGTCGCTGAAAGGCGCGCTGTTTCACAAACTGTATCAAAAAGCGGCATGTCAGTGGTAATATACCCGATGCAGCCGCGCAGGTCTTCATATAACCTGAGTGTTACAAAAGCGCCCAGCGGAAATTTCAGCAATGGATACTGGCTGTAATCGATGCGGGGGCCGGTAGCACCGCTGAATAAGCTCATAATGGACTCCCGCGCACTGATGAGCAAGATGCCCTGATCCTTTTTTGAGAGGCTGAATCCCTCTATCATATAAATCCTGAATATTTATTAAATAATTTATTCTACTTTCAGCCAGATAACCACATTAAAGAAAATAGATCAAAAAATAGCTAAAAAGGAACAAATTTTCAAATTAATTGATAGTAGAAATGCTATCTCTAACGCCAAATAAAGTTCTCTTCACGGATCCCAGAACAAAGAGTTAGTTTAAGTGATATACTTCAATTACTTGTTTTTCCCTAAGGAGGAATAAATGATTCCCTTTTATAAAGAAATTATCTATCGCTAGTAAGCGTATTTCTTTGTTAATTTTTTCATGTAAAACTACTTTTCCGGCTTTCCTAGCCAGTACGAGAAATTCCGTATTATATCCGCCTGAAGAAGGGACGTTTACGGCGCAAAAAAAGTAACTATCTGTGATAATATACTCCGCCACTCCTTCAATTCCGAGCATGGAAAGATAGCCCGAAACGGTCTCACGTGTTTCATCATCCTCACCCGCTCCGGTTACGGGGAAGAGCAAATCGGTTTGAGCGTTTAATATATCTGCTTCCGCTTTCAGCTGGTTTACCTCAGTATGGTTTTCACCCAGACCCTTTTTCTTTTCGCCCGTTATTGAATCCAGGATAAAGAACTCCTTTCCCTCGAACATCTGCGAATAACAATAGATGTCGTTGTTCAAAGCGAAGAAGAAAGTCAGATCATCCCTTTTCCACAGCATGCGGGCGGATTTAATGTCATAAGCGAAAATTCCTTTGTGAACAGGCATATCAGGCTGGGCGTATCCGTGGAAACAGATAATACCGTTATGGATGGCCTCTATACCGGCCCAATACTTTTCTTCAAGGGAAAGGTCTTCGAAAAGATATTTCCCGCTTCGAAAATTAAGGCACGAAAAAACAACTCTGCGGTCAGCCGCCTCGCGTTCTTCAATCAGGAGGCAGCCGTCATCGGTTGTGAAAAGCCGCCAGATCATTCTGTTTTTTGCGTGTGCTATTATCTTTGTAATCGGCATAATAAATGGAAATTATTCGTATTCAGAGTCAGATACTCCGCCGGACACCGGTTCCCAATCGATTGCGTCGCAGGGGAGATAGTTTTCTGTCGGATGCTCATCGTGTTTAAGGCACAGCACCGCGGTTTTATCAAAATGTTTGCAGGAGGAACAAAGAGTTGAGCTGGTAACCGGTTTGTTTTTCTCTACAAAAATATTATAGGAAATTATGGCCGGATGGAGGATTACTCCGTAAAGGGCGAGAATTCCTGCCGGCCACCATAACTGGTAATCTATATAATCCCGCGAAAACCAGATCACCGGAACTATGATTGCCGCTCTAACCAGAGCCCAGAATATAATCTCGCCCAATATCTCAATAAAGAATTATAAGTGAAAAATAAAAAGTCATCTTATTGTCTTGGCGGCAAGTTAGCGCATCAGCTCATTAATACTGCAATTGCTGATGTGTTAACTATATCATCAACCGAGCAACCGCGTGAAAGGTCAAAGAATGGTTTCCTCACACCTTGAATTACAGGTCCAACTGCTTCGGCTTTGCCCAGCCTCTGTGCGATTTTATATCCGATATTTCCCGCCTGCAGATCGGGGAATACAAGCACGTTGGCTCTACCTGCGACTGTGCTGCCGGGTGATTTCTTCTTTCCGATGGAATCAACTATAGCCGCGTCAAACTGAAGTTCGCCGTCTACATTAAGGTCGGGGCGTTTCTGCTTTACTATTGCTGTTGCCCTTCTCACTTTGTCTATCAGTTCGTGCTCCGCGCTTCCTTTTGTTGAAAATGAAAGCATTGCGATGTAAGGTTCGATCCCGGTGAGGATCTTGTGGTTATCAGCGGTTGATATTGCGATGTCTGCTAATTGCTGGTCATCGGGATTGGGGACGACCGCGCAGTCAGCGAAACTGTAGGTGATATCGGGATAGACCATCAGGAAAAAACTCGAAACGATAGAGATCCCTTCTTTCATTCCCACGCACTGGATTGCAGCGCGCATAACATCAGCGGTCGAAGCGAATGAACCGGTAACACCGGCATCAGCATGCCCTTCTCTCACCATCATTGCCCCGAAAAATATATCGCGTTTGATAATCTCGCGTGCCTGCTCAATCGTCACACCTTTATGTTTGCGCTGATTGAAAAACAGGTTCGCGAAATCACTGAACAATTCTGATTTCTCGGGATTGATTATCCGTACACCCTGCAGGCTTAGGTTTATTTTGCCAGCGGCTTCCCTGACCTTTGCTTCGTCACCCAATGTAATAACAGAAGCAATATTTTCTTTTGTGAGTATTTCTGCTGCTTTAAGCACACGGTCGTCGTGAGATTCCGGAAGGACTACTGTTTTTTTTCTTTTTGATGCGTTAGTTCTGAAGTTGTTTAATAATTCTAATTCTGCCATTTGTTTACCTGAAATAAATTTTATGTATTCTTAAAGTTACGGAATTAATGATTATAAGTTAATCCCACTAAAAATCTTATCACCTTTATAATAGAAAAGGGAAGATCCACAGCCACTTGAGCAGGTGATCTTCCCTGTGATATGAATGGTTTGTTCCTCCGGATGGAGTAATAATTTATTGCGCGAAAAGGATCTTCCCAAAATCAGACGTTTACCCCATATCTCACGCGCAGAATAATATTCCGCGGTACGTGAAACTTTGATCATTGATCATTGTTCGTTGATCATTGCGCCCCCTGGTCTCTGTTCTCTGCTCCCTGTTCCCTGATTTACCTGTCTCCTCCAAGAATTATCGGCAATCCGCTGTTTCCGGATCCGATCACGATTATCTTGGAGTTTTGTGAAGCGGCTAACTTTTCGGTAGCCTCAATACCTTTCCATTTTAATAACTGATCACTTATACCGCGGGCAACGATATTCTGAAAATCTGAAATACCCTGTGCTTCTATTCTCTTTCTTTCCGCTTCCTGCTTTTCTTTGAGTAAGATAAACTGCATCCTCTGACTTTCCTGTTCAGCCTTAAGTTTTTCTTCGATTGCGTTTGTAAGTCCCGGCGGGAGAATTATCTGGCGAAGCGCGGCACTCTCGACGGTGATGCCGCGGTCTTTAATCAGTTTCGCCAGTTCACTTTCGATTTCTTTTGCCAGCGTTTCGCGTCCGGATGTGTACAGCGCTTTTGCCTCATATTTTGCTGTGACTCCTCTTACTACCGAGCGAAACTGAGGGACGATAATCCGTTCAGTGTAATTTTCTCCGACTGTCTTATAAATTATGTTGGCATTCTCCTGATTAAGATGGTAAAGGAGGCTTATCTCAAGCTGAACACTGAGCCCTTCCATTGAAGGAACATTCATGTCTTCCTTTAGTTCCTGGGTTTTTATACTGAACTTAACAACGTTAGCAAGGGGATTTACAAAATTGACCCCTGACTTTAGGGTATTATCACTGACCAAACCAAGAAAATCAACAACGCCCACACTACCCGCAGGCACAACGGTAAAGGTCTGAAGCGCGGCAATTATCGCGGCGGCGATAAAACCGATGATTGCAAAATTAGCCTCTGACCTGTTTAAGCGTTTCTTTGCGTTGCGGTAAAATGCTATCGCGACAGCAGCCGCGACAATAGATACAAGAAATAAAATCATAGTAACCTCGTGGATGAGAAAAAATAAATAAACTAACGTTAAAATTACGAAATTCGGTGAATATTGCGATTCGAAGTTTTGATATTAAACTAATTTAATATGTCGGAAGTTGGGGGGGCGGTAGAGTGTCTGGTTTTCTCTTTGCCGGCGAAAAACAAAGCTGATAAAAAGCAGCAGAGCGAAGGGACTATTTGTTCAGACGAAGATAGTCCGCGACATCGTGAAAAGATAAGAACTTAAACCATTCTTTGTGGGGGATAACCAACCCACATTCCTTTTCGATTTGTACTCTTACCTGAATCATTGCCAGGCTGTCAAGCCCGAGATTCCTGAAAGGGACCGGGAGGTGTGCGGGCTCAAAAGCCGGCACATACAGTTTTATCAGAGTTACGAATTCTTCGGTTGTCACATGCCTCTCCTGCTGCTTCAGTGTATAATAGCGGCTATCAGTTTATAAGCCCAGTTCTCAAAAGGGGCGCTTAGTGAAATTGTCATAAAAAGATTTTTTGTTTCACCCGGCATGTGTTTACCGGAATAATGCTCGTAAAGGAAGAGCGGGTCTGTGATTGGGAAATCGTAATCTGTGTTGTTATATTTAAATCCTCCGCGAATCTGCGGTGTAGCCTTGTCTTCATAGGATTTTTCGATAACGTGAAAGTTTTCAGCCGATATCAGAGAAAGTGAATAGTCAATTGCCCCGAGCTGATCTTCTTTTACGGCTTTTCCGCGATTGGTGAACAAAAGCTTTTGCCGGTTATTATCACACAAGGCGGGAAGGTGCTCTCTTGAGAAAACGCCTGCTTTTTTAAACGGCTTATTTTCAATTAAAACGTTTTCTTTCTGATGCTGGCTGGTAATAAATTCGATTGGTTCAAACTCGATGATATCAAGAAGGGATACATCAAGAGCTAACTCTGTGGGAACTTCCTCGTGCACGGTTTTACAGACAGGGCGTATCCACCTCGGCCGGTTATTTACAAAAACCGGATTATTCTTTTCATCTAATTCTATCCCGGCGAGGCATCTTCCCCCGTCCCTGAAAGAATTTGCAAGTAAGGCGATTTTCATATTCACTCCTTAAACTAAATGATTTATTCTTACTCCTTCCCAGATAGTCTGAAGGTATTCCGCAAGGATACGGCGGTGGCATTTATCCGGGGTGTCTTCGCTGCATAGCAGCACGTTGTTGTTAAAGTCGTTCGGATTAAAAAACTCTCTTACGTTTCGTGAGATCAGCAGCTCCCTGTATGCCTTTTCGTACTCATCCCACGATATGAGCTTTTTTCTGTAGCCGGAAAGTATTTCATCCGTGGGGGCAAACTCCGGTATATGGATATAACCGATGTTTCCGACTTTCTTCGCGAAGTACTTGAGGTCGTCGGCTTTAGCGAATCCGGCAAGCTGGGAAGTGTTGTTGAGCCTTGTATCTGCAATTCTGGTTACACCGTTTGAAACGAGCAGATCAAAAAACCTCTCCGCGCTTTTCTTGGTGAATCCGATGGTATATAAATTAATCATACTGAATAAAGTGATTGTCAAAATTTTCCAGCCGCCAGCCTATGTCTTTATTATGCAGTTTATAGGCGAAGCGCAGCTTATCTTTTTCTGTTATGTCAGGCTCAAAAAGCGATGGCACGGGAAGTTTTTTTTCATATTTCTTGAGCAGTTGTTTTTCCAGTTCCGTATGTGTTACCGAATCGCCGTCTTTAAGGATATGAATGACGTGTATCCCTATCTCTTCGATAGGCGGGGATACCATTGAAAAGCGGTGGCACTCCAGCGGGTCAGCCTCGGCGCACATAAGCGCTATCCGGTACCCTTTAGATTCGCCGATATCTATCCGTTCCAGCCCCGACTGAAAATTATATGTCTTTTGAACGAGTTCAAAATCAACTATCCCTTTTGCATCCAGCAGGCTTTCATCGGTCTGCCTTGCTCCGAACTCAACCCCGAAGTGCATATATCTTATGTGTATTCTGGATAAAGAAGCTTCAAGGGAATCTTTGTTGAACTGCGGGCTGTAACTGCTGGCGGGAGTGCTCCTGACGTCAATAAGCGTATCGATTTTATACTTTAATATTAAAGCGTGGAAATCCGCGATGGGATGGGTAGAGTGGCCGATGGTATATATTACTCGTTCCTGG
Organism: Ignavibacteriaceae bacterium; assembly: GCA_013360295.1. GTDB lineage: Bacteria > Bacteroidota > Ignavibacteria > Ignavibacteriales > Ignavibacteriaceae > JABWCL01. Next base: position 147,941 of record JABWCL010000011.1, on the reverse strand, counting down.
TTCATATTTTTTTCTGCTTGCTGGGAAAATATAAATAAAAGTAATAAACAAAACTAAAGAGGAAAAGATTTTTTTATTATAGTAACAACTTTTTTTCGTGGGTACAGTTGCAGTCTTTGATTAGATTGCCCTAAAGATTTTTTAACATTTACGAGGAGCATACGTGAAAAGGGATATGGGTAACTCAATGGCAGTGTTTGAAGAATTCCGCATCCGGCGCCATTATGACGAGGCGAAAGAGAAGTGGTATTTTTCGGTGGTTGATATTGTTGCGGCTTTAACGGAACAAATCGACTACCAAAAAGCCAGGAAGTACTGGAATAAGCTTAAAGAGAGATTGGTCAGGGAGGGAAGTCAGTCGGTGACAAATTGTCACCAACTGAAATTAGAGGCCGCGGATGGGAAAAAGTACTTCACAGATGTAGCAGACGTTGAAACCATCCTGCGCTTGGTTCAGTCGGTACCGAGTAAAAAAGCAGAACCTATAAAACTATGGCTTGCAAGGGTGGGGTATGAAAGGCTTGAAGAGATAAATGACCCGGAAAAAGCGCTTAACCGCTCCCGGGAATACTGGCAGAAGCACGGACGCAGCCAAAAATGGATACAGCAGCGTATGCTGGGGCAGGAGACCCGGAATAAACTGACAGACTACTGGAGTAAAAGCGGTGTGAAAGAGGGGGATGAATTTGCGATCCTTACGAATATTATTCATTCAGAATGGACAGGACTCTCCGTTAAAGAACATAAAAATTTGAAGGGGCTGAAGACACAGAACCTGCGTGACCATATGAGCGAAGCAGAACTTATTTTTACCGCGCTCGCGGAACTCTCCACCCGTCAGATCGCCGAAAGTGAAAATACGCAGGGATTTGATGAAAATAAATCACCCGCGAAAAGAGGAGGCAGGATAGCCAAAGACGCACGGAAAGCCCTCGAAGCGAAAACCGGGAAGAGTGTTGTAACAGGAGAAAATTTCCTCCCGGCTGGTGACACGCAGAAAAAGCTGAAGAGATAAGAAACCGCCTGCTTAATACTATGGACGCAATATTACCAAATTCATTCTGGGGCAGTCTGTTAAGCGTCTGTATGATGTATGAATTCGCGGGAAGAAATTTTGACCCCGGATTTATTAAATTAGTTTTGTTTTAAATAATTTTTTTAATACAGCGAGATGAAAGTAATTAAAATTACTCTTAAGATTTTACACGGATTTTTAGCTCTTTCCGCAATTGGAGGAGGTATAGGCCTGCTGACCGGTGTGGCTGCGCCTCCGCAGGAGATGATTTCCGGAACAATGTTCGAGAGCTATCTCATACCCGGTCTTTCACTATTGGTTTTGGTTGGTGGTTCTGCCGCCGCCGCGTTTATACTTTTTATAATGAATAATCCAAAGGCAACATCCTTGTCCTTTGCTGCGGCCATAATCCTGGGAATTTTTATTACGGTTGAGATTCTTACCATCGGCTCACCGGAAGGAGTGGGGAAGAACCTGCAGATACTGTATATGTTTGTCGCGGTACTTATCGGTTTCTATACTTCGATGCTGAGAAAAATGGAAGACCAGGTGGACTTGCCGCGCCCGAAAAAGAAGAAGCAGGAAGAGACGGGAGGATGAAAGCCTAACGCCGGAAAATCATTCCTCTTCATATATCGCGATCAGCAGGTTATCCGGATCGCGGAATTTTATCCATCTCTGGCCCCAGGGCATTCTCTCGGGCCCTTCAAAATCCACTTTACCGTTCAGCCTGGCGGCCCATTCATCCAGCGATTTGCATTTAAGCTGAATATCTATTTTATCGTTATTGAGCGGCGCACGAAACGCGGGGTGGAATCGTTTATCCGCTTCAGTCATTTCGTAAACTTCCAGCAAACCGCCGGAACCGTTTTCCCCGAAGCTCATAACACAGCCTTTCCCTTCTTCCTCTTCCCATTCTTCCACTATTTTAAGATCGAGGAGCCAGGAATAGAAAAACGAGGAGCGGTCCAGATCGCTGCATCTGATTACCATTTTAAATTCAAGGCGCGTATCCATCAGTTTATGTCAGGCAAGAATGAATAATTTTCCGCGTAGAACATCATCTGCTCCGCGAAATCTTCAGGGTATTCAATGAGCACATCGGTAATGTTCTCGTTTTCGTAAACGGGCAGCAAAACAGGATTGATAAAACCTTTATACGGCGGCACATCAAGTTTCTCGTAACGCGCCAGCACCTCTTCGTGCAGAGCCCGGTCAATCTTAATGCCGAAAGATTCTACAAGAATCTTTGCCGCGTTATAATCACCCTGTGAAGTTATCCTTTGAACCTCGCGCAGCATCTGTCCGAAGATATCTCTCAGCTTCAGGTGGTCTCTGATGGTGAAATAAGTTTTACCGTTTTCAGTTACTTTTTCAATCACACCGGCGTCTTTACCGAGTGCATACGCGCAGAGGGAGATCAGTTGCCTGTTCTGCATATGAGACTCCTCAACATCGTCTCCCAATTTTATCCTGTTTAACTGTGTCATAAGACCGTTCCGGATGAATGCGTTGTATTCGGCTTTAGCCGCATCAAGGGAAGGGAGGATGCCGAGTTCAACAAGTTTCTCATCCATAATGAAGTAGAGGGCTACAAGGTCTGCGCGGGATTCCTCAATGGTGGCGGCAAAGTTTTTCAGCGCTTCCCGCACAGTCGGGGTTCCCGGTTCAGGCTGTCCGCTGCCGTGTCCTATGATCTCGTGAAGGTCGGTGTGCACATCGCCCGCAATCTCATTGTACTTTTCGGCAAGATCCTTTTCTTCCTGTGTATATGCAAATTCCTCAATTACTTCCTTGCTCGCCACTTTGTTATAGGAGTGAACTATATTGGAAAGGTTCACCGATTTAGAACCGTATTCTTTTCTTATCCACGATGCGTTCGGAAGGTTTATTCCTATCGGGGTCGCGGGGGAGGCATCGCCGCTTTCCGCAACAACGGTAATCGCCCTGCCGGAAATTCCCTTGACTTCTTTCTTTTTATGTTGCGGCATAATCGGTGAGTTATCCTCAAACCATTGCGCCGCTGAGCATATTCTTTCAAGCCGCGCGGTGGCCTCCTCATCGCGGAATGAGACAACCGACTCAAAAGTTCCCCTCATACTCATCGGGTCGCCGTATGTTTCGATGAAGCCGTTAATAAAATCAATCTTCGAATCCGTATCCTTTACCCACAAGACCGAGTAATCATCAAACAGTTTCAGGTCGCCCGTTTCATAATACTCAATAAGTTTAAGGATCACCGCTTTTTGCTTCTTGTTTTCTGCTGTGTCCGCGGCTTTCTTCAGCCAGAAGATTATCCTGCTGATCGCTTCATCATACATCCCTCCTTTTTTCCAGACAACCTCATTAATTCCGGAATCCTCTTTTATCAGTTTTGAGTTTAACCCGTATGATACCGGACGTGGTGCATCGGTGATAATGACGTTGGCATAGAACTCCTCAACATCTATTTGAGTGACTCCCTCGTAAAAGTTGTTGGCGGAGCTTTCTATAATATCGTCATCGGACTTTTTATATACGCGGACGGGAGCGACAGATGAATTGTACGCAGTGTCAATCACCCAGTTAATCATTTCTATTTTATCGGGGAATCCTTCCAGCGGGAGATAATCTTCGGGGATATCCTCAATAAGTGAGCGAAAATATTCCGCGGAGCACTCCGGAAAAAATTTGGCAGTAGAATAGTGATGGTGAATACCATTGGAGAACCAAACCCTTTTCGCGTAAGTCATAAACCGGTTAAACTCATCGGACTTCCGGTCGCCGCTGAAATAACGCACGATCGCTTCGTTGATCCGGCGGATCTTGAGGTTATATTTAAAGTTCTGGTCATAAGTAATATCCCTGCCCGAAAGCGCGGCTTCATAAAGGTAATAGAGCAGCTTCTTCTCTTTCAGGGAGAGATTTTCGAATCCGGGCGCCAGGTATCGCAGGATTGCTATATCGGCAAATCGTTCGGTTTGATATTTGAAGTTATCATCCATTTAATGTTTAGCAGAGTAGTATTAAGGTGAAAATATTATATTAACAATATGCGTAAATATACCTCTCCTCTTGTTGTGAGCAAATGCAATAAATGTATGAGCGCGCGTAATTCAAAAATATTTCAAATTATCTTATCTAAATGCAGGAACTTTTTAGAATGTTGACGGTGGGAGGTTTACCGGGATAATATGAGAGTGGTGTGCCTGCGCTTAACTTTTACTAATCCACACGAGATATCAGTATGGAATAATTCCTCTTTAATTAACGAAGTCATTAAGCCATTTATCGTTACTCCTGCCAGAGTATATCATTGGATAAATATGATCGATCAATTAATAGTATTATTACTGCTTTACTCTATAACCCGAATCAGCGATAACTGTATATACAAATAAAATATGGTTATAAATCTTGAGACAAGCTAACGCCTTAATATGACGGCCGTCACAATAAAAAATATTAAAAAAGCCTTGCAATAAAAAAATATTTATTTAAATTATATCACAAATATTCTGAAAGCCGGGGCTCTACATAGTATTCACGATTTAACGAAGGAGACATGTCGAGAAGATGGTTTCTTTTTTGTCTGCTGTTATTCGCTTACAGCAATAATACGACTTTTAGTCAGAGCGCGGTATGGAATTCATCATTAACATTGAATCCTAATCCGTCATCGTTCCTTAGTGAATGGCAAAGAGAGATAAGAATAGGAGTTTTCACCCTTTACTACAACGGCACACAACCTGTACAATTCTATTCTAAATTAATTCTTACACATAATTCACTTGGCCAGTTGATAAGCGCCAAGAGTAAAACACAAGAGTTCCTGGCAGGACCAGCATTCAAAATATATGTTGGACCCGATATCGTAGATTGGCAAGACGTTGATTTTAACGCTTCCGTGCAGACAGTGATTCTAAGGACAGGAAGGCTGCCGGAAGGTGTATATGATCTTGATTGTCAGATTTATAATCTTTCGGGAAACCTTTTAACTGAATCCTCCGGGTCATTTAATATAGTATATCCTGATCCGCCGCAACTAATCCTCCCACAGGATCTGACTACTCTAACAACTCAGCTTCCTGTTTTTCAGTGGAATCCCGTTATCACTCCGCAGGGAATGAATGTTAATTATAAACTGAAAATCGTTGAAAAGCTGCAAGGACAGAACCCTAACCAGGCGATGCTGGCTAATGTAGCACAGTTAGAAACCACCATCGTTAATCAGGGTTACTATAATTATCCCCCCGATGCATTGCCCCTTGAACTTGGCAAGGAGTATGTCTGGCAAATAACCGCAAGGAACGACGAAGGAAATCCTATCACAAGCAATGACGGGAAGAGTGAACTATATTCATTCCATTTCTTTCCTCCGACTCTTATATCACAGTATCCTTTTCAAAACATCAGAATTATCGAGAATCGTGCGTACTTCTCCGATTTTGCCGGACTCCAGATAATAGAAGATCAGACAACCTATAAACTTTCGGGTAACACAACACTCAAAATCAGTATTCCGGGAGGTGGGGAATTTGAACAGGAAGTTTATCTGACCAATTGGATACTTACCAAGACCGGGCCGAATCGGCACCCGGATGTTACAATGGGTAGTTTGAATCTCAATCTTGACGAAAACGCATTTCCCGAATCATTCACAGGGACTTTATTTAAACCAAAGCAAATAAGGTATCGCGCGGAAACAGGAATGATAATGACGGGAGAGCTTCGCCTTCCCGGAAATGGCAGCCCTTTGCCGCTGAATGGTGAAATTGAAATACTCACTTCCGGGTTTACCGGTGACCTTACAACCTCCGGGCAACAGCTTTATATGTTCGATGAGAATAATATCAGGGCCACAATAAACCAGGCGACTGTGGAATTCAGACCCGCAGCTTATTCGGCCGCTGTAAAGTTTGGCGGGAATCTCAGTTTCTTCGCCAACAGCTTTGCTTACGAGTTCAATAATATCGCAGTAAACAATAATGGATCAATTAATCTTAATATTAATTTTAACCCCGGGGCGCAGTTTAGTCCCGTTCCGGGCCAGCCCGTTAATTTGATGTTCAGCTCACTTGCGGGCAATTATCGGTTCGAATTGCAGCAAAACTTAACAGAATATGCGATTACGCTTGGCGGTTCTTTAATGCTGCCGTTCAGCAATCAAGTTGTATATACAAATAATTTTACGATTGAACTTAATAAATACACTGGTATAACCCTGTTAAATTCGTCCGGTCCGGCAGCAGGAACCGAAATTAATCTTGGCTTTTTCAAATTACTGGTAACCGAACCGAGATTAACGCAATTGAACTACATAAACAATAATTGGGATTTTAGGCTTCTTTTTAACGGGCAAGTTATAATTCCGTCTCTTGGTAATCTAACGTTGCCCGTGATTAGTGATCTGACACTTGAGAATGGAGGGCTGCTTTTCCAGCCTTACAATTCAGGTAATCTATCGCTGAACACTCCGGGCAAAAAACTACTCTCCGGTGGTGTTGAACTTGATTTCAAACAGGTGGATATACCGCAGTTCGGATTAAACTGGCTGTTTATATCGGGAGGGAATGCTCCCGGGTTAAGCCTCGGGTTAAACTTCGAACTGAACCTTCCTAATCTACCCGAAGGGACTGCTTTAGCCCTTAAGAATTTGAAGTTACCGCTTAACGGAATTTTAAGGTCAAATGGATTTTCAGTTGAGTTAACCCCCGCGATTTTTCCCGCGGGCGGGCATAAACTTCCGCTTTCAGAAGGTATAAATTTCTTTATTAAAGAATTATCCGGAAATATTACAGCACAAAGTGCAGGAAATACAACAAATCTTCAGCCCCAGCTAAAGGTAAAGGGTGCTTTAAATTTTCCGTCACAGTTTAATTGTACCTCAGGTGTATCCGTTGTAAATATTGAGACCCCGTTAGATATTAGTCCTGAAGGGAAACTCGCGGGAAGCGCTGATAACTTACAGGTACCTTGTCAATTGGCGGTTGGTCAGTTTACCGGAACTCTCTCCTCCGCAAGGCTGCTCTTTGGGCTGGAAGGCGCCTTGCAGAAAATTGATTTATACTCAAATATCTCTCTTGCTATGGCAGGATCTAGTCCGTTACAGGCGGGTATTGTGTATAACCTAATCACCGGCGAAATTGCTTCACTCAATGCATCTTTGTCTTCTCCGTTTACACTTAGCTTCCCCAAAACGAATCCTGTACTGGTTTTTACTATCGGTAATGCCCAACTCAGTAAAAATGGCCTTATCATAAACGGAAGAAATTCTCTCAGGCTTGGAGCAGGGAACAGCATCGGATGCACTTTCAATAATGTTAACATTCCCCTGAACGAAAACACAATTTCCGCCGGCGATGTGACATTGGACAATGCAGTGAGTATGAAAGCCGTAATCGATCCCGCCGGTGTTTCATATTCGCTTTTACCTCTCAACTCAACATTGCAGCCCGGGGAGACCTCCGCCCTAATGATGGATCTCCCGCCGGATATTACCATAAACAGGAACGGTTTTAAGGTTACTGGTGAATCTACCGGCCGTCTAAAATACTCCGGTTATGATATTCAGGTCGGTGTTCAGATTACACAGAGTTGTACGTTCGGGTTAGATCCGTTTAAAGTAAATTCAGGAAATATCAAACTTATATATAACAATCTGGAAGTGGCAAGCATCAGCGAGGCCGGTTTTGTACTGAACCAAAGCAATCTTGCTTTTTCCTCTCTTCCCGAAAATCTGACACTGCCGGCACAGTCGTTAGCCTACCTGAAGATTAAAGAAGGGAGCACTTTTCTGGTTAATTATGCGAGCAGCGACAGCGGTATGCATATATGGACCGATCCGGGACAGACCGTAAAACTTGTCTTACCTGCATTCAAGTTTAGCAGAGCTACTCCGCCCGAATTGAATGTAGGAGTTGACTTCTATTATGATCTAGGACTTGGCGACCTTAAAAGCAGTAACATTACAGCATCAATTCAGCATACTGCCGACAGTCTCTTCGATTTTTCCAAACAAGGTCTGCCATTTATTGTAAATACAATTAGCTATGGCAAGTATGATGGTAGAAATAAATTTAAACTAACCGGTTATCTCAAGTTTTTCAGTGAAACTCTTCAATCAACTCCGGTTGATCTGTATATGCAGGATGGATTGCTTACAGGCACCCTGAATATTTCTTCTCTTAATAAGACAATACAACTTGTTCCGGGAAGCCAGAAATTGTTACTAACCATGAATTCTCTGGCGGGAGAATTTAATGCCAACTTACTCCAGAATGATATAACGCACGAATTGAGCATTGGATCTAAGCTTGATATTGCATTGGCAGCAAACCAACAATTTTCTTTGACTGGAAGAGTAAAGATAAATCAACTTGGTACAGAAGTCGAGGAATTTACTCCTCAGGGGCAGCCCGGGGTTTATAGATTCGCATATAAAAATTTCAGCATCGGTACGGAAGTAATCTCGTTCGACTCTCTTACTTATAAAAAAGAGAGCGGCTGGAATTTCAGAATTACATTCGCAGGGAAGATGGTTTTCCCATCCTTCGGTCTTGAGCTTCCGGAAGTGGAAAATTTCAGAATAACAAAAGAGTCATTTATCATCCCGGGTTTTAATCTGACTAACCTGCAGATTCCTCAGTTTAACTACCAGGGAAGTACGTTGAAGGCGTTGAATGCACGATACAGTGGTGTTAGTTTTAACTGGTTTGATGCAAATATTAACCCAGAAAATTTAGATACAACGTCAATCGGTTTTGACTTTGAAATGCAAATTACAGGGCTGCCTTCACGTTTCCCACAACAGCTAGCCACAGCAAAATCATATATTTCCGGTGTTCGTTATTCTTCCGGAAAAATGTCCGGAACAATTAGCGATAATGATTTTGCTGATTCTCTTAACGTATCGCTTCCATCGGGCGCCTTGGTATTCCTGAAAGGTATTCGTGGCGGTATTGCTGACAGCATTCTTAGTATTCAATTCCCCGGCGGAATAGTCCTGCCCGATACCTTTAAATGCGAAAACTACAGTGGAATTATGTACACACAATTCCGGTTGGCAGATAACGGGCTGAAAGGTATGACGGGACAATTTTCTCCCGAATGCCCAATTAAACTTGGTCCCGGCACAATGAATATAAACGGAGCGTCTTTGGATTACGAAATAGGGCAATCTATTTCAAAGCTTATATTGGATGCTAACGGTAGTTTGAATCTCCCTCCGGCATCGGGGAGCAGTAATGTATCTGTCCCTGCTAATCTGAAACTAGATGTTCTGGATTTTAAAATTACAGACGGGCAGATCAATATTAATAAGGCGTTTAAGTGGGAACTCCCTTCTATTAACCCGGTATTTAATTTCAGAATTGAGAATGCTCAGATAAGTAAGGACGGCTTTAAGATAAGCGGTAATAACACTGTAAGTACCGGCGCATCTACATCCGCCGGAGTTACCTTTAATGATCTTTACATTGATCTTGCCACAGGAAGGCTAAAAAGCGGTGGAATAAAATTAAATGAAGAGACAGCATTTAAGATTGCGCTTAGTAACGGAGCGAATATATGGAGTCTCGCAACTCCCAACGCAACCCTAACCGACTCTTCTTCAATAAGAATAAACATTCCCGCTAATTCTACGATAACAAAAGAAGGGCTCCCGCTTAGAGGAGAGTCAACAGGTTCGGTAAAGTATCAGGGCAGCGCTCACGATTCGGTAAATGTATTTTTCAGCAATGACTTTACAGTTGATGTTAATCCTGTTGCGGTTAAATCAGGTGCAGCAAGGTTTATGAAAGGGAGCGATACGGTAGGCACTTTCAGTGTTGCCGGGTTTGTTCCCGGGAATCTGTTGAAGAAAGTTGTACTACCCGAGCGAATGGTGTTTAACAGTGAAGCGATCGCCTATCTCCTGCTTGGAGGGACTGATTCTGCCTTAGTCACTTCAACTGAAACGCAGAATGGGTACAGGTTAAACTCGCTCCCCGGAAAAACATGTCGGTTGGTCTTACCAGGAATAAAATATGGCGCGGGCACGAACCCTGAATATCCGGTTTCAATTAATAACTTACTTGTAGATAAAAGCTATGAACGGATACTGGAAGGAAGTATTCAGTTAACCGGCAGCGTGCAACAGCCGCTCGTATCACTCAAAGGGTACGGCGTGCCGCTTAAGATAACCGGAGTATCAATAAGTAAGGGACAGAACAGTTATAATATATTTGCTTCGGGGAGAGTTGAACTGCCGGGAACCTTGTCGCCGCTGGCCATTCAACTTGATTCTTTGGTAATTGGACAGGGTGGTATTGCCGGAAATTATAGCAAAGGAACTTATTCTCAAAATTACGTTTCTAATGCCGCAGCTGTTACCGGCGCCGCGCTTGGTAATCTGATATCCATGTCGGTAACGGGAATCAGCGCTCAATTAAATCCCTCAACAAACAGCGTTGAACTCAACTTCAGCGGAGATATCAGTACGAAATTCTTCAAAGATACACTGGGAGTAAAAGCCCCATTACATTATACGGCCATCTGGAATAAGGAAGCGGGGAAGTTCAATTATACTGTTGATAACGCTCCTATGGATACGCTCTCAATCGGAGCTGCTAAGTTTAAACCTGTTACGATAGGCGAGAACGTTAAGATGTCGCTTAATTTTACTGACAATACAGCCGAAATCAGTGTCGCTGGCGAACTTATCATACCAAAACTCCAGGAATTCAGAATTTCCATACCCGGAATAAAAATATATCCTAACTATGTGTCGTTACCCACAATACAAACAACAGCTCCTTCACCTAGTTTCAAAATGTTTAATTGCCGGTTTGAATACACAACAATCTCATTCCTGTTTGATACGGTTAATACATTTTTAAGTATGAACACTACAGGGAATGTAACATTCCTTAATGGCGTAACGCCGTTCAGCGATTTAGTAATTGGCGGCGATGGTAAAATATATGGAGTACCACCGCCGGTGCTTGCTTCGACAAAGTTTATACTCCCGGGCTTTCTTGCGTTCAACAGCGCTATAATCAGAAACGATGAACTGATAGTTGAAGGGTTTATTAAATTCCTCGGCGCATCTCCTGTAGATACAGCCAGGCGATATATAACATTTAAGATAGACAAAGCCGGAACTTTAAAAGAGAGAAAAGAGCAACAGTATATTTACAATAGTTTTGCAGGTTTAGCAAGTTTTCTGCCTGGTGAGAATAACACACTCGATATGGTTGTATTTAACCGCCCCGCACTCTCATCACTGGCAGATACAGTTGACACCAACCGCTGCCGCCGCTGGGTCTGGAAATTACTTGTTGATCCTATTTATATGGGAGTCAGAATTGACTTCGATAATCCCTCTAACTCGTACATGCAGACAATTATAGATATCTGGGCGAAAGATTCAATTAATGTTAAAAATAAAATAAGGATAGAGCCGAGAAAATTAGTAAGCCTTGGGAGTAATGTCGGAGGAATTACTCCCGGCGTTACGATGAGGTCAGATGGAATGCCAATTATCGGGCCCATCACTTATTATTTTAAAGACACAACCACCATTTCCTGGAAGGCATTTTATCTCAAGTTTACCGACTTTGGGTTTGGAATATTAAAAGATGGAGATAGCTACAAATATCAGATATCTGTGTCCGGCTCCATGGGATTGGGGCAGCCGAAAGATTCGCTTAAATACAGCGGATCAATCCTGTTCGATGCGCTTACAATAAGCACCGATTATCACGATCTTGAAAATCTCCCACACGCTTTACGGGGTGGAACATTTGTAATAGCAAAGGTTGTTGATATAAGCCTAAGCAACATTCAGTTTGGCACAAGCCCAACTCAGCTTTTTGTAAAAGGAGGCCAGGAAGGGAACCTTAAAGCGATAAATGTTGCATGGTATTTTCAATTTACAGCCCATGTAAATATCAAAGACAGTTTAGGTACAGGCGGTGTAGATTCGTTGTTTATTTTTAAGACGACCGAAGGAGATATCGGAATCATTGTGCAGAACCTGACTTTTTCCATTAAAGATAAGGTTAGGCTGAGCGTTGACTTTGAATATATAACAGAGGGGGATAATTTCAAATTCCTTTTAGCGGGAAGTGCAAAGATTGCCAAAAGGTTTGAGGTGGTAGTCGTTGGAAAATTGAGCACTCTAAATAACAAACTTAGTTTAGGAGTGTTTGTTGCAGCCTCAGGCCTTGCTATAAATATCTCTGGAAATTTATACCTTACCGGACTTGGAGGCGGATTCTTTTATAACCCTGATCCGGTGGATAAGAACATAATACTGAATAAACTGAATATGGTTTCGGATCCGCAAAGCCTGGTAAATTCGACGAACGCCGATTTCATGGTATTGGTTTATGCGGAACTTACTGTTACAGCGGGGCCGCCACCAACATCACTGGATGATCCGAAAAATATGGTTCAGGGGAAAATACTTATATGTGTAACCAATGCATACATTACGATAGACGGAAAAGTCACTATCCTCCGTCAAGATAAAAAGATGTATGGTACAATAAATCTTGCTTTCGGGTTTGGTGATTTCTTTGTTGACGGAAATATAGATGTTACTATAAAAGTTCCCAAATTGTTTGACGGCAATGCCAAACTCCGGTTCTTTGTATATTCAAAGGAATCGTGGGGAATTATCGGAGCTATGAACGGGAATATGTGGAATATGTATCATGTTAAGGCCGATCTTTTTATCGGCCCGCCGGGATTTATGTTTAATGGCTCAATTTATAAGAATTTCAATATAAAAATGATTTCATGCAGCGGGGGACTCGCAGTGAAGTTATGGTATATCAAGGATGTCAGTTGGGGACTCTATGCGCGCGGGTTCATTGAAGCAAGTGTTTTAGGGGGAGCTGTATGGGCGAAAGGGCAGCTTGAAGGCGCCATATTCGGAAACCCGGATTGGTATCTTTATGGCGTAGCAGAGCTTAGCGTTCAAGTTGCGTTTTATTGGAACTGGAAAGGAAGCGTTTGGGGAAAGATAAGCTCGGATGGTACTGATGGTGGGATCGGACGCGATTCTGAAATGGAGAGGCTTATTGCAGAGGCAAACGCTGCCGCTAACAAACTTACACAAGCTAAGGAATCGGCTGCAAATGCATTGAATACTCAGCAGGCATCGCAGTTTATAGTGACACAGGAACAGATTGCAGCTGCTTTCAGGTCAATGTTTACTACGGCTACTCAAATGCAGAGCCCGGTTGCAGAGGACAGAGAAAAAGCTCGAGCTTTGGTATTCGTATTAGGTCTTAATGGATTATTGTCTATTCCGTATAATTTCACCGAGGCACAGAAACCTAGTTACGATAATTTAGCAAATAAATGCGTACTGTTTGTTCTTGACAGCTTCTATCTTGCAGCCACGAATACTAAAGCAGAAATAGCACAGAGAAACTCTGTACTGGCTGATAAGATAAGTAATTTTAATACTCATAACCGGAATGTGTCCGGTGTGATTAATAGTATCATAAGCCAACAAGTCCAAGCGATAAATAATCCCGCTTTCCTCGGAGCCACCGATCCATTTACTAGCCTTAACATAGATACAAATGCCATTTCAGCTACAAATGTCATTGGCGGTGATGGATTAGTATATAAATCAGTAAGCTCGACTCCAACCTTCTCATTTGATGTGGCTGCTTCAGAGCAGAATCTTAGCAGGCTGAGCGCAGCAGAGCAAAACAACCAGCTATATGAACAAAATCTGATAAACAGAATTAACGACATTGAAGCAAGATTGAGCGGTATTAAAAACGCATTATATTCTGCTCAATCAAGTTACAGGAGTGTCGGGAACAATTATAAGGAGACTATCGAGGCGTATGATAATTATTATGCAACTTATCTGGCATCGTTGAGAAGAGATGGGGTGTGGGCAGGAATAAAATTCCTTTCTAACACATTAGGCAATTCTGCTAATACCTTTTTTTCATCCAGCGATTTCGAGACGAAGTTCAATGATTTTTCTAAGAAGGATAACGATTTTATTAACCGTGTAAAAAAAGGTGCAAAAGGATCTTATGCAGCGTATGTATTTTTTGCGTTCAGCAATGAAAGTGATGCACAAAAAGAAGCCAGGAGAAACCAGTACAATACTTATATAGACAACCTTACCAATAAAAATACTATAAGGGATGAATGGAAAGAAAAGTTCAAATCAGTTTGGTTTGATGCTTTACAGACCGGTTTTGTTGAACTTATCGATACGGCAAGGGTAAAAGTACGCGATCAAATACTTGATTACAGGAACAGAATCACAGCGCTGGAAAATACACAGGAGGGATTGACATCTGCGGTTGACAGCCTTTACAATATTAACATGAGGCTTACTGAAATCTTGTACGATATTTATAACAACTATGGTTACTGGAAGCAAAACAGGCCCGACAGTATAAAAACAAAACCGATTGCACTCTCAGTTATCAATGCAAAGAAGGATTCTCTGCGAAACGAAATGAAAGTTCCGCAGATTACCGCTCTGAATTATAACGGAACTACTGTCTGGGGATACGACAGCTTAAAAATAACCTGGGCAGCAACACACCCAACTGGGATAACAGATAATGCCGTAAAATTAGTGAGGCATGGACAGTCATATAACGGACGATTACAATCAATAGGCGCCAATTCCACAATCATTCGTAAGACAGTTCCTTATTCCCAAATGAATCTTTCAAACTGGGGAACCCCTATCAATGAAGAGGCAACTTTCTATATCAGGACACGAGGAGGCGCCGGTTACTCGAACATGAGGTCAATTAAAATGAACCTCGCTTTCAAGCCTTTCGAGTTTGTAAATCTACTACCTACTGTACCAACTCCCCCGGGTTCAGGTGGATTACCACCGGATAATTCTCCGCCGGTTATTACTAAACTAATATTAACAACCGGAACAGATAATTATTTCTCGGTGGGAAGTGGAACCTTTAAAAAATATGCTGTCACTAAAGGAGACGGGTTATCATTTGAATTTGGCGCGGACGATCCAGAGAGCGGGGTAATTGAGTATAAGTATTCAATACTTAAAGCTACATCAGGTAATAATTCGTATAGTACCGTTCCATGTAGTACGGCGGGAACCCCTCCTTATTTAAAGGCATCCGTATCAACCTCAGTTGTAACACAATGGACATCAACCGGCGGAAGAACAAAGGAAAATATTCCGGGCCTTCAGTTAGAGAACGGGAAATGGTATTATCTTCAAATCAGAGCAAAGAACGGAGAAGGTAATTGGTCAGATGACAGAAGATGTCCGTTTTATGTTGATTCTACAAGGCCGGGAAAAGTAGGGAGTCTCGCTGCTACATCTTCGTTGAAGCAGTATGGTACAGAATACAGGCCTTATTTTGCAGTTTCCTCGTTCGGAGCCTCATCCTCAGACTATGGTATTAATAAATATTATCTGAGAGTGGTTGACGCAAATAATGAATATATAGCCACGGACTGGGAGGAACATAATTCTAATTATTTATACGACCCAATAAATTTAGAAAGCGAAATAATAAAGAGAAGGCATCCTTATTACATACAAGTTAAAGCTGAAAATAAATTAGGTATAATGAGCGACATCGCTTCATTCAGATATACTTCGGCAAGGTCAACACAGCAGCTTGCAAACTACTCGGTATCTGTTGCGCCTTCTCCATCTTCCGTCCTCCGGCTTGTCTTTTCACTGCACGCATCGGCGACCCAGACATCGCTGGCAGGGTACACAGTATTTCTAAGGAAGCAAGGCGCGTCATCAGATGCATTCAGAACATTTATTACTTACGATGCTGCCAATCCGAAAATGACTTATGATATCGAATTAAATACTAATTCACTGTCAGAAGGAACTTATAAAGTAATCCTGCAAAGTATGAGTACCGACTCTATAGAATCTACAAGATCGGAAAGAGGCACAAAGATACTTGATACTTCTCCTCCGTCGAAGCCGGTACACAATGCAGCAGTTATCGGCAGTACTAATAATATTGAATTCACGATAACCACCAACTCCACTGATAATGAGAGCGGCATAAAAGGGTATCAAGTAGCAGTTGGGAACTCTGCCGGAGATTCGAGTGTGAGAAGCTGGAATGGTACGACTTGTGATTTCACTCCGAATTCCTCCGGCAAAGCAACCGTCTCATTTACTATAGCTGAAATATCCGGAAAAAGATACTACTCGGTACGGGCTGTGAACAACGCCGGCCTTGTCAGTCAACTACATTCCTTTGGCCCGATAGAAATAGACAGAACGGACCCATTGGGAGATGCAAGCAGCCTGTCGTGGCAAACCAACCAGAACTTCCCGGGAAAGGCATTTGGAGTTGGCTGTAATTTATCTAATGTCAAAGACCCGGAAACTGGTATTGATAAAATAGTCCTTAATTGGCATAAAAACGGTACGAGCAAGAAAACGGAAACAAAATACTACTACGGAGCTAAAACTGTTTCTCCCAATCCGCAACTTTATTGGTCAATAAACCCATCGTCGGAGTATATAAAACCCGGAGACAAAGTCAAACTGATAATCACGATTTACAATAAGTTTGGACTCAAAAAAACAATTACGGTTGAGAAAACCAAATAAATAGTATGTGTTCATCATATAATAATGTACCAATGATAACAGGAAATATTTAAGTGAAAAATATTTATTTAACTATATTACTTTGTTCGGTATTGCTATATGCCGAAGATGATAAATCATTTATTACTATTTCAAAAGGGACCTATACTATTATAATGTTAAATGAATCCCCTCCGAGTGACCAGGGATTCATTGTTTACAGAAAAGGTGTCCTTCCCGACGACAAGTATATTGCATTAAACCCCGAGTCACCTGTAAGGCCTTTTCTTGATCCTGATATGGCGGCATCATTCCTGGTGGAGGAGTGGAGCGGAATAACGGATGCGCTTGAAACCGAAGATGCGTTTGATGTGCTAAGAAAAATACGATCCGGATTTGCCGGGAAACTGGTATCGTTACTCTTTCCTAAAGCTGCGGTAGTTGCAGGGAGATTGTTCGTGGATTCCACCGCTGTTAACGGTAAAGAGTATTTTTACAAGATACTTTATGTAGATGAGTATTTTCGTTCAAAAGATTCCCTCGAAAAGAAAGTGCTAATCAAGGAATATATACCAAGATCACCGTCAAACACAGATATTGAAACGGGAGACGCGATGGTGAAAATAACCTGGAAATATCCTGCGTGGGAAGGAGACCCGTCCGATCTTGCCTTTAGATTTTACATCTACAGAAAGGTGGGAAAAGGTAATTTCGAGCGTATAAATAAAAGAGAAATACTTCGCAACGATAAGAGCGCACTGGAATATCAGGATTTCTTTCTGAACAATGGGGAAGAATATTCCTACTATATAACGGCCGTTGATCCGGTCGGGAACGAGAGTAAACCCTCGAATATTGTAAAGATAAAACCCAAGGACAACCAGCCTCCTGACCCCCCTGAGGGACTTAGTGTTAAACCCGAAGATGGCAGGGTGTTGCTAAGCTGGTTCCTCAATACCGAAACAGATGCGGCGGGTTACAGCGTGTATCGGGCGGAAGGATCGAGTAAAGCAAATAAAAAGCTTAATAAAAACTTGCTGCCTCTTGAAACCACTTTTTTTGACGACAGTACCGCCTTAACAGGAATTCAATATTTTTATTCGGTAACTTGTACGGATAAAAACGGAAACGAGAGCAAGAGATGCAATCCGGTATCTGCCATCGGCGAGGACAAGACCAAACCTCTCCCACCATCTGATCTGACCGCAAAATTTGATAAGACCAATCTGCTTCTTCAGTGGAAGGCATCAAAATCAAAAGATGTAACAGGATATTTAATATACGGCGGCTATGATGATTTAATAACAAGGCTTACATCCGAACCAACTACAAATACCACATATAACATTACTGGATTAGAAGGAAAAGGATTAATACCGGGTAAAATATATTCTGTGATAATTACAGCCGTCGATAAAGGATTTAATGAGAGCGACCATCTCAAAAGAGACAGTCTGCTTGTGCCCGATTCCGACCCCCCAATGGCGCCTCAGAATGTTACCGCCCGTATCATAGATGATGAAGCAATAGAAGTAATAGTTAATCCAAGTATCTCCCCGGATGTGGAAAAGTATTTTCTCTACAGGGGAGCTGAAAAGGACCAGAAGCTGATTAAGGAGTATACTCAGTTGCCGATACTATATAATGATAAAGAGGTAAAGATAGGTGGAGAATTTATTTATTCGGCACTTGCCGTTGATAAATCCGGCAACAAAAGCGGAATTACAGTTTCAAACAAAATAGTTTTTAAGCAGCGGACAGTTGCACCAACACCTTTTAATATCAGGGCAAAGGTAACGGCATCTGGTGTTGAGATTACCTGGAACGAAGTGATTGACAACCAGCTCTCCGGTTATTTTATTTACAGGTGTACCACTCCTACCGGCGCTTATGAAAAATTAAACGCTCAGGCTGTAAAGCAAAATAAATTTTCAGATACCAGAGGAAATAAAACCTTCTTCTATAAAGTTTCCTCTGTTAATACCTCGGGAAACGAGAGTCCCGTAAGCGAATATGTAATTCCAAGGTAAAGATGAATAAGCTGGTGCATTTGAAATACTATCTAGTGATTGCAGTTATTTTACCGCTGCTTAATAATATCGTGTTCCCGCAATCAGCACAGTTACTGAGAGGGAAAGAAGCGTATGATAATGGCAGGTATGCCGAGGCAGCCGCTGTTTTCAGCGAACATCTTAAAACAGATCCGTATAATTACAATGTGCACGGCTTTTACATAAACTCTCTTATTGGCCTAAAAAAATATGATGAAGCGATTGCAGCATCAGAAAAAGCCGAAACTATGTTTCCGTCAGTTGCCGAGCTTCTCCTGGTTCAGGCAAAACTTTATATAATGATACAGCAGTTTCAGAAGGCCGAAAAACAACTTATTAGATACCTTGCTGTGATGCCCGAGGATAAAGATTCAAAAGAAATCCTGGGAAAAGTATATCAGAATATCGGAATTGTTTACTACGAAAAGAAAGATTATGAAAGCGCCTTAGTATACTTCCGTAAAGCGCTTCCTTATGCACCCGGGAATGCCGAGCTTCACTATAATGTGGTTTCACTGCTGATAGGAACAAAGAAAATTAAGGAAGCGCAACGCGAGCTTGAGAGCGCAATGAAAAAATTTCCTTATGATAATAAATTTAAGGAGCTGTATGCTGATGTCCTTTTCGAGAATAAGCAATTCGATAAGGCAGTTACCTATCTGGAAAAGCGGACTATGCAGCAACCGGATAATATTGGCGATGCTCTTAAACTGGGACTGGCGTACCGGTACAACGGCGAGCCCGATAAGGCACTTTCTTTGTACAACAGAATGATAAAGAAGCATCCTGAAGAAAAGGAGTTATATCTCGCTAAGTCCGGATATTATAGCCTTTACTCAGATTATAAAAAAATGCGTGAAGTTTATGCGGATATGGCAAAACATCTTCCGGATAAAGCGGAGTGGAAGAAAAAATATGCGGCAACATTCAAAGACGAAGGGTATCCGGATTCAGCAATACATTATTACAAACAGATTTTTCTTAATGATACTTCCGATGCAAAACTGTTGATAACAGTTGCAAAAATTTATACAAAGGAAAACAAAGACACGGACGCTATTAAGCAGCTTGAGGAAATAGCAGAGTATGATCCCGCCAATTTCAATATGTTCAATTTACTACACGAACTATATATAAAACATAGTATGAAGGATAAGGCCCTGGCATCAGGAATTAATTTCTATGCCCGTTACCCTTACCATCACCTTTCCTCTTATGCTTTAGGGAAATCGTGGTTAGTAAACGCCGGTTATGATTCGGCGCTTAAATATCTTGGCATTGCCAAGAGGCTGAATTCAAAATTTGCACCGGCAATTTTTGAGATGGGAGTAACTTACGCCTCACTCGGCAATATTAAAGAGGCAGCAGAATTATTCAAGATATCTATTGACAGATGTATTAACGGAATGGCTGACTCACGCAACCAGGCAATGCAGGCTGTAGCAGATGGAAGCGGAAATGTTGATCTGTTAAAAATGGGGAACATCGAGCAGCTGAACAGTGATATTGAGGTGATGGAAGTAATTTTTGACTCTTCCTTTGCCTTTCTGAGAACAAACCTGACGGATGAGGAATATTTATTATTTCTCGGCAGAAAGCTTGATTTATATCCCGCGGATGTTTCTCTGATAGTAAAAATGGCAGGCTATTATGAATCAAAGAGAAAAACAGAGGATGCGGTGCTATGGTACAATAAAGCACTTTTTCTCAATTCCGATAATATAGCAGCACATAGGGCTATTGCGGGAA
Organism: Ignavibacteriaceae bacterium; assembly: GCA_013360295.1. Taxonomy (GTDB): domain Bacteria; phylum Bacteroidota; class Ignavibacteria; order Ignavibacteriales; family Ignavibacteriaceae; genus JABWCL01. The sequence goes on along the minus strand of JABWCL010000011.1, from coordinate 127,564 downwards.
TTTATGAAAAGGAAGGGAAGTACAATCAGGCACTTATGTCGTGGAAACGCGTGTTATCAATACAGCCTAAGAATTCTGTTGCCTATGATGAAATTATCAGACTATCAGTAAAAAGCGGTTATCTGAGCAAATTATGCGATGAGTGGTTAGCGGTATATTCGGTTTCAAAAGATCCTGTTCTGAAAGAACGATTGCTGGAAGCGTTACACAAAGCCGGGAGAAAAGAGGAAGCACGTGCCATTCTATAAAGTATATACTAAATACAATTTTCAATTCAGGTACTTAACAAAGTATAGAAAATGAAAGAAGCAATATTGATTGTTGTGATTCTCTTAAGCGCGGATCTGATGCCGCAGACCCAGAATGAAGGAAACGATACTACTATGAATTCAGCAACAAACATTATTAAAGATGCTGTTACTTCAAGCATTAAGATTTCCGGTGATGCAGGAACTTATGGCGAATTTTATACCATTTCCGGTAAAGCCAACCGCCGTCCGCCAACTACCGGCAGAATTTTCTTTCGTCCCTCTATTACGCTTTTCGATAATTTCAGCATCTCGTTTGATATATTTCTTTCCACCGAAGGAAACGCCGCACGCCAGCAGATCAGCACTCTCTCGCTTCATCCTACGTGGGGATGGAGCAAGTGGCATATAGGCGACTTCTCTGCTGATATGTCAAAATTTACTTTGAGCGGGCTTAACATTCGTGGTGGAGGAGTGGAACTGAATCCGGGCTGGATCAGGTTTGCCGCTTATGGCGGTCAATCTCAACGGGCAACCAACACAGGCGCCTTTACTTCTACTTATGCAAGAAATGTTGTGGCGGGGAAAATCGGTTTTGGAAGTGAAACGAATTTTATTGACTTTAATGTTGTTAAGGTTAAGGATGATCTGAACTCATTACCACGTGATATTTTTACCAGAATAGATACAACCGTTGTGGATACATTAACAAAAATAGATACAACTTACACGGGAGTCACGGCGCAGGAAAATCTGGTTATCGGAACCACTACAGCATTCAGGCTATTCAACGGAATATTCTCTTTCCGTGGTGAGGCTGCGGGAAGTATCTTTACAAAGGATCTGCTGAGTGATGCGGTGGATTCAAAAGACCTGCCGGAAGGTATGGATAAAATATATAAACCACGCATGTCAACCAGCGCGGATTACGCATATACCGCAGATATGAATCTGAATTTTCGGGTAGTAACTATGCGGCTCGGCTATTCGGAAATAGGCCCCGGATATACATCGCTAGGACTGCCATCGGTTATCAACGATAAGAGATCCTTGAATACCGGGATTGGATTCAATCTTTTTGACGGCCTCTTTTCAATACAGGGAACATATCAGGCGCAAAACAATAATCTCGGCAAACAAAAATTGAACACGACAAACAGAAATGCATACGGAATATCTGCGAGTATTACTCCTGTAAGGGATATTAATATTTCATTGAACACGTCTTACAATACACTTGTTAATGATGCCAAAAATGATACGCTGAAAATTGATAATTCAAATATCAGTTTTTCCTCCACGGTATCGTTTCAACTGAATTTATTTGGATTAAGGCATAACGTATCCACCACTTATGGAAACCAGCTTTATCAGGACGCTAATATTTTGAGAAAGGGGAGCGACGTCACTTCGCATAATATGAACATTTCGCTTTCCACAACATTTAATCCGCAATGGAGCGCATCAGTATCATCCTCCTATAACCTTGTGCAGATTCAGGATAGGGGTGATAACAGTACAAGTACGCTCAGCATGCGTGCAATGAACAGATCATTCAACAACAAACTGAACTCAAGCGCATCATATTCTCTTACTAATTCGCAGGCATCAATTGTTCACGCAATTAATATGCAAACATCTTATCCGGTTATGGCAAATGGCTCGATTTCTGCCTCAATGCGTGTGTCTCTTTTTGTTGGAAAGGGGGCAAATGCATCGAGTTTCAGGGAGACGACTGGCAATATTAATTATGGATACAGGTTTTAAGATATTTAGTTAATACGATTTGCCGTCCAGGCACTCACATAGCGAAGAGATGTGCTTCTAAGGGGTTGGAAGGTTATCTTTGGTTTAAGGAGAACAGCGGAGGAGGATTTCTGTTTTTAAAAACTAGTCATAGTTTTATTTATTGGCGTATCGGTTGCAAATTGGTATTTACCCCAAACTTGCTTAGTTTTGTTAATACATTTTTTCTTAATTAGAGCCTTATATGCCGTTGCTTACTAGAAACAGACTTAGCCTTAAACTCATACTGGGGCTTACGGCAATATTAGTTATAAACCTCGCTTTTTACACCTTCTTTACGGTACAGAACCTTAAAGAAGACCTGATAAATTTCCGGTCCGCATCCGCCTATAACATCAGCGATATCATAAAAAGCTCCACGCGCTATTCAATGCTGAAAAATCACCGCGAGGACCTCGCGAATATCATTTCTACGATCGGGGAAGAGAAGGGGGTGAAGTCGGTCAGAATTTTCAATAAGCTCGGCATTATCAGCTTTTCAAGCGACAGCCTCGAAATCGGGAAGGAAGTTGATATGAATGCCGAGGCCTGCATAATGTGTCACGAGGACGGCAAGATAACCAGCACTCCTCCCGCAGATAAACTGATGCGGTTTTACCAGAAGGAGAACGGCGAGCGGGTGGTCGGGCTTATTAATCCGGTACACAATCAGCCGGACTGCACCACCTCCGAATGCCACACCGAAGACCGCGATAAAAAAATTCTTGGGGTGCTCGATGTTGTCCTTTCGGTTGAGGAATCTAACAGGGTGTTCGAAGCTAATATCAATAATCTGGTTTTTAATACGATCCTTGTCGCCGGCGCGCTTGGCCTCTTCTCAATCATATTTATTATGTTCTACGTTTCGCGCCCTATCTCGAAGATATCAGACGGAGTAGCGGAGATCGGGAAAGGTAACCTGCAGTACAGGATAGATTTACAGTCCAAAGATGAACTTGGCGGGCTTGCCCACGAGATCAACAGTATGGCTGAGAAACTTGACAAGGCATACACCGAACTTCAGGAGTGGTCGGAAACACTTAACGAGAAGGTAAAAGAAAAGAATATTGAGCTCAAGAAAATATACGAACAGATAATCCGTGTTGAAAAACTGGCCTCTCTCGGTAAACTTTCCGCCACCGTCGCGCACGAACTTAATAACCCTCTCGAGGGTATCCTTACTTACAGTAAACTGATAACTAAAAAACTTTCCAAAGCGAACGAAGATAAGCGGCACGATGATCTCATCAAATTCACTACGCTTATTTCAGATGAGTCCGCCCGCTGCGGAAGGATAGTGAAGGACCTGCTTGTATTCTCCCACGATTCGGTTCACGACTCACAGCAGAACAGGATAAGCGAACTTATTGATAAGGCGCTGCTTCTCATCAATCACCATCTCCAAATCAATAATATTGTGCTGGAAAAGGAATACTCTGATACCGGCATCATACTGAAATGCGACGGGCAGAAGATAGAGCAGGCGCTTGTGGCAATGCTTATTAATGCCGTGGAGGCAATGAGCGGTGAGGGGGTAATTAAAGTAAAACTTGAAAAAGCCGGTACCAATGTTATAATCAGGCTTACTGATACCGGGCACGGTATAAGCGACGCCGATATGCAGAATATATTTGAACCGTTCTACACCACCAAGGAAAAAGGAAAAGGAACCGGACTCGGCCTTTCCGTGGCATACGGGATCATAAACAGCCACGGCGGCAAAATTGAAGTTGAAGAAACATCCGTAAAAGGAACTACATTTAAAATTACATTACCGATAAAAGAATGAACGAAAATTATAAACTGCTCGTGGTTGATGACGAGCTGATAGTAAGAGAATCCCTTCTCCACTGGTTTGAAGAAGAGAATTACCAGGTTGATACGGCAGACAGCGCGGAAGAAGCGCTGAAGAAACTTCAGGCGGGTAAATATGATGTCTACCTTCTCGATATGAAAATGCCCGGAATGAGCGGCATTGAACTTCTGGAGAAGATAAAAGAGGTCGATCAGGAAGCAATCGTAATCCTTATAACCGCCTACGCGTCGGTTCAGACCGCGATAAAAGCCCTTAAAGAGGGAGCGTATGATTACCTTACCAAACCCGTTGACCCCGATGAACTGAACCATATACTCGAAAACGCCCTCAAGCAGAAATCCCTTACAAGGGAAAATATACAGCTTAAGGAAAACATTGATGAAATCATTAAGCCTGATAACCTTATCGGTGAAAGCGAAGAAATAAAGAAAATATACTCGCTCATTAATACAGTTGCCCCTACCGATACCACGGTGATGATAAGAGGCGAAAGCGGAACGGGGAAAGAGCTGGTTGCTAAAGCCATTCACATCAATAGCAGGCGAAGGTACTTCCCGATCGTTACCGTAAACTGCGGCGCGCTCGCGGAATCAATCCTGGAAAGCGAACTCTTCGGGCACGAAAAAGGAGCGTTCACAGGCGCCCATACAAAGAGAAAAGGGAAGTTTGAGATGGCTGACGGCGGCACGATCTTCCTCGATGAGATAGGGACTATTTCGCCTAAGGTGCAGATCGAACTGCTGCGCGTAATTGAATCGAAAACCTTTATGCGCGTCGGCGGTAACGAGCAGATTAAAAGCGACTTCCGGGTGATTGCTGCTACAAACGAATCGCTTGAAGAACTGGTTAAGGAAGGGAAGTTCCGCGAAGACCTCTATTACCGGCTGAATGTTTTCTCCATATTCATACCGCCGCTGAGGGAGAGGGGATATGACATTCCCGTGCTTGCTTATTATTTCCTTCAGAAGCTTTCGACCGCAATGAACAAGAAAGTCGCGGGCATCTCCGAAGACGCTATGAAGATCCTTACCACGTACAACTGGCCCGGGAACGTGCGCGAACTTGAAAACGCCATTGAAAGAGCGGTGGTAATATCGCGGTCCGATAAAATTACCCCTGAAGACCTGCCGTTCCAGTTATACCGCGATACGGTAGTAAGCGATGACCAGGTTAAGTCACTCGCGGGTATGGAGAAGATGCACATACAGCGTGTGCTTAACGAAAACAACTGGAACATAAGCCGCAGCGCCGATGTGCTTGGAATAGACAGGGTTACACTCTATAACAAGATCAATAAGTACGGGCTGCAAAAAAGCTCCTGATGCTTAAGCTTCATTTAGCGCCTCTCGGATTTGAAGACCGCAAACTAAGCGACCGCCTCTCCCTCTCGCTTGAAAGGATACTCGGGGCGGAGGTAAACTATGTTGATCTCGATATCCCGATAGAAGAGTACCGCTCGGTTGAAAGGAAACAGTACTTCTCCACAAAGATAATTGCCGACGCGATTAAGCGCACGGACACGATCGAAGGTAAAGTGCAGATGCTGATCGAGCACGACCTGTATGTACCCGTCTTCACCTTTGTATTCGGTGAAGCGCAGCTGGGGGGAAAGCATTCCATAGTATCCCTTTGCCGCCTTCACGAAGAATTTTACTCCGGCAACACCAACGAAGAACTTCTCTTTATACGCCTCATCAAAGAAAGCCTCCACGAGCTCGGGCACAACTTCGGACTGAAGCACTGCCACGACTGGGATTGCGTAATGCACTCCTCCGCCGCGATAGAAGAAGTGGACATCAAAGGCACTTTCTTCTGCAAAACCTGCGGAGCCATTGTTGAAGAACAGACCGGGAGCAGGATATTGCGGAAGTTGTAGAGGTATTATCGGGGGAGATGGAACACAGGTGACGCAGATTGAAATGGATGACCACGGATTTTTTTCTCGCCGCCCTTATTCTTTAATGAAATAAAAACCGGACGGAGGTTCTATCCGTCCGGATTTATGAAATTGGGAAGCGGATTTATAGGATTGGACTGGTTATATTGAAAAAACCGGTTCCAGAATCCTACTTACCTCTTAGTTCCGTTATTAATTCAATTAATTAAAACGACCTATTACATAGTGGCAAGCGACCATTTGAACAATGGAAAGCAAGCAATAGTGCCTTTTCCACCCCATCAGAATTTTTTGATACTTGAATAAAAGAAAACTCTAAACCGTGTTTTTTATAAAGTTTGATTTTTTGACTAGACGAATGTCCCTTCCACTTTTCACGATCATTGTTTAAATCATCCAGTAAGCCTTTTAATCTTCGACTAATGTCCTTTGATTTACCCATATAAATGATATCGCTATCATAATTTGGGATAATCTCCCTGACTCTTATAGTATAAACTCCAGCAATATTTATGGGGATGGATCGTATTCCCGTTGCGGTTAAAGAAATCCATGAACTCCAGCTCTTCATTATCATTCACCTCGAATAATTTATTGTTTTAAAATATTATTTATTTTAATGCGTACTTAATAGAACAAAACACTATAAAAACTTGATGCAATGCTACAACACTTCTATATTCAGAATCATTAAATTGGAATCGATTATCGATTATCAAATAATCCCAATTTAACATCTCTCTCCCAACCAACTCCATCTGTCGCACAGTCACCCCCATCTCATCAATCTTTGCTTTCAGCGCCTGATGTAATTCGGTCACAACTTCGCGCATTACCGTGTACTTCTCCGGCATCTGAGATTTCAGTTCGGTGAATTGCTGCAATAATCTTTCGATATTATCTATGAACTCCGGTTCGAACAATCGCATACTGAACAGCTTTTCCAGAATGAACATATCCTTAAGAGAGCTGAGGAGGAAATCCTTTGATGCATCCTCATTTATTTTATTCAGAGAATTAATAAATGATTCCAGTAAGGTTTCCCGCAACTCCTGCGGTTTTGCACAGTTAATGATTATCGCCGCATTGTAATTGGCGGACTCCATATCGAAGCCGGAATAATTCTCTTTTACGTCTTCAAGAAAATTGCTTATACTGCTGCTTAGTCCGAGTTCACGGGTGGAATCCGACAGTTTACTGTATGTAATTAAACGCGTGCGAAGTTCAATCAGTTTAACAAACAGATCTTTCATACTGCCTCAAAGATTGGTTTAAGACGCGCTTCATCCTTTTCGGTGTACCTCTCTCTGATCGTAAGGTCTCTCAGGAATTCCTTTTCGCAAAGCTCCGCTATGTCTTCTCTCCCTCTCTCTGTAAGATACATTTTCACTCCGGAATCCCAAAGAATCTCCTTCGCCTGTCGAATCTTTTTGTTACTAACAGTTATCTCCGCCTCATTCTCCGGATGCTGAAACTTTTTCAACACAAATGCGGGGGACACATGCTTTGCGGTGCAATGGTACCATATCCTTAAGAAATTGAAGTATTCTCTGTATTCCTCATAAACAGCTTCTTCACCGAGGCTTTCCGGATTATTTCGCCTGTCAACGAGAACATAGTAAAGTGTTTCATCTATCATGACCGACATAGAGAGCAACGCAAGATATTCATCAAAACCGCCGCGCTCGTAGTTAGCCTCTTCATTATTGAAAAACGATTCAAAACTGCAGGCGCACTCACTGCCGGGCCTTACCTGCCTGGTCAGCATTTCGTTAACCTGATGAAGATATACAATTTTCTCCGCGGTCTTCCTGCCAAGCACACTTCTGTACTGATTAAACAATCTCATATTCATCATTATTCTCATTTTATTCTCTTTCATTTATTTCATCAAAATCAATTTTCTTATCTGAAATCACTATAATATCATAGTCCGTTTTCTCGTTTTGCCAAAGCCGGAAAAAATAATTCATATCCATTTTGCATTGCTTTTCGTCGTTTGGATCGTTGTAATAGACATACCCCTCCCAGATATTAGTTACAACAACCGAATGGTTTTCGTTCTCTGTCCATTCAAGGGTAGGAATTAGTACAGCCGCTTTTGCGTCAATGAACTTTGAAATTATTACCCTTTCTTCAACGTTTGTAAAAAGTTCAGTTCTTTCATTTTCTTCGCATTCCTTAATGAGCCTTTTAACTTTTTCTCTCGCCGCGTCTTCCGTTAAGCCTTCCTTCTCCATTACGTCTCCGTAACCGATGAGTTCATAAGGATGGCCGGAGATCAGCCAGGCGTACAATCCGTAACTTGCAGCCCCTTTAAGCACGCCCCAGGAAAGCGCGTGATTTCCTTTCCCCGCTGTTTCGCATCTTGCAAAGAACTCCTCCTTTGATGCGTTGATGCCGTAATATTTCAGCGCCATATATGCAACAACAGCCTGGCAAGCATCCTTGTCGCCTTCGCCGCTTTTTTGCACTAAAGGAATATCCATAGGCTTTCTGGGACCGTTTCTTCTCAGATATTTAATCCACAAGTTTTTTCTGGTCTCTTCGGATAAGCGCAATTCTCTGTTACATTGCGGACATATCACGACGTCCAATAAGTGCCTTATAGGTGATCCGGTATTGCAGATGCAGGTTACTCCGACACCCGGTGTTTTAATGTTTTCCATTTTCTGCTTCTTCCTAATAATTGTTAAAATCAAGCGTGAGTAAAACTAAAATAAACCACCAGAAACCTCTGCGGCGCGATGCTGATTTCTGTTCGCTGATACGCTGTTTATTCTGCAAATCCTGTATTTGCGACTCGAGTTCGAAAATCTTATTCTCATAATCGTTATCGTAATAGTTCATATCAGATTCCTTTTGATTAATTGGTTAATGTTTCACTAATGGTGTTGTAATTCAAGCGCTTAAACTCATCCGCCCGAGATACCGCGGATATAAGATCAATCATGTTTAATACTGCCGCGGCCTTTACTTTTTCGCGGTTAGTGTGATAGTTCATCAATGGAAGTCCAAGATGACACCCCGTACCCTGTTCGGCTCTTATCAGATAAAGTATTTCGTCACATACGTACCCATAATCTGTTTCAAAAGGAATATTGTTTCTTACAGCAACTTCCTGAAGCATCCTCACCGTTTCAGGTTCATATAAATAACTGAAACTCTTTTCCCTTATGGTTATAGCTCTGTCCTTACTTTCATCAAAGATCCGCACGGGATCAATGTCAATGCTGACAGGCATAAGTCCGAAATTATCCGCAACAGCGGCAACCTGAACGTAACTGTTACAGATTTCTTCCTGCGTTGTGAACAGTATATTCACTTTAATTCCGGATTCAATCACATGTCTGAGAATCGCGATGGCTATTAAATCGTCAAGCTGTCCGGTTATTGATCCGTCGTCTTTACACTCTGCGATAATATTCTGAAACGGATTCCCGTCCGCATCCGGCACACGGTCTGTATGCACAGTGAATACCAACCCGCTATCATCGCCAACATTGTGAAGAAATTGCGCCTGTTGTTTCCCTTCAATTTTAACTTTTATCCACTCCATCCCCTGCGGCGTTCCGAAATCAGCGATCAGATAATTCAAAAATTCATCTTCGTGATGAGTCAATGAGGGGATCGCGGCGTATTCTTTCAGTTTTCGGATCACATAATCTGATATTCGCTTAGTTTCCAAATCCCACCTCGCTTATTTTTGACTCCGAATTGGACTTATAAAAACCGTTATATATCAGGTCAAAGTATCCGCGGAAGTCTGTTCCTGTTATCTCCCCCTTCATTTTTTTAAGAGACGTAAGATTATCTATGAGGCTTACGATAAGCGCTCCGGTAACTTTTTTCGATTTAAGTTCGTCTAATATCTTCTCGTTAAAGCACCCTATGATTTCATTGTCTTCTGTTTCGCGACGGACAAGCCGGAGGTAATTATCGCTTGTGATCTCGTCTATGTCCAAAACCATACTCCACCTGCCCGGGCGGGAAGCCGCGGCGTCTATGTGTCCTTTTACGTTCGTGGTCGCGAGTATGAAGATGCTGTTTTTCTTAGTCAGCATTCCGTCCATAAGATTCAGAAAAGTCCTTAGAGAAACCGCCGAGTTGTATCCCTGCCGGTCTCCCACAACCTGATCGAGATCGTCAATTATAAGCAGCGTTGGCTCCATCTGTTCACAGAACTCGAATATTTTATCGAGCTGGATATTGTTGCCGCTGCAAAGAAAAGCCGTTATTTTACCCTTAGTTTCATTCAGTATCGCGTTTATGATCTGCGTCTTTCCCGTCCCCGGCGTGCCGGCGAGCAGGAACCGCGGACACGGATGCGAGCTGCCGGCTTCGAAATTCATTATCTCGTAAATAAAGCGTCTGAATTCCCGGACCTTATTCTCCGGAAGAAAGATATCGGAGAGACTGACCGGCGACACATCTACAACCTCCAACTTTGTAAGAAGGTCAATTTCATTATTCTTGAGCGGATCTAAGCTTAAGATCTTATTCCTGATATTGGACGTTTTTACCGCCCCGGTTTTAAGAGCAGTAAGCAGTTCCTCGGGGTATAGCGCGCCGTCCGTGAATCCGGTAATGAATATCTGATTCTTTTCAGTTACCCTAGCGATCCGCGGATTTTCTATAAAGACAGTCTTGAAAACGATCTCATAGCTTTCGCCATGATAGTCAACCGAGGTGAAAAGCAATAAGTCGTCAAATCTCAGTATTTTTGTACTGTCGTTATAAAAAACATACGGGGGTTTCAGCAGCGGGTGAAAATAATTGATGCACCCCATCATTTTCGTGACCACGATTTCCGGGTGTGAAAACCTGCCGTGGTACAAATTGAAGAGGTAATTCTTAATGAACGTATTAATCTCGCTCCGGAGGTCATCGGTATGATGAACCGGGTTCGGGATTCTGACTTTCGGGCTTTTGTTGAGTTCGAGTAAGTTCATATTCCATCCGATTTATGTTGTTTACGGATGGAAAGTTAATTATCGATGAAATTTTTTGGCTAACACAAGAGTATCTAAAACTCGATGTCGTTGATTTGATGTAATGGGATGGTTGTCTTCAGCGTTGAAGGATCTCCAACTCGCACACCCACAACCAACCAAACATTATCCTCCCTTTTTAGAGCGCTCGGCGCAATAAACATGCGATTTCTATCTTCCAAAAGAAGATGAATGGCTTGCCCATCTTCTATTGCAAGTATTACTTGTGTTATAAGACTTAGTGGTTTTATTCCTCTCTTATTATAAATTTCTAAAATAGAGTCATCAATCCTTCTTTCACCTATTTTGTACAAACTCAACAGAGTATCTATAAAATCCAAATATATATCTGTAGGGAGATTTTGAAAATCTACGAACATAGACTTTTCATCACCACCATTATCTTCGGAGTAGAATTTGGCATCGTCATCTGTAAGCCAATTTTTAGTTAATTCCAATAATCTTTTGGCTTGGCTATGAGATCTAATATTTTGATTGTTTAGCGAAATTATCAAATCGCTTCTTTTTATAGGATTAGCGCCTAACTCTATAACTCCTAAAGCTAGCAAGGAGCGAAAAATGTGTTTTGTGTTATCTCGGGTTGTCTGTCCCATATTCTGACCTTTATTGATTAATTAATTCAAATTTATGCCACAAATATTGTTCCATTTCAATAGCTGTATGAAATTGGGGGAATTTGAGGAGCTGTGATCTAAGAATATTCTGAATGTGCAAATATTCGTTAAATGTTTCATTGAGATTATTTTCGGTTGTAACTACTTTCGTCCAGGCTTTCCAAGCAGGTTTTCTTACCATATCTAAAACACCTTTATCAATAGGCCAATGAAGCACGCTTTCCTGTTCTGGCTTCAATTTGTCCCATGCCCATAAATCTTTCATAAATAAATTAAAAATTTTTTGAGCGATGCCAAATTTAAGCTTCCTCGTACCGTTAATTCTTATGGCTATCTCTTTAATTATCTCTTTTGCAAAAGAATCGAATGCTTCGATATTAGAAGGAATCGACCTGGGCTCCTTATGGATGTTAGCCAAATAATCTTTTAGATTTGTCAGCTTGTCCTCTTTTAAGTTCCCTTTGCGTGCGGTTCGATAAATCTTTTGTAAGCGATTTATAGCATCCTGGTCATATGGAAAAATATTTGCATCGCACTTAATGTCGGTAATATATTGGAGCTTCATAGTCATTTTTTTTTGATTTTTCTAATCGATTAATTACAGTTTGCATCCTATTTCTCGCTACGGGATTGCCTGAATGTACCGTTATCACATTAGGTGAAATAAATCCTGAAAATTCCACCTCTTCTTCAAGCCACCTAAGTACGCTATAACCATCTCTTTCTCTACCACGTTCATCATGTCCCAAACCGAGATCATTATCCAGCGAGAGTTTTTCGACTCTGCCAGTTTTCAATAATTCGATTGTTTCTTCGGGTGTTTCTGTGAGTACCCACCCTCTGGGGGGAGTTCTTAAATCATCGAGATAAACCCAAAGGGGTTCTTCTGAAGAAAGGAGAGTACGATTATTTACGAGGTGATGAATATGATCTGTCTTTTCACGCATAATAATTAATCTGTCATTATCTTCTGATCGTGGTGTGATCTTTAATGGGGGAGTATAACCGTTGGATTTGATCTGATCTTTTATCCAGGCAATCAGGCGTAATCCGCCTTCCGGATCATCTCCAATAACATCTTCTATATGCAGTTCATCTATTGTTTCGTTTAACAGATCTGCTTTGCCTGATCCAGCGTTGATACGAAATTCCATCCGTCAGGCGCGGTGTTTACAGAACCTACGATAAGCTTCAATGTGCACACCTAATTAATTATATTCCTGACTTTAAATTAATATAAATACCGCTGATAACAGCGCCGTTTAGCACCTATATCTAAAATTTTAGTATAATCCTATCGTGAGTTTTTCTGCCATTTCCCCCCTCGCTCCCATTTAACTATATTACACCTTTATTTTATTTTTGATTAATGATACCCGAAATTATTGAACGCGAGGAAATTCACCTCTCTCCACACTTTGAGAAGATGCTGATCAGCGGATGGAGTGAAGAGGTGCTTAGGAATACGATGACCGAAAGGATTGTTTATCTTTCGGACGGCTACCGCGTCAAGGGCTACCTCGCTTATCCTAAATTTATTAAGAAGGATGAGAAACTCCCGTGCGTAATGTGGAACCGCGGCGGGATGAAGAATAAGGGGGTGATAGACTCATTTACGGCACGCGGGATATTCGGGCTGATTGCGTCGTGGGGATATGCGGTTTTTGCTTCGATGTACCGCGGGAGCGTCAGAGGAGAAGGGGAAGACCAGTTCGGCGGCGGCGATCTGAATGACATCACTAACCTGATGATGCTCGCGGAGGAATTTCCTTTTGCGGATACTTCAAGATGGGGAATGGAAGGGTGGAGCCGCGGGGGAATGATGACGTACCTTACGCTTATGAATGTGCCGGGAATAAAATGCGCGGTGCTGGTCGGAGGAATATCGGATCCGTGGGCTTATATTAAGACCAAACCGGATATCATTGAGTATTACAATCATAAAATGCCGGGGAGAGATATAGAAGAAGTTATGCGCACGCGCTCGGCGCAGTACCGTTTTGAAGAACTGCCCCGCGATGTGAAATACCTGCTTGTCCACGGCGCCTCTGATGATATTATTTTACCGGAGCATAGCATTGAAATGGCACGGCGCTTTGGTGAAAGAGGCGTTACGTATGCTCTGCATATATTTGAAGAATCCGATCACTATCTGCGCCAGTCAAGAAGGCAGGTTGATGAGGTGAGGAGGGGGTGGTATGAGAAATATTTGTAAATTCAATTAATAATAATTATGAATTAGTATTTCTAGTTAAAAGTTAAGAGTTAAAAGTTAATCCCACGGGGCGGGAGATTAAGAATTAATTTTTCTAGTTATATGTTGATGCAGAAGTTCTCCTCCCATTTTTACACTTGTCCCACAGGGGAAAGGGGAGGGAAGGGAGGGGTTATTGCAGCAAGATATTAACCACGTATCCATTTTTATAAATGGAAAAAGGTAATGTGCTGATCCGGATGCGTCGGGACGAAGTAGCAGGGTTGGCGTTGTTCTGAGTATCCCGAAAGCTTTCGGGAGTATCGAAGTGGGGTTGTGGAATTAAGTTGATTAATTCTGAATCTAAGTCACAAACTAAATCAAATTAAACAAAGTTAAATATTGGAAAAAGAGAGATCAAAGCGCAGGGCGCTTATTGAAATAAAAAAAGACGAGACTGAAAAAGCCATACTTGTCGCGTTAAAGACGAGGTTTATTTCGCGCGAGGTGATTGACGAGCATCTCGAGGAACTGAAGGAACTGGCACTTACCGCGGGCGCGGAGACGGTGAAGATAGTAGTACAGGAAAGAGAGAGCTATGATTCCGCGTACTACCTCGGAAAAGGCAAGGTAGAAGAACTCGCGCTGATGGTAGAGGAACTCGGTGTAAACCTGCTGATATTCGATGATGACCTCTCCCCGGTACAGGTAAGAAACCTGGAACGCGCGCTCAACCGCAAGATCGTTGACAGGAGCGGATTAATTCTGGATATATTCGCATCGCACGCACGCACGCTTGAAGCGAAGACCCAGGTGGAACTCGCGCAGCTTCAGTATTATCTCCCCAGGCTGACTCGTGCGTGGACACACCTTTCGAAGCAATACGGAGGTATCGGGACCAAGGGCCCCGGTGAAACGCAGATAGAGACTGACAGGCGTATCATAAGGAACAGGATCAGCCTGCTGAAAGGTAAACTGGAGGAGTTTGAAGCGAGAAGAGTAACCCAAACCGCGGGGAGGAAGGAACTGACAAAAGTCACCCTGGTTGGTTATACAAACGTCGGGAAGTCTACTTTATTTAATTTAATTACCGACTCCGATGTGCTTATGGAAGATAAACTGTTTGCCACGCTCGACTCGACAACGAGAGTGCTACAGCTCGGAAAAAACAGGAGCATACTACTTAGCGATACAGTAGGATTTATCCGTAAACTTCCGCATAATCTTGTCGCGTCATTCAGGAGCACATTGGGTGAAGTCCGCGACGCCGATATCATTATTCATCTTGCGGACATATCCCACGACTTCTACGAAGACCATATCCGCGTTGTTGAGGAAACGCTTAGAGAACTGGGCTGCGACGGTACGCAGATTATGCTGGTATTCAACAAAGTGGATATACTGCACGACAAGGGGAGGATTGAGTATATTAAAGCAAAATACCCGGGCAGTGTGATCATCTCAGCCGGGCGTGGAATAAACATCTCTATATTCAACCAGCGCCTCAGCGAACTGGTATATAAAGATTACACAACGGAAAAACTCACCTTCAGCGCCGCCGATTCCAAAACCATCGCCGCGCTCCACACAATCGCGGAAGTGCTGAGTACAAACTACGATGATGATAAAGTTGTGGTGGAGATAATGATTCATAAAAAGAATCTTGAAAAACTTAAAGGTATGGTGGCGGGGTATAACTTTAGTTAAGAGTTAAAAATTAAAAGTTAATAACACTATTGACGGATGGGGATGTCACGGTTATGTAACTATGCATTAGTTGTATTTATTTAAAGGTTAATGCACGTGAATTGTGCGGCCCGACTATTTGAAAGCGTCAAAAAGAACCAGTCGTTTCTATTTGATACCATCAAACACGTTTGCCGTTCTCGGTGGTTATTAGGACGGAAATGCAGCCGGAGGCGCGGTTTTTACCTCCGGCGCATCTATCGTAACTAATCGCAGGTTTGTTTTACAGGTATTCCGTCAATGAATACTTCACAGACGCGGGTGGTGTATTCAAAGGGGTCACCATCAAACAGGACAATGTCGGCGTCTTTGCCGGGTTCGATGGAACCGGTTTGCTTATCAATGCCAAGTATCCTCGCGGCGTTAATGGTGATTGAAGCGAGCGCTTTATCAAAAGGCAAACCGTAAGCGAGCGCAACTGCCGCTTCAAATAGCACTACACGGGTTTTGGGTACATAGCCTTCGAATCCGGACTGGATTGCAAAAAGCACACCTTCCTTATCAAGCAATGCCGCGTTATCAAATGCCACGCTCTTCGAGTTACCTGACTGCCGCTCCATAGTGGCGTGCAGTATCACCGGCGCGCGCGACTCCTTAATTTCATTCATTACCAGCGATGCTTCGGCAACACCGTCAAGCACCATCCTGAAACCAAACTCCTTCTGCAGCCTTATCGCGGCAAGTATATCCGGCGCTTTGTTTGCGGTGAAGAGAGCGGTGAGTTCTCCTTTCAATACCTGTGCCAAAGCTTCGAGTTTAAGGTCGCGGTTTACCTTCTCGCCTTTTTTAATTTTATCAAGATACTCTTTTGCTTTAAGGAATTCAGTTCGCAGCATAGCGACGCCTTTGGCGCGGGTGCCCGGTTTTTTAAAGTTAGAAGAGACATCCGAACCGAGCGTGAATGAAACCATCAGCGCGGAATCAATAATGCGTACCGGTTTCTCCGCTGTTCCGAGCTTGACGATCATCGTCTGTCCCGACGCGAGCGCTCCGGAAGCGTGTCCCGTATGAACAGTTGTCGTGCCGAATTTCTTTATCCATTCAATTAATTCTTCACGCGGGTTATAAGCGTCAATTGCTCTCAGTTCAGGCTGGACCGGATCTGATTTTTCAAGCTGATCCTGGTCGTGAGCATAATTAAGTATCCCTGAAAGCCCGATGGAACTGCGCGCGTCTATTAATCCGGGAGTTACAACTTTCCGTGAGTACACTATATAATCCGCGGGTATAGTGATATCCTTCTCCTCCCCGACTTTCTCAATCTTTCCGTCTTTAATAAGTATTACCCCGTTGTTAATCGTCTTTCCCGCCGCGGTGTGGATGACGGAGGCTTTTATTGCTGCCTGGGGGAATAACTCCCCCGCAAAAGCAACGCAGAGGAACAGAAACGCCGTTAATGACTTATTCATATCAGTGCAGCTCCTCATCGTGCCCGCAGTGGATATGCTCATAGTACAGATCCTTATACACCCTATATCCGCCGGTGGCAAACTTGAAATCATCGGGGTTCGAACGGTCATAAACGACCACTCCCTCAACAACGGTTTTTTCTATCTTTGTATATACACTAAAAGGGTCCCCGGAAAGAATCACAAAATCCGCGTCCTTGCCTTTAACCAGCGAGCCGATCCTGCTCTCGAGACCGAGCATCCGCGCGCCGGCAAGCGTAAGCGACTCAAGCGCCTTTTCAGGTCTCAGACCGGCTCTTATTCCAAGCGCGGCGCTGCGAAGGAATAGCCGGGAGTCCGTTATATAATCATCAGTATGGTATGCGATATCAACTCCCGCTTCCGCCATTTTTACTCCGTTATCAAAATAGAGATTCATGGTTTCAAGTTTGCCGCCGGGGGAGTCAATGATAATTATCGAACAGGGGATTTTTGCTTCAGCGATTTCTTTCGCGACTTTGTATCCTTCCGATACGTGATGCAATACAACCTTAAAGCCGAATTCCTTTTGCAGCCTAAGCACGGTCATAATGTCATCAGCGCGGTGTGTGTGATGCTGAACGATCCTTCTCCCGTCGAGCACCTCAACGAGCGATTCCATTTCATAATCATACGCCGGCATTTTACTTTTATCATTTCCGGCAGCTATTTTCTTTTCGCGGTATTCCTTCGCTTTAATAAATAATTGTCTTACCAGTGCTGCCGATTTTCCTCGCGTGCCAGGGAACGGTGTGCCGCGCAGAGAGTTTGTACCGTTTGCCATTTTCAATCCGCCGCAAATTCCGTTTATCGGGTCATCGCAGAAGAGCATCCCGTTTATAATATTCGATTTACGCAGTTTCAGGTAGACAGTCTGCCCGCTCATCAGGTGTCCTGAGCCGGGCATCACGTTAACGGTTGTAATGCCTCCTGTCCGCGCGCGCATAAAAGTATCGCTCATAGGGTCAATGGAATCGAGTATGCGCACATCAGGGTGCAGCGGTGCTGAGCCGTCGCCGCCGTCACCGTTGCCAATATGCGAGTGTGTGTCAACAAGCCCGGGTATGATCACCTTCCCTGAAACATCAATAACCTCGGCGCCATTTGGAATGGCAATCTCGCCTTCCCTGCCGACACTTATAATTTTACCGTTTTGAATTATCATCACTCCGTTTTCAACCGGCGCACCCTCAACAGGATAGATCAGTGCCCCTTTATAGGCGGTGATCTTATACTGGGCGCTTAAAGGAAGAATAACGGATAAAATAAGCAGAAATAACTTTTTCATCCTCTTTACAGAATTGTTGAAACAAATAGCACTTGAATTCAAGATAAGAAATAAGGGGAATTAAATAAAAATATATTTTAGAATTTTGGTATCGGAATAAAGACGGGAAATCCCCCGGGAGACATACCCCCCAATGTGAATTGCAAAATCGGCAAAATGGTTTCAACCATTTGCGTCAAAGAAGAAGTCAAATTACCTGGCAATTATTTATATTAGCCTACGTGAAAAATTATTAGTGCATTAAATTCTTCAATTAGCCAAGAATCTTTTAATTCTAAACTCTTATGAAAAAAATACTTTTTATTTCTTGCTTTTTTATTCTTTCGCTTTTCATCACCACAGACAGCATTGCTCAGGATAACGGCGCGGCAGCTGAACGTTTGAAAGCACACGTATCATTCCTTGCCGCGGATACGCTTGAGGGGCGCGGGCTGGGTACGGAAGGGAAGATATTTGCGAAGAAATACATCGCGGAGCAGTTCCGTTTGTCGGGCTTACACCCGTATGACCCCGAAGGAAGTTATTTCCAGCATCTGAACCTTCGCATCGGACTTGCGCGCGTGCCGGCGGCAAACGTGATCGGCTACATTGAAGGAAATGACCCCGTGCTGAAGGATGAATATATTGTTGTGGGCGCGCATTATGACCATCTTGGGTATGAGTTTACCAGTGAAAGCGGAAGAATGAGGAACCTGCTACTCGGCTCAGGCGAAGCGGATACGACTGAGAAGAAAAATGAAAAAATTATCTACCGCGGCGCGGATGATAACGCATCGGGTGTAGCCGCAATGATGGAAATAGCGCGAGCGATGTCGCTTAATAAGGAGAAAATCAAACGGAGCATTATCTTCATCGCTTTTGACGCTGAAGAGAGCGGGCTCTTTGGGGCGTACAGGTTTATCGAAGAGAACAGCAGGTTTGACATAAAGAAAGTTAAACTGATGTTCAGCCTTGATATGGTTGGAATGTATAATAAAAACGGCGGGCTGATACTGAAGGGTATCGGGGCGCTTGAAGGAGGCGCGAAACTGGCGGAAGAGATTGCCGCCGTAAAAGGAATCACGCTGAAAGATGTCTCCGCGGAGATAGAACTGCAGACTGACACCGCGCCATTCGGCGATAAAGGGATACCCGCGGCGCATGCGTTTACGGGGATTGAATCCCCCTACCATAAAACGGAAGACACTTACGATAAACTTGAATACGACGGAATGGCAAAAGTTTCCGGTTATCTTACCGGACTGATCACCGAGGTTTCCGGGATGCCCGCGCTTAAATCATCGGCTGAATTTTTAGGCAAAAAGGAATCTTTCGCCATACAAACCGAGTACGGCGTGCTGGCAGGTTTGGGCACAGCGCACAACGAATACCCGGACGAGTTTTTTATAGCAAAAAGCGTCTTTGCGGTTAATCTTGGATTTTTTATTCAGCTCAGTATCGGCAAAAAGTTCACTTTTCAGCCGGAATTATTAGTCTCCGCGGACGGCAGTAAATCGCCTCAGGGCACATTCAGGAGATATTCCGCTTTTGTCCCGGTCCATATTAAATATAACTTAATAAACATTTTCGGCGGAATGGTAAAAGCGTTTCCGTTTGCGGGAGGCTATTACAAGTTTAGCTTCGCGGGCAACAACGGCGGTGTAAAACTTGATTTTGAGAATCAGTATAACCGAAGTGAAGCCGGCATAAGCCTTGGTATCGGAGTCGAAGTAATGCGAGTCATCGTCGCCGGAAACGTGCAGATGGCGTTGACCAAACTGCCAAAAGCGGGGGGAGAAAAAATTTATTCATCCGGAAGCTATTTGACATTGGGTTACCGTCTTTAAAATTTATTACGGGTCGTGACCCGTAATACAAATTATTGTTTACTCTTTCGCCAGATAAAATATTCCGCGCTCCTGCTGAATGGTTTCGACTTTTCCTTCAGAATCAAGGACATCAAGATATTTGTTTATCTCATTTATGTGCATTCCCAGTATCTGCGTTAGATCATCGGGTGTGCAGGGGCGGCGTTTGATTGTTTCAAGTATCGCGGTTTCGGTATCGCTTCTGTATGCCAGTATCTTTTTTCTTTCGGGCGAGGCGGCGATGATAATTGTATTTGCAAGCCCCCAGTCGTCGGCTATCTGCTTCAGTTCTGATCTTGTCGCGCCGCGTAAACCGGGTACTGTTCCCGGCCTGTCAAGCGTGTTGAGCTGGACCGAGTCGGGTTTTATCCGGAGTACAGCATCTTTAATTGCCGCGAGTTCTTCTTTACTGTCATTATAACCCGGCAGTATAAAAACCTCAAGCCATAACTTCCCTTTGAATGAGGCTCTGAATTCAATTAATCCTTCAATGTACTTCTCAATGGTAAGTCCATCTGCCGGACGGTTGATCTTTTCAAATACTTCCTGAGTCGCTGCGTCGAGAGAGGGGAGCACCACGTCGGCAGCCATGAGGCTTTTTATTACGTCGGGGTCTGATAAAAGAGATCCGTTTGTTAATACGGCTACTGGGAGCGCAGGTCTGTTTTCTTTTATGAACCGGAGGATTTCGCCGATGGCTGTGCTCAGTGTCGGTTCACCCGCGCCGGAAAAAGTAATGTAGTCGGGATCAGGATTGCTGCTGAAATAATGAGTGAGTTCCTCTTTGATCTTATACGATTTGATATACTCTTTCCGCTCAAGGGTAAGTTTGATTGTTTTGCCTACTTCGCAGTAAACACAATCAAGCGAACAGACTTTTTTGGGTACGAGGTCAACCCCCAAAGACATCCCAAGCCTTCTTGAGGGCACCGGGCCGAAAAGGTATTTATACATAACTGATGCTAATCGTATTTTTTTCTTATTTCTTCAGTAACCAATGTGGGTTTTATCAGTTCCTGCCATTCATCATTATTCCAGGTACCAAGGGCATTGTGGACAAGGTAATATTTCTGCGGAATAGGATGCGTACCTATAACTGCTCTTAGCTTATAACGTGTTTCGACAAAATCCCTGAAGTATGAAGTATAAGGGCAGGGGGGGTACCCGACAACCAAACCGGTAGCAAAGTGAATTGCTTCAGCACCGTTTTTGATCATTTCTTCAGGCGCGTATTCGATGTTCCCTCCGGGCCAGCCGTCGCAACTTGTATATCCAACTATCTCAAGCGGTTCATCCTTGCTGTAAATATCAAAAGCTCCTTCCCTGTTATTTACAGCTCTGAAGCACTTTCCGTCGGCGCAGCTTTTGTAGCGGTCGCAGATCACAATTCCGATTTTCATAAACATTAAATCCTTTCCTGAATAATCCTGCCGGGGTGATCCACCGGTCATTCAATAAGCATTCAAATCAAAGAAAATGATATAATAATCAGAAATATAAACAATAATTCAGCGTTATTTAGAGTGACAATAATGAGGCCTGCGCCCGACCGGGGAGGCTCTTCTTTAAAAAGGGGAAGATGAATTGCTAAGGTTACCGAAACATTTCGCGGTATCTCAGCAGAATATTTATAAAAGTTACGGGGACAAATCCGTAAACGGGCAGATCAAAAAAATAACCTGACCGACTTATCTGAAAACAAGCATTTTTTTCACCTCGGAGTAACCGCCGAAATTTATTTCATAAAAGTAAATGCCCCCTGATAAATCAAACTCTTTCGCGTTTAATTTTACTTCATAGACGCCGGGGTGCTGGTATTCGTTGACAAGTGTTGCGATTTCGCGGCCGAGGATGTCATATAGCTTTAGAGTAACCAGAACGTCCCCTGATGTCCCTATTGTTCCTGAAACTTGCGCAGAGCCGCCTAACCCATCACCCGGATCCCCTAACCTCTCCCACTTCGACGGGCTCAGTGCGGCGCCACCCTCTCCCTTTATAAACTGGGAGGGAGCCGGGATAGTATATTTGATATTTGTTGATACAATAAACGGATTGGGATAGTTTTGTTCGAGCCGGAGACTTATGGCTTCTGCTTTATCTTCTGAATCAATATTGGTAACGTTTCTCCAAAGCCTGCCGCTTGAATCATACTTCGCGATGAAGCAGTCGTTCTGCCCGGCGCTGGAAAGCAAATATTGTGAAGAGGGAGAAGGGTCAAAATCCGCGTTTGTGCCATAAAGCTGTCCGGTGATAATTGCGTTATTATCCTGATCAATCACCAGTCCTGCAGCGATATTGTTTTCTGATGAATTAGCCGCCCCGAAACTATTTGCCCAAATTATGTTGCCGCTGTTGCTATACTTGGCGATGAAAGCATCAGCTGTGGGGGCTTTTGCCGTTATGGAGTATGAGTTTGGGGATGGATCGAAATCAACAGTGCCGTTTATCCAGCCCGCAATATATATATTGTTGTCACTGTCGAAACCAATTCGGTGCCCGCCGTCGCCGGGATTAGACGGCATTCCGAAAGCATAACGCAACGCGCCGGCAGTATCATAACCCGCAAGGAATAAACTTGATCCGGACACATTATTGACGCCGCCGGTTGTGCTGAAGTTGACCGTACCCGCAATGCGCCCCGTAAAGAATGGCAAACCGTTTTTATCAAGCCGCAGCGCGCCCGGGGAGACGATGTCCTGCATTGTTCCGCCAATCCTTTTCACCCACACAAACGAACCGTCGCTTCTGTATTTCGCGAGGAACATATCCGTCTGCCCCGCGCTTGAGAGTAAAGCCGAGCCGTTTGGATCGAAGTTCACATTGCTTCCGCGAAAATTACCGGCGAGGTAAATATTGCCGCTTGCGTCTTCATCAACCGCGGCGTAGGCTTCGAAAAATACGCTCGTATCCTTTGCGTCAATGACAATCGCCCATTTGTTTGTTCCGGAGGAATCATACTTCGCGAGAAAAAGTCCGACACCGGAGGTGACCGATTTAACGTTCGGAGTGCCGCGCGGATTAAAGTCCACCGTGCCGCTGAAGCCTCCGCATATAAGCGAATTGCCATCAGCATCAGTGTGAATGTCCCAGCATCTCTCCTCGGTACTACCCGCGGTATTGCCAAGCCCAAGCGCCCAGACATAATTTCCGTTTTTATCGTACTTAGCGAGGAAAGCATCAAATCCGCTCCTGGTAGTGAGCACTCCTCCTCCGTCAGGATTGAAACTTACATTCTGATTTGAAAAATTGGGGTTCCCGAAGTAGCCGGCCACGTAAATATTTCGCCCGGCATCCGTGGCGACACCGTGCGGCGCGTCTGTTGTATTTGTGCCGCCAAACCGCTTTCCCCACAAAAGGTTTCCGCGTTTATCATATTTTGCAAGTACAACATCCACCATTCCGTTTGACGTGAGATTAAGTGTTCCGTAAGGGTGTACATTAATAGTGTTCTGAAAAAGAGCGGCTTCTATGTAACAGGTATCGGCGTCTACGCAGTTTGCCTTACCGTATTCCTGTCCGGGGCTTCCGTAGAGAAAAGCAAACTGCGGAATTAGCCTGGATGAGCAGAGTAAAACGAAAATTATTACTAAGTTTATCTTTGAAGGGTTCATCTGACGACCATCATCTTTCCGGTTTTTATTGTTTCGCCTGACTGCAAACGGTAAAAATAAATGCCGCCTGATAGTCCGAACTCAACAGCGTTGAATTCAAGACGATGTGCCCCCGTTTCTTTATTTTCGTTCATTATTTCCGCGATTTTTCTTCCGGTTAAGTCATAGACTTGCAGTATAATATTTGACTTCTCCTTAAGAGTGAAATTAAAATACGTGCGCGCATTAAAAGGATTAGGATAGTTTTGCGGCAATGACATTTTTGCAGGAGCTTTCTCCTCTTTGGCAATATCAGTCACCGGCGGAAAATTATCGCCGTACCAGAGGAAATCATCAGCGGCCACATCCACTGCTTTCCCGCTCAGATCAAGAACACGCACGTGGGTGACCGCCACATTATAGCTTGCACCAGCAGTGTTCGGGTTCAATGTAATGGATACATCGCTGCCGACCTGGTGCCAGTTCGCGTTATCGTATTTGGCCCAGAGCTGCAATCTGTTCTGCGCAGTTTTCCGGATCCGGTATGATGCTGTCTGTGTAGCAGTGAAGGGTTCTGACTGCAGATTTATATTTCCCTGCCTGAGGGCAGAAACCCTTTGTCCGCCGGCGTAAACCATCGCCCCCCAGTAATCACCGAATAATCCGCCCTGCCAGTGGTTCATATCACCGCGGATGTAACATCCGGCGATCGCGATCTGAGTGGCTGAACCAAGGCCTAATAGCTCGGGAACGTTGGTGAAAGTCCACTCAACAAAAAGCTCCCCCTCAACAGGAACCATCGAAGCGGGAAGGTCAAGGAAGCCCGTCATTCTCGCGCCCGGTGTGCCGGCGGGCATCTGGAACCGCGCCAGCCCGTCTACCACCCTCACGGTGTAATTGGTATCCTGCTGGGCGGGATTATCATTTGGCCCGTATCGCCTCACAAGAGGTTCCCACGAGCCGTTGTCGAAGTTGACGGTTAACGTATCAGCCGCAGCTGAGGTGACGAAAAAGAGGACGGATAAGATTATCTTCATAATTACAGAAATTCTTATCATACACGGGATTGTTTTCATAATAGTTCCGTATTACTTATTTTAATACTACACAAATATAACAATAATTATTAAATTACTACAGAAATGTAGTATATTGTCAGGAAATATGAAAAACAGTAAAATCGTAGAAATTGTAAATCTTTATGACGAATTCTCGGCTACGAATAGAAGCGAAGACCTCCGGGAGTTCGCGCTGTGGCTTCTCCGGTCACAGGGCAGGCGGGATGACTTAACATTAATCAACTCAAAGCCTGCACCGGTTAAAGAGGGAAGGAATAAAGAGGAATCCGGTAAACCACGAAGTGCGGAGGAAAGTGAAGATACAGACAGAAATATAGCCTACCTGTTTAATAGAATCGCAAAATACTCCCGCTTCTATACAAAGAAGGAACTTGCAGAATTCGGCCTGAATTCAATTGATGAATTTTATTTTCTTCTCTCGATCGGAAGATCGGGCAGCCCTACCAAGAGCGAGGTATATTTTGATACGATAACCGAGCTTACCACCGGCGCGCAGATAATGAAGCGGCTCATTAAGCAGGGTTATGTGGAAGAAACAACTGATAAAAATGATAAAAGGGCAAAAAGGGTCAGATTAACAAAGAAGGGGGAGAAGATAAAGGGGAATGTGTTTAATAAACTTTCTGAAAGCATTAAATTAAAAACAGGCAACCTGCCTCAGCACGATAAAGATGAACTGCTCAGGATGCTGAGCTATATCGCGGCGTTCCATTCCCATATTTATAAAACTGAAAGCGATAAATCAGTAGGCGAGCTAGTCAACAAATACCTGGATTGATTCACCTGAAAACAAGCATTTTTTTCACCGCGGAATAGCCGCCGATTTTTATTTCATAAAAGTAAATGCCGCTTGATAAATCTAACTCTTCCGCGTTTAATTTTACTTCATAGGCGCCGGGGTACTGGTATTCGTTTACAAGTGTTGCTATTTCGCGGCCGAGGATGTCATATAGCTTTAGAGTAACCAGAACGTCCCCTGATGTCCCTATTGTTCCTGAAACTTGCGCAGAGCCGCTTAACCCATCACCCGGATCCCCTAACCTCTCCCACTTCGACGGGCTCAGTGCGGCGCCACCCTCTCCCTTTATAAAATGGGAGGGAGCCGGGATAGTATATTTGATGTTTGTTGATACAATAAACGGATTGGGATAGTTTTGTTCCAGTTTAAATGGTGAAACCTTATAATTACCTTCCGCTCTGCTGACCGGACTGATGACGGGGGTAAGCAACTTCCAGATGTCGTTATTGAGTAAAAACGGAACCAAAGAAGAATCGGGGGCGTTGCCCATTCTGACCATTATGATATTGCGTCCCGGCACTATGCTGAGGAACTGCCCGTTCTTTCCGAGCGCGGAGATCATATCATCCGGCGCGTAGGGATTCATTGATCCGGGAAAAACAAACTGCGACTGCGGCAGCATATACGATTCCTTCCCGTTAAGCCACCAGAGATAACCGTAAGATTTGTTGAGATCCTGTGATGTGTTGGTCATTTCCCTGAAGTACGCGGTGTCGCTCATTACCGCTGTTGTATCCCACCTGCCGCGGTTAAGTATAAGAAGGCCAAAACGCGCCATACTCCGCGCGGTGCTGTAAAATACATTGTTGTATCCCGACTTCAGGAAAAAGCCTGTCATACCCGTTTTTGCTCTCAGCTCACTTATAAAAAACTGGTTTAGTGTTTGTCCCGCGGCTTTTTGCATCACGGAATCAAGAAGCGTATAGGGGCCGTTGTGGTAAGCCCAGCGGGTGCCGGCGTCGGCTTTATAGAGAAGGCATTCGGGGAGTGTGCAATAGTGGTCAGGTACGGCGTCATTCAGACCGGAGGTCATAGTCAACTGGTTGCGGACTGTAATAAGCCTCTCTTTTTCCAAAGGAGCGCTTGTCCATCTTCCGAGGTATTTCGAGGTTGTGTCCTGTATGGAAAGATGCCCCTTCTGCTGTGCCAGTCCGACGAGGAAAGAAGTCAGTGTTTTTCCCGCGGAAGCCCAGTACCAGAGGCTGTCCCGAACAAACGCGCCGAAATATTTTTCAATTACAATTTTTCCGTCCTTAAGCACGAGAAAAGCTTTGGTGTTTTTCTCTTCGAGGAAAGTGAACAGCGAATCGGTTTTTGTAGAATCCCATCCCGCGGAAATAAACGGCATTGTCTCCCACTGGTTCCCGGTCAGGGGAGGGAAATATAACTGCTGCGAAAGAGCGGAGACGGTGAATAAAAATATAAATATGATCAGGCGCATTGATGAATATATATGTATGTTTTGATACTTTCTGGTAAAGAAAATCCATTCCAGGATATTCAAAAATAGGTTACGCATACGAATAAAAAAAGAAGGGGGAAATTATTAATATAATAAATGCAGTTTGATATAACCCAGTCGTAGTGCAGGTCGCGACCTGCGTGTGGGATGATGCGTGGCAACGGTAATGAATAAATAATTTAAAAGAATTATTACCATTAATAAATTATAATTATTTTAATAAGTATTGATAAATACGAATTTAGTTAAACTAATTATTTTAATTACACCCGGATTACAATGTGCTTTGCAATTATAACGAATCGCGCAGGTCACGACTTTAACTACCGGTGAAAATGTGCACAGGTTACGACTTTAGCTGTCGGTGATTATGCGCGCAGGTCTCGACTTTAACCGTCGGTGATTATACGCGCAGGTCACGACCTGCACTACAAATATAAAATGGAATATATATGAATAATGATGGTATTTATTTCAGGAAGAAAAACCGTCTGGAAGGTTATGATTATTCAAACGGCGGTTATTACTTTATTACTACCTGCGTTGACCGGCATCGGGAGTTGCTTGGTGAGATTATCGATTCAAAATGCGAACTTAATAAGTTTGGGAACATCGTTGAAAAATATCTTCTCGAAACCGCAGTATTATATCCCTATATGGAAATTGATTATTACGTCATAATGCCAAATCACGCTCATATTATTATCATTATTGATCCGTCTAAAGCCGGGGACAAGAAGATAAAATCGTTATCTGATCTTATTGGGGTATTCAAGTCGAGAAGTTCAGCAGCGATACGCCGCGAGGGATTGACTGAGTTCAAATGGCAGCCTTCGTTTTATGACAGGATAATACGTAACGAAAAGGAATTATATAATATAAGAAGGTATATCGAACAGAACCCGCTAAGATGGGAAATAGAAGAAGGATTTACGGAAAACACCCCACTGGATTAATTACAAAAATTTAGTACGGGTCGTTAAGAAAATGTAGTGCAAGTCGTTAAGAAAATGTAGTGCAGGTCGTTAAGAAAATGTAGTGCGGGTCATTAAGAAAATGTAGTGCAGGTCGTGACCTGCGCGTAAAGTTAATTAGTGTTATCATAGCCACGGCTTTCGGATGAAAAAAACGAAATAAATATTCCCCCAAATATTATCGTACAAACAAATATTCATATCATAACCTTTTATGAATATTATTATTTATTTATGGTATTTCACGCGCGCAAGTCCCGACTTGCACTACGGTTGGGTTACACGTGCGGGAACACTCGATGAATCAGGTCCGGGGACGGTTGTAGCGGTTGTGTCTGCAAACTCGTAATAGCTGTCTCTGCCGGAAATTGCACCATAAATCGTTCCCCCAAGAAATCCAATGGTTCCGGTCTCCACCATAACCATCATCACTCCCAGTCCCCTCATATCGCCTCCGGGCGGAATAACCGCTTCAGAAATAGCCGCGCCCAACAGCAAGCCGCCGGCCGTTCCACCAATGCACCCCAATACACCTCCCGCAAAATAATCTGTTCTCTCAATGCATTTAATCTGACTCGTAGGAAATACCCTCTCGGTTGTATCGGCATCGTTCTGGAGGTGGACAGAATCGGAGGCTATCTCTGTGATAATGCCATTAAATTGCCGTTTGTCCCGCAGTAATACCTTGACCTCTTTACCATGGAGCCGTTCCTGCGCCAGTTTAAAAGTTAATTTATTTTTCTCTTTGGGCTGAACCTTTTCTGTGATTTGCCAGGTTTGACTGCACCCGGAGAGGAGGAATAAGAAAGCAGTCCCGATTAAGAATAGTGTTTCTTTTATTCGTAAAAGTTTCATTTTTGCGATTGAATATTACGTTTATTTCGGGTTAAATCCAAGCCCGTATTATGAAGACTGCAGGGATATACTCAATGTTGATTACAGAGGGGCACAGCAAAACACAAAAAAATTATTTTACGAGAAAACTAAAAGTTTCATTTATACTATACGATACCGGTCATAAATGAAGTTAACTTCTTCCGGCTCAAAAGGAAGAAAGAAGAAGCGTGTTAGGAGAACCTGCCGCAGGAGTAGATTTATAAAATGTAGTGCAGGTCGTTAAGAAAATGTAGTGCAGGTCGTGACCTGCGCGTAGAATTTATGGTGTAATTATGACGGAGATATTCGAACGAGATAAGCGAAAAAAATTTAATAATATTATATTCTTAACAAATTCCCGAAAAATATTATTATATAAAATAATGTTGTAAATATAATGCGATTTTCACGGGCAGGTCACGACCTGCACTACGAGTGTGACCAATCGGGCAGGTCACAATCCGCATCACGAATGTGACCAATTGGGCAGGTCACGACCTGCACTACGAATGTGACCAAACGGGCAGGTCACGATCCGCATCACGAATGTGACCAATTGGGCAGGTCACGACCTGCACTACGGATGTGACAAAATCGGGCAGGTCACGACCTGCGCTACGAATATGTTATTTAAATCTTTTATTTCTCAATTACAATCCTTAATTTATCTTTATAATTATTCTTCAATTGGCTAATGGACAAAAATAAGGCTAAAGAGGCCGCCGCTGTTCTGGTCGACCGCTTTGGAGAACAGATTGATTCATATAAAAGCGGGCATTATAATGAAGCTCAAACTCGCCTCGACTTTATTAACCCCCTGTTCAAGGCGCTTGGGTGGGATGTTGATAATCAGGCGGGCTACGCCGAAGCTTACCGCGAGGTTATTTATGAAGATAAGATCAAAATAGCCGGCGCGACTAAAGCCCCCGATTATTCCTTCCGCCTCCCCGGCGGTAAACGCCTTTTCTTTGTCGAAGCCAAAAAACCAAGCGTATCCGTTAAGGATGAGATCCAGCCAGCGTATCAGGTGCGGCGTTACGGCTGGAGCGCGAAACTCCCCATAAGCATTATCTCCGATTTTGAAGAATTCGCCGTTTATGACTGCACCACCAAACCCTCTCCTTCAGATAAAGCCGCGAACGCGCGGATCAACTATCTGACCTTCACCGATTATATCGCCGAATTTGATTTCCTCTGGGATACTTTCAGTAAAGAAAGCGTGCTGAAGGGAAGCTTCGATAAGTTTGTTGTAGGTGAATCGAAAAAGCGCGGCACATCATCGGTTGATAAGGAATTCCTCACTTCGCTAGATAACTGGCGCACGGTGCTGGCGGTGAACATCGCGAAGAATAATCCCGCGTTAAATGAATTTGAACTAAACTTCGCGGTTCAGCAGACACTCGACCGCATCATCTTCCTCCGCATTGCCGAGGACAGGCGCGTTGAACCATACGGCACACTCCAGTCCGCGGTTAAGTCGGGCGAACTCTATTATAAAAACCTTTTCTCACTTTTCCGCCGCGCGGATGAAAAGTATAACTCCGGACTCTTCGATTTCAAACTTGATAAACTGAGCGATAAACTCGTAATAGAGAATAAAACGCTTAAGTCAATTATCAACGAGCTTTACTATCCCGTCTCCCCTTATGAGTTTTCAGTCCTTTCCGTTGAGATACTCGGCAGCGCTTATGAACAGTTCCTCGGGAAAACGATACGCATATCCGGCGCGCACCGCGCGAAGATAGAGGAGAAACCGGAAGTAAGGAAAGCGGGGGGAGTCTATTATACGCCGCAGTACATTGTTGATTATATAGTTAAGAACACGGTCGGGAAACTGATTGAAGGGAAAACTCCGGCTGAGATCGAAAAAATAAAAATTGTTGATCCCGCCTGCGGAAGCGGCAGTTTCCTCCTCGGCGCGTATGATTATCTCCTTAGTTACCACCGCGAATATTATAACTCGCATCCCGCCGCGGGGAGTAAAAAAGATAATCCCCTCAATCCCGACGGCTTCCTCACCTCCGCGGTTAAAAAGCGGATACTGATAAATAATATCTTCGGCGTTGATATTGACGCTAACGCGGTGGAAGTGACAAAACTCTCCCTCCTCCTCAAGTGCCTGGAAGGTGAGACGGAAGCAAGCATCTCAACGCAGCTTTCGCTTTGGAACGACCGCGTACTCCCGACTCTCGACGATAATATAAAATCCGGCAACAGTTTGATTGATACCGACTTCTACGATCAGCAGCTGGACTTCGGCGAGATACATAAAATAAAAGCGTTCAACTGGCAGAAATCATTTCCGTCAGTCTTCGCGCAGGGCGGGTTTGATGCAGTGATTGGGAATCCGCCGTATGTTAAAATACAAAATATGAATTTACAGTCAACTGAGATTATAAAATATTATCAAAAAACCTTTCAGACTGCAGCATCAAAGAATTACGACCTATACGTTCTGTTTATTGAAAAAAGCTCTGCCTTATTGAATCCAAGTGGAGTTTTAGGCTTCATAGTACCAAACAAGTTTTTCGTGACAGACTATGGCGTTCATTTAAGAAAACTTTTATCAAGGAAAAGGATCGTTTCACAAATAAATGATTTTAATGATTTTCAGGTTTTCGAAAATGCTTCGGTTTATACTTGTCTACTTTTTTTGGAGAACAAACAATTAACTGATGTTACATATATAAGTTCTAAAAATGGTGAAAATGGATTAAAGTCATCTCTGAATTCAACGTTTTCGATAAATGCATTAGGGGAAGAACCGTGGCATTTCTTTGATCGAGGCGAAAACAATATTATCTCAAAACTGGTATTAGCGTCAAAAGCATTGATTGATCTCCCATGCTCAATTTCTCGAGGTATTAGCACAGGAAATGATAAGATTTATATTGTCACCATTAACTCGGATGATGGATATACAAACGGATTCATGGAGAAGGTCGATATTGAGCCAGATTTATTAAAGATCCCGGTATTTGCTACGGATTTTAATCGCTTTTATTTTAATGTCAATTCCAACTACAGATTGATTTATCCATATAACAGTGATGAAGAATCTGAGATTTTGTCCGAGCAAACATTGAAGAATGATTATCCCAAAACATATCGCTATCTTCAAACAAAGAAAGTTATTCTTAATCAAAGAAAACAATTCTCATCTTGGTATGGATACAGCGCCCCTCGGAATCTCTGGCTTCATTCAAAAGCAGAAATTCTAATACCACTACTTGCAAACAGGGGAATGTTCTCTAAGACCCCGGTTCACTTTAAAAACTATACCTTGATGGCGAGTGGGGGATTTTCAATTCATTTTCCTCAGAGTGAGATTGATTCAAAATATGTTTTAGGCTTGCTAAATTCTAAACTTTTGTTCTGGTATTTAAACAAGATAAGTAACGTTTTCAGGGGGGGATGGATCACTTGCACCAAGCAATATTTTGGGCGGTTGCCAATTATTATCTCGCTGAAATATAAAACCGAAGTTTGTTCGCTTGTTGATCGATTAACTGAGCTATATTTATCACTTTCTAATTGCAAACTTAAAAACGAAAAAGAACATTATTTAACTACAATTAATCACTTTGAGCAGAATATGGATGAGATCGTCTATGAAATGTATGGTCTTTCTTCTGACGAAATAAAACTAATAGAATCCGGGGAATAAATAAGTGAATTATGATTATCCACTTTTAACGGAATAAATCTGTATCAATCCAGTATGTTTCGGAATCTGTGCCTCTGGAACATATAATTCGACGAGTGGTTTTTACGCAAATGAACCTGAATCCCAATCACGCGCAAGTCCCGACTTGCACTACGGTTGGGCTTTACGCGCAGGTCACGACCTGCACTACCGCTTATCTTTCCGAAACTCCTTATTATAATTCTTCAGCAGCTTCCCCATCTGCTTTTCCTTTTTCTTCCGTTCTGCCTGCGTGGATTCAAAGTATGCTTTTTCTTTGTGCATCTTCAGGTAGTTCTCGTAGGAGTGCTTGTCTATTTCTCCTGATTCAATGGCTTCGAGTACGGCGCAGCCGGATTCGTGGATGTGGGTGCAGTCTTTATATTTGCATCCTTCGGAAAGGGCGATGATCTTATCGAAGGTTTTTTCGAGTCCGTTTGTGGTGTCCGCGATACCGACTTCGCGCATACCGGGGTTATCTATCAGTATGCCTCCACTTTCGAGCAGGACTAACTCACGGTGCGTTGTAACGTGCTTTCCTTTGTTTGTGCTCCAGCTTATTTCGTCCGTCTTCATTACGTTCCTGCCGCTAAGGTTATTTATCATACTCGATTTTCCGACTCCCGATGAACCAAGCAGGCAGTATGTCTTTCCTCTTTCAATCGCTTGATTCAGTTTGTCGTATCCCGCCATCGTCGCGTTGCTTATGGCTAAAACGGGGACACCCTCAATCCGCTGATTAATGCTTTCAATAAGTAAGGAGAGTTGCTCGTCGGTTATGAGGTCGGTCTTGGTTAATAATATTACCGGGCTGACTTTGGATGAGTAACAAACCGTAAGGTAGCGCTCAAAGCGGTTGATGTTAAAATCGTGTCCGGCAGACTGTACGAGGAACGCGTAGTCAACATTCACAGCAATTAATTGTACTTCGCCTTTGCCTCCTGCCGCTTGTCTCTTTATAGCGGAAAATCGGGGGAATATTTTATTTATTATTGCAAAGCCGGGATCGTAACTGACGAACGAGACCCAGTCGCCAACCGCGGGAAAATCTTCCCTTCCTTCCGCCGCGTAGCGCATATTGCCGGTTATCTCTGCTTCAAGTTCGCCGGATAAGGCTCTTATAATATAGCGCTCTTTATGCTCCGCGATAACCCTGGCGATCTGTTGAAAGTCGAGGTTATTCTCTGTCCGGTAATTTTCAAAGTAACCGTCGTAACCGAGATCCGTAAGTTCCAATTTAATCTATCACAACCATTTTAATCGTTTTAACATTACCCCCCGCGTTGAGCCGGCAGAAGTAAACGCCGCTTGCGAGCTTCCCGCCGCCGGAGAACTGCCGTGTATTTAACTCAGTTTCATATACGCCTGGGCTTTTTGTTTCATTTACAAGTGTCGCGAGTTCGCGTCCGAGGAGGTCGTATATCTTTAGAGTGACCATAATGTCCCCTGTAGTCCCTATTGTCCCTGAAACCTGTGCAGAGCCGCCTAACCCCTCCCACTTCGACAGGCTCATTGCGGCGCCACCTTCTCCCTTTCGATAAAGGGAGGGAGTGGGGATTTTGTATCTAATTTTAGTTTTATCGCTGAAGGGGTTGGGGTGGTTTTGCAACAGTGTTAAATCTTTGGGAGAATCGGTTTCTTCAGGGACAGATGTGGGCTCGCCGATCATATTTGCGTCCATCCAGTTGTAACGGGAAATGATCCAGTTCTTTATCCATTGTATCTCTTCAATGTACGACTGCCCGACAAAATAGTTCGGCCATACCCATTCGCCTAATACAGGCCATTTGATAAAATTTCTTGTCTTCGCTTCATCAAGCAGGTTCGCGAGCGAATCAACTATGCCGTTTATCCGCGCGGGACTGAATACGTTCACCTTTAACTGCTGCCATCTCGCGTAGGTTTTATTCCTGAACGGAGGATGATCAAAAAGGCGCCGCCACCAAAACGGAGTAAGGAAATACTCATCCGGGCCGATGTTCTGGAAGTCGGTTACGTGAAGCATATACCAACCGTTTGTCAGCCACGCCTCATAGTAGTTCGCGTTGCCAAAGGCGAGGTTATAATCCCAGACCGGTCCTGCGTATAGTTTCGGGTTGCGGCTATCGCGGTCTTTATACAGATATGTACTTAATCTGTACGAATCAATATTCTTTGTCAGTTCATTTACAAGTATGAAATCAACAAATGAAGCGTCGTCAATATAGCGGGGATAGCCGGTAAGGGAGTCCGATAAGTTCTGACTGTACTTCATCGTGGTTTCAAAATTAAAGATCAGGTTCTGTATGTAATTTTTCTGCGGAGTAACTATGTCTTCCGGTTTTGGGTAGTGGTACTGGTAAAAAATTTTAAGCGATGACTGCGGGAAAGGGAGGTAATCAGAATACCATCCGTCGTTAGTCTCGCCGTCGAGTTTATCTATCTTTATTATATAGCCCCCCGTGAGCGCGTCACCGGAGATATCGCCGGGCTCCATCTTCTTTATGTTGACCCGATTAGCGTCGCGTTTTACTTTTTCAAAAAGGACATAGACCCCCATATATTCACCGTTCAGTACCATCTCGCAGAATTTTGAGCGGGAAGCGTATCGGCCCATATCACGCGCGAGGCGGTAAGCAAGCGCGTCGCGCATAAGCGTTTTGTCATTGTACGGCGCGAAGAGTATCCAGTCCGATTCAGAGGGGAAGCCAAGCAGAGATACCTTCAGGTCTTCGCCAAGAGTATCGCGTGTTTCAACGGCATACTGTTTCTTGGGAAACATTTGTGATGATGAACCGCGTAATTCAATCCCGATCTTCCCGTTATAATTGTTAAGTGGATCCGTAACGTAATTCCTCACGCCCTCGCCGTTAAATATTATTCCCATATCTGCGGTGATCTTGTAATCGTTGGGAATGATCTGTCCGTGCGTGTTTATTACGATGATGGGGAGGTTTGATGAAGTGAACGAGGTTTCAGTGCGGCTGTTAATGCTCCCCGATAAAGAATCAGGGGAAGGATAACTTAAAGCAGGCATTATAAGTAATAACGCAAGCAGGCGTGTAAAACTCTTCATCATTTTATTACAATCATTTTTCTGGTTATCGTATTGTTGCCGCTTTCGAGCCGGTAGAAATACATTCCGCTGGAGATCTCACCGGATAAACTTCCTGAAAGGTCAAGCGTAACTTCATAAGCGCCGGGGCTTTTGGTTTCATTTACAAGTGTTGCAACCTCTCGTCCGAGGAGGTCGTAAAGCTTCAGAGTAACCGGAACGTCCCCTGACGTCCCTATTGTTCCTGAACCCTGCGCAGAGCCGCCTAACCCCTCATCGGTACCCCCTAGCCCCAGGGTGGGAATTGTAAATTTTATTTTTGTTGTTGTGCTGAATGGGTTTGGATAGTTCTGTTCAAGAGTAAAATCATAAGGAAGCTCAGATTGAATGTTCACACGCTTTGAGTAACTGACTGTGCCGTCGAAATCAATTTGTTTAAGGCGGTAGATATATTTCGCGCCGGTTATTTTATCGTCGCTGAAATTATAACGGTTTATTTCCGCGGATGTGCCCGCGCCCTGAACATAGCCGACGGTTATCCAGCTGCCGTATGCGCCGTCTTCACGCAGGTCATTTCTTTCAATCTCGAATCCCCGGTTATTCATTTCAGATGATGTGATCCAGTAAAGAATGTTCTTCCCGTTCTGGTAATAACCTTCAAAAAGCGATAGCTCAACCGGTACGGTAATTTCAACACTCATCTGAAGCGCGCCTGCTGGGGAGGTCATTGGTTTGCGGATAACCTTGCCGGAGTTAGAAGCGGCCTCCACATAATAAAATAATTTAGTCGCGTTTTCTGGGAGAAGTATGTCGGCAGAAAAAGTATCGGCGGACGCGGGCGCCATATTTGCCTGGTTATAGCCTGCGAGTGTGTCAACCGACCAGAACAGCTTAACCGATGCCGCTCCGCTCCTGGTTTTTACAACTGACTTTACCCTGAAGAGGTTCGTGTGTACATTAACCGGCGGCGGGATATTTATAAACAGAGGTTCCTTTACCCCGATCTCTTTATTGATGCAGTGAATTGCCCCGCTTGCGGGGATTATCTGGTTGCAGTTGATCCCGATTATATTGTAGCCGGGGAGCGCCTCCCTGTATATCCTGAGCGCGGTGGTGTCGTATCTTAATTCGTATGTGGGCACCAGTACGGTTTTATTTACAAAGGTGGAGTTCGTATATGTCCGGTAATCGCCGCCCTGGCTTGGGTATTGGTTGTTTGCGTCGGGGGGCATAGGTATCCGCACAACTTTATACGGCCTTCCGTAAGGGGTAAGAAAGTTTGAAAGCACGTACTGAAGATTCGCTTCTATCTGCGGGCCGTCTGAAACTCCCGGCGGATACTGTCCTACCAGAAGGGTCTCCTCGTCAAGCAGTTTCATATGCATATCAATATGGTGTATGCCGTCATAAGGGAGTACATCCATTTTAATGTAGCGGCTGATCCCCATAAAACGGCGCATCAGCGTATCAATTTCCGCGGCTGTTTTAGCGGGGTTTTCTTCCAGGATCAGTTTGGAAGAGAAGCCGGTGCCAAGCCCGTCTGTCATAAAGTTTCCGCCCGTTGCCACAAGGTCTTCCGGCGATGTTGTCATCTGGAAGAGGGGTGTGTTATAGTAAGACGCAAAATGAGAGGGCAGAAGGTCGTCATTGGGGCGGGGGCGGTTATACTTCCAGTCAATAATATAAAGGCTGTCGTAGCCGTAGGTGTAAACATTCTACGGGCCGTAGTCCCTGCTCCAAATTGAGTTAAAAGGTTTTATGAGGAATACAAGATTCTTCAGTTCGATGCTTCGCTGTGTGAGATATGTCTTGACCGTATTCGAATCCGAGCATACGATAAACACTTTCCCCTGTTCCTGCGCGTAGTCAACTATCTGCGCGAGTATTGCCTGGTAGGATGTCCACGTTATCATTATCCCTTCCAGTTCCTCCCACTCAGCCATTGTTCTTACGGGCTTTGAAGGGGGCGCGTTAATTCCGGCCGGTGAAGAGGGAAACGAATAATTCTTCAGTATTTGTTTTTCAGAATTCGTCAATCCCTTCGGAAGATCCTGGCTTAATAACGGGGTGGTAAAAAAAAGCG
This sequence comes from Ignavibacteriaceae bacterium, assembly GCA_013360295.1. Taxonomy (GTDB): domain Bacteria; phylum Bacteroidota; class Ignavibacteria; order Ignavibacteriales; family Ignavibacteriaceae; genus JABWCL01. Next base: position 90,108 of record JABWCL010000011.1, on the reverse strand, counting down.
TAAGGACCGCGAAAAGGACTCTGAGTTTCATAAAAGTTATTCCTGCGGGGGCATATTATACTGCGACCATTCTTCTTTTGAGGGGCCGTAGATGCCGGGGACTGTTAATCCCGCCTGCCTCATCAGCACGGTAAGCTGCGCGCGGTGGTGCGCCTGGTGTTTGATTATCACCTGGAAGACTTTCCTCAGCTCCCACATTTCGCCGTATATTTCCATCGGCGCGAAGAGCATTGATTCTTTGATCTTTGAATTTATGAAGTTAACCGCGTCAGCGTTCTTCTGACTGTAGGTATCGGCAATCTCTTTAACCGTCTTTGGTACCGGTTTATCGGCGAGCGGATCCTCATCAAATATACACGCTATCTTTCCCATCTCGGTCAGCGTCTGGACTATATGCCAGCTTATCTTTCCGATCGAGCGGCCGTCATCGGTTACTTTCGCGGTGAGTGAATCATCGGTGAGATGAGAGAATATTTTTTGCGTGAATTCTGATTCTTCCTTCCAGTCGGCAAGGAGGTCTTCGATATTTCTGTACATAAAGGATCCTGTTAATTAATCTTGTGGATACAAACCAAACTCTGTGAGTTCGCAGATGATATGAGCGATGGTGATGTGCCCTTCCTGTATCCGCTGGGTGTTTGAAGAGGGGATGACGATTGCGGTATCAACGAGCGGCTTTAGTTTTCCGCCGGTACCGCCGAGGAACCCGATCACTTTCATTTTCTTCGCGTGAGCCATATCAACAGCTTTGATCACGTTAGGGGAGTTGCCGCTTGTCGAGATCGCGATAAGCACGTCCCCTTCGTTCCCGAGGCCTTCCACGTTCCGGGCGAACACATTTTCAAATCCGATGTCATTGCCCCCCGCGGTCAGGTTTGAAGTATCGGTTGTAAGTGCAATCGCCGGGAGAGCGGGGCGGTTGATCTTATGATTAAGCCTTATCATAAGTTCGGTGGCGATATGCTGGCAGTCGGCGGCGCTTCCGCCGTTGCCGCACAGCAGGACTTTTTTGCCGTTTTTATACGCGTCAACAATAAGTAAGACGGCGCTTTTTATCTCTTCAGCGCACGAGGTTCTGATCTTTAATTTTGTTTCGGCGCTCTCGTTAAGCGAGTCGTCTATAAAACGTGAAACATCCATAATAATAACTTAAACTGTTTTGGGGTCCTTGGTATGCACGGCGTCAGAAAATTCTTTTATAAGCGCCGCGTCTGAAACTTTTTCGAAATGATTCCCCACAACCACAACTTTCGCTCCGCTTTCCACCATTCTTTCTGCTGTCTGTGGGGTTCTTATCCCTCCTCCTGCAATAAGCGGAACGGTGCAGTACTCACTAACAGCCTGTACCATTTCAAAAGGAACGTGCTGTATCGCGCCGGAACCCGCTTCAAGATAGAGGAGCTTCATTCCGATATATTCCGCCGCCAGGGCAGTCGCCGCGGCTATTTCCGGTTTATTGCGCGGGATGGGTGCGCTTCCGCTGATATACTCGGCGGTGGTTTTCACTCCCGATTCAACCAGCATATAGCCCGTTGAGATAGGTTCGATGCCGTAGTTCTTTATCAGGGGAGCCGCAAGCACGTGTTTGCCGATAAGGTGCTCGGGATTTCTTCCTGAGATCAGGGAGAGGTATAAAATCGCGTCAGCGTAAGGGGAAACCTGGTTAATGCTGCCCGGGAAGATGATCACGGGGAGATGGGTCAGATTCTTAATTTCTTTGATCGCCTCTTCGTGGTTACGGCTCATCATCAGGCTACCGCCGACGAGGAATCCGTCAACGCCAGCCGCCGCGCACTTTTCCGCGAATCCGGTAACGCTTCCGTCGTTATGCTTATCGGGATCAATAAGCACCAGGAACGCGGCGCCCCTGCGGGCGATCTTATCTAATATGTAATTATAGGTAGTCAAAAGTTAATCGGATAAATTATATCACTTAAACATCCAATATAATAAAGATTTTTAAGAGAAGAATGTAATATATCTCACCCGGGTAACGGGGTCAGAATTTAGAAAGCCCTGATAATTTCAGGAGATATGGGGAAATTTCTATCACGCGGTCAGGCTCCCCCGCGGGGATTCTTTCATTGCTGAATTCAAACAGAGAAGGTCCCGGAGGGCGCTTCTTAACCATCCTGGTTTTTCTCCGGTCAGCCGATATTTTATTGTTGATTAGCCTAATTTTCAAGTTCTGTGAAAGAAAGTGTAGTTGTGTTTTATTAACTATTCAAAGTTAAAAAATAAGCGCAACTCCGCAAAAAATTTAACAAAAAAATAAAATTAAAATCTTTGGAATTCTCAAAAGAATAACTTATTCTTCAAAAAAAGCTTCGAGTTTGCGTTTATATACTAAAAAATCCCCCTCACTGAAGCAGCAAAAAATTACTTCGCGCGGGAGAGGGTGTTTTTCAAGAAAATCCGAAACTTCCCTTATGGCAATATCCGCCGCGCGTTCAAACGGAAAATTATATACGCCGGTGCTTATCGAAGGAAACGCAATTGAATTTAAAGAATTATCAGAAGCCAGGCGCAGACTGTTCCTGTAACATAAAGCGAGAAGTTCATCCTCGTTGTTTTTTCCGCCGAACCACACCGGCCCGACAGTATGAATTACAAACTTCGCGGATAATTTATATCCTTTCGTAATCTTTGCATCGCCAGTGCGGCAGCCGCCAAGCGCGCGGCATTCCTCAAGCAATTCCCTTCCCGCCGCGCGGTGAATCGCTCCGTCAACACCACCTCCGCCGAGCAGTGTGGTATTCGCGGCATTAACAATTGCATCTGCATTTAATTTAGTAATATCATCCTTTATGGCTGATATTCTGTCGGAGATCATTTGATTTGATAATTCCATTTTTATATCCTTTGAAAAATATTGATATTAGGTTTCAGGGTTTAAACAAATGATAGTACGGCTAGTAAATAAAAGATTGTAAAATGAGGCTTTAACACCCTCGCCTTCGTTATGACTTGCATCTATTCAGGAGATTATATATATTAGTTCAGGTTTATTTAATCTGTCCAGTGCCTCCGTGTAGGCTCGATACCCCGATTTATCGGGGGCTGGACGTCATTTTAGAGCCCGTTCTCTCAGGAGTCGGGCTCTTTCTTTTTCTATTTCATCTATAAAAGCACCCCATCTGTGCCCTTCGGGGAAGGCTTTTAAGCCGTCAATTTTTTCGGTTCTTGTTTTCTTCCCGGAATAAAAATAGGGTAACAATTTCCGAAAGAACGGATAACTTGAATTTTTATCAAGAAAAGCGCGATAGACATTATAAGCGCATAAATCAGCCAACTGAACACCGTTTGACAGATAACTTTCAACGAAAAAGGGGATTTCGATTATATGATTAACCCTTAAGCCGGATGAAGTCCTGTTTCGCTGGAAAAATGAGTGTTTCATAGCAAGGCTTCTGTTTAACTGCTTAGATGTATTATCCAGGACAAATATTGCGTTTTGTTTAGGGTGATCATTAAAAATGAAATTTTCTGCTCTTTCCAGGGTTAGCTCGTAAACTTTTTTCAGTAGTTTTTCAATATCCATAAAGTCATCAAGGCAGTTTTTATCAATAACCACTGCAAAAATATTGAAGTGTCTTATTTCCAACTGTTCATAAAAGAGATCTATAAGACTGCTTAATTCCGGCTCTGTTAGATACCGGAGAAATTTATGTTGAGCTCTGTTAGAGGGTATTCTTACATCAGAAGACCTTATTTCAGCATCTGCTAGATCTAATTGAATTCCCTCCCTTTCTTTGATGTCCAGAATAAGCTTTATTTTTTTGCGGTTAATTGTATCCTCAAACTTCTTCCATTGATACTCGTGCAGTCCCAGACCCAGAAAAACAAAAGGCTCATCTCTCTTTACCTTGGGATTTTTCTCTCCTGATTCGTCTACATAGAAAAAATACATCTCTTAATTGGAATTTATTAAGGTTAAATTTAGTTAACTGATGAAATCAAATGTTCTGAAACGTGTCTTGAAATATTACTAAATGAATAAAAAATCGAATCCGGAATAATAGACAACCTGCAACAAAACCGGTTATTAAATTTACACCATTTAGTTTATACTTCCAATGCTCGGTTTGGGTTCACAAAAAATGAGTTAATAATAGAAGAACAGGAGATATTACATAAAAAACATTAGCTAGAGTGACCAGCGTCTGCGCTCAGTTTGCTAGGTTGTCCGAGTCTCTTTTTTATTCCCTGTTCTCGTAAAATTTATTTCTTCACCCAAAACAGCAAAATGGTTTCAACCATTTGCGTCCCCCCCGACCACATTAACTTAATCCAAGCCGCTACTAACATGCCGTACCTATGGTACTTTTGATATGTGCAAAAACTAATATTCACTATTATATAATCGGTAATACTGAGAACATTTATTCTCCTCATTAAAAGCAGCAAAATGGTTTCAACCATTTGCGCTCACGTTCATCTATTCTTTACATACTCCTACACCAAATAATTGAACCGCCAAAACATGCCGTTCCGCTGGAACTGTGATTTGGATGGCAGGTTGCTTTTTGCTACCAATATGCCGTACCTACGGTACTTTTGATATTAAAAAAATAAATACATCCCAAGAGTTCTAATTCAATGAAGATAATTCTGTAACCCGAACAAATCGAACCGGCATTATTAGTCTTTACTGGTTATTTGCAACCCCCCTTTTAACGAAAGAATAAATAATGTAATTTTACAGGCATCTTTACAAATGAAAAGCCTGATATTGAACATAATATTACTTATTAGCGGCAGTTATATAGTTATATGCGCGCTGCTTTACTTTTTCCAGGAGAGGATGATATTCTTTCCGGAAAAACTGGAGCGGGATTATGTTTTTGGTTTTGATCAGGATTTCGAGGAAATTAATGTAAAAGCAAAAGACGGGACGTTAATAAACGGTTTGCTGTTTAAAGCCGATAGTTCGAAGGGTTTGATATTCTACCTGCACGGAAACGCGGGGTCTTTGAGATCGTGGGGGAGGGTGGCGGCGGCATATACGGGGATGAATTATGATGTGTTTATACTTGATTACAGAGGTTACGGAAAGAGCGAGGGAACAATAAGCAGTGAAGAGCAGTTTTATGGAGATGTTCAAAGCGCTTATGATGAAATTAAAAAAAGATACAGTGAGAGCGATATCATTATTCTGGGTTATTCAATAGGGTCGGCTCCCGCCGCGAAACTGGCTTCGACGAATAATCCCGCAATGCTTATTCTGCAGGCCCCATTTTATAATATGTGGGACATAGTGAAACAACGCCTGCCGGTTATCCCCCCGTTTTTATTAAAGTATAAATTCTTCGTTAATGAATTTGTAAAGAATTCTAAAATGCAGGTGATAATATTTCACGGCGACCTCGACGAGGTGATTTACTACGGCTCTTCGTTAAAACTGAAAAATGAATTCAAGCCTCAGGATACATTAATAACTTTATCCGGTCAAACACATAACGGTATGACGGACAATCCCGATTATCTCACCGCCGTGAGAAAAATACTGGAAAAATAAAACCGGTATCTTTTATCAGGAAAGCCTTGTTTCTCTTTGATCAGTCCCGAAACCTCAGGTGTTCCCTTCTTTCTTCCGCAGGTGCTTCAGCCAGATATAAACTGCCGCGGCTATTCCGATCAAAAACTGCAGGCCAACCAGGATCTTTGTACCCGCAGGGTCTACGTGGTTGCTGCCGGTGATAAAATAATGAACCGCGTTGGCGGAAACATAAAGCGCCACGAAGATCAGAAGTATTGCTCTGCTCTTTATCATAAAAGGAGTTTGTTTTGAATTAATGATCAATAATGCACGGTAAAAATAATGGATATTGCCTTAATTACGAATAATTATATATGTTTATTAAGCACTTTTATTTTTTATAAGTTATGAAACGAAATCTTTACACACTTATTATTCTTTTCTTCTTCTCCTGCTTTTTGCACGCCCAGGTAGTTTTCGATACAGTTGAAGTCCGCTCCGTAGGTCCGGGGATGACGTATTATAAAATTAAAACGGGCACGCCCTGGAGCATCGATCTTTTCAAGGCAGACATTAATAACCAGTACTTCCGTGTTGAGACAGTCAAGTCACTGGACAAACTGGCTGCGGGACGAGAGAAAACCACTTCGATGGCAGGCAGGCGCACCTGGAACGGGCACTGGGCTGTGGCTGCAATTAACGGCGACTTCTTTGACCTTGGCACCGGTATGCCAAACAGCCTGCAGGTGGAAAGGGGAGAGGCGCTCAGGAATGAACGCGTTGATTATCCTTCTGCCGGTTTCGACACATTGGGTAACGTTTCAATCAGTAAACCCGTTTTCAGCGCCGCGGTAAAAATGCGCGATACGACAATAACTATTACAAATATAAATGTTGCGCGCCCTGCATCCGGACTGGTATTATACAACAGGTTTTACGGAAATTCAACCGGAACGACTAACACGGGTACCGAAGTAATTATCCGTATACCCGGCGGATGGAGCGTTAACGATACTCTTATTGGAATTGTGGATTCGGTGAGAACCGGAATTGGCAATACAGGGATAACTCCGTTCAAGGCTGTATTATCAGGAGCAGGTAATTTTGCCTCGGCTTTGGACAGGAAAGCTGTTAAAGGCGATACAATAAAGATCATTGTAAAACACCTTCCCTCTATGCCGCGGCTTAAAGAAATGATTTCGGGGCACCCGCTCCTTGTAGTAAACGGCGCGCAGGCAAACCTCGATCCGGCGGATCCCTTTGTAACGACCCGCCACCCGCGCACGGCCATCGGAGTTAACAGCGATACTTCGGCGCTATATCTTATAACGGTTGACGGGCGCCAGACATATTTCAGCCTCGGGATGGACTTGTATGAGCTTGCGGATTTTATGATGCGAATCGGAGTCTACCAGGGAATGAACCTTGACGGCGGCGGCTCAACAACAATGGCGATCAGGGGCGGGATCGTTAATTCGCCTTCGGATGCCGGCGGAGAGAGGACCGTGGCAAACGCGCTTCTTGTTATTTCAACCGCGCCGCTGGATACGCTGATGCGCCTGGAAATGCAGCCGCGGATCAACAGGGTATTTGCGGGTACAACAATACAGTTCAGTGTCTCGGGGACAGACATTCACTACAATCCCGTCACGATCAACGTGAACCAGGTTCAGTTCAGTTTATCTAAACCCTCCCTCGGAACAATAAACAGCAGCGGATTATTCACCGCGGGCGCGAATAAGGACTCAGGGTATCTCATTGCGCGATACCAGGGGCTGACGGACAGCGTCAGGATAGACGTTAAAGGCATCGGCTATATCAGATGCGAACCCCGGTACGCTGTTACGGATTTTTCAAGGCTTATTACTTTCAGGACCCGTGTCTTTGATACCGACAGTGTTGAACAGTCAATCCCCACAACAAACGTGCAGTGGCGTTCGCTTGATTCAACGATAGGAGTTATTGACGCGTTCGGACAATTCCAGGGAAGAAAAGCGGGAATCGTAAAGATAGTTGGAACTTACAGCGCCTTTTCTGATACAGCCACCGTTCACGTTCAGATAGGCTTCGGAACATCGGTTGTGGATTCGATTGAATCATTATCCGGTTTCACGCTAACGACTCAAAACGTTGATTCAATCGCAACCGTGATCAGTATTGATACCGTTTATTCCTCCTACGGTAACGCGTCAATAAAACTGGATTATTCATTTACTTATCAGTCCGGTATGTACTTCTGGGCTTACCTTAACAAAATATCGGAAGTATTCGGCGTGCCCGATTCCACAATGATTGATATCCGGTCGGACGGTGCGGGGCACCGTATCTTTTTTGACCTGATGGATCAGTATGGAAGCACGCAGCGTGTATTTACAAACAAAGTGGCTAATGTGGCGAACACCTTTGATATGATCAAGGGCCCTTTCCCAAAAACCTCCGCGATGATCTACCCGATGTCGCTCAAGAGCGTCGCCATCGCGCTGGGAAGCAGTATGGTGGCGGGACAAACATACAGCGGGACAATATATATAGATAATATAAGGGTTAAGTATCCTCCCGTACCTTCGGCGATCAGCAGGTATCTGACAAATACCCCCTCAAGCCTGGCGCAGAACTATCCAAATCCTTTCAACAGGGTCTCGAGGATAAGATTCACATTGTATGAAGCAACGAACATTGAACTGACCGTCTATGATATTTTCGGGCAGACTGTCGATACTCTCGCGAAGGGTTACTATAAAGCAGGAGAGCATAATGTCTTTTTTGATGCCGGGGAACTGGCAAGCGGAGTATATATCTACCGCCTGAAAACCGGCAATAAAGATGAGTTTGTCAGGAAGATGCTGTTAACCAAATAGCAGGAATTGTGTGAAGGGGAAGGGCGATTCCCCTTCACTAAGTATTCTTTATAAAAACGCGGGGGCGCGGCTAATTTTTAAAAATGAAATAAACCGCCAGCACTAAAAATCCGAAACCGATAAAGTGATTCAGTTTAAACGTTTCATTCTTAAATAAAAAAATCGTGAAGAGGGTAAATACGGTAAGCGTTATAACCTCCTGAATTACCTTTAACTGCCACAGGTTGAATGGCCCACCGTTATCTGTATATCCCATCCTGTTCGCCGGAACCTGGAAGATATATTCAAATAATGCTATTCCCCAACTAATCATAATTACCATCGGTAAACCCAGTTTACCGAACCACCCTATATCTTTAAACTTCAGGTGCCCGTACCAGGCAAAGGTCATAAATGTATTTGAAAGAATAAGCAAAGCTATTGTGAGATGTCCTCTCATAAAATCCGCAATTTGTTCAACAATGACTCTGAAGCATCAACCCGCCGGTAAGAAGATTTGTTCCCATCTCCCTGTTCACCCTATAATGATGAGGGGGTATTCGGCAAGGATCAATCTTGTAGCCAAAACAAGTAAAATGCCTGCGCAAGATAAGGAAAAAGGGTTATATCCAATGTGCCCGCCGTCAGAAGAATCAAATATCAAAGGGAGATAAAGTATCAAAATGAGACGCGAATAGAGAGGGAAACCTGTAAAAACAGCTTAATTTTAAGGGTTTTTATCTGGCACGTAAAATGTACATATGTGGCAGCCAACAATTAACATTTTTAGGAAATTTCGATGAAAAACATACTCAGGTCTTTAACAATACTTCTCATTTTCGCGGCTGCGCATACTGCAGTATTTGCCGGAATAGAGAGTATCGCTACGGTTACGAGTACGGATAAGGGTACAAACGTAACTCTTCCTTCTCCCTGGAGCACCACGGTATTCGCCGGTACATTTAACGCAGTCATAGACGGTAACCCAACGAAACTTTACTGTGTAGACATTAATAACCCTCTGGCGTATAATCAGTCATACCAGGACGTAACCGCCACAGATATCTGGCTCACTTATGTACTCAATAATTATTATCCTTTTAAAGCGTATCCGTATACCGGATCGCTCTCAACAGTTCAGAAAGAAGCCTCAGCGGTACAGTTGGCTTTATGGCATTTCTCTGACGGGCTTAATGTAAACTCGGTAAGTGTTTCCGATGCAGGAATTAAAACGAGAGCGCTCGCCATAATCAGTGATGCCCAGGCAAACGCTCACTCTTTCAGCCTTAATACTTTTATGATCGTTATCCCTCCGCAGTCCTTTACGATTGGCTCGCCGGTTAATTTCACCGTTCAGGCTTTTGATGATCTCGGAATCGCAATGCCTAATGTGAGCATTACTCTCAGCACAACGGCAGGAACACTCAGCCAGACCACCGTAACTACCGGGCCTACAGGCGTAACTCCTGTTATCACACTTAATCCGGGCGGAAACATAACTGAAGCTGAAATTACCGCTACCGGAACAGTCGGAATTCCCGCAGGTACAAAATATTATCACGTTGCCAATCCGAACGGCAAGCAGAAACTTATTCTCGCGACCCCGACAATTGCTTCCAGAACAGTAAAAAACACGATTACCTGGTATAACCAGATCAATTTAGTTGTAGATAAAACAGCTGATAAGACCGTTGTAAATAACGGCGATTTCATTAACTATCGTATAGTAGTTAAAAACACCGGCTCCGGTAACGCTCAGAATGTTGAAGTTTCCGATCAGCTTCCGGCTGTGCTTGATTTTATCTCTTCAACTCCTTCAGGCGTATTCAATCCGCTAACGGGGATCTGGTCGGTAGGTAATCTTAACGCAGGCGACTCCGCAGTCCTTATTATTCAGACTAAAGTTGATTATTCAAACGTAAACGCTACTCAGTTTACATTAGGGCCTGCTTCACCTTACAATTTTTTTGTTATTGATACGCTCATACAGCCTTCCGCTGATACAGAAGGAAAGATTGCCGTTGGCGGTTACGCTGACCTCCGCAACTACAGCGTGGGCGATAAACTTCCACCCAATTCCGGAGATGTGTTAGTTGTTGGCAACCATTTAACCTTCATCTCCGGAAGGGTATATAACGGCAGGGCGGTATACCAGAATTTTATTACAACAACAATGGGCTTTTCCGCCGACAGCGGTATTGTTCAGGACAGCGTTGTTGATTTCCCCGCGGCTAAGTTATATCTCGAAAACTTATCCAGCCAGTTGTCAACGCTTCAGCCGACTGATACTATGAAGTTCTCCTATTATCACGTTGAACTTGTCGGAACGAACCCCGGTCTAAATGTTTTCAATATTGACGGCAGTATCCTTTTTGGCGCTAATAATTTCACGGTTGACGTTCCTTCCGGCGCTACCGTTGTAGTAAACATCAGCGGCGACAGTTCGAGATTATTCGGCGGCTTTGATGTAAGCGGTACCACAAAAGATAAAGTATTACTCAACTTCTACGAAGCCACAAAGCTTCATATTTCCGGGATTGATGTCCGCGCTTCCGTACTTGCGCCTTTTGCCGATCTTACTTTCCCTGCAGGCGTTGTTACCGGCCAGCTTATAGTACGCAAGATGTTCGGCTCAGGCCAGATAAATCTTTCCCCCTTCACGGGCTCTATCTCAGGAGATACGACATTCACTAACTTTGCAACTGTTGTAGGTGCAAACCAGAATAATATGCCCGGATTCTTTAACGCGGTTCCCGGTATGTCTATGGTAGCTTCTTCGCCGTCTTCCGTAACGTCTGTTAAGAGCGGCGCTTCTGTTACCCCGGTTGAATATAAACTTGACCAGAATTATCCTAATCCTTTCAACCCTTCAACGGTTGTAAGGTTCAGCCTCCCGGCAGAAGGATATGTAAAGATATCCGTATATAACATTACCGGAGAGCTTGTTTCCACTTTATCTGACGGATATATGGAGAGCGGAATACACGAAGTAAGGTTTGATGCTTCATCACTCCCGAGCGGTATCTATATCTGCAGAATGAACGCGGGTGAATTCAGCTTTACGCGCAAAATGATCCTGCAGAAGTAACTAAGTAAATTTTTATTGACTTCAGGCCCGGCGGCTTTGCTGCCGGGCTTTTTTTGTTCTCCCCGTAAATAATAACCTCCCGCCGCGCATATTTTTTTGTATTTTAACAAGTAGTTATTATGAAAGTTAGATTCGAAATACCATTAACCCTTCAGAAAGTTGTTGGTGCTTTGTCATCACGCGGTTCTGCCTCCTACCTTGTGGGCGGTGCGGTTCTTGATGCGCTGATGGGTGCGCCGGTAAAGGACTGGGATGTGGAGTGCTACGGCCTGAATTATCAGGAACTCAATGATCTGCTTAAAGGATTCGGAAGGACCAGCCTTGTCGGCAGGGCATTTGGTATTATTAAGCTTTGGGCGGATGACGAAGAGTATGACTTTTCAATCCCGCGCCGCGATAACAAAAGCGGTGTCGGGCACAGGGGATTTACAGTTGAGCTTGACCCAACGCTTGATGTCAGAGAAGCCGCGCGAAGGCGAGACCTGACGATCAATTCAATATATTTAAACTTATCCACGCTTGAAATAATTGATCCCTTTAACGGTGTCGGTGATTTGAAGGATGGAATCCTCCGCGCAACTGATCCTCATACTTTTGTTGAGGACCCGTTAAGGGTTTTAAGGATAATGCAGATCCTTCCCAGGAAAGGGAGGAAAGTAGACGGAGAAACTGTTGAGCTATGCCGCAGCATGGTTGATGAATTTGATACACTGCCGTCTGAAAGACTGATGCTTGAGTTTAATAAACTGATGATGAAAACGGAAAAGCCGTCAGCGGGATTAAAATTCCTCGTTGACTGTGGATGGATTAACAAATTTCCTGAACTATCCGCGCTAATTGACACGCCGCAGAATCCGGAATACCATCCGGAAGGGGATGTGTGGACTCACACTCTTCTTGTTATGGATAACGCCGCGAAGCTTCGCGGGTATCTGCCCGGTGACTGGAAACTGCCATATATGTACGGTATGCTTTGTCACGATATGGGGAAACCGGCGACTACTGATCCGGTCAGGTTAACCGCGTATAAACACGAATCCGCGGGAGTGGATGTGGCGGTGTCGTTTATGCACAGACTGACAAACAATATTGAACTGACTGAAAGAGTTTTGTCGATAGTCCGGAACCATATGCGCCCCTATCAGCTGGCAAAAGATAGCGCTTCAGCAGGCGCGTGGAAGAGGCTGCATAATGAACTCCCCCTTCACGTTGCGGCTTATGTTACCCAGGCTGACCGCTGCGGGAATTTTACCTCCGATGTTATGACATTTACTCCCGAGACTGAAAAAATACTTGCCTTGGCAGATGAACTTGGGAAGGAAAAAATTCATCCGGTGCTGAACGGAGAATTTTTAATAAAGAAAGGGCGTAAGCCCGGCCCGGAGTTTAAGAGGATACTTTCCGTTGCGTTTGATATTCAGCTTGATGAAGGGATAGAAAATCCTGAACTTTTATATGAAAAAGCGATGCAGAAATTGAAGCGCGACGGTTAGTAAAAGGATCTTCTGCGATAAATTTTTTGGAACACAGATGACACAGATTTAATAAGATGACCGCAGATTTATATACAACTACTATTGTATCCCCAAATATTAACGCCTCACATTAACTCTTAACTTTTAACTCTTAACTCTATAGAACTTTCACGATTCCGGTTATTAATCAAACTCAACGCCGCTATTTGCCATTATAAAGAATCACTCCCCACTTCGCCGGCAAACTTATTTTTAAACTGCCGCCGCTTGCATTCAGGCTTTCTCCGCTCAGTAGTTCGGTAAATGTACTATTCTTTTCTGCCGGAACATCAACGTCAGTTTTGTTCTCAGAATTATTTATTAGAACGATCAGCTCCTGTTCATTTTCTTTTCTGCTGTAGCCGAATATTTTTTTCTTGTCATTAGTAATAATTGTCTGGTAACCTCCGGAACGGAGCGCGGAGTAAGTGTTTCGTATGTCAGCGAGTTTTTTATAATGATTAAAAAGGTCATCGTCAAACCTGACTTCATCCGGTTTTCTGGTGCTGCCGTCGGGATTATATTTTTCCGGCTTATAGTTTATTTCTTTCCAGACCATAGGCTTGCGGCAGTCTGGATCATTCGCTCCCCACATTCCCGCTTCATCTCCATAGTAGATCATTGGCGCGCCAACGTAAGTGAACTGTATTATCGCGAAAAGTTTCTGAAGCTGTTTTTCGTAATCGTATGGTTTACGTACCCGGTATTCAGGGTTATCCGCGGCTTTTGAAGCTCCGAAGTATTTTCCCCAGTCTGAGTACCGTTCGATACCTCTGTTAACTATATGTGTTCCTATGCGCGCCGCATCGTGGCTTCCAAATAAATTTTGTGTAACATAAGATACCTCCGCGGGGTAAGCATTCCTCAGAAATTCGAGTTGTTTATCGAATTGTGAAGGGGTGATTGTTTTATCAGGTGATGTGAAGAGGAAATCCGCGCAGGCGAAAGCGAAAATATAATTCATCTCGCCGTCGAATTCATCTCCCTGAAGATATGGCTTCACATCCTCAAGCGGCAGAACAAGTTCGGCGGTGATGTAGGCTTCGGGATTGATTCCCTTAACGTGTTTTCTCCAGTCTTTCCAGAAGTTATGGCTTACACAAAACGCAACATCGAGGCGCCAACCGTCTATACCGTATCGGGTACCTTTCCCTTTTGGGTTCATCCACCGTTCCGTTGCCGCGAAGATATAATCCTTTGGCCCTTTTACTATCCCTGATTCGTCCTCGCGCAGTTCGGGAAGCGATTTAACGCCCCACCATCCCTCATAATCAAATTTTGTGCCATTTGATTTGTCTTCCCACGATTTGATGATAAACCAGTCTTTGTATTTGGAATTTTGCTGGTTTTTTACAACATCTCTAAAAGCGAAACTATTAATCCCCAGGTGATTGAACACTCCGTCAAAGATTATCCTCATCCCGAGGCTGTGGGCTTTTTCTATAAGTTCGAGCGCGAGTTCATCGGCTTTTGTCCACACCCAGGTTGAAGGATCGGAAGGGTCTTCTTTTTCCATCATCAGCCTGTCGCCTATTGGGTCGGGGCCGAAATTCGGATCAATATGATGATACGAAGCGCCATCATATTTGTGAAGGGAGGGGGAATCGAAAACCGGGTTAAGGTAAATTGCGTTTATACCGAGTTCTTTAAGGTAGCCGAGTTTATTTATTATTCCCTGAATGTCGCCGCCGTATCTCCGTCGGAGAAGGTGCTTCCATAACGCGGGATTGCCGTCAAGTTCCGCGTTAACTTTTTCATATTCCTGCAGTTCATACCAGTCGCTGTTCCACGGATGCACCTCCCAGGCCGCGGGGCGCTCCTGCGGATCGGCGCCAATAATATCTTTCACCGTCGGATCATTCGAAGGGTCGCCGTTTGAAAACCTTTCCGGGAATATCTGGTACCAGATTGCGTGTTTTGCCCATTCCGGGGTAAAAGTATGCTGCTGCGCGTGGAATAAGTGTGGCATAATGGTAAAGAGTATAATTATTTGAATTTGTAATTTCATCTGTTTCTCGAAGGCCCGGATAACGGCTTATATCTAAATAAAAAATATTTGATTATCCATTTTAAAACAAAATGGCGGATTCTCAAATCAAATAATCAGTCCGGGTAAATAGAAGTGTTTTCGTAAAATTATAATATTTCCCGGTCTCTGATATAAACACGGGAAGTGTTTTTTACTCTGCCGCGTTTAGAATTCTCCATTCTCAAATTTCCATTCATATCATACTATTCTTAAAGGCATTCTTATTGGTTAGTCGAGCTTGTTGTTGTTAAGATGCCGGGGCTACTTCACAAATAATATTAAAATAAAAAAGGCGCGTCCTCGGACGCGCCTAAAAAATTTTTAATCAACAATTTTCAATTATCCATTGTCCATTGTCAATTATCCATTATTTATTCAGTATCATCTTCTTCATTGACGAGAAGTTGGTTCCGTCAACACCGGAAGCTTCGATCTTATAAACATAAACTCCGGAGGTAAGGCCGGAAGCGTTGAAGCTCAGGTTATGGGTGCCGGCGCTGAACTCAGAACCCGCGAGGGTCATAACTTCTTTGCCGAGTACGTCATAAACTTTCATTGATACTTTTGAGTCAACAGCGAGGCTGAAGCTGATTGTGGTCGCGGGATTGAACGGGTTCGGGTAGTTCTGGTCTAAAGAGAACTGAACGGGAGCCATGACGTCGACTTCTACTACTGCTGAATGAGCGTAGCTTCCGTCATAGTCCATCTGGCGCAGGCGATATGAGTAATATCCCGTCTGAACGTTTTTGTCTACAAACGAATAGTTACGCGGGGTAAGTGATGTTCCGTTGCCCGGGATAAATCCAACAACAATGTATTCACCGTTTCCTGATTTCCTCTGGATCTCAAATCCGCGGTTATTCTTTTCCGTGGCGGTTGACCAGTCGAGAACAACGTCTCCGCCGACAGTCTTGGCGCTGAAAGCAGTGAATTCAACAGGGATTATACCTTCCATCAGGTAACCGGCAAGAGCAAAGTTCTGGTAGTTAAGTAAGAGATATCTGTTGTTGTTTACCCAGCAGATTTCTGCGCCGCCCGGAATACCAATGCTGGCAGCCGTGAGGGTAAAGACATAATTTGCTACTTCCAGTCCGGTCGCTATGTTAATTTTATGAAGGCTTGCGGTCAGTCCGCCTGTAACCTGGTTCCATACCCACAGGAACGCGGGCTGTCCCGGCAGAGAATCAAAAGCCATTCCGTATTTACCGGCGAGTGTAGAGGTTATCTGGGTTTTCAAAACACCGTTTGTATCGTGGAGGAAAATGTTGCCGCCGAAGTTGGTATTCCAGAAGCCCATACGGTTTGGATCCCAGGCAACCGCACGTGTTGAGCCGCCGGCGAGAGTAAATGTTTTTAAGGTTGCCATTGTATTGGGATCAATCCTGTAGAGAGCAGTTGACGCGTTTCCGCCATAGAGATACATTCCGTCAGTGGCGAGATCCCTGCAGGAACCCTGGTAAGTCATTGAATCAGCGAATGTACCGGGAGCGCCGTTTGGACCATTCGCGTTATAACGATACATCATTGTGGAATTCCAGCGGTTCAGATAATACTTCCCGTTGAAGTACATTGCGCCGACTGAACCCGCGTTAACACCCGGAACCAGAGAATAATTAAAATTAAACACCGTAGGAAACGGGAAACCGACAGGAGGAATTGTGTCGTAGGTAATTCCGCCGGGTGTTTCGCCTCCGATAGGATCCTTGGGCGCCAGATCCATTTGCGCGAATGTCATACTGGCAGCGAAAAAGAATAAGAACAGCAGTGAAAAAAGTTTCATAAGAGACCTTTCTTAAGTAAGTGAAATGTGAGTGAATTAAAAAATAACACAGCTTTGTCAGGCGAAAGTAATCACGTTATTTCACATTGTCAAGAAAAATTTTTTAAATTTTTTTATATCAAATTCTGTGCCAGATTTTTGCTGCGAAATATATTCTTGCAGAATAATATCGTTATATTTCACCTTAGAAGTAAAACATATATTTGAAGTGCAATATGGAAAATGAAGAATACCGGATTGAACCCATCGGTTACGTCCGGAGTAAAGTGAAATACCGCTATGAAGCCCCGCGGCAGGGAGTATTGGCCACTGAAAATGAATCCGTTATTAAACTTTATCCGGGGAATAACTATTCCCAGGCCCTTAAAGGTTTGGACGGGTTTAGTCGGATATGGGTGATATACAGGTTCCACCTTAATAATAACTGGAAACCCCTTGTAACTCCCCCGCGTAACGATGGAAAAAAAATTGGCGTCTTCGCGACACGCGCTCCATACCGCCCGAACCAGATCGGGATCAGTTGTGTTAAACTTGTGAGAATTGACAAAAGGAATATTTACATTTCAGAGTCTGATATACTCGATGGCTCCCCGGTGTTTGATATTAAACCGTACCTTCCTTACTCGGATTCATTCCCCGATGCTGAAACCGGATGGGTCACTACTGATATGGACAAAATGTTTCCCGTGATTTTTTCGGCTGAGGCAAAGAAGCAGACAGAGTGGCTGAACAAAAAGGCGGGTATTAACCTGGAAGGATATGCCTCAGTTCAGCTTTCTTTCAATCCGTTTGATACAAAACGGAAAAGGATAAAAAAACTTTCCAGCCTCTCGGATGAATACTTGCTGGCATACCGCACCTGGAGGATATTGTATCAGGTTGACAATAAAGATAATAAGGTCACTGTAACAGGGGTGATATCAGGCTATTCGGAAGACGAACTTAATGATATCAATAATGATAAATACGGTGACAAATCACTCCACCGTGAATATTTAGCGGAAGGTTTTTTAACAAATAAACAAAATACAATATCCTAATATGAGAACGTTAAAAGGTCTAGTAAAACTGATGAGGGTTGAACTGCCTGTTTCGGCGGGGATATGCGTGGTGATGGGACAGATACTCGCCCTCGGCGCTATCCCTTCAGTTCTGCAGATGGCCCTTGGCTTTACTTCTATCTTCCTCATTTCCGCGTCAATCCTTGTTCTGAATGATTATTATGATATCGAGACTGATAAGATCAACGCGCCGCACCGCCCCATACCATCGGGAGCCGTATCTCCACAGGGAGCGTTTATCTGGGCTGTCTCATTATTCTTGTTTGGGTTTTCAGGCGGAGCATTTTTATCATTTCAGACACTGTTCTTAGCCCTGCTTGTTTCCGTTATAGGTTTTCTATATAACAGGAAATATAAAAAAAGCGGGCTGCCGGGTAATCTTATGGTCAGCTTTTCCGTTGGTATGACGTTTGTCTATGGCGGGTTCTCTGTGGGATATCCGCTGGAAAAGACTGTCTGGTACTTCGCGGTGCTCGCTGCGCTTATTGACCTTGGAGAAGAAATCGCCGCGGACGCAATGGACGCTAAAGGGGATATGATCATCAGATCAAAATCACTGGCGATCATATACGGAAGGCGCCCCGCTCTTAATATCAGCGGATTGATATTTACAATTGTCTACCTTCTCTCTTTCCTTCCGTTTATACTTGGCTGGTTCAGCCTGGTCTATCTTATTCCGGTACTGATCATTGATATAAGCATAGTATACTCAACCGTGAAGCTGCTGAAGTCCAGTGGCGATGAAGGGCGAAAGTATATAAGAACTCTCTACCTCGGTGCAACGCTGGGGATTCTGGTTTTTGTGGTGATGAAAGCGGCTGGTGTGCAATGATCAAATATCAATGATCAATGATCAAAGCAAACTTCAGAGAGCAGGGAGCAGGGGAATCAGTGACAGTGTCAGTATCAGTGTCGGTCTCATTCTCAGTGATGTGTTAAATGGTTTTGGGGGGCAATGATCAAATAACAATGATCAATGATCAGAGCCAAATTCAGGGAATAGGTAGAAGAGAACGGAGATCAGGGGAAATCAGTGATAGTTTCAGTGACGAGTTGAATAATTTGTGGGGGAAATGCGCAAAGCTTTTAAAATAAAAAAACCGCACGATCGAAATGAAAGTGCGGCTTGTAGTACCCTCGAGAGGAGTCGAACCTCCGGCCTGCGGTTTAGGAAACCGTCGCTCTATCCTGCTGAGCTACGAGGGCAGGTAAATTAAAAATTAAGAATTAAGAATTAAAAACCCCGTGAGCGATTATATTATTATAACCCCGGCAACCCCACCTTCCCCGAATCCCGTGAGGGATGGCATTACTTGTTATTCACAGAGCCACCGGTTTGGGACCGAAAAAAATTACAGACTTTAAAAATACGATTTTTAAAGGTTAAAAGAAAGAGGCTGAAAATTTTAACACAATAGCAGAATTTTTGGCTAATTAGCACAATTTAGCTGAATTGTGTCAGTATACTAGCACAATTTAGCTAAATTATGATAAATAGACTTCGTATATCATTGCGATAGACACCAATGGTACTTATTTTATATATAAATATTTAGTGCCACCAACAGCGGTTTGCTTAAATTGTGTGTAATGTGGTTAAGTCAAGACTGTTATTCAATTATTCTTTAGTCCCGGATTGACTGTTTAATTCTTGCTAAATCCGCTACTGAGTCAGGCACAATATGGAAATAGATAATATTAATAGATATATTAAAGAATCAAAAATGATCCCCGATATAAAATCATACAACCTAAAACAAACCCCGGATGATCAGCTAATTTGCGATCAACTGGCGGAAATAATTGATGCCGGGCTTACCGGGGCGGAAAGTAAGGTCTGGCACGCGCATCCTGTCTGGTTTTTGGACGGCAACCCGATAGTTGGCTACAGTAAGCAGAAGAAAGGGATAAGGCTTATGTTCTGGAGCGGGGCAGATTTTGACGAGGAAAAATTGAATGTTCGGGGAGGGAAGTTTAAGGATGCTTCTGTTTTCTTCAACAGTGTTTCCGAAATTGATCCTGAGGACTTAAAACGCTGGCTGATCAAATCCAGAAAAATTCAGTGGGATTATAAAAACATTGTGAAAAGAAAAGGAAAACTTGTTAAATTATAATAACAAAACACTTTTATATTTATGAAAAAACTTCAGTTCACTGTTAAAATTAACGCTCCTGTTAACAAGGTTTATGACTTTATGCTTGGCATAAGCGATAAATCTACATATGAAAAATGGACGGCTCTGTTTAACCCTACTTCCACTATCGAGGGCTCCTGGCACAAAGGAAGCAAAATGCTCTTTATCGGGACAGATGAAAAGGGAGAAAAAGGAGGGATGGTCTCCGAAATAGTTGAGAACATTACGGACAAATTTGTTTCAATCAAACACACCGGACTATTGGTTGGGAATAAAGAAATAACGGAAGGCCCGGAGGTTGAAAAATGGGCAGGAGGATTTGAAAATTATTCGTTTGAAGAAAGCGATGGCGTTACTGCTGTTTTAGTAGAGTTGGACATTACGGAAGATTTTGCGGATTATATGAACGAGACTTACCCTCAGGCATTGGACAAATTGAAGGAAATCTGCGAACAATAAAAATTATATTAATGGGGCAATGGCAGGTGAAAGGGAAAAGCCCGGGCAACAGTAATGCAAAGCGGGGCACTTCATCCACACAAGTAACTTTCCACTTCCATTACAGACCCAAAAATACCGCTGTAATCAGTAAGCCCCGACCTCTGTATTTCCCTCCATTTTATTATCTTTCCTCACTATATATTTCTAAACTTACTTATACAGAATTTAAACTGATTTCACCGGATTCTCTTATATGATAAAAATGCAGACGAATAATTTAGTCACTTATTACCTTCACGTAAATACTGAGGCGAGGGATAAATACCTCATTGATGAGGAGCTTTACTCCATTACCGGGCGGCTGATCATTGCTAATTCACCACTCGCGCGTAAGGTTGCCGATACTGTGAATAAAGTCCGCGAGGCGGCTAATGACACTGAAAACCTGATCACTCCCGGACTAATAAACGCGGCCGGGCTTCTGCACGAGATATTCCACTTTGTGATCAGGAAATACGATGAAGAGGAAAATCCGGGCGTGCTGAAGAGAGGCGTTGATACTCTGTACAGCCTCCTGGGGAAGGAAGGCGCGGAAAAGGTTTTTCTGAAATTTACGGAACAGTTCCCGCCGCTGCCGGTATATAAAGGGGAAGTAACTGCGACAGATTACCTCCAGGGGAAGACCGGGGAAAAAGAGAACCTCGAAATATTGTTTGAGGAGATGATACTGCTTGATCTGGAGAACATTAATCCGTCCATTAAAAAGCTCGCTGAATTTTTTGACAACACGAAATTAAAAGAGGAAGCTCCCTATACTGAATTCATTAAGGGGGCGGAAGAGTTTTTCCTTAAAGAAAAACCGCTCAGCCTTGAAAACCTCTCTCTTATCGAGGCGCTGCGTAAACCTATACTGGCAAATCCCGATGATCCAAACGCTCAGCTTGAATATATAATTGAAAAATGGGGCAAACTGCTGGACGAAAAGTTTCTCGCGAGGCTGATCAAAGGGAAAGACCTTATCTTTGAAGACTCTAAGATATTCGGCACACACGGCACTTTCGGCACTCCACCTGTTCCTTCATACCAGCCTTTGCTTACCAAAGAAGAGATAGAAGAGATACGCAGACAAATACTTGCCGGGAAGAGGCCGGTGAGCATTGATGAAGTAAGCATGTCATATTTCTTTGAAGCGGAGCAGTTTACCGAGGATATCGACTGGATGCCAAACGTGGTGATGCTCGCGAAAAACGCCTATGTATGGATGAACCAGTTGAGCAAAAAATATCAGCGCGATATATATACCCTTGAACAAATACCTGATGAAGAGCTTGACCTGCTGGTAAAAAGGAATATCAATGCGCTTTGGCTGATCGGGTTATGGGAGCGAAGCGCCGCATCAAAGAAGATCAAACAGTTTTGCGGAAATCCCGAAGCCGAATCTTCAGCATATTCTTTATATGATTATGACATTGCTCACAAGCTCGGCGGCGAGCCTGCATTCCTGAATCTTAAATACAGGTGCGCTATCAGGGGGATAAGGCTTTCGAGCGATATGGTCCCGAATCATACCGGTATCTTTTCGCGCTGGGTGCTCGAACATCCTGATTTTTACATACAAACCGAGCAGCCGCCATATCCGTCGTATTCATTTACAGGCCCCGACCTTTCCGACAGTCCCGCTGTTCAGATAAGGATTGAGGATAAATATTACACAAGGAAAGACGCGGCGGTTGTCTTCCAGCTGATTGAGAACGGCAGCGGGCGAGTAAGGTATATCTACCACGGTAACGACGGCACCAATATGCCCTGGAACGATACCGCGCAGCTGAACCTTCTGAAAGAAGAAGTAAGGGAATACCTCATAAGCGCGATTAAGCACGTAGCGGCGAAAACTCCGATCATACGTTTTGATGCGGCTATGACCCTCGCGAAGAAACATTATCAGCGATTATGGTTCCCTCAGCCCGGGCTTGGCGGCGCTATTCCGTCCCGTTCAGATTATGCGTTAACGCAGGAAGCGTTTGAATCGGCTATGCCTAATGAATTCTGGAGGGATGTGGTAGACCGTATGAACGCGGAGATGCCGAACACGCTCCTTCTTGCTGAGGCGTTCTGGCTGATGGAAGGATATTTCGTCCGCACACTCGGTATGCACCGCGTATATAACAGCGCGTTTATGCATATGTTTATGAAGGAGGAAAACCAGAAGTTCCGTGAACTCATTACCAATACACTCGAGTTCAATCCCGAAATTCTCAAACGGTATGTGAATTTTATGAGTAATCCCGATGAAGAAACAGCCGTAAACCAGTTCGGAAAGGGAGATAAATATTTTGGCGTCTGCGTTATGCTCGCCACCCTGCCCGGACTGCCGATGCTTGCACACGGGCAGATAGAAGGCTTTACCGAGAAATACGGTATGGAATACAGCAAGGCTTACTATAATGAATTTGAGGACGGTTACCTTATCGCGAGGCACGAAGCGGAGATCTTCCCGATCTTCAGGAAGCGTTATCTCTTCAGCGAAGTGAAGCATTTTGATTTCTACGATTTTGTGGAAGACGACGGAAGAGTTAACCACAATGTTTTCGCGTTCACAAACTACGCGCGCGGAGAATTTGCGCTTGTAGTTTATAACAACTCGTATGAAGCTGCCCCGGGTACAATTCACGTTTCGACCGGGAAAGTAATTTCTACCTGTCCCGGTGAGGCTGACAAAGACTTCCGGATGAACACGCTTGCCTCGGCGCTTAATATGAAAAGCGGGCTTGAATATTATTATGCATTCAGGGATTCAAAAACCGGATTAGAGTATCTCAGGAGCGGAGCAGATATCGCCGCTGAAGGATTGTATTTCAATATACAGGGTTATCAGTACCACGTCTTTACTGAGTTTAAGGAGATGACTGATAAAACAGGCGATCTGAGAATTCTGCACGATAACCTGCGCGGAAAGGGCGTTCCTTCCGTTGCCGCCGCGCTGCGCGAACTTCAGTTAATGCCGCTTCACGAAGCCGTAAACGGATTATTCGGAGCGGAAGTGCTTGATGAACTGGGGAGATACTGCGGGTTTAAGGAAGAAGGGCAGGGTCCGGCCCGCTTCGGCGATTATATCCGTACAAAATTATCCGCTGTAATTTCGGAGCTCGGAGCGCTGCACGATATGCGTCTCAGCGAAACCGTGATTATCGGTGAGATAGAGAAAGACCTCTCCACGCTCAAACTGCTGAATAAACAGGTAAGTACGGCTGAACAGCGGAAAAACAAAACCTACATCCGCGTAAAAGGCTTCCTGATCATTTATGATCCTCAGAAACAGAACGCCTATCGCGACCTTATCCTGATCTATTTTGTGATGAAGAGGATTTTATTCTCCGTTGAAAAAGTTGTATCCAGAAAGGAAGCTTCGCAATTATACGAGAACCTTCTCCTAGCCCAGCCTTTGTGGCAGAATCTTATCCGCCTGAATTATGACTATCCGCTTGTAAAGCAGGAGTTTGACCTGCTTAAGATTCTCGCGTCCGAACAGCGCATCTTTGAGGATGTCCCTGCCGCGGAAAGCAGCGCGGTCGAACTGCTTTCGCATCCTGAAATTAAATCTTTTATCGGGTATAATGTTTATCAGGATACCGCCTATTTCAGCAAGGAAAACTTTAATACACTGCTCAACTGGGATTTCACTCTTGAGCTGATCCTGAAGGCTGAAAGGCTTATTGACGAATATTCCCCCGTGCATCCGGAGGATATTGAAAAGCAGCAGGTCTTCACCGGAAGAAGATTCATCCTGTATTTAAATAAAATGATAGATAAGATAGAAGCTTTAACCACAGCAGCGGAAGAAGCCGGATTTAAGTATGATGAGATCCTTGCCAGGCTTACTCCGGTACCGGTTCCTCCCATTACAGAAGTGGCTGTCGAAAAGCCGGAGGAAGAGATCCCTGTGGCTGCTGAAGAAGAGGTTGTTGCGAAAACAACGAAAGCAATTGTGAAGAAGAATCCGGCAAAAAAAGCCGCTCCCGTAAAAAAAGTGAAAAAGGTAAGTCAGGCTAAAACTGCTGACAGTAAAAAGAAAGTGAAGCCCTCTTCTGATAAGAAAAAGGGAACAACAGTAAAAAAATCCGCCGCGCCCAAAAAGAAGACTGCCGCTAAAGGAAAAGCGGTAAAGAAGCCGACCAAAAAAGCCGTAAAATCTCCGGTGAAAAAAACATCATCTGCTAAATCAGCAGTAAAGACAGTTAAAGCAAAGCCCAAGGGGAAAAAGAAGCCGTGAATAAAATAAAATAAATGTTTATATTTAAGGCGTGTTAACCCTATAACAGGAGAATTTGCGTATGATCAAAATGTTACTTTTATTTATTCTTGTATTGCAGGTAACCGCCTTCAGCCAGTACTCGCTGCAGGTTGCGTTCCCTAATCTGACTTTCTCCTCTCCGGTGGATATCCAGACCCCGGACGATGATACCGATCGTATGTTTGTTGTTTCCCAGTCAGGGTTAATCTACGTCTTCCCCAATAACAAAAACGTTACAAGCTCAAAAATATTTCTTAATATAACCGACAGGGTTACATCCGGCGGAGAATTGGGACTGCTCGGGCTCGCGTTCCACCCCGATTATAAAAATAACGGTTATTTCTACGTCAATTACACAGCCCCCAATCCGCGCAGAAGCATTGTAGCGAGGTACCGTGTATCTCAAACTAATCCCGACTCCGCGGATAAAAACAGCGAACTGATACTCCTTTCATATAATCAACCTTACTCGAACCACAATGGCGGGCAGAATTCATTCGGTCCGGACGGTTATCTTTATGTAGCGACCGGTGATGGCGGTTCCGCCGGTGATCCGCAGAATAACGCGCAAAACCGCGAGGTGCTCCTTGGTAAAATATTAAGAATCAATGTTGACTCATCGGCTGCCGGACTGAATTATTCCATTCCTCCTGATAACCCGTATAAAGGAAACTCACAGGGATATCGCGAGGAGATATACTCATACGGAATGAGGAATCCCTGGCGTTTTTCATTTGATCCCGTTACGGGTTGGCTGTGGTGTGCCGATGTGGGTCAGGGGCTTTGGGAAGAAATTGACCTGATCTGGAACGGCGGAAATTACGGCTGGAAAATACTTGAAGGCTTTCAGTGCTATAATGCAGCCACCTGTGATACTACAAATAAAATACCGCCGATATTTGTATATGGGCATAACAGTTCGGGCGGATATTCCGTAACGGGCGGCTACGTTTACCGCGGCCCGAATCTGCCGGAGTTAACGGGTAAGTACATCTACGGAGATTATGTCTCAAAACGGATCTGGGCTTTAAGTTATGACGGAGTGAATCCGCCGGTTAATGAAGTTCTGATAAGTTCAGCCGGTATTAGCCTCTCCACTTTCGGCTTGGATCGCTATGGTGAAATTTACGCGGCGGACCTTACAGGAGGTAAAATATACAAGTTTAACGCCACCGCTCCGGTGATTGCCCCGACAGGTCTGACAGCGTCACTTAACCTTATGAGCGATATTGAACTGAACTGGACGGATAACGCGCTGAATGAAACCGGGTACATAATCGAGCGCCGGCAGGGAAACAATACATTTGTGGTAAGAGATACTATCTCAGCGAATACAACAGTATATATTGATTCCGCCATTTCCGGCCTCACTCAGTATTCTTACCGCGTAAAGGCATTCAATTCTTCCGGAAATTCAGGTTATTCGAATACTGTAACGATCCTTTCATATATACCTGTTGAACTGGAAAGTTTCTCCGCTTCAGTCGCGGGGAGTGACGCCATTCTGCAGTGGATAACCGTCTCGGAGATAAATAACAGCGGGTTCGAGATCTACAGAAGCATAAAGAACGGATGGAAGAGAGTAGGCTTTGTTGAAGGGAAAGGCACCACGACTGAACTGAGCATCTACAGGTTCGATGACCGCCTCCCCCCGTTTGCTGAACCTACGGAGGTATTCTACCGCCTGAAGCAGATTGACCTTAACGGAGAGTATACTTATACTTACCCCGTTATGGTAAAAGCGGGCACGACAAAAAAAGAGTATGAGTTATTACAGAATTATCCCAATCCTTTCAACGGGGCGACCACCATCAGGTTTATACTCGCTGAGAAGAGCGGCGTGAGGCTGGTTGTATCTGACCTGCTCGGTAAGGAAGTCGCCGAACTGATCGACGAGGAGAGGGAAGCGGGATATCACGAAGTGCTGTGGAGCGGTGAGAATGTTGCGTCCGGCGTTTACTATGCCAAACTGATTGCAACTACAAGCTCAAAGCAGGAAGTTCATATTGATTCCAAAAAAATGATTTTAATCAAATAGTCTGTGAGAGTTAAAAGTTATGAGTTAAGAGTTAAAACAGAGCTTCTGTTTCCCTTTTTATCAAAAGCGTGGCACTGATCCTGGTGCATTGGGACAAGGGTATCTATGTGTGGGGTTGTCGGGAGAAAAGGTTTTGAGTTCAACAACTTATCTTACCGGCAGACACATAATTTTTTATAGCAAATTGACGGATAAACTAATTTGCGAGGGCTCAATCTGGGGTCTGAAGGATGTGTAAATTAATAATTGCCGACTACAAAGGCACTTAATATATTTTCAGACCATCCAATCACTTTTCAATCTTTTTCAAAGACTCCGTCGGGACAAGCAGGTCTGCTCCCCTGCACTTGTTAATCTGTGGTCATCCGTTCCATCAGTGTAATCTGTGTTCCATCCCAACGAAACAACCAGGTTTTATCTCTTGGTCTTTCAAAGTCATTTGAAACCCCGCTTAACAATTGAGTGGCGTGTGAATGGATTCGCGAAAAAATTATTACAAATTTTTATATTACACCGTTCTTATCCAACGGGATGACCTCATATCCCGTCTCTTTCAGCGGTTCCAGGATTTGGGTTTCATCACCGACCACAACCCATATCAGTTTATCAGGCTGAAGGAGGCCGCTCGCGGCCTTCTGTATATCCTCGCGTGAGAGTAATTTTATTATTGAAGAATATTTGTAAATAAAATCTTCCGGTAAATTGAACCGAACGATCTCGGATACGGAAGCGCCGACCACCTCAAGAGTTTCCCAGTAACCGGGGAGCTGATATACCAGGTTTAATTTTGCTTTAAGCGCCTCATCTTCGGTGACGGGGCTTTCACCCGACAAGCCTTTAATTTCTTTATATAATTCGGTCAGAGCCTCTTTGGTTTTATCTCCCTGTACGATTCCGTAGAAAATGTAAGGGCGCTGTACTTTAGCATCACGGATAAATGACCCGGATCCGTATGACCAGTGCTTATCCTCGCGCAGGTTCATATTTATTCTTGAAGTGAAAGCGCCGCCTAAGAGAAGGTTCATTGCCTCAATCGCGGGATCATTCATACTTTTTGCCGGCGCAAGAGAGCCGCCGAAAATAATGCTCTGCACGGACCCGGCGCGGTTTATCAAATAAATAATAGGTTTTTCCGGCTGTTCAACAGCTCTTATTTCAGGGAGCGCCGGCATTTCTCCGCGCCATCCTCCAAGCAGCCTCTCCAGTTCCGGGACGATTTCATCGAGTGAAATATTGCCTGTAACTATCAATGAAGAATTAAGCGGTGAAAAGTATTTTTTGTAAAGTTGTGAGATATCTTCACGGGTTATACTTTCGACCGACTCCCTGTATCCCGAACCGCTGAACGGTTTTGAGTATGGGTGCCCTTCACCAAACAGTAATTTAGGAAATACTCTTAGTCCGAGCGAAACCGGCGCGGCCTTTTCTCTTTCTATTGCAGCGTATCTTTCCTTCTTAAGCCGGTCAAGTTCATTCGCGGGAAACTCGGGATTTAGAATAATCTCGGTATACAGTTCCAGCGACTCTTTCAGTTTATACTTCAGCGCGCTGATAAAAACCACAAAGAAGTTTATGTCAGTACTGCAGGAAAGCCCCGCGCCGAGAAGAGAAACTGCTTCGCTTATTTCCAGCGCGTTTTTGGTTTTTGTTCCCTCGTCAAGCATCGCCATCAGCATAGTTGCCAGCCCCTCTTTACCGGGTGTGTCGATCGAGTGCCCGCCGTTTATAATCATTTCAAGATTAACGACCGGAACATTTTCGCGGTAAACGTGGTAAACTTTCAGTCCGTTACTTAAAGTGGTTTTATTAATAGGCGGAAAGTAAGCGTCAGGAACTTCACCAATCGCAGGGAGTTGGCTTCTGTCAACATCAGACTTAACGGTTTCCCCCTCATCGAACGGATGAATTTCAAGAGTGAAGCAGTTTTCGGTTAGCCATTTTTGTCCGGCGGAAATAATTTCCGTCTTGCCGCAGGCTTCAATCAGTTCAATGTGTTCTTTGTATGAAGAAGGATCCCCGGTATAAATTTCATTTTCGGCAAGGATGGCCGATTTGCCGCCAAAACCGCCGATCCGTTCAACACTCCGGGCAACCATTGAAAAATACTCTGCTTTAATTCTCTCAATTTCTTTGTCCGAAGGCCCTTCCACCAGAAGCCGGCTCAATTCCTCGTCAATTATTTTTTCTATCCTGTCAACGCTTTCCCCCTGCTTTAAAGTCGCGGTGATGTAAAACTGTCCGGATAACTCCCTTGGGTACTGGAACGAGGAGATGTTCGTAACCACCTGCTCCTCATATACAAGCCGTTTGTACAGCCTGGAGTTTTTTCCTGATCCGAGGATCTCGCCCAGCATTTCCAGGTATCCCGATTCTTCCTCGCCGAGTCCCGGGGTGTTCCATACTTTAGTTATTTTTACCTGCGGCACGCGGTCCTGCGCGATCATTCTTTTGGGTTCCTGCATCACCGGCACCCATCGGGAAAGCCTTTTGACCGGCGGCCCGGAAGGAATGTCTCCAAAATATCTTTCCGCCTTGCCGAGCGCCTCATTTGTATCTACATCACCCGCAATTACCAGTACCGCGTTTGCAGCGCCGTAATATGTTTTGAACCATTCGTGCACATCTTCAAGTTTTGCGTCATCAAGGTCTTTCATTTTTCCGATAACCGTCCACGAATAAGGATGTTCTTTCGGGAAAGTGTTTTCGGTTATTGCCTCCTGGCTAAGAGCGTAGGGCTGATTCTCACTTTGCCTTTTTTCATTCTGAACAACACCGCGCTGTTCATCAAGTTTCTCCTGAGTGACTGCTCCCAGCAAATGCCCCATCCTGTCCGATTCCATCCAAAGCGCCACATCAAGCGCGGAGGAAGGTACATTTTGAAAATAATTCGTAACATCACTGCCGGTGGTCCCGTTCAGATCTGTTGCCCCCACACGCTCCATCGCCTGGAAATAATCATCATTAAAATTCTCACTGCCGTTGAACATCAGATGCTCAAAAAGGTGCGCGAAACCTGTCTTTCCGGGTTTTTCATTTTTCGAACCGACGTGGTACCAGATGTTCACCGCCACGATTGGAGCTTTGTGGTCCTCGTGTATGATAACAGTAAGGCCGTTCTTTAATTTGAATTTCTGAAAGGGAATATCTATTGAGTAATGTTTGGTATCAGTCGTCATTTATAGTCATTAATTGTAGAAATTGAAAGGCTAATATATAAAGAAAGGGAGACTATTATGTAAGCTCAAATTCTTCCCCGGTAAACTGCAGCTATCGGAACACGGATAAAGAGGATCAAAAAGGGTTTAAACGGGTAATAAGCGGGCACACCGCAAACATCGCGGAGATTTGTGGATCGGGCGGATAAAAATTACCATCCGCGAAAATCCAATGATATCTTCGTTCTCCGCGCTATATTTTCTTAAGAAGATTGGGTTAAGAATACAAATTGTCTTTATCAGCTTCTGCCAGCTCACACATAAACTCGGAAACTTTAGATATGACTTTTGTAAGATATAGCCGACCTTTTTCGGCAGTTGCCATCTTTGGATTGCCAATGCCGGTATCGTCGCTTACCTTACTCCACTTCCGCTCGCTCCACGCCCATT
This sequence comes from Ignavibacteriaceae bacterium, assembly GCA_013360295.1. Lineage (GTDB taxonomy): Bacteria > Bacteroidota > Ignavibacteria > Ignavibacteriales > Ignavibacteriaceae > JABWCL01. The sequence continues at coordinate 59,810 of JABWCL010000011.1, read as the reverse complement.
TTTCATTCAGCGCTGTTACATTGAACTTTTTACTCTTCCCGTCGCCTGCTTCATCCAGCGGAAGTACAAGTTCGGGCGCGAGCTGCATAACTATACTTGTTTCCATCTCATCAGCATGATCACCGTCGTTATCAAAGATGCCGGACTTATCCACCGCCTGGTACCAGTTGCAGGTTGCCAGAAGCATATCAGGATACTTAAGCCCCAGTTCGCGAAGCATCTGTTTAAAGTCATTTCCGCCGTGCCCGTTCACGATCAGGAACCTGTTAATGCCATGCCGCGAAAGATTTTCGAGGATATCAGTAAGTATGGCATACTGCGTTGAGGGATTCATATTCATCGTGAGGTAGATGTCAGTCTGTCCTGTGTTTACACCGTAGGGTATTCCCGGGAGAACTATCACTTTAACGCCTTTTTCCCAGGCTTGTCCGGCAGACATTTCCGCGATATTTACCGTTTCAATATTGTCCGTTGAATATGGCAGATGATAATTGTGCGCTTCGGTAGCACCCCAGGGGAGAACCGCGAGATCGTATTTTTCTGTTTGCAGGCGGTTCCAGGTGCACTCGGCTAAAATGTATGGTCTCATAGTTGTAATTAAAAATTAAGAATTAAAAATTAAGAATTAAAAATTAAGAATTAAAAATTAAGAATTAAGAATTCCTCAGGGATTAAATAGTTAGAAAAAATATTCTGCGAAAATTGAAAATCTCCCAGGGATTGGCTAGAATTTTCAAATAAAATCTCCTCCCATTTTTACAAAGGCGGTGCACTGAGCCCCTCGAGGGATCGAAGTGGGAGACCGGGAGGGGTTATCGCAACAAATCTTTTCAAATCATTACTTATGGTACGGGCTCCGCCAGTTTAAGAAATAAAAATTAAGAATCCCTCAGGGATTAAGAATTATAAACGAAAAATTAAAAATCCCTTAAGGGATTAAAAAATCCGTCCTGCCTCTCGAAACGAAATAACGCAGCTTGTTCCTGTTGTTAAAAACCGTGATAATCTTTTAATAAAGAATAACCAGGGGTGCCGGATTAGCGGCGCATCTTATCAGATTTTATTCCTGCCGCGGGTTATCTGAACACCCGTACTTATCAAGGATCATTCCACGGGGAAAGATATTTCTGTTTCGGAATAAGGCTTTTTAAATCAAATTTATGTCAGAACTTTTTGAAAGAATAGTCTGTTAATAATTATATTCCTAAACTAATAAATTAATATGAAACTTCAGTTATTAACTATTACGGCAGTTTTATTTATGGCGCTCGCGACAGGCGGATGCGCGCAAAGCATAAAGAAAGAGAATAAAAATATGAATGAGAATAAAGAGAATCAGGTAAACCTTTCTGAAAACGAGTGGAAGGAAAAACTTACCCCGCAGCAGTATTATATCCTAAGGGAAAAAGGCACCGAGCGCCCTTTTACCGGAGAGTTTTATATGCATAAAGAAAAGGGCATTTACAAGTGCGCCGGTTGCGGCAGCGAGTTATTTACCGACGAAATGAAATTCGATTCGCATTGCGGCTGGCCAAGTTTTGACCGTGAAATTGAAGGCGGGAAGATAAAACAAACGAAGGATTACTCACACGGCATGATCCGTATTGAGATCACCTGCGCAAAGTGCGACGGACACCTTGGACATATTTTCGATGACGGTCCTACAGAAACAGGTGTGAGGTATTGTGTCAACTCCCTTTCCCTAACCTTCGAACCGGCAAAGAAGTAACTCTTATGCTATTCTCTTACATTCGACGAAGCCCCTCCGCACAGCGCCCAAATTAGTTTACAGCATTTATCAATCCCGATAAATTCTTACAGCACCCTCCCCTCATTCTCTTTCCAAAAGAAGGAGTGATGGGGGAGGTTGAGTTCGCGAAAACAAAAAACCCGCACAGCATCCCATGCGGGTTCTTTCATTTCAACTAAAAGATTCTAATGCAGCTTTTCAGTATGATCCGTAAGGTTTCCCTTAAGTATCTGGTTGATAGCCTCATCTATTGTTCTTTGATTTGTAATAATGGGCTTTATATTTGCTTCCGCCAAATGCGCGTAAGCGCCGTTCCCCATCCCTCGCGCCACGAGATAATCACAGTCCGTGATAGGAGCAACCATCGTGTTATGTTTATGCATCTGGTGTTCTCCCGATTCGTGATGATGCTGATGTCCGTGACCGTGTTCTTCCTGGTGAAAAGTATGGTGTCCGGCCTTCTCTCGCTTTTCCTTTCCGGTTACCTTTGAATCCTTAATGGTAAGCACTTCGTAGTACATTGCCCTTCCGAAGTGCTGGCTGATCGTTTCTCCGTCATCGCTGACGAATGCAATCTTAATATTTTTAGTGTCGAATGATATATTCTGAGGCATTACATTCCTTCCGATTTAATGTGAATGATGTGAAATTAGTATAATAGTAAGTATCCCCAGACCGATTAAAAGTGTTTGTCTTACCAAACTCTTCAATCCTGTTCTTGAATGCAGCCCGGGGACAAGGTCTGCAATCGCTATATAGGCAAAACTGGCGGCAGCCAGCGCCATAATGTATGGCTGTACCCAGCTTATCCAGTAAAGAAAATAATATCCCCCTATACCCGCGATCAGAGTTGTTGAACTTGAGAGCAGGTTAAATAAAAGAGCTTTTGATTTAGAAAAACCGCTGTCGAGCAGGACAGCGAAATCACCAAGCTCCTGCGGCAGTTCGTGACCAATTATGGCTATCGAAGTCGCCACGCCAAGAGTAATGGATGACGAAAATGCTGTGGCAATTACAAGCCCGTCAATAAAATTATGCAGAGCGTCGCCGACAAGAATAAGTTTTCCCGATACACCGTGCGATTCACAGTGTTCTTCGTGGCAGTGCCGCCAGAGAAGCAGCTTCTCAAGGATGAAGAAGAGGACAATTCCAATAAGAAAATAGACGGATGCCTGTCGCGTACCGATTGAATTGACTGCCTGCGGCAGCATACCGAGGAACGCCGCGCCGAGAAGAGTGCCGACCGCGTAACTTAGCAGGCAGGGGAGAAGCGTCGTTCTTGTCTTTTGAGGTATGAGCAGTACGGTACCCGCGAGGCTTACGGAACCAAAGGCCGATATTACCGAAAAAAGTATGATTAATAATAACGGAGTATCCATTTCGCCTAAGCCTTCGCATTGTACCGGTAAAATCTGCTCTTCCCGGTAATTTTTATTTCGTTATCCTGGTATATTTTTGTTTCAAGGGAATACAGCCGGTCCCTGCCAGATGATAGAATTGTGGTTACAAATATTGTTTCCTTGTTAATCTCAACCGGCAGTTTATACCGCATTTTAAGTTCGGCGGTGTAAGAGAGTATTCCGTGCCCCATCAGGCATCTTACCATCACAGAATCGGTAATGGCGGAAATTAACCCTCCGTGCACCTTTCCGTCATACCCCTGGTGTGACTCGTTAAATACGATCTTAGTTATCAGCGAACCTTCATTGGTGAAAGTATCAGAGATTTCCCTGACCGGAGGGGTGCGGAGAAACAGGCAATTAGAATGATGAGCGCCGTGAAGGCGGTCGTGTTCACGGTGATAATCGCCAGAAGTTTTTTCTCTTGTTTCCATAGAATAATACCCATTATAAAAAGAAGAGGCTCCGAGCCGGGAGGCGGGGAGCCTTTTTCAATTTAGCGTGTTACTACTTTCTTGAGGACCGTATCTTTGTCAAGTTTCTTGGTGCAGAAGAACCAGTCCTTGCATTCTACTCCCTCTTCCTTGCCATCCATTCTGTTTTTTGCAGTTCCGCACGATCCGGCGGTGGGAACTATAACATCGTCACCGGGCCGCCAGTCCGCAGGTGTTGCAATGCTAAACTCATCCGCTGTTTTTAGCGCGATAAGAGCACGGTACAGCTCATCAAAATTTCTGCCCAGACTGAGTGGATAATAGATAATGGTGCGGATAATTCCCTTTGGGTCAATTATAAAGACAGCCCGTACAGCTTTGGTGTTGCTTTCACCCGGCTGGATCATTCCGTATTTTTTCGCGACCTCCATAGTGATGTCTTCAATCAGGGGGAAGGTAACTTCAACATTCTTCATCCCTTTGTATTCGATCTTCTCTTTGATGGTGCGGAGCCAGGCTATGTGGCTGTATAGCCCGTCAACAGAGAGTCCGACGAGTTTGCAGCCTGCTTTGTTGAACTGTTCTTCCATAACCGCGAAGGTCATGAATTCCGAAGTGCATACAGGCGTAAAGTCCGCGGGGTGGCTGAATAAAATAACCCAGCTCCCTTCGTAGTCCTTCGGGAAATTAATTTCACCCTGGGTAGTTACGGCAGTGAATGAAGGAGCTTGTTCGCCGATGCGCGGCATAGCATATATTTCTTTATTTGTTTCCATGTTAACCTTTGTGTTTTAGTTGATATTATATTTAGTGTATCTTAATAATCGAGTGTTAGTATTCTTCCTTTAGTAAAACTGAAGAAGTAATCACGGTTTGCCACTATGACTTCCTTGCGAAGCTGCTTTTCATTTATACCGGCAACTTTCATACAGGTAGGGCAGGCCATTATTTTTATATTCATTTCGTGTAGTTTTGTTATCATTTCGTGCAGCGAAAGGAATTCTTTTAGTTTTATGTCTTTAGCTTTTTCGGTAAGGACTTTTACGGCTTCAATATCGCAGTATATAATGACATCTTTTCCGGCTTCAGCCATATTAAGAGCCATTCTGAAACCCATCAGCAAACGATGAGCGTTTTCCTTGCCGTGAGTAATGTGGATGAATACCCCGTCACGCGCTTCCCCCTCTTTTGCCTGCGGGGAAGCAGGAACTGTAAACAATAGTATAAAAGTCAAAAATGTAAAAAATAATGTCTTCACGAGATGCTCCTTGGAATGATAATTATTTAAAAAGAAAGTGTAATTTTTCATTATTAACTTATATGATTCTGATTGCGAAAAAAAGGTTTAAAAATGCCTCACTTTCAGAATGGCAAATAATGATGAAACGCAATTGTTTAAATAATCGAAATAAATATCTAGGCCGGCAGCGCTGCCTGTATCTGGCTGATTCTGCAAAATGGTTGTAAGTACAAAATCATTGGCGATGCATTGAGTAAAAAGAATAATCCCTCTGCGGGAAATATGACGCAGTTAAAGGAGGTTCTGTCGGTGATGCATAAAGAGGGAATGATCGCCTATATGAAAGAACAGCCCGGCGAATATGAGGAAGCGGTTAAACTTGCTATTACTGATGAGCAGCCTTACTCCTGGCGCGCCGCGTGGCTGCTGTGGAGCTGTATGGAGGAAAATGATCCGCGTCTGAAAAAACATACCGCGAAATTTATTAAGGCGCTTGACGGCAAGAAAGACGGGCATCAGCGGGAAATTATTAAGATACTTATGAAGATGGAACTGACGGAAAGACAGGAATCTCTTTTGTTTGATAAGTGCGTCAGCCTTTGGGAGCAGACAGCGCTCTCTCCTTCGATCAGATATACCGCGTTTCATTTTATTAGAAAGATTGCCGCTAAATACCCCGAATTAAAAAAGGAAATATCAGCTCTGTTCCAGCAGCATTTTATATCCCCGCTATCACCTGGGGCGAAGAATGGAATCCTCCGGATGCTGAGAGAGGACGGGTTCTTCCGTGATAACGCAGAATAAACTAATTTGTAAGTAATTAAAATATAACTTAAGTAAAAAAGTAAATGAGTATTAATAACAGCTTTAAGCCTTCTCCCGAACAGGAGGCAATAATTAATCTGGAAACCGGGAAACATCTTGTGCTTGCCCCCCCGGGCACGGGAAAAACCGAGATGCTTGCCCTGCGCGTGCAGAAAGCATTAAGTATTAATATTCGTCCCGAACAAATTATATGCCTTACTTTCACAAACCGTGCCGCCAAAGGAATGAGGGAAAGAGTTGAGCAGAAATTCCCCGGCAGTAATGTTTTTATAGGGAATATTCATAACTACTGTATGCGGTTTATGTTTGCCAACCGGCTTATCCCGCAGTCAGCGGCGGTTATGGATGAGGCGGAGGCTGACCTGCTTATGGAGGAAGCATCATGGCAGTTTGATTATCGCGGGCCTGTTGCTGAACTCCTTAAACTTTCTACTTATTTAAAACAAACCTCTCTTGGTTTTCCCGCGGAAATTCTTCATAAACCTTCTGACAGGACATTAAAGGACCAGCAGGCGGCACAGGTGTGCTACCTCTACGAGAAGAATAAAGCCGCGCTTCAGCTTCTGGACTATGATGATCTGCTTACTGAAACATATTTCACGTTAAGCAAAAAGAAGCAATCACTCCGTTTTAGTAACTATAAATGGGTGATGGTTGACGAAGTTCAGGACCTGAACGCCCTCCAGTGGGAGATCATTAAAATGGTTTCGGCGAAGGATGCCCATATAATGTTCTTTGGCGATTACGAGCAGGCTATCTTTTCGTTTATGGGCGCGCGTCTTGATATGCTCAGGAAGATATCGCGTGAGTGTGAGATTCATAATCTGCAGAAAAATTTCCGTTCTCCTTCATACCTTCTTGATCTTTATAAAGAATATGCCGTTGAAAATCTGAACATAACCTGGAAAGCGCCTCCTTTAGCTGCTGAATACAAAGATGCCGAACCGGACGATCTGAAGATATATCCGGTAAACGGAGAGGATTTTGTTCAGGCAAGATTTGTGGCGAACCTGCTTAAAGAGCGTGATACCGCTTCGGGAGAAAAAAGCGCCGTGCTTGTAAGGACAAATAAACAGGCAGACCTTTTAAGCTCTGTAATGGATAAAATGTCCCTGAGCCATTTTCGCGTTTCCGGGTTTGATCTCTTCAAGCGGCGGCTTACTAAAGATACCGTTGCTTTTCTTACATCGCTATATAACAGCTGGGACCGGCTCGCGTGGGCGAGGCTCTACTGGATATTCGGGGGGCTGCGTCAGCTTAATGACGCGAGGACGCTGATGGTGGAACTCTACCGGCACGGACTTACTCCCAATGAGTTCCTTACGGGGAGAAGTTTTACTAATTCTTTATTGCGCGAATTCCTCAATCATAAAGTATCCGGGCGAATTGTAGTATTTGATTCCGAGACAACCGGGCTTGATACAAGTGCCGAAGATATAGTTCAAATTGCCGCCACTGAAATCATTGACGGAAAACCAGCCCGGGAACTGGAGATATTTCTTAAGACAGATAAATCACTTGAGCAGACGGTGAAAATTCACGGCATTACAAAAGAGTTTCTTGAACTGAACGGTATGAGAAGGGAAGAAGGCTTACGGAAATTCGTTGAGTTTCTCGGTAATGATATCGCGGTCGCGCATAATATCACTTATGACAGAAACATACTGAAAAGCAATCTTGAAAAGGAGGGGCTGAACAGTGATATAACCCTTAATGATAAATGGCTGGATACTCTTAGCATCAGCAGAAGGTATCTTCCCGAACTAACTTCTTACCGTCTCGAAGAAGTGATAAAAAAACTGGGGCTCCCAGCGGTTAATTTTCATAACGCCAAGGATGATGTTCAGGCGACTGTTAATCTTGTGCTTAAAATCTGGGAAGGCTTGCCTGAAGCGGTAAGGAAGCAGGATGAGTTTATCCATAAAAAGCGAAAAACCTTTGAAAATATGCGCGCAAACTTCGGGGAGGTGTATACTAATGCGCTTGCACAAGGGGAGAGTAATGCAAGGGTTTCTGAATTTGTCAGTGAGTTTATCGGGTTTTTATCGGGATACAAAACCTACGGGCTCGATGCTGACTCGCTAACGCAGATTGGCAAACTGATCGCACATTTTGACGCTAAGGCGCCGGAGGGAAATCTGATGGATGTAATTAAAAAAATTATTCCCGAATACCGCACTTATAAGGAATCCGACCTGCTGCTTGGAACGGAAAAGATAGTAATCTCCACAGTGCATAAGGCTAAGGGGCTGGAGTTTGATAATGTTGTGATTCCTTACTGCACCGACGGAGTTTATCCTATGTCTTTCCGCGGCGAGCAGGGTGATATGGAAGAGGAGGCACGATTGCTTTATGTCGCGCTGACCCGCTCAAAAAAACGGATCATTCTCACATACAATAAATATAAAGATCTTTCAAGATTCATTCTGCCTGTAAGGCATTATTTTGAAGAAGCGCCGGCGGAGTGACTGAGCCAGTTCCTGATTATCCGGCTTCCGTGTTCGGTTATGTGGGATTCAGGATGGAACTGCACTCCCCTTATATCATAATGCCTGTGCCTCAGAGCCATAATTACGCCGCTGCGGCTCAGAGCAGTAACTTGAAGTTCACTCTCTTCCTCTTCTTCCGCCGCCCAGGAATGATATAACCCGCCGGTGAATTCCTCGGGAAGCCCGGCGAAGAGATATTCATCCTTTTTGCTTACAACAATTTTTTCTCCTATCCCGTGGTAGGGGCGGGGGAGGTTTATAACCTTCCACCCGAAGTAATGTGCTATTGCCTGGTGCCCGAGACAGATACCTAAAATACTTTTCGACTTATGATGTTTATCAAGTATCTCAAACATTATTTTTATATCCGCCGGCACACCGGGGCCAGGAGAAAAAATAATTTTATCATACTTACTCGCGTCTGTTGCGGTAAGCTGATCATTCTTAATAATCCCGAAACGCACTCCTTCCTCGCGCAGAATCTGGGCGATGTTGTAAGTGAACGAGTCGTGGTTATCTAATAATAATACATTGAGTTTCATTGTTAAAATATCAGAAATAGTAGGGTAAAATACAATATTATCGGGACGGGAGGGACAATTCGAACGGAGAACAGAAGTCAGTGTCAGTAACAGTAGCGGTTTAAGTAAATTGGTGCGGGGTGAGTCATCGCAGTGCGAGTTTTAATATTAATCTGCGGTCATCTGTAAGACCTGTTTCATCTGTGTCCCATCACAGTTACTAAACATCCGCCGGGGATTATTTTTGACTACAGGATCTCTAAATGTTTTTGTTAATAACCCTTTAACTTTTAACTCTGAACTTTTAACTTTTAACTCCCGACCCTTCATTCTTAAATTTTAATTGATTAATATTGTAAAGTCATTCACCCCCAATTTAATCTAATGTTAAGCGCCAGAGAAAAAACGATCAGTCAGATGAACCGGATGGGAAAGGAAAGGATTCCTTTTCTGTTTATGATTGATTTTCTGTTTCGTGAGCCGGTTTTACTAAAAGAAGATGAGGCTCTTTCCGCGGGGCTGTTATATGACATTCGCGGATACAGGAACTTCTCCGGCGAAGTGAAATCCTCCAAAGAACTTGCTTTCATAAAACGTCCGGTTACTTTTGACCGTTATAAAAAGGGGTTTGATATTGTCGCGGAAAACATAAAAAAAGGGAACACCTATCTTCTCAACTATACCGCTGAAACCCCGATTGAAACAAACTACACTCTTAACGAGATTTTTACCGTGGCGGAATCAAAGTACAAAGCGCTCTGGAAAAATAATTTTGTGTTTTTTTCACCCGAAATATTTACCGAAATTAGGGAAGGTGTTATCTGTTCTTATCCGATGAAGGGAACAATAGACGCCAGCCAGCCTGACGCTGAAGCAACCATTCTAGCGGATAAAAAGGAACTGGCGGAGCATAATACCATAGTTGACCTGATCAGGAACGACCTGAACATCGTGGCGGAAAAAGTTAAAGTTGAGAGGTTCCGGTATATTGATAAGATAATAACCAATCAGAAACCTCTGCTTCAGGTCAGTTCGAAAGTCACGGGGGAGCTGCATCGCGGTTATTATGAAGATATCGGCAGCATTGTCGCTGGGCTATTGCCCGCCGGCTCGGTTACGGGCGCGCCGAAGAAGAAAACCGTCGAGATCATACTCGAAGCGGAAAATTACGACCGCGGTTATTATAGCGGCATATTCGGAAGGTTTGACGGAACAAACCTCGATAGCTGTGTTATGATCCGCTTTATTGAAAACAGCCCAGGCGGCCTGATTTTCAAAAGCGGCGGGGGGATAACGATGTTCAGTGATGCGTTAAGCGAATACAATGAAATGATTGATAAAGTGTATGTCCCAGTTGCTTGAAACGATAAAGATAGTTGATGGAATCCCGCAAAACCTGTTTTATCACAACAAACGGTTTAACGAGACACGCGCCGCTTTGTTTTCACTGAAAGAACCACTCGATCTTTCCCGTTTAATTAATGTGCCGGCCGAATTCCAAAAAGGTATTGTTAAGTGCCGCTGCATTTACGGAAAAGAGAAAATAGAGTTCGAATTCCTTCCTTACACGATCAAGCCCTTAAAAGCCGTTTCCCTGGTTGAAGGAGGAGGAATCCAATACAGTTACAAGTTTGCCGACCGTAATAATTTTGAAGAGCTTAAAAAACACGTTTCCGGCGATGATATAATCATTACCCGGGAGGGAATGATCACTGACGCTTCTTATGCCAACCTGATCTTTTTCGACGGCGCCAGATGGGTCACCCCCGCTAATCCGCTCCTGAAGGGGACTATGAGACAAAAGCTTTTGGAGGAACGGAAAATTATTCAGTATATAATAACGGAAGGGATGATCAGGAGATTTAAGAGCTTCAAGCTTATCAACGCGATGATGGATATGGATGAGTCGCCTGAACTGCCGGTCGCGATCATTAAAAGAAACTGAAATTAGTATTAAGGTTTTTGTGAGTTATAACTGCATTGCCCTTGAATTCCGGCATTTATAAGTTTCAGATATTAAAACTGATTAAAAAAAGTATCGGACCCGCAGGTGATATCATTAACCGGCGCCGATAAGCCATTATAAAAATATTCCGGTATGATTTTTATGAGAACCCTGACTCCCACTCTTTTTTTTCTTGTTCTAACAATAAACCTTTTATCGCAGGGTGTATCACCCGTTCGTTATCCTGTTGTCCTCGATTCGGATACAATAATATATATATCCGCGCCTATCGGTATATTCACTCCGGCTCAGAGGGCTGAGGAGATAAGTAAAAAACTGGAAACTCTGTTACAGGATGACGGGATGGCCTATGACTCACTAACTCTTGTGAAGCAAGCAAATTACTATTTGCTGAAGTCAGGCGAAGAACCGATAATGACGGTTACCTCGCTGGACGCGGAGAACGAAGGAATGTCTGATTCAGTGCTCGCTGAAGTATACAAGGGTATAATAATAAGCAAACTGAATTCTACGCGTCAGGTATACAGCAATGAGTCGTTGACAATTTACACCGTTTACTCGCTCTTGTATCTTGCCGGGCTTCTTTTTGTGCTGCTGTTATTCAGAAAAATATCCTTTTGGTTATACAGGCAGATCGAATCTCCCGGGAAAGAACAATATAAGACGGTAAAGTTCAGGGATAAAGTTGTCATATCTTCTGAAATGACGGAGAAGTTTTTGCTTGTGGCAGCGAAAGGAGCAAGGTTTATTCTCTCTTTATATGCGTTATATATTTACCTTTCCTCTACCATCCAGCTCTGGCCGCATACCCGTAAACTGGATATACAGCCGTTTATTAAGACCGGCCTGCTGATTATCCTGTATACCGCGCTATTGTACGCGATAATCAAAGGGATCCACTATACCGGGAGGGTGATGATAGCTAATTTCAGAAAGTGGAAAGGGACAAAACTCAGGTCACTTGAAGTAAAAAACTACGAAATACTTTCAGCCGACAGGATGGCGGAAACGCTCACCTTGTTTACAAAAGTGATCCGCTTTCTCCTTTTCCTGATAGTTATCTATACTTACCTCGCGATTGTTTTCAGTTTGTTTGCTTTCAGCCGTACCTGGGCGGATAAACTGTTTGATTATATTATGAACCCGCTGGAGAAAGTGTGGTTTTCTTTTCTCGGATTCCTGCCGAACCTGTTCTTCATAATCGTATTAGTGTTTGTATTCCGGTATCTTATCAAAGTTGTCAGGTTTATTTTCCTTGAAATTGATAAAGGGGCTCTGAGGGTGGAAGCGTTTCACCAGGACTGGGCAATGCCTACTTTTAAGATAGTGCGCTTTATGATACTGGTGCTTGCCGCGATAATTATATTTCCGTATCTCCCCGGCTCTGATTCCCCCTTCTTTCAAGGTATATCCGTATTTCTCGGAATACTTTTTTCGCTGGGCTCTTCATCAGCCATCGCGAATATGGTTTCAGGTGTAGTTCTTACATATATGCGCCCATTTAAGATCGGTGACCGTGTTAAGATTGCGGATACAATGGGGGACGTTGTTGAGAAGACACTTCTTGTTACCAGGGTAAGAACGGTCAAGAATGTAGACATCACTATTCCGAATTCAATGGTGCTCGGAAGCCACATCATCAATTTTAGTTCTTCCGCGGAGGAGAAGGGATTAATACTGCATACGACAGTCACGATCGGTTATGATGTCCCCTGGAAGCAGGTGCACTCACTGCTCCTTTCAGCGGCCGATGAGACCGATATGCTTCTGAAAGAACCCAAACCTTTTGTCCTGCAGACAAGCCTCGATGATTTTTATGTTTCCTACGAATTGAACATTTATACCAGAGAGTCAGGGCGGATGGCGGCCATCTACTCGGTACTTCATTCAAAAATCCAGGATAAATTTAACGAAGCCGGCGTAGAGATTATGTCGCCGCATTACGGAGCGCACCGGGACGGCAACCAGACAACCATTCCGCAGGACTATCTGCCAAAGGATTATAAGGCTCCTTCGTTTAATATATTCACCAAAAGCAAAGAACAATGAACAATGATCACAAATAATCATAGGAGCCGGTTGAAAAATAACAGCGACCAATAATTTCAGCGGAGTATAATAAACTTTTTTACTGACTTGTATTTGCCCGCGGTAAACTCACAGAAATAAATTCCCGACGGTAAATCTAATGCGTCGAATTTTATGGTGTGAACTCCCGCTTTTTGAAATTGATTTACAGGTGCCGCAACTTTATCTCCGGGCGTACTATATATTTCCATCTTCACAAACACGTCTGTCGGCAGCTGATATCTGATAACCGTTTCACTGTTAAACGGATTCGGATAATTCTGCATCAGTAAAAATTTATCTGGAATGAATGCAACCACAGCAGTTATTTCATTAGAATAATTATAAGAGCCATCAGTGTTTAACTGCTTTAAGCGGTACAGGTATGTTCCGTTTTCAATATCATTATCCGTAAACGAATAGCTCTTTGGTGAATTACTATTCCCCGCCCCTGGAACAAATCCCAGAGTAGTAAAGTTTTTAACTTTTAATTCTTCACTCTTAACTCTTTCTATTTCAAACCCATAGTTATTAACCTCAGTCGCAGTTTCCCAATTAAGAACCACATTATTGTCATTAACAGAAGCCGTGAATGAGGTAAGTTCGACAGGAAGAGGAAAATCGGCGCCGCCGAAAGTCCAGGTATCATTTTGACGTGTTTCAGTTGTTGAACCGCCAAAAAGAACAATATAACCGCTTCCATACAGACTGGTTTCTGCCATTCTTAAATAAATGCGTTGGCTTGGCGCTGTGCTATTGTTGTCAGTTGACCATGAATTCGCGTTCAGGTCATAGATGTAAGTAGTATTATAGTACCAACCATCGGCATCGCGCCCCCCGAAAAACATAGCTTTTGAGTTCCCAATGTATACCATATCTCCGAATGCTCGGGCCGCACTCATATTGGCTTTTTGTGTCCATGCGTTATCACTCAGGTCATAAACATAAGATGTCCAGGGATAGCCGTCCGCCCATATGCCCGCCATTAGAACTTTATCATCGCCTATAAAACATAACGAGTGAAATGCCGGGGCGAATCCCGGGTTTGATTTTACTGTCCAGTCTCCGGTGCTTGACTCGAACAGCCAAACATCTGAGATATAAGTTGAGGTTGATCTTTGTCCGCCGGATAGAATTACTTTTCCATCCGCGATGTAGGACATTTCGTGCCATCTTCTGCCCTCTGGCACGTTAGCAGGTGATAATTCAGTCCAGGTATTTTCACTAAGATCGTATATGAAAGTAGTACTCGTATGAGATTGACCTTCGATATCTCCTCCGAATAACAGAACCTGGTCACCCCCCAGATATGCCATTGCGTGATATTCCCTGGCACCGGGCGATGTACTTGGGGATTTCTGTTCCCAGGTATTTGCGCTCAGGTCGTATATCCAGGTTTCTCCGTTCTTTGATCCTGTATACCCGCCGAATAAGAGAATTTTATCATCGCCAATGTACGCCATTGCGTGCCTGTCCCTCGCGGAGGGCGGGGATGAAGGAGATTTCTGTGTCCAATCGTCACCGCCTTGTAAAAAGGAGGAGAGCAGAATAATCATAAGTACCAAAAAGAAAAATTTCATAACGAACCTCTTTGTAAAAACTTTAAACTTTTTGAATGTGAATTTTTAGTTTCTTGTCGCGGATCCTTATATAGTGATGGCCTGGTGCCGTAAATGAGGAATGAAAAGCGGATTGAAAATATTTTATTGCAATGAATCAAAAAAACTGTAGTCAAAGGACTGAATGTCTCCGGAGTTATGCGGCAGGAATTAAACAAGTATAAAATATCCGAGTGGAAGTAAACAATTCTCCCTCCGGCGCCTGAATACGTCGTTCTCCTCCTGAATATAATTATTTCTCCCCGCTTTATCGCGTTCAGCCATACCAGCAAGGCGTTAACAGAGTTGATAAGATTGGCGTATATAGTCCTCATATCAATCACCTGTCAGGTTATTGGGATGTGAAAGTCAGTTCGGAAAATGGTTAATTTTTAATACTCAATAATTTCTTCTATGAAATCGCTCCAATAACATAAAGTCAATACATTTATTTAATTATCATATTTACAAAACGGTACCAGTTTACTTTATCAGGATCATTCGTGCGGTGTGGCTTATATTGCCGGAGGACATTCTGTAATAATAAACGCCACTTGATAGATCACCGGCCCGGAATATGACAGTGTGGGGCCCGGCTTTCTTAAATTCGTTTATAATTACTCCTGATTCATTCCCCAGAACATTAAACAGCTTAATGGTTATGAACCCATCCTCTGGCAACTGATATTTAATTATCGTTTCACCGTTAAAAGGATTCGGATAATTCTGCATAAGTAAAAATTTATCGGGAATAAATGAAACCACGGCGGATATTTCATTTGAATAATCAAAAGAGCCGTCAGTGTTTAACTGCTTTAAGCGGTACAGGTATGTTCCGTTTTCAATATCATTATCCGCAAACGAATAACTCTTTGGTGAATTACTATTCCCCGCCCCTGGAACAAATCCCAGAGTCGTAAAGTTTTTAACTTTTAACTCTTCACTCTTAACTCTCTCTATTTCAAACCCATAGTTATTAACCTCAGTCGCAGTTTCCCAATTAAGAACCACATTATTGTCATTAACAGAAGCCGTGAATGAAGTAAGCTCGACCGGCAAGGGTGTTCCGCCGGGATTTTCCCAGTCGAGATAGGGGTATCCATCATTGCGTGTATCCATATTCCAGGTGGTATTGCTCCAGCCGGCATCAGTAAAAGTGGATTGGAGCTTCATCTGAGAGGTGAATTTACCGGTCCCACCCGCGCTGGATGACTGGCCAGATGTTTGTGTATCCCAAAAGGAATTGCTGATTGTGCCAAAGTTTGAATATGCAAATCCCGCAGGGTGAGTAAGGGAAACACTCCCCGTACTATAGCCCCTGCTGATTGTTCCGGCATTTACACCGACAAAACCCGCTCCATCGCTGTTACCTCCTTTGCCTGAAACATTCCCTCTGCTGTAACAATCTTCAATTGTATTAGAAGCGTGCACGCCAATAAATCCGCCTACGTAGGAGTAACTTGTAACCGAGCCAGTACTGTAACATCGGCTGAAAGCTGCTCCTGCTTCATTATATCCAACGAATCCACCGGCATAAGCACCATTCGAATTACTGTTGCCTCCGCTTACAGAGGCGGAGCTATAACATTCAACAATATTGCCATTATAAATATGTCCAATCAGTCCTCCTACTTTATCGTACTCCGCACCGACTGAACCGGTCACATAGCAATTTGAGATGTTTGATAGGTAAACATAACCAACCAAACCTCCGATCACACTTTTAGCCGCTATTGAAACACCCGTCAAGCCGATGTTTTGCAGTGTTGCGTTAGATATATAACCAAAAAATCCAAAGTAGCCATTAGTAATGGGCCTGTATAAAGTTAAGCCGCTTATTGTATATCCCTGCCCGTTATAGGAGCCCGTAAAATTAGTAGTGCTATTGCCGATCGGGGACCAACCGGCGCCGCCCTCCCAACTTGAAGTTCCCGAAGCATCAATATTCGCGGTTTGCTTGAAATGTTTGTTCCAGTCACTTGTCGTTCCGCTCAGAGCGCTAAGATGATCAAGTGTTGAAATAAGATACGGATCGCCGGAAGTGCCCGTGCCTCCGCCGTATTGAGGGAATAAAACCATTGATTCGGCAATGATAATCATAAAAAACAGGAAGCGCATAGACGTATACATAATTATACTCCTTTTCTGATTGTAATTAAATTGATGCAGTAAAAATCAATGTAATATATAGCGCAAGGAACCCGAGGGTGCCGTAAGCAATTAACAGTCTTAGTTTTTTGTACTTCGAAAAACGAATAACCGACTTGCGGTAATCGTCGTAAATTTTTCCACCGTTGTAGTCTCCGTCATTGACCGACCAGTTTGAGGTTGTCATAAACTATTTTCTCCTCTTCTGTAATTATTTTAATACCATTAACTTTTTCACGTTTACAAATCCGCCTGATTTCAAGCGGTAGAAGTAAACACCTGAAGAAAGATTTAGTGTTCCGTTATTCAACTCCGCGGCATAGTAGCCTGGCTCAAGTTCGGCGTCGACAAGCAATGCAATCCTCTCACCTGTAATGCTGAAAAGTTCCAATACTACGTCTCCGGTTTGAGGCACCTGATATTCAATTTTTGTGGTTGGATTAAACGGGTTTGGATAATTTTGTTCAAGCTTGTAATCCGAAGGTGCCGCTACACTCACTTCAATTATATTGCTGTACTTGTACTTTCCGTCAGTGTCAATTTGTTTCAGGCGGTATTTTACCATTCCGCACGGTGCCTGCTCATCCGTAAAATTGTATTCTCTAAGCGAGTTGCTGTTACCCGCTCCCGGAATGAAACCGATAGTGGAAAATTTGTTAACTTTTAACTCTTCACTCTTAACTCTATCATCTGTACTCTTAACTCGTTCAATCTCAAATCCGTAATTATCAACCTCGGTTGCGGTAGACCAGTTAAGCGTTACGGTTTTCCCTTTGCTCTTGCCTGAAAATGAAACCAGTTCAACGGGCAGCGGGTTGTCTTCACCACCCCCTAGAGTAAATTCTGAGAAGCTTGTGATACCGGACCAATAACAAACATTACCAATGACGTATGCAGGGATTCCCAGGCTTTGCCAGTCTGCGTATGGAGTGCTTCTTTTCAATAATTCTAATTCCTGCAGTTTATTTATTCCGGAAATACCTGTGACATCAATTCCGATGGTCAGTGAACCTGTGGAGAAGGCTCCGGATGTCATTTGAATACTCCAATACTTCTCCGGAATATTATCTATACCTGCCGGCAGCGAACCATTTATACCGGGATTGGCATTGACCAGGTCAACAATAAGATACATTGTATTTGTGTTTGCCACGTCATACTTTAATGATACTCCGGTTGTGCCGAAGTTATACGTAACCCCGGTGGTGTTGGCAGCCAAAGTTTGTGCGTCGGAAGATGCCGGTGATTGGGAGATTTCAATATTATCAACACATAGCGGGCCGGGATAACTAGTATAATAAACAGAGTAGTTGTGCCAACCAAAATAATAAGTACCAGTGGTTGAAGGAGTGAATGTGTATGAATAACGTGTTTTTGTGGTTGTGAGATTTATGTCAAAAACGTTCGCTGAAGTCATTCCTCCGGCGGTTGCTGTTGTGCCGAATCTTCCCTTCAATTTTCCGGCGGAGAACAAATTTGCATACCAGGCGTAAAAAACAACACGGTATGTTGTGCCGCCGGTCAGGTTTAATGGAGGCGAAAATAGCCAGGCATCAGCAGTAACGTTAGAATAAGTCGAAATAAGTGCTGAATTCGGGCTTGAATATTTATCACTTGTTGAAATTGCCCAAGCCGGACTGGCTGCCGTTTTAGTCCAGCCGTTCGGAAAAGTTGGAGCAGTTACACCGTCAAAATTTTCCGTTATCGGCAGGTCCGCGGTAACATTTATCTGTCCGTTCACATTTGTTGTTCCGTTCCATATTCCGCCCCCGCCCGCACTGTAACCTCCATACACGTAACTGTCGTCATTCAATTTGTATCTTGAGGCATAATAATAAGTGCCGGGAGATAGTGATGAACCGAAAGATGCCTGGTAGATGTGTGCGCTTCCTGACTGGCTGGAAAAAGTTGCGCTAACCCAGTTAGCCCATCCGCTGGGGTCTGTGTTAGAGCTATTGTATCCTATCCACGCCTGAACAGCAGAGCATTGTGAACTCTGAGTCGTTACATCAGTAAGTTCGTATTTCCCGTAGAAAGTTTTATTTACTCCAAGTTTCACTGAAACAGGAGATGTCTGAACATTAGCAAAACTGATGGTATTGTTCTGAATGGTGAGTACCGCGCTGACATTGGTTGTGCCGTTCCACGTTCCGCCGCCGTCTGTGCTGTACCCGCCATACTGGTAATCAGCGGCATTGGTAATAAAAAAGCGGCTGGCAACATAGTATGTGCCCGGCAATAAAGTTGATGGTATTGTTGCAGAGTATTCGTCCTTTGTTTCATCGTTAACATCTCCCGTGTAACTTGCGCTTATCCAGTTTGACCAGCCCGAAGGGTCCGTATTCGAAGTATTATACCCGATCCAGCATTGTATTCCGGCTCCCTGCCCCGCGGAATTGGTGACTCCTGTTTCACCGACTCTCGCAAGGAATGGGGCTGTTTGGCCTTCCTTTATTGTTGTGTTGCCTGTTTGGGTGTTACAGAAATCAACTGTCGCGGGGGTTTGAGCAGATTCATAAGCGCCGATATAGGGGGCCGAACCGCTTCGAGTAACCCAATCAATATCCTGTGTAATTCCGCTTACCGGAGTGCCGGCTGAGATAAGGGGAGAGGTTGTAAACGGTTTGAGGTTTGAGGTTGATACATACTTCGGATCAGAACTTATGGAATTATTGTCCTGAGAAGTTGTTGATTTCCACGTTGCGAGGTCCGCCACATTGCTCGACGGCCATCTTCCAAACACACCGCCTGTCCCGCTTACATAATAGTCATTATAATTTATTGATAATGTAGTATTTGTGTTCAAAACAAAGTAAACCGCATAATGTGTTCCTGATCCGCCATTGTTTGTTCTGGCGTTATGAACTGTGTTATTTCTTCCTGTAACAGTAGCCGTGGGTGTTCCCTGACTGTAGTAGTATAATCCATAGGAGTTATTACCTCCGGAGGAGACTGTTCCGCCGAGATAAACCGAGTTATAGTGAAACTGTAAACTCGCGCCCGCATATTTAAGCTCGAAACCATACACCGGAGTATTAATTGCGGGATGCAGAGAAATGGAATTATTGTATACCCAGGTTTCACCACTGAAAATGTGGATAGTAATGCCGATGATGTTATTACCTGCTGTGGCGCTTAAATCATGAATTTTATTGTTTTTGACGATATTGGAGGCGGTTGTTCCTGTCGTAGTATAAAGATAAATACCAATTGATCCGTACGCGGGGGCCGAGGTCATATAAACCTCATTCATTTCTACAGTTATTCCTTCCCCCTGAGCAAAAATACCTCTTGATCCAAAATCATAAACGGTACAACTTCGTACGGTGCTGGAGTTATTTGCCCCGTAAAAGTTTATACCGTAATTTGGTTTACCGGAATAATTTTTAATTATACAACCTTCGATCAGGGTGTTTGAATTTCCTGAAGTCAGGTATATATTCCCGTCATTGGAAGAGGATCCTTCCACGATGCAATTTTTAATATTATTGTATGTGGAAGTATTGTTTAAGTAAAAAACCGATGCAGAGGTCCCGGTATTTGTGTTTTGAAATTTAAGATACTGCCCCGCCCCGCTGTAATTTCCGTTAAACGTCACCCGGTCGGCCCCGTTTAACTTTATCATTCCGCTAGATCCGTTTCCGGTTATTGTCCTGGTAATTGCGTCTGAAGGCTGGATCGTCAGAGTATAGCCTGAACCTCCCGACTCTGTCCATTGGTTCAAGGCGGTAAATCCAGTTTCTGTAATATCAGAGATAATATTAGCGGTCACGTTACCGGATAAACCCAGGCTATTTATGGCGGAAAACAGCCCTTCTGTTATTGATGAACCGGTTAATGTCGGATAGTCACCTCCTACTCCCACGGTTATCGTTCCGCTCAGATTACCTAATATCTGTCTGTTTCCGGACGGATTGGTCACAGAAGGATTCCTCGTCGGGTTACCGCTCTCATTTGTGGTAAATGAGACGCAGGTCCCGTCAACATATTGGCTGTTTGTGGTTGCCGTGCCGCTGATATCATATACCAGCCAGAAACTGTGCACGCCGTTGCTCCCCAATTCCTGCGATCCATTAAAAACCATATTACCACTAGGGTTGCTTATGGCGCTGCCAAATTGAGTTGAAGTCGTAAATGCGTCCGAATTTGTGTAATAAACTCTTGCTGCCGTAACATTGCTGACCGTGGTTGTTCCTGACGTGTTAAAAGTTACTGAAGTTACATTGAACGGGAACACCCATCCCGTAGTGCTTATTTTCAGCCGTATTATCTGCTGGTTGGTTTGTCCTTTCAGTACAAAATTGGTTGATGCCTGTTCAGTAGTGGAACTGCTGTATGCCTGCGTTCTCAAAGTCCAGGTATATTTAGTGCCGTTTGCCGGCCTTACTGCGGAGCTGAAGGTCATTTTAGCATCAACTGACTGGCCCGAGGTGGGGGCGTCCCAGTTACTTGTAGTCGTTAAGTTAAAGTACTCACTTGTGGATTTTCCTCCTAACCCTACTTCCACTTGCATAGCAGTCGAATGTGAAGATGTTGCTCCGTAGATTATTTCAATTTTATGTGATGTTTCATAAAGCAGTATCTGGAAATTCATTAGGTCGCTTGCACCCTCAGAATAGTACCTTCGCCAGCCCTTAAATTGAATGACTAAGACTCTGCTGGGAGAAGTCCCAAGTGTTTTATAACTAATCCCCGGAGAATATGAAGCGCCAAGATGTATTATATCCTGCCCCATTGCCACGATCCTGCTCCGCAACCTGCCCGGGGAAATTGATCCGGTGTAGCTTATTGGCGCAGTGAGAGTACTCGAAACGTTTACGCCATCCGCATCAGTACCTAAGCTTATGAAGCCATTAGAATTTATGCCGAACTTTGTAAAATATTCGCCGTTGAAATAGAAATTGAACCCGATTGAATACCCGGGACCCGTTGGGGATGACCCGTTATTTGCCAGGGCGAAGTCATCACCGCCGGATTCTGTCAGCACGGTCGGACTGGATAGCTCAGTATAATTGCCTGAGTTATAGGATGCCGCAAAATCGTAATACGACTGCATTGTGGTCTGGGCATTGGAATGACCCCGGAACAACAAAATCAAAATTGAGAGGTAACTATAAAAATAGATGCGTTTCATATTAACTCCGAGAAGCAGCTTGATTTGAAATTTTCTTGCAATTATTGTTTTTCATTTTAGATTATTCTAACTCATTTTATTTTAGAACGGCTTTTTCCCGCGTGCACACGGGAAAAAGCGCGTTATAACGTTTCCGTTTTGAATTACCCTTAGCAAGGAAAGCAATATGGAAACATCCCCATTCAATAAACTTCTTGAGGTGCAGCAACAGAAAATTTCAGGAATTGAGGCTATTAGGGAAAGATGCGGTTTATTAACTGTGTGAAAAAAGTGAGTCATCTCACTCTTCCTGAAGAGGATTGTATACGGTTTTGCATAAAACAAGATCCTTGCTAAGGAAAAAATAAAATGCAAATAAAATATATTAATAACGCTAAGTCAAGAGTTGAGGCTTCCCAAAACACGAATTGAGAAGCAGCCCCGGTTATAACCGCAGATTATTCTGTATTATCAGAGGAGATATAGTCTGAAGGGGATTTACCGGTTCCGGATTTGAAGACTCGGTTGAAAGTTGACCTCGAATTAAACCCAACTTTACCATAAATATCCTCAATATTCGAATTCCCGGGGGTTTTCAATAGTTTCTTTGCTTCGCTGATCCTGAAATCATTTATGAAAGTATGGAAGTTCTTGTTATATAGGTGGTTTATTACGATCGAAATTTTTCTTGACGGGATATGTACTTTTTTCGCAAGGTTGTCAATTGTGAGATTTGGATCTAAATATACTTTGGAACGGATAAGAAATTCTTCCAACTGAACCCTGATTTCTGCCATTTCCTTTTCCGTCGGAGGAGAAGGGTGAATATTATGTTGTCTTTTCGGAATCTCTATTCTTCTGTGAAACCGCTCGATCCTGGACTGTATCAATAATAATGTCTGATTAAAAGATATGTAGAGGCCGTAAATCACAAAAGACATTGAAAGTATAAGTTCCATAATTCGCTTCTCGTTATCATTGAGGGCTAACCCAAGTATAAATGCAAGTATTAACGATTCGTACGCCACAATCCCCGCCAGGTAAAAGGACACGTAACGAATTACCTTAATTTCAAAAAAGTTGCCCGGGAATGATTTTTTTGCTTTTAATATAAGGGCGATTGTTAGAAAAATGTAAAATACTGCCTGAGCATAATAACTATATATGAGGAGGTTTTTGAACCATAGCGTCATGATGCTGATTCCAGAGAAATTAGACAGATGCTGAGTAGTCAAGGCAACTTTTACGCTATCATCTTGAGAGTAAAAATAGATCGAAAAAGATGTAATGACAATAATCGGAAATAACAAGAACTTCAAAACAGGTTGCCGGTGCAGGCCTGTCCCGTTAAAGATCAGGTCCCTGGAGTAAATATAAATAAGGGGATAGATGCTAAAAAGCGCAAAATAGTTGAATGGAATAAGGTTATAACTTTCTTTCCATACACCCAGGTAATTTATTTCATCCGTTAATAGAATAAATAATATTAGGGCGATGGCAGTCTTAAGGTATATCTTTGGTTTTTCCAGCAGTGAATCCATTCGCGTCAGGAAAAGAAACGCTGCAAACAGAATTGAGATAATAATAAAATTGAGGATGTCTAAAATATCAAACAATTACTCGGACAAAAGAATTATTTGTAAAAATCTCTATTACATGATCTGTTGAAAAAGTACGCTTCCGGCCGGATCTTCCGGTAAAATCATGATAAACTATAACCTAATATAGCTATTTCCTGCTAACGATTATTACAGAAAATACTAAATGTATTATTCCTTGCCTGTGTATTAATACCAGGAGAAGAATTTCCTCCTATTAATAAAGGCGGTGTGGAGGTTGTTCCCGTACCAGATTCAGAGGGCTATAAAACCTGAAAAGATTTACAGCCCCGGAAAAATTTATCTTAAGAGGACAAGTTTTCTGACTATATTTTCTTTTTCGGTTCTCAGTTCATAGTAATATATTCCCGATGCCATTGTTGACGCAGAATATTTTACCGAATGTTCTCCCGCTCTCTGGTAATCATTCACAAGTATCGCGGCCTCATTACCGAGCAGATCATATACCCGTAATGAGACAAAACCATCAGCTGGTAATTGGAATTTAATTATCGTTTCTCCGTTAAATGGATTCGGATAATTCTGCATAAGTAAAAATTTATCAGGAATAAATGAAACCATGGCGGATATTTCATTTGAATAATCAAAAGAGCCGTCAGTGTTTAATTGCTTTAAGCGGTAGAGGTATGTTCCGTTCTCAAGATCATTATCCATAAAAGAATACGCCTTTGGCGAGTTACTGTTACCCGTGCCCTGAATAAAACCCAACGTCGTAAAGTTTTTAACTTTTAACTCTTCACTCTTAACTCTCTCAATTTCAAAGCCGTAGTTGTCAACCTCAGTCGCAGTTTCCCATTTGAGTAATACTGAGTTTCCGTTTGTGGTTGCGGTGAACGAAGTAAGTTCGACCGGCAGTGGTGATCCGCCGGGGTTTTCCCAGTCGAGATAGGGGTAGCCGTCATTATATGTATCCATATTCCAGATTGACGTGCTGTAACCCGCGTCGGTGAAAGTGGATTGGGTTTTCATTTCTGCGGTGGTTTTACCGGTGCCGGATGCGCTTGTTGTGCAGGATGATGCCTCGGTATCCCAGAAACAACCGCTCATATTAGGTGTACTATAGTTATAGCCTACCAGTCCGCCAACATACGATACACCGGTTACTGTCCCCGTTGAGTAACAGTTAGTTATTGTGTTGTCCCAGATACCGCCTATCAGTCCGCCAACTTCATTCCCCGTGACATTAACGGAAACGGATGAACGGCTGTAGCAATTATCAATGTTGTTATTGAGATGGCCGATCAGCCCGCCTGTTCGGTCATTTCCCATCACACTCCCTTTACTGAAACATTTGCTGACTGATGAAGAATTGCACGTTCCGATCAATCCTCCGGTAAGATCATGACCTGATACCGATCCGCTAAAGTAACAGTTAGTCATTGATGATGAATTGGAAAATTCTCCTATCAGTCCGCCGGTATAGTTCTGGATTCCGGAGGTTACAGTCCCTCCGTAAACCTCCCCTATAAAATAACAACCTGAAATTGTTGTGTTGTTTGCATATCCTCCGAGGCCTCCGGTGGTACTATGCCTTCCGTTAACATAAAATGTAGAGGAACAATTTGTTATAGTTGAAGACATCGCCTGTCCGAATAAGCCTCCCGTACCGTCGCCGCCATGGAATTGCACATGATAAGTTTGGAGATTGCTTATGGTAGCGCCTTGCAGAATGCCGAAGAAACCGTTATAGTCGGTATCTCTGTCAATGTACAGATAACTGATCTTGAAACCCTGGCCATCATAGGAGCCGGTGAATTTGACCGAGTAATTACCGATGGAGGAAAACCCTCCTCCTCCCCACTGTGAGGTTTCAGAAGCGTCGATATCCGCGGTCTGTTCATAAGAATAACTCCAGCCTGATGAATTCTGGCTGATCCACTGCAGATGTGAGAGGGTTGATACTTCGCGTTTACCGTCGCTATCAGTATCAATGGGTTCCGTTTGTGTTAGAACCAGACTGATAGGAATAATTGAAAAAAGTATGATGAATGAAATTTTCATAATGACTCCGATAAATCAAACTTAGATAAATTCAAGTGACAGATAAAAGTTTCTGAAGGGATAATAATTATTGTAACTATTAGAAAGTTGGAGAGGATAAAAATATTTGAGGTATTGCGGTTAGGAATACCGTTCCAGGAGAATTGTTGGCGCCCCCTTTCAGCATCGGACAGCCGGACCGGTTTGGCGTTAACAGAGTTAGCGGTGTTACAATACGTACACATAACCAACACCTGTTATATTTAAAATAAAAAATGGCGAGAATAACTATGTCATTTAGGGATAACGAAAAACATTTAAAATCGCCGATGAAAATGTATTCAAATTTCAAGAATATGCAAATGAAATTATTTCGGCATTACAAATTGATTTATGCTAAAAACCGAACCGTCTATCTGACCGCTTCGTAAAATACGGCAGACTTCGGGAATTTCAGTGTCGGATTTATTGAATTTAAAAAGATCCGGGGCATTAAAGTCACTCTGCTTTGCGCCCCGGAACAATCTATCTTATGAGGACAAGTTTTCTGACTATACTTTCTTTATCAGTTCTGAGTTCGTAAAAATATATTCCCGGCGCCGTACCTCCAGCATGCCACTCTAATGAATGCTCTCCCGACTCCGCTTTCCCGTTATACAGAGTTACAATTTCTCTCCCTAGCAGGTCATATAATTTTAGAGTCACGTGACCGGCGACAGGAACCTGATATCTGATTACGGTTTTGCCGGAGAACGGATTAGGGAAATTGACAGCGGAGAGTGGTGTGTTTATTGGATTTGAAATTTTTTCGTTGATGCTTGTCAGAAAATTGTTATAAGTTAGTGACGCGTAATTGAGATAGATATTAATTGAGTCACCCCGGTCATATCCCATCGCGACAACTCCCGACCTTAATCTTTCAGGCGGATTGTTTATGGTTCCGGTCAATACCTGGGTATCATTAATCCAGGCTTTTAACGTTATTGAATTCACGCCGTGTTCAGCGGCAAATTTTAGTTTATTGGTCATTGAAGGGGGGAGATACGCGGACGCAATAAATACCGGTTCATAGGAATTGATCGCATAGCCTGCCTCGATTGAATCCTCTTCAATATTAAAAGTTATATAATTTTTATAGTCAAAGAATCTGCTGAGCCCGAATGGCGCATTATGGCTTCCCGCCGCGCCGCCTTCAATCTCAACTGAAAAATCTTTAACAGAACCGACAGGCGGAATAACATACATAGCAGTCTCAGTTGTTCCCGCGTAGTTGAATTTCAGTTTCCCGTCACTTACCGAGATCCCCTGCCCGATAGTCTCAAAGTCGCCGAATCTGAACCACGGTGTGCGTGGATTGTTAAAGTCGTCGTAAAATGTTCCGGGCGTGCTTATATAGGGATTATACCTGATATCTATCTCATCCAAACTCCAAAGCAGGGGCTGGCTTCCTTTGATGATTTCAATATACATCTGTCCGTAAAAAAGACCTTCATCCGCATTTGTAATTTCGCCTGAATATTTTAGAGTGTCGTTCATATACGCGCTTATTAAGAGGTTGTTGCCCGACTTAACTCCGTCAAGCTGAAAGCTGCTTATGTAGGATGACAGCTGCCATTTGCCAAGGACTGTATACTGGGGATTAACATAAGATTGAATATCGTTGGTGTACATTACTACAGCCGTATCGTCTTCGATATGGATTCCAACGTAAGCCTTAAAACTGACCCTGCCAAAACCGCCGCCCTGAACTTCACCCTCGCCGCCCCTGACTTTGAATGAGAAATTATCCTTTGTTGCGCCAAGCGGAGGGAATATATAAATTATGTCATCACTCGGCGAAGTGACTTGCAGGCGGCCATTCTGGATGGAGATATTGGCGTCTGCCGCGATGAATGACCAGCCGCTTTCGTTGTTTACATCGAAAGTTTCAAAGTATCTTTGGCTGGTCTGCGGGAAAAGCGAAAAAACGCTAAGGAAAATAAAGAGTGGGATTCTCAGGTAATGCATTTTTTACTCCGGAAGATGGTGGAAAAGTATTGATGGAACAGTTGTATTGGTTTGCGTTATTCGGAACACAGAACATACCACCCCTATCACCCGGTATTGCGCCACAACCACAATAAGTTAATCTTCTGATGAGCCAATTGGATTGTGTCAGAATTCCGGACGGAAGGATTCTTGTAAGGGTTTGAATAATAACTTCTGTTATTCCGAAACTGATCATAATTGAAAGTTGGATAATAAACTTTATTCCCGGAAAATACCGGAAACCTTACACAAAATTAGAAATAATTCCTCAAAAATTGAGAAAAATCGAACTTTTCAGAGGGGGGTAAATTTCGGGCTATAATTGGAAAGAACCGCATTTTTTAATAACTTATGAGTTTAAACTTTAGAATTATATGATTTTGAGCATGACCGGCTTTGGCAGGGCATCCGTTACCGGCGGGGGCTTTACCATTGACTGTGAAGTTAAATCTTTTAACAATAAATTCCTTGATCTTTCTCTGCGTCTTCCCCAGCTTTTACAGAGCAGGGAGTATGACATAAGGGAGGTCGTGAGGACGAGGGTGCGCCGCGGCAAGGTCTATATGAACCTTCAGATGAAGGCTGAGAATGGCGTTGCTTCAGCGTTCAGTCCGGATGCCTCTTCAATAGAAGCATTTATTACGGGGTTGAAAAAAATTAAAAAAGAACATAAACTTAAGGATAAGATTTCCCTTTCGCACCTGCTTCTTTTCAGGGATATGTTCACTCAGCAGTCAACAGAGCTGAGTGACGATACATTCGAAGCGGTGAAGAATGCGGTAAACCTTGCGCTCGATAATCTTTTTGAGATGAGAAAAGCCGAGGGGCAGCAGCTTTCAGAGGATATTTCCCTGAGACTGGGGCTGATAGAACAGCTTACTTCGGAAGTAGATACCCTTACTAAAAGCGGCGTGAGGGAACAATTTGATAAACTCAAGGATCGCGCTAAAGAACTGGTTGAAAATGTAACACAGTACTCTGAGCGCTTCGAACTTGAACTGGCTCTGCTCGCAGACCGTTCGGATGTTACCGAAGAGTGCGTAAGGATAAGAAGCCATATTAAGTATATGCGTGAATCAATTAACAGCGCTGAAGAAAGCGGAAAAAGGCTTAACTTCCTTTGCCAGGAACTGAACCGTGAAGCAAATACTATTTCTTCTAAATCCGCGTCGGCGGAAGTTACATTCCTGGCGGTAAAGATAAAGGAAGAAGTTGAGCGGATCCGTGAACAGGTACAGAACTTAGAATAGTATGGCGGAGAGGAAAGGGAAAATATTAATTATTTCCGCTCCCAGTGGTTCCGGTAAGACAACCATACTAAAGCGTGTGCTTGCGGTTACCCCCGAGGTTGTTTACAGTGTTTCCGCTACAACAAGGAAGCCGAGGAACAACGAAGTTCACGGCAGGGACTATTACTTTATCGGGGAGGATGAATTTGTTGATGGGATAAAGGAAAACAAGTTCATCGAGTGGGAGAAAGTATATGATTATTATTACGGAACATACAAACACGTGTTGTTTGATGTGATAAACAGCGGGAAGAATGTACTGCTTGAGATTGACGTTAAGGGAGCCCTGAATATAAAGAAACAGTTTCCCGAAGCAATCTCGGTTTTCATCATTCCTCCTGACATTAAGTCGCTCGAAGAGAGGCTGAGGAACAGGCGGACGGAGAGCGAAAGTGACCTGAAAAAACGCCTCGATCTTGCGGTGCACGAACTTGGCGAAAAAGATAAATTTGATTACAGAATTATTAACGTGGATCTTGAAACCGCGGTTAAAGAAACACACGACCTGATTTTAAAAATAATAAATAAGGAAAACTGATTATGCCGGTAGAACCGATTGATTTAAGAGAGATTGATAAAAGAGCAGCCAATGTTTATGAGGCTATTATCGTCTCTTCAAAAAAAGCAAGACTGATTAACGATGAGAGAAAGCTCGAATTCAACAAACACATATCCGAAATTCCCGTAAAGGAAGCGGACGATGAAAGCAGTGAGGATTTTAACAATCCGCAGCAGCAGAAAATTTCACTCGACTTCGAGAAGAAAGCAAAACCGCACATTGAAGGCCTTAATGAATTACTGGCCGGCAATCTCGAGTTTGAGTACAAACAGAGCAAGAACCTGAAGTAACAAATGAACGGCAGGTTTTCCGGGAAAAAAATAATTTTGGGGGTTACCGGATGTATTGCCGCGTATAAATCTGCTCTGATTCTCAGGGAACTTATAAAAGGCGGCGCGGAGGTTCAGGTTGTTATGACCCCTTCCGCCGCCCGTTTTATTGCCCCGCTTACTTTTTCTGCTCTGTCCGGCAGGGAAGTCATTACCGCTCTTTTCCCCGAAGATTCCACCGCCGGAACTTCACAGAACACCTGGCACATTGACCTTGCGCTTTGGGCTGACCTTATGGTCATCGCTCCCGCGTCGGTTAATACAATCGCAAAGATCGCTCACGGTTTTGCCGATAATGCTCTTACAACTCTCGTTACCGCGCTCCGCTCCCCGCTGATGGTTGTCCCTACAGCCGATGTCGATATGTATAACTATAAACTTACGCGGGAAAATATTTCCAAAATTGAATCACTCGGCGCGTATATACTTGAAGCGGAAGAGGGAGAATTGGCAAGTGGACTTACCGGTAAGGGGCGGCTTCCCGAAATAGAAAAAATTACCGATGCTATTTCGCTGGTTCTCGGCGGCAGGAAAAAAGATTACGCCGGGAAAAAAGTACTTGTAACTGCCGGCCCGACGTTTGAAGATATTGACCCTGTCAGGTTTATAGGAAACAGGTCCTCAGGGAAGATGGGCTATGCCCTCGCAAAAGCAGCGTTTCTCCGCGGCGCCGGGGTAACACTCATCTCAGGGCCTTCGTCTGAAGTTCCGTACCAGGAGTTTAATTTGATCAGAACCCATTCCGCCGCCGAAATGGAAGCAGCGGTTAAAGAACAGATCGGGAAAAATGACATTCTGATTATGTCTGCTGCGGTCGCGGATTATCGTCCTGCCGTTAAAGCCGGAGGGAAAATTAAAAAAGAAGATAAACTTGAAAGCATACAGCTTGCTGAAAACCCGGATATACTTAAATCCGTCAGTTCTTTTGCAAGCACAAAGGTTATCGTCGGGTTTGCCCTTGAGACTGATAACGCGGAGGTGAACGCCGCAAAAAAACTTGAGAGCAAAAATCTCGATATGATAGTCCTTAACAGCGCTAATAAACCCGGCGCCGGTTTTGAACACTCAACGAATGAGGGGGTTATTATTAAAAGGAACGGCGAACCCGTGGAAATTCCGATGATGTCCAAGTTTGATGTTGCGAATATTATTCTCGATCACGCCGCGGGTATAAGCAAATGACTTCAAAAAAAGACGAGATCATCCGCGGGCTTGAGATACAGAAGGAAATATTCGGTGATGATTTATTTTGTACCCGCGAGGATCTTGAAATTAAAAAGGAGCCTGCCATTAAGATCAGTAAAGTAAGCGAACCTTCATTTGGCTTTAACGGGACCGAGGATTTCCGATCCGCCGCATCTCTCGAAGAACTCAACGATCAGATTTGCAACTGCCTTAAGTGCCCGCTTGGGAAAGGGAGGAATAAATTTGTGTTTGGTTCCGGTAATCCTAAAGCGAGGGTAATGGTAATCGGCGAGGGCCCCGGCGCTGAAGAGGATATGCAGGGAGAACCGTTTGTGGGGCGCGCGGGTAAATTGCTCACGGATATCCTGAAGGCAATACGTTTTGAACGGAGCGAAGTTTATATAGCAAATATTGTAAAATGCCGACCTCCGGGTAACCGCGCGCCGCTTCTTGAAGAGATTGATGCCTGCTTTCCTTATCTTGAAAAGCAGATAGAGCTGATAAAACCGAAGCTTATACTTTTACTCGGTGCCACCGCGGTATTGGGTTTACTGAAAAAGAAGGAAAGTATGGGGAGCCTCAGAGGAAAGGTTTTCTATTACGGACAGTCGAAAGTGATGATTACGTATCACCCGGCTTACCTGCTCAGGAACCCAAACTCCAAAAGAGCGACCTGGGAAGACGTTCAGGCGTTCCGGAAATTATATGATGAAATCTATCCTTCGTAAGTATCCGGCAGGCGTGTTATTTTTCTCCCGGTTCTTTTAATAATTCAGTATAATCATTAAACGCCCGGAAAAGCGCTGATCGATACTCAATGATGGTAATTTATATTTCTTAATCCCCTAAGGGATTTTTAATTTTTAATTTTAATTCTTAATTGAATGGACAGACAATCCACCCGAAACACTAAACCGAAGAAAAGTAACCTTGCAGGTAAGAAATTACCGGCGGCGATTGATGTCGAGCAGGCTATTTTAGGCGCTATCCTTATTGATGGCACTGCCATAGCAAAAGCTGTTCAGCTTATCCGTCCGGAGACTTTTTTCGATTCCAGGCACCAGATCATTTTCAGTTCAATGACTAAGCTCTTTACCCGGCAGGAGTCACTCGACTTTATGAGTGTCAACGATGACCTGAAACGTGACGGTAAGGAAACGGAATCAGGCGGAGTCTCTTATTTAGCGGAATTATCCGCAAGCGCCGTTTCGTCAGCAAATATTGAAAGTCATTGCAAGATCATCCTTGAGCGGTCAATCCTCAGGGAACTTATCAATACAGCAGGAGAGATCTCTGAAAAAGCTTTTGATGATACGGAAGATTCTTTCAGAATCCTGGATTATGCCGAGAAGAAGATATTTGAGATTACCGAGGGGCATCTGAAACGTTCGTACGTTGATATGAATATCGCTGTCCATCGCGCGATGGAATACATAGAGACTGTCCATAATAAAGATTACAAACAATTTGCCGTGCCGACCGGATTCTATGACCTTGATGAACTGCTCGGCGGTTTTCAAAAGACCGATTTGGTTATTATCGCCGCACGCCCCTCGATGGGAAAGACTGCCTTGGCACTCAACTTTATCAGGAACGCCGCGGTGGAGCATAATATCCCGGTTGCTTTTTTCAGCCTGGAAATGTCCACGCTCCAGCTTCTGCTTCGTTTTATCTGTTCTGAAGGAAGGCTGGATGCTTATAAAATAAGGACAGGTAAGGCCAGTGCAGCAGACAGCGCGAAGCTGCCCAAGATTGCTGCAATGCTCAGGACAGTCCCGATCTATATTGATGATGCTCCAGCGCAGACAATTCTTGAGATCCGAGCAAAAGCCAGGAGGCTTAAAACCGAAAAGAACATCGGAATGGTTGTTGTGGATTACCTTCAGCTGATCCGCTCTCCCGATATCAAAGAGAGCCGCGAAAGAGAAATCTCGCACATATCACGATCTCTGAAATCCCTCGCAAAAGAACTTGATATCCCGGTACTCGCTTTAGCACAGCTTAACCGTTCACCCGAGGCGCGCCAGGATAAACGTCCCCAGTTATCAGACCTCAGGGAATCCGGGTCCATAGAGCAGGACGCCGATGTGGTTATTTTTATTAACCGTCCCGATTACTATAAAAAGGGCGGAACAGATGAAGAAGGGAATATGATTGAAGGTGTGGCGGAAATTATGGTCGCCAAACACAGGAACGGCCCAACTGATGACGTTAAACTGAAATTTCAAAAAGAATACGCACGATTTGATAACTTAACCGGAGACAGGCTCCTGCCGGATTCAACATACACCCTGCCGGACGCCGATCCATTTGCATAATTTATGAAAAAAACAGCCTTATTTTTATTTCTCTTTTTACTTCCGCTGCAGTTAAACGCGCAGATCTACACGCAAAAAGACATTGAAGTTTGTAACAGCAAACTTACTTTCGCCGCGGATAAAAATCTCAAAGACCAGCCTCTCGGCGATGTTATCGCGCGGATAGGCAAAAGTTTCCTGGGTGTTGATTACGAAGCTCACACCCTCGAAAAAGCAGGCGAGGAACAGCTTGTTGTCTACCTTCAGGGGCTTGACTGCACAACCTTCCTGGAGAACGCGCTTGTTTTGGCGAGATGCGTGAAACAGGATAAAACTTCCTTTGAAGAATATATGGGTGAACTGCAGAAGATCAGGTACAGGGACGGAGTTATTGATGGCTACCCCTCAAGACTGCACTATTTTTCCGACTGGATACATAACAATGTGAAAAAGGGGATCGTAAAGGATGTCACCCGTGAACTGGGCGGGCAAAAGATCCGGTTCAGCACAGGGTTTATGTCTGACAAACCTGAACTTTACGCTAAACTGAAAGAAAACCCGGGATTCGTCCCTGTGATCAGGAAACAGGAAGAAGAAATTAATAAACGTGATTATTATTATCTGCCAAATAAATCCGTTGAATCTGCTTATGATGGTATCCGGAACGGCGATTTAATTGCGATTACAACCAACCTTAAAGGGCTGGATATCGGGCACGTTGGAATAGCGGTCAAAGAGGCGGACGGGCAGGTATATTTTATGCACGCTCCGCTTGTCGGTGCGAAAGTGGAGATTACAAAAGACCCTCTTCACATTTATCTGACAAAAGTAAAAAAGCATACCGGCGTTATTGTGCTTCGCCCTTATGAACCAAAGTAAGGAGTAATGTGAATTACTGGCTGTTTAAGTCCGAACCGGATGTTTTTTCCATTGACGACCTTGCTGCCTGCAGGAATAAAACCACTTATTGGGATGGCGTGCGAAATTACCAGGCGAGGAATTATTTAAGAGATACTATTAAAAAAGGGGATGGAGTACTGTTTTATCATAGTAACTCTGAACCCCTGGCGATAGTTGGTACGTGCGAAGTCGTGAAGGAAGGGTATCCTGATTTTACCGCCTTTGAGCCCGAATCAAAATATTTTGATCCCGGCAGCAGTCCGGACAAAACCGTATGGTATATGGTTGATATCAGGCTGAAAGAGAAACTCAAACAGCCCGTTACTCTGGCGATGCTTAAGGCAAAGCCTGAGCTTAAGAATATGAAATTGCTTCAAAAAGGGAACAGGTTATCTGTAATGCCAGTCACACCGGATGAGTGGAAAACCATCCTGGAAATGCAGAATTTGTAACTTTTTTTAACTTTACCAGCCTTCCCGCGGATTAGTCCTGAATTCAGGCATATTCTTAAGCCTCTCAATTTATTATCTTTAAAGTTTAAATATTATTATTCATTTTTCTTGTGTTTGTGAGTATCCGGTTCCTAATACTTTTAATTTTTATGATATCCGTCCAGTCTTTCAGTCAGGGCGAGAGGGTTATATTAACCCCGAAATATCGTGAAAAGAAACTGCCGTTCGGGCTTGTGGAACGGGTCCCTGCCGCTATGCCGGTTATCGGACTTGCACTGAGCGGCGGCGGCGCGAGAGGCATTTCCCAGGTCGGGGTTTTGCGCGCGCTGCTTGAGCAGGGGATCGAACCGGAAATTGTTGTCGGTACTTCCATGGGAAGTATTGTCGGCGCGATGTATGCCGCCGGCTACAGCATAGACGATATTGATTCCATCGCGATTTATACGGACTGGAACGAACTCCTTTCCGTTAACAGGAAAATTAACAGGCGTGAACTTTTTCTTGACCAAAAACTCACCGAAGACAAGGCTGTTCTTACTCTCAGGCTAAAAGGGCTTGTCCCCATCCTGCCGACATCCATAAACGACGGACAGAAACTTACTAACTACCTGAACCTGCTTACATTCCAGGCTCCTATCAGGATAAAGAATGACTTCGACGAACTGGAAACAAAGTTCAGAGCGGTAAGTACCAACCTGACCACCGGAGAGCCTTATGTTATGAGAAGTGGTTCCCTCACTCAGGCGATGCGGGCAAGTTCAAGCGTATCATTTTTATTGTCTCCTGTCTACCTTGATTCCGTAATCCTTGTGGATGGCGGGCTGGTCGCGAATATTCCCGTAAAGATCGCGAAGGAGGAAGGCGCTGATTATGTTATCGCGGTAAATACAACAAGCCCGTTGTATTCAAGGGAAGAACTTGAACTCCCCTGGCTGG
Organism: Ignavibacteriaceae bacterium; assembly: GCA_013360295.1. Taxonomy (GTDB): domain Bacteria; phylum Bacteroidota; class Ignavibacteria; order Ignavibacteriales; family Ignavibacteriaceae; genus JABWCL01. The sequence goes on along the minus strand of JABWCL010000011.1, from coordinate 24,685 downwards.
TTGCCGATCAGCTCCTCAGCATCCCGATGAAACTTATAAACGAGAAACAGCTCTCGGACGCGGACTATCTGATCGAGCCTGATGTCGGGAAAATTACCTCGGCATCTTTTTCCTCGGCTGATTCTCTGATACGCCTCGGTTACGAAAGTTCTAAAGAATATGCGGTACATCTTAAACAGCAGCTTGATTCCCTGGTGACGGATAAAGTGTGCGACGATAAAAGATTTGTAAAATATCTTCTGCTTACCGGGTCCGGCGGTATCGGAGAAAAGTATCTTAGGGAACTTGCAGGAAGGGATTCGGTCTCCTATTCCGAAATAATGTGCGCTCTCTATAAGATTAATGAGACTGGTGAATACGACAGCCTCTCGGCAATAATAGAAGAGGTTAACGGCATATTCGAAATACACGTTGAAGGGAAACCCTCTCCCAGGATAAATTACATTGATGCTCAGGGAATCACTCTCCTTGATCCGGATACTGTTGCATATACACTAAACAAACTGAACGGAAAGCCATATAACGGTATGGTTATTCTCGAAACGGTAAAAGAACTGCTCAGTATCTACCGCGGGCAGGGTTATTCTCTGGCGGAAATTGATTCGATTGCTTATGACCCGGCGCAGGGCAGACTCGATCTTTTCGTAAGGGAAGGCGTTATCTCGGAAATCGTATTAAAAGGCGTGGAACAAACCAATCCCACCATCATTCTGCGCGAACTCCCGTTTGAAGAGGGAGATACTTACACAAATGAAGGGCTTCAGCAGGGGCTTACAAACCTGCGCAGCACCAACCTTTTTGAAAGCATAATCGTTTCCGTTGAGAAAATTAACGGTTCAAACAGGCTTATACTTGACGTGCAGGAGAAAATATCAAGCCTCGTCAGGATCGGATTTAAGATTGACACCGAAAACCGCCCCCAACTGCAGTTTGATATCAGGGACGAAAACGTTTTCGGTTCAGCGACGGAATTGGGACTTGTATCATTCCTAAGCCAGCGCTCTGTCTCTTGGTCGGTTGAGCATAAAGCTAATCGTGTGTTTGATTCATATTTTACTTACAACATCTCCGCTTATCATAAGTACAATAATGTATATTCCTATACTAACGATCCTCCTACAAGCAATGCGTTTTTTTCCAGATCAGTTAACGGAGAATACCGGCAACTCTTCTTCGGTGCGAAGGTCTCGCTGGGCACGCAGGTCGCGAGGCTGGGTAACGTTATTATCAGCACAAAATACGAAAAGACACAACTGAAGAACCTCCGGAATGAGATTGAAACAGCTTATCTTTCTTCCGTGTTCAGTATCAGGTTTTCTTCAAATATTGACACGCAGGATAAGTATCCTTATCCTGAAAGGGGAATAAAGTTTTACGGTTATTATGAAACAGCATCGAAAATCTTCGGTACGGATCTTGGGTTCACGATGTTCGGCGCGGACTGGAAAGGATATGTCCCTATTACCAGGAGGCACAATTTGGCCGCTTCTGCTAAAGTAGGCTTTGCGGATCCGACAGTACCGCTTGGTTATCAGTATTCTCTCGGGGGGCAATATTCGTTTTTCGGAATGAGGGAAGATGAATTCAGAGGCAGGCAGATATTTCTCACATCAGCGGAATACCGTTACTCGCTTCCGTTCAGAATTTTCTTCGAAACCTACCTTCAGGTTCGATATGATCTGGGCTCTACCTGGGAAGTTGAAAAACAGATCAGGTTTAAAGACTTAAGGCACGGCGTCGGTACGACTCTTTCGTTTAATACGCCGATCGGGCCGGCGGATTTCTCAATCGGGCGTTCTTTCTACCTGATTGACGATCTTACCACGAGTCCGTTTGTTTTCGGACCGTATTATTTTTATTTCTCTATCGGTTATTATTATTAATTGTTCCTTTCACTGCAATGCCTGAAATAAAAACATACTGCGACTTCATTAAATACGGCTCCGGTTCCGGGTTTGACCTTCATAAAACCTACCACGACACGCTATACGGCTATCCTCTCACGGATGATAATGAACTTTTTGGCAGGCTTATACTTGAAATCAATCAGGCTGGATTAAGCTGGACGACAATACTGAAAAAACAGGAAGCGTTCAGGAAGGCATACTCCGGTTTTGACATACAAAAAATTGCCCGCTATAAAGAAAAGGATTTTGACAGGCTGCTGAATGACGCGGGGATAATAAGGAACAGGTTGAAGATCAGCGCCGCGATTCACAACGCCAACACTGTACTGGCACTTAAAAAAGAGTACGGATCTTTTAAAGGCTGGCTGGATGCTAATCATCCGAAGAAACTGCAGGAGTGGGTTAAGCTGTTTAAGCAGCAGTTCAGGTTCACAGGTGGTGAGATCGTGAATGAATTTCTTCTCAGTACCGGTTACCTTCCGGGAGCTCACGGAGAAGACTGCCCGGTATATAAAAAGGTAATCAGACAAAAGCCGCCCTGGCTGAAAAAGTAGTATAGTTCACGACCCGAAAGTATACTACTCTCTAGTACCCTCGGACAGGGATAACCCTCTTTAAAAATATTCGAAGCACGAATAAAATCCCTACGGAAATCAGGACTATACTGCGAGCTGAGTCGGAGCAACCATACTCATTATAGTTTCGCGCAGATATTGCGGGTGAATTGGTTTCACCAGGAACAGATCAACCCCGGCCGCGTATGCGTTTTCCCTGTCTTTCGGATAATTATGGGCAGTGAGACAAGCAACAGGGGTATGCTTATAGGTTTCTGTTTTTCGCAATTCTCTTACAAAATCCAGTCCGTTCATTCTTCCGCGCAGGGAGATGTCCACTATAAACAAATCATATTTCGAATCCCTGATTCTACTTATAGCAGCATCATAGTTATCAACCAGATCTATTTCGAAGACCTTTTTCAGCAGGACTTTGATAAACAGTTGATTTTCCTGATCGTCTTCCAGAACCAAAAGTTTCATAAAAGTACCAATTAAGTAATTGAATTAAAGCTTATTGTAAAAGTTGAACCAGCACCTTTTTGTGATACAACTTCGATTTCACCCTTATTTAATTCCAGCAGCCTTTTCGAAAGCGCGAGCCCTAATCCGTTGCCTTCGAAAGGCCTTCCGTATCCCGTAACCTCCTGGGAAAAAACATTAAAGAGTTTACTCTTATACTCTTCGGAAATTCCAATCCCGGTATCAGAGATTGAAATAAAAAGTTTATTATTCGAATTCCAGATGCCAACCCTGATCTCTCCGGTGTTGGTGTATTTTATCGAATTGTCTATGAGATTCTGAATGATTGTCACGAAAGAATAGTGATCTACTTCAGCCTGGGGATTCTGGCAATTATTCTCGAAGAATAAATTAAGCTGCTTCTCTTTCGCGTAGTGGCGGTACTCGATGAGCAGGTGCTGAACGATTTCCGGCAGATTTAGTTTCTGCGGATTGACTTTCATCGTGTCGGTCATAACCATAGCCATATTAAGGTTAAGATCGATCGTGCGGTAAAGCCTTTTCCCGGAATTATCAACCGAAGAAAAAATAGATTTTAGTTCATCCGGGATCGAATCTTTAAGCTCTTCCTGGATAATGCTGTTGAATCCCAGGATCGAGTTTAGCGGAGAGCGTATCTCGTGTGACATCTGAGAGAGGAAGTGATCTTTCAACCGCTCTGAATTCTCCGCTTTTTGCACCGCGGCTATCAGCGCCCTTTCCTTCTCTTTTAATTCGGTTATATCGCTCCCGTAAAGGTGTCCCACTTTCATCTTCGGTATTCCCCGGAAAATGAAACGGTAAACCTTTGGGTTCATAAATATGGTGTATTCTTTCGATCCTCCGCCGTTAATAATATCCTCGACATCTTTGTATGATATATCGCTGATAATGTCGTGGATGCTGCTTCCGATATAATTTGGTTTATTCAGCAGAGCCGAACCCGGCAAATTTGTATGTATTATCTTCCCGTTCAGGTCTATACGGTATACCGGGTCAGGATCTGATTCCGAGAACAATGCCATATACTCTGCCTGTTGGAGGCGGAAGTTCTGCTGTTCCTGCCTCATCGGTATGATCATGTACTTATAAAAGAAATAAGTGATACTTAGCGTGATGATCGTGACCAGTATCGAAAAAAGTACAGGGTTATTTAAGCTGAAAAACGATTCGATGATCCTGCTCCTTAAAAATCAGAAAAAACAAACCTACAACTATTTGAACCCCGGTAGAAAAGATAAAGAAAAATATCGCGTCAGCAAACTGGGCGAAGTTATTTACGAACTTTGAGATAACGATCCCCTCATAAAATATCAGCGCAACATTAAAAAGGCTGATAGCCTGATTTTTGGCGACAAACGAAATAAGAAGGTAGCTTAACCTTATAAGTATGAGGATATGGGTAACAAGAAAGACGAATTCCACCGCTCCGTGATCAATATACAAATAACATGTTGCTATCAGCATCAATCCCCCTGCGATGATAAATGGGAGATATTTTTTTATTGTTAAAATCTGCAGCAGGAAAACTAACGAGAGAACGGATGCTACGATATATATTATTAAAACAGGGATCCTGAATATATAATTAAAGGCGTACCCGGCCGGATCGCTTAGGCCGAGTACTAGAAAAAAGTAAAAGTAAAAGCTTTTACGCTGACGGAAAGGAATAGCCAGCCAAATTAACATTGAGCCGAGAGAAATAGCCCATGCGTAAACTGGATTCAATTAGTCTCTCACCATGGACAAAGGGGTGGACAGGGTATTGAGTACTCTAAGGTAACCCCATCCTCCTCACCGGGTTTATCTTCACTAATCGTAAGGACACCGCCCGGACGCATCTCAATGTTTACTTTATTTGATTCCAGCCTGCTCAGGAAGTCTTCCATAACATCCATGCCGAAGTTATGTAATACCTCATCTTTGTTGACAGTTGCTCCTTCGGGATAAATTACATTACGTTTATTATCGGCGATAATAAACCTCCGTTCTTTATAACCGAACATTATATATCCTCTGGATTTTCTCAGGATGTTGATTAAAGCCTTTCTGTTAAAAGCGAAAGATTCGATTGGCAAGCCGAACTGGGCATTAGCGAACGAAGTCGTTATTATCTGCCCGGGGTTTCCTATCCCCTGCGCTTTCGCAGACGGAGACAAGAGTAAGAATAGAAACAAGACTGCAAGAAACGTGAAAACGGATTTCATTTTTTTCTTCCTAAAAACTTATCCAAATAATATAATAATTTATTAAAATATTGCAATAAGATATTAAATCCTATTTGGTAAATTTACATTTTAACGGTAAAAAAAACTAATAAAGAATTACTCGAGTGAAAATTATTTTGGACGAAAATATTGTCTCCGGGAAAGAGGCGTTTTGTAACGTGGGGGAAGTCACCTCAATGCCCGGGAGGGAAATAAACAGAGTTTCCCTCACTGACGCTGATGTACTTATTGTCCGCTCTGTGACCAACGTCAACCGCGAACTCCTTGAGGGTACAAATATCAGATTCGTTGGCACTGCAACGATAGGAACAGATCATATAGATACCGGATACCTTAGTTCCTGCGGGATCTCCTTTGCTTTCGCCGCCGGCTGTAATGCTGATTCCGTAAAGGAATATGTTTTTACTGCCCTGTTTTATCTTTTGTCCCGGGACAATCTTTCTCTGGAGGGACTGACGATCGGTGTGATAGGCGCGGGAAATATCGGGAGCAGAGTCCGGCAAGCAGCCGAGGGCCTTGGGCTGAGGGTGCTGGTCTCGGACCCGCCTTTATATAAAAAAACCGGCGATGAAAAATACATCAGTTTAAATAATTTCTCCGAATGCGACATAATAACCCTCCACGTTCCGCTCACTTACGAAGGGGAGGATAAAACATATCACCTCCTGAACCGCGATAATCTGCAACAGGTTAAGCCCGGCGCCATTATTTTAAATACTTCGAGGGGCGGCGTTGCCGATGAGTCAGTCCTGACAGAACTTAGAAAAGAAAAAGGGGTAAGAATAGTCGCCGATGTATGGGAAGGGGAACCTGAAATAAATACTGAATTCTTTAACGCGTGTGATATCGCCACCCCGCATATTGCCGGGTACTCCTATGAGGGGAAATTAAACGGGACAAGGATGATTTTTGAGTCCCTGTGCGGATTCCTGGGAGCGTATCCGGGGGTGGAGCTATATCCCGCTGAGGTAAAGGATAATCTTATACGGCTGGAAGGTAATGGGGCGCTCGAGGAAGAATTGTTTAAGGCTGCTTCTTATTCCTATGATATTCTGCGGGATCACGCGGGTTTGAGGGAAGTAGTCTGCGGGGGGAACGTTCCGGCGGGATTTGACCGGCTCCGGAAAGAGTATCCCGCGCGCCGTGAATTTGGCAATTACAGAGTAATTTGTAAATACAAGAATGAAGTATTAATCGAAAAACTCGAAAAGCTTGGTTTTCGGCTTTCCCTCAAAGACAACGCGGATAAGTAATTCCGAGTTGACCACGAAGCCCTTCTTTACCGCGGGTTTGAACTTAGTGTAAGCGATAGCGATTTCAGCGGCATCCTCACAGCCGTATCCGATTCCCTGCTGAATACTTGTTTCGCGCACGTCACCGTTAGCGTCAATCCAGGCTTTTATCTCAACAGTGCCGCCAATATTTTCTTTTTTCGCGCGTTCCGGTTTTACAATCCTCGCAAATAACGAATCCCAGCCCAGTTTCGGGACTGCCGGCTCATCCGGATCGTTATAGAATACACTTTCATCCGGAACAAAAGGTACTTCCGGTATAACTATTTCTTTGGTCACTGCCGCGATAGGCATTGAATCCCTTACACCGCCGAGAAGAAATTCCTCTTCCATTCCGGGCGGCAGCACGATATCCTCTTCAAATTCTTCGCTAATAGAGGCATATTGCTCTGATATTTTCCCCTGGACAAAAAACTTCTCACTTATGATCTGCCCGGAAGTATCGTATAAGGTAGCCGGGCCTTCTCTTCTTCCCTCGCTTACGTTAAAAACTTCCCTGAGTTTACCGTCCGGATAATAGGTTTTCACCAGTCCGTTCACCTGCCCCTCCTTGTACATCCTCTCTTCAAGAAGAATCCCAGAGTCGGAGAAATACTTTGCCGGGCCTTCTTTATAGTTTTTGTAATAGGTGATGACAGACTCCACCTCCCCGTTTGGGTACCGCACAGTGAGGGTGTCATACTGAGCGAAACTTAAAACGGGTAACAAAATCCAGAAGGATAAAGAAAGGATTGAGAAACCAGAAAACTTCATAAACCAAATGTAACGAAAAAGATAGCTTCGGTCAATGGTATCTTTTTGATAAAAACCACGGAAATAATGTGTTAACCCGCATTATTTGAACAATATTAATAATTGATTACTGTAAACAAATACTTTTCTTAAAAATTAGAAAATGTAAGGCCAGTGTAAATTAAATTGTCAATTATGAGAAAAAAACTAAACCCAACGGTCAAAAATGGACTAAAAACGAGGAAAAACCTTTGGTATAATTTTTGGCAATATAGATTGACTTTTAGAAAAGAATCTATACAATATATTATTAATGGAAACATAAATGGAAAGAAAAAAAGTAACTATTGACGGTAACGAAGCTGCGGCGTATGTTGCGTACAATACGAACGAAGTTATCGCTATCTACCCTATCACACCCTCCTCAAATATGGGCGAGTGGTGCGATGCCTGGTCAGCCGAAGGAAAAAAGAATATATGGAATATCATTCCTTCCGTAAGTGAATTACAAAGCGAAGGCGGCGCTTCCGGCGCGGTTCACGGCGCACTCCAGAGCGGAGCGCTCACAACCACCTTCACTGCTTCACAGGGGCTCCTTTTGATGATCCCCAATATGTTCAAAATTGCCGGTGAACTTACCCCCACCGTTTTTCACGTCTCAGCAAGGTCAATTGCCGCACAGGCCCTTTCGATCTTCGGAGATCACAGCGACGTAATGGCAACCCGCTCAACCGGTTTTGCCCTTCTCGCTTCTAACTCAGTTCAGGAAGTGATGGATTTTGCGCTTATCGCTCAGGCAGCCACTCTTGAAGCACGCATTCCGTTCATTCATTTCTTTGACGGATTCAGGACTAGCCACGAAGTTATGAAAATTGAGCAGCTGAATGCCGATGATATGCGCCATATGGTTGATGATGACCTCGTGATTGCCCACAGGAAACGCGCTCTCACCCCCGATAACCCGGTAATGCGCGGTACGGCTCAGAACCCGGACGTTTATTTCCAGGGCAGGGAAACAGTAAATAAATTTTACTCGGTTTGCCCTGCAATCGTTCAGAAACACATGGACAGATTCGCGAAACTGACAGGAAGGCAATACCGCCTGTTTGATTATTACGGCGCTCCGGATGCTGAAAAAATAATTGTTATTATGGGCTCCGGTGCAGAAGCTGTTGAAGAAACAGTTGAGTACCTTACCGCCCGCGAAGAGAAAGTCGGCGTACTGAAAGTAAGATTATACCGCCCCTTCTCAATTGACAGTTTTATTGATACTCTGCCTAAAACCACCAAGATTATAACCGTATTAGACAGAACAAAAGAACCCGGCTCAGCAGGCGAACCGCTCTATCTTGATGTGGTTAACGCGGTTTCCGAAAGATTTAATTCCGGAACACTCCCGTTTGCTTACCCGAAGATCTTCGGCGGTAGGTACGGATTATCATCCAAGGAATTCACCCCCGCGATGGTTAAGGCTGTATTTGACGAAATGAAAAAAGAGAAACCAAAAAATCATTTCACCGTTGGTATCGTTGATGATGTAATGTTTACAAGCCTGGACTATGATCCGGAATTTTCCGTTGAAGCTCCCGAGACATTCCGCGGCAAATTCTACGGACTCGGCGCCGACGGAACGGTCGGAGCGAATAAAAACTCCATCAAGATCATCGGCGAAGGAACTGATTATTTCGCGCAGGGATACTTCGTTTACGATTCGAAGAAATCCGGTTCAACCACGACATCACATCTCCGGTTCGGGCCTAAAGCGCTTAAATCCAGTTACTTAATTGCACGTGCAAATTTCATCGCCTGCCACCAGCAGGTGTTCCTTGAAAAAATGGATATGCTCGGTGACGCGATGGAAGGCGGCACTTTCCTCCTTAATACCAAAATCACCAAAGAAGAAGTCTGGCATTCGCTCCCCGAAAAGGCACAGAAGGATATCATTGAGAAAAAACTTAAGTTCTACATCATTGATGCTTATAAAGTTGCCGACCAGGTGGGATTAGGCGGAAGGATCAACTCGATAATGCAGACCTGCTTCTTCGCGATTTCAAAAATATTCAGCCGCGAAGACTCGATCGCGATGATTAAAGACGCGATCAAGAAAACCTACGGCGCTAAAGGCGACAAGATAGTCCAGATGAACTGGGACGCTGTGGACAAGACTATCGAAAACCTTTTCGAAGTTGAAGTGCCCGCGGCGGTTACCAGTGATATGCAGTTGCTGCCGCCGGTATCGGGTAATGCTCCTGACTTCGTCAGAAAAGTCACCGCGAAGATCATTGAAGGCAAGGGCGATCATATCCCCGTAAGTCTTATGCCGGTTGACGGAACATACCCTCTTGCCACATCACAGTGGGAAAAGAGGAATATCGCGCTCGAAGTTCCGGTTTGGGATGCTGATGTATGTATACAGTGTAACAAATGCGTCATAGTATGTCCGCACGCTACTATCCGCTCTAAAGTATTTGAAGAGAAAGACCTGGTGGGAAATCCTGAAACATTCAAATACATAAAATTTAAATCGAAAGAATACGGCGAGAATATGCTTTACAGCCTCCAGGTCGCGGTCGAAGACTGTACCGGATGCGCGCTTTGCGTGGATGTATGCCCTGCAAAGAACAAGAGAGAGCCTAAGTATAAGGCGATCAATATGGCTTATCAGGTTCCGCTCAGAGAAACGGAAAGAGCTAACTGGGACTTCTTCCTTAACCTGCCTGACCTGGACAGAACCAAGGTTAACATCTCACAGGTTAAAGATTCTCAGTTCCTCCGTCCCCTCTTTGAGTTCTCAGGTGCCTGCTCAGGCTGCGGCGAAACACCATACGTTAAACTTGTCAGCCAGTTGTTCGGCGACAGGGCGCTTGTTGCGAACGCCACCGGATGCTCCTCAATTTATGGCGGTAACCTCCCCACAACACCGTGGGCTGTTGATCATAACGGCCGCGGTACTGCCTGGTCGAATTCTCTCTTCGAAGACAACGCCGAATTTGGATTAGGCTTCAGGCTCGCCATTGATAAACATAATCTCCAGGCGATAGAACTCCTGACAAAGTTAGCCGGTGAAATCGGGCAGGAGCTTGCTGACGGCCTCGTTAACGCGGATCAGAAAGATGAAGCCGGAATTTATGAACAGCGCGAACGCGTTGATGCCCTGAAGAAAAAACTCGAAGCGCTCATCGCGGGCGGCAAAAAAGAAGTTATTGCCGACGCGAAGAATCTGCTTAGCATAGCCGATTATCTTGTTAAAAAATCAGTATGGATAATGGGCGGCGACGGCTGGGCATATGACATTGGGTACGGCGGACTTGACCACGTACTTGCTTCCGGCAAGAACGTTAACATACTTGTGCTGGATACCGAGGTTTACTCAAACACTGGAGGCCAGTGCTCCAAATCAACTCCCCGCGCCGCGGTTGCAAAATTCGCTGCCGGAGGTAAACCTCAGGCCAAGAAAGACCTTGGACTGATGGCTATGACTTACGGAAACGTTTATGTGGCGAAAATAGCCATGGGCGCGAACGATGTGCAGACCCTCCGTGCGATAATCGAAGCAGAGGCTTACGACGGGCCGTCACTTATTATTGCTTACAGCCATTGCATCGCTCACGGTATTGATATGGCAAAAGGAATGAAGAACCAGAAAGCCGCGGTCGAATCAGGCCACTGGCCTCTCTTCCGTTATCATCCTGATCTTGCCGCCGAAGGTAAGAACCCGCTTAAACTCGATTCTAAAGCTCCGAAGATTACTTTCAAGGACTACGCTTATATGGAAACGAGGTATAAGATGCTTACAAAATCTCATCCTCAGATGGCGGAAAAGCTTATTAAAGAAGCGCAGGAGGACGTTAATAAGAGGTGGAAACAGTATGAAGAACTTGCTTCCACTAATACACAAACCCAAGAACAGACAAAGGAATAGGTTGAAGTATGGACTTAACAACTAATTATCTCGGATTAGAATTAAAGAACCCGATCGTTCCATCGGCGGGGCCCCTCTCAAGGGAACTTGATAATATTAAACTGATGGAAGAGAGCGGAGCAGCCGCGGTTGTGCTTTACTCGCTTTTTGAAGAGCAGATAGAGCACGAAAGCCTCGAACTGTATCATCATACTTCATATCATTCAGAAAGCTATGCCGAATCGCTTAGCTATTTCCCGGAGATAGTCGAATTCAAAGTTGGCCCAGAGGAATACCTGGAGCAGATACGGAAAGCAAAACAGGCGGTTTCAATTCCAATCATTGCCAGCCTTAATGGCAAATCTTCAGGCGGATGGATAAGCTACGCGAAGAAGATGCAGGAAGCCGGTGCTGACGCGCTGGAACTTAACATCTATAATCTGGCTACGGACCTGAAGTCTAATGGCGCGGATGTTGAAAAAAGTTATGTCGAAGTTGTGAAAGAAGTTACCTCTTCAGTTACCATACCGGTTGCTGTTAAGATCGGGCCTTTCTTCTCCTCAATCGCGAACATGGCAGGACAGCTTTCCGACGCGGGCGCGAAAGGCATAGTAATGTTCAATCGTTTTTATCAGCCCGATATTGATCTCGAAAATCTCGAGGTTGTGCCGAACGTAATGCTCAGCACGCCGATGGCAATGAGGCTCCCGTTAAGATGGATTGCAATACTTTACGGCAGGATCGGCGCTGACCTTGCCGCGACAAGCGGTATCTATAATGAAAAGGATGTGCTGAAGATGGTTATGGCAGGCGCTAAAACCACACAGATGCTTTCCTGCCTGCTCAAATTCGGTATCCGCCACATCACGGACGTCCTGACCAGGATGAAATACTGGATGGAAGTAAACGAATATGAATCACTTGAACAGATGAGAGGAAGCATGAGTTATATCAACGCTCCTAATCCTTCACAGTTCGAGCGCGCGAACTATATGAAAGTTCTGCAAAGCTACAAACTATAAAAGCTTTTAACTTTTTCTTTCCATAGGCCGTTACCCCAAAAGGTGCGGCCTATTTTTTTTGAATTACTTCTGAAGAAAGGTTCCTGTGATCGGGGAAAGACGGAAACTTTCACCTTTAAGAGAACTTGGAATTAACCAATTATTAAGCAACTTTTTCAAACCGGTAAAGAGGAGGGAATTATCCTGAATAAAGGATTAGTACCGGTAACGGGCATAATTAAATAATTGTTTATGTTAATCAGCGGCATTATTATTAAAGCAGAAATTCTTAATTTTTTATCCCTTATGGGATTAAAAATCCCCTATGGGATTCTTAGTTGATAATTCTTAATTCATAATTTTTAATTCTTAATTAATACCATGCAAACCCTGTTATTCACTCGCACGATATCCGAGATCGTTAAGCGGCTCAAGGTGGCGGAACTAATCGAATTAATATCCCCTCTGATCAATCCTGAAACGGCTGTTGAAGTCACGCCGGAACAGCGGGTAAATTTAGCCGAACTTATCTTCCAGTCGCGGGAAGGTTATTCCGCGCTTTCAAATTCGAATGAATGCAAAGCAATACTTGAATCTCTGGGAGTGAAGGATATTTATCAATCGGCGAACCTTGCCGGAATGCTCACGGTCATCAACACGGCGGAAAACAGCGAGGGGATACTTTCCAATCCGAAAAATTACGCTCTCTTTCAGGCATTCTATTCGAATTTATCAGTACTAATGGCTTTCAGTAATACTGTCGAGCTTCACCTTCAGAAGCAGAAGTACGCGAACTTCAGCGAGGTCGAAAGGGTGATCGAACTTGAAGTGTTTGATTTTGACGGGAACGGAGTGCAGCTGCCCAGGCTGGCGGTTGTGATTGATTCCCTGCAGAAACTTCACTCATATATCTGCAAGGTGATAGATGAAAAGCAGTCGCGTTTGAATATTACCTATCTCGATTCCGGAAGCGACCTGCTTATCGGACTTCACTGCAATATGAAGGTGAGTGAGTTAATGAAAACCCTCGTACTTCAGTTCTGGCAGAAAATCAAATACAAACAGTATGATGAGTTCGAAAAAGCGCACGATCATTTGATAAGAGGACTTAATATTACACAGCATATCATAAGGCAGGAGAAAAACGGATTTTTTGACGCTGACCAGGCGCAAAAACAAAAACACCTTATAATAGATGAGATGATAAAGCTCACTTCGCTGGGTGTTACGCTTAAGGATGTTGACGCCGATCATCATCTTGACCGTAAAAAACTAATGCTTGATAAGCGCGAAATAAAATAATTACTTTCCGTTCCTGATTTTTTCGGATTAGTCATCAGAATTTTAAAACTTTTCATTTTGCTTTTTGCGGGGGTTGTCTCAATCTTCCCTCAGAAAAAGAGCGATTACAGTCAGAGGGAACTGCGGTACTATCCGTCGCCCTTTTTTATCCCCGACGATTATTCTCCCAAATTTATGGAGACCTTCTACCTGATCCAGAAGGCTAACTCAGGCGACCCAATAGCGCAGCACGCTCTTGCTATCCGCTATCTGCTTGGCGACGGGGTTGAGAACGATACTGTAAAAAGTGTTTTCTGGCTGAGGAAAGCCGCCGGTCAGGATCTTCCCGCGGCAAAATATAACCTGGGCATTTTTGAGTTTAACGGCTGGCACACCGAATGGGCCCCGTTCAGCGCCTTCAAACATTTCCTTTATGCCGCCGAAAGCGGGATGAGAGAGGCGCAGCTGGCGATAGGAATACTCTATACCGAAGATCTGATTGTAAGGCGAAACTTTCCGGAGGCTCTAAAGTGGCTCTCGAAGGCATCTCTTTCCGGCAGTACCCACGCCGCGGAGAAACTGGAACTGCTTGAAAAGAGAGGATTGATACAAATAGATTCCGCTCAGAAAAAAGTAACGCTTACTAATAAACTGCTGGGACAGCAGGGGAGGCAGGCTGATAAGAATGAGAAAGCCCTTCTTCAGTATATTGATTTCGAGGCAGATACTATTGAAACTCCTTCCGATACAATGCTCTTTTATGACGCGATTGATGAGTGCCCGGGACTTGATACTCTTGGCATAAATTTTACGGATCTTGACCAGATAAAAGAAAAAATGCCGCTGATAAAAACCACCCTTGAAAAGTGCGCGCTCTACGGAAATCCGGAAGCGCTCACACTCCTTGGCAGAATATATGAAACCGGATATCTCACGCAGAAGAATCTGATCAAAGCCGCTTATTATTATGTAAAAGGGGTAAGAGTTGAATCGCCCAGATCCGCGTTCTTTCTCTGGCGGCTTGTCAATAGCCCGGTCTTTATGAGGCAGTTAACAAGCCTTGCGGGGAAAAAAGATCCTGCGGCGCTCTTTATCTCTGCAAGGCTGAGCCTGATAGGTGTTACTTCAATACCAGACCACGCGAGAGCGGCAAAATTGCTCCAGTCAGCGGAAAGTGAATCGGCAGATGCTGCTATGGAACTCGCGTTTTGTTATCTGCAGGGGAAAGGTGTGAAAGAAGATTACTCTGAAGGGATAAACAGGTTAAGTGTCCTGGCAGATAAGGGGATGGCTGAAGCGGCATACTGGTACGCCCTGTTTTCAATGAGCAGGGGAGAGTATGTTCCGGAGAAGGCAATTGATCCTGACACCCTCGAAGAAGCGGTGTTTAACGGTTCACTCCCGGCGCTGGTGGTGCGCGGCATTATGTACCGCGACGGAATTAATAGGCCGGCGGACTTTTCAAAAGCCGCGGATAATTTCAGGAGGGCGGCATCGAGAGGCAGCGCTTCCTCTTATTCACTTCTGAAGCGGCTCTATGATGAGAGAAGGCCGGATGAAGATATGTTTAATTAATTTGTGATGACTGAATGGAAACCGGTGAAATAAAAAATTTTATGAAACTGCTGGCTGTTGAAAGCGGCGCGATAGTTAAAAAGTATTTCAGACAGGAGATCGCGATCGAAAGCAAGCAGGATGAATCCCCCGTGACAATTGCCGATAAAAAAGCAGAAGAAGTTTTGCGTGAATTGATAATGAAGGAGTTTCCCGCGCACGGTATAATAGGCGAGGAGTTCGGAACCCAAAACAGCGATGCCGAATATAAATGGATACTCGACCCGATTGACGGAACAAAAAGTTTTATCTCCGGGACAGTAACATTTGGCACTCTGATCGCGTTAACAAAAAATGATCATCCCATCGCCGGCGTGATCAATCAGCCTGTGCTGGGTGAATTTTTATTCGGCGACAATCTTAACTGCGAACTGAATGACCGGCCAGTTAAGATGAGGGGCGCAAGAGAACTTAACGAGTGCACATTGCTTTCAACTGATCATCTCCATTTTGAAAAATATCGCGATCCTGTTAAATATAACGATCTTATTCACCGTGTAAAACTATACCGCAATTGGGGCGACTGCTACGGTTATTACCTTCTCGCTACAGGTTACGCGGATATAATGATAGACCCGATAATGCACGTCTGGGATACTATGGCGGTCGTGCCCATCATTCGCGGCGCCGGTGGTGAATTAACGGATTATTACGGAAATGATGTACTGAAGGGAGACAGCGTTATTGCCGCCCAACCGGAAATCATAAATAAAGTATTGGAAATACTAAACAAATAATATGGAGTTGTAGGGGAGTAGCTTGCTGCTCCCACGGTGTAATGGAGGAGAGAAAGAAAAGAAAGACGCAATAAAAAAGTAAAACAGCAGGATTATTGAAAATGATACCATCCAATCGCCGGGCCGGGCAAGCCACGGCCCCTACGATAAAATCAAAATATTTTTATGACGCGGCCCCTGCGAAAAAATAAAATCTTGTAAACCGTATCCACTGCGGGTGGAATCAGATTTTCTTCAGTAACTGCGCCATCTCAATCGCGGTCATAGCGGCATCCCAGCCTTTGTTTCCGGCTTTGGTGCCCGCGCGTTCAATCGCCTGTTCGATCGTATCGGTTGTCAGGACACCGAACACGACAGGCATCTGATGCTTAAGGCCTACATTTGCCACGCCTTTAGATACCTCAGCCGCGATATAATCAAAGTGCGGAGTAGAACCGCGAATAACGGCACCGACACAGATCACTGCATCAAATTGTTTTAAGGAACAGAGTTTATCCGCCATCAGGGGGATCTCGAATGAACCGGGTACTTTGTAGAGGCTGATGTTCTCGTCGCTGCAGCCGTGGCGTGTAAGGCAGTCCACCGCGCCGTCAACGAGTTTTGAAGAGATAAAATCATTAAATCTAGCGGTAATGATACCGATCTTTAAACCTTTTGCGGAGAGTTCGCCTTCAAATACTTTCATAAAATTTTCAATCTAATGGAATATGCTTTGTAACGTTTTGTTTCATTTTGTTTAACTGTTCGGCTGAAATAAAATACCTGCCGATATTATCATCATCATTTCTTTTCCCGCCGTGGTAGTCCGAACCGCCGCTGCCGAGAAGGAAATATGTATTTACAATATTCGTGAAGAACGCGACGCGTTCCTGGTTGTGGGAGGGATGAACGGTTTCGATCCCGTCAACCCCCATCTCAATGAGGTCTTTAATGATAGTTTCCGGCATATTGCCCGGATGCGCGATGAAGGATAACCCGCCCAGGTCAGTTATCAGTTTAAATAACGTGTCGGGGGCGACGAATACTTTCTTCTCGTATGCCGGAGCCTGGTTCCCCAGATAATGAATGAACGCTTCGGGGAAATTTTTAACCACCCCTTTTTTGATCAGGGCGCTCGCGATATGCGGCCTGCCGATCGAGCTTCTGCCCGCGCACAGGCGCACATCCTCCATCGAAATATCTATGTTCATCTTGTTCAGTTTTGCTATGATCCTCTCGGCGCGCCTCTCGCGTTCAAACTTAAAGAATGTAAGATAGCGTTTCAGTTCCGGGTCTTCAAGGGGAATGAAGTAAGCAAGGATATGAATTTCCTGATCGTTGTGGTAGGAGCTGAATTCAACGCCGGGGATGATCTCGATCCCGAACCGCGCGGCGTGGCGCATAGCCTCTTTTACGCCGTCAACAGTATCGTGATCGGTAATGCTTAATGCCTTTATCTGCTTCGAAGCGGCAAGTTCAAGCAGTCCGGAAGGCGAAAGAGCTCCGTCAGAGTAGTTCGTATGTAAATGGAGATCAACCTTTCCGGTCATAAATCCTATTGGAACAATTCTTTGAATTTTTCGTAATTAGGGATTTTCAGCTTACTGCCGTCAAGTTCTATTAACCCTTTCTTGGCGAAGGAGTGAAGAGTCCTCGAAATAGTTTCGCGTGAGGTGCCCGCCATATTCGCAAGGTCGTGCTGGAACGGAAGCTTTTCAATTTCAACCACGCCCTGGCGTATCTTACCGATATCATCAGCAAGTTGTAAGATAACCGTGGCAACTTTACCTTCGGCATCTTTGAGGGAGAGGGATTTGATTTTCATATCAGCGGCGCGTAAGCGCTTGGTAAGCTCCTGCATCAGGGAAATGGAAACTTCGGGGTGGTTATAAAGCAGGTCGAGGAAGTCGCTTCTCTGGATAATGAAGAGTTCTGAATCTTCAATAGCAGATACGCTGGCAGACCTCGTCAGGCCGTCAAGTATAGCCATCTCGCCGAAGAAATCGGAATCGGCCAGAATAGATAGTATCACCTCTCTTCCGTCATCGCTCACACGGAAAACTTTCACCTTCCCTTTAACGATAACAAAAAGAGCGGAGCCGGTTTCGTGCTCCATTAATATTGCCGAATCTTTCTCGAAGCTCTTGTATTTGCCCAGACGGCCTATTTTATCAAGGGTTTCATCGTCCAGATCAGCGAAAATTGGAACATATTTCAGGAAATTGTCTTTTTCTAACATAGGCTCACTTCAATGTTTAATAATTGAACTCAGAAATATAGGTTTGATTTAAATCAAAGTCAATAAGTATTTATTTTTACACGAAAATAATTGATAATCAGGCGGGGGTTTTTTAACTTTAAGATTGAACTTTTTCACAATAATATTAACCCAGGAGAACTTATGCCAATTAAGATCGGAATAAACGGATTCGGAAGGATCGGAAGATTAGTCTATAACGCAATTGTTGATAAAGGATTGCTCGGTACTGAAATCGAGGTGGTAGCTGTTGTTGACGTTGGAACAGACGCCAAATACTTTGCTTACCAGTTGAAATATGATTCGGTCCACGGAAGATTTAACGGAACACTCACAACCGAAAAAAGCAGCCCCGCGGCTGAAGCGGACGATGTGTTTGTAGTTAACGGAAATAAAACCAAATGTATCGCCGCCACCAAAGAGCCTTCACAGCTCCCCTGGAAAGACCTCGGCGTTGATTACGTAATCGAAGCAACAGGGCTTTTCACCGATTCGGAAAAAGCAAAAGGGCACCTCGCCGCAGGCGCGAAGAAAGTTATCATCTCAGCCCCAGGTAAAGGCGACGTTAAGACGATCGTTATGGGCGTTAATGACGATGAATACGATGCCGCAAAACACGATATTATTTCCAATGCGTCCTGCACAACTAACTGCCTCGCCCCGGTAGTCCACGTACTGCTTAAAGAAGGCATCGGGATCGAAACCGGACTTATGACCACCATCCACGCTTACACAGCCACACAGAAAACCGTTGACGGTCCTTCAAAGAAAGACTGGAGAGGCGGACGCGCCGCGGCTATCAATATTATTCCTTCCTCCACGGGTGCCGCGAAAGCAGTGGGCGAAGTGCTTCCGCAGGTGAAAGGAAAACTTACGGGAATGTCATTCCGCGTTCCTACCGCGAACGTTTCTGTCGTTGACCTTACCTTCCGCACAGTGAAGGAAACCTCAATCAAAGAAATTGATGAGCTTATGAAAAAAGCCAGCGAGACCTATATGAAGGGTATCCTGGGCTACTGCAACGAAGAAGTTGTATCAACCGACTTCGTTCACGATGACAGGTCATCCATCTACGATTCTCTCGCGACTCTTCAGAATAACTTCAAAGATGAGAAGAGATTCTTTAAGGTTGTCAGCTGGTATGATAACGAGTGGGGTTATTCCTGCCGTGTAGTAGACCTGATCACCAAAATCGCGAAAGCATAACCTGACAGGTTTATAGTATGAATAAGAAAACGATTGATAACATTGACCTGAAAGGGAAACGCGTACTCGTAAGAGTTGATTTCAACGTTCCCCTGGATGAAAACTTTAATGTTACCGATGATAAAAGAATAGTCGAATCCCTCCCCACTATTAAGAAGATAATGGCGGATGGCGGAAAAGCGATTTTAATGAGCCACCTCGGCAGGCCAAAAGGCCAGCCGAACCCCAAGTACAGCCTTAAGCCCGCGGCTAAAAGACTGGCTGAACTTATCGGCAAAGAAGTTAAAATGGCGCCCGACTGCATAGGCGATGAAGTTGCAGCAATGGCTTCAGCAATGAAAGAAGGCGAAGTGATGCTTCTTGAAAATCTCCGCTACCACGCTGAGGAAGAAAAGAATGATCCCGCATTCGCGCAGAAACTTGCCGCGCTCGGCGATGTTTACGTTAATGACGCTTTCGGAAGCGCGCACAGGGCACACGCCTCAACTGAGGGCGTTACGAAATTCCTCGCTACTTCCGTTGCCGGTTACCTGATGGAGAAAGAACTTAACTATCTCGGCAGGGCAATCGGTAATCCGGAGCGCCCATACTGCGCTATCCTTGGAGGCGCTAAGATCTCCGGTAAGATTGACGTGATTAACAACCTGCTTGATAAGGTTGATATTCTGATCATAGGCGGAGGAATGGCGTTTACGTTCTTCAAGGCGAAAGGTATGGAAATTGGTAAATCACTGCTTGAAGAAGAAAAACTTGAGCTCGCGAAAGAACTGCTCACGAAGTTTGAATCTTCAAAAGCTAAGGTATATTTACCGGTTGATGTTGTTGCCGCACCGGAATTCAAAAACGAAGCGCCTGCCACTGTAACCAAAGCGGATGGAATCCCGTCTGAACTGATGGGGCTTGATATCGGTCCTGATACAATACAGCTTTTCCGCGACGCGGTTCTATCGGCTAAAACGGTTGTATGGAACGGTCCGATGGGTGTATTTGAATTCGATAATTTCGCGAAAGGTACAAACGCAATTGCAAGCGCGTTAGCAGAAGCTACCTCAAAGGGAACCGTTACTGTTGTAGGCGGCGGCGACTCCGCGGCGGCTATCAGCAAGGCTAACCTTGAGTCGGCAGTATCGCACGTTTCTACCGGCGGCGGAGCATCCCTCGAATTCCTCGAAGGAAAACTGCTTCCCGGCGTTGAAGCGTTGAATAATAAATAGTATAAGTACGTTTTAGTCACCCTTAGAAAATCCCTCTCTTTTTTAGAGAGGGGCTTGGGGTGGTTCACTGCGTCTTTTGAGGGATAAGGTCTAAAGCGTGTTTAAGTGAATCCGGGGCAACAATTAAAATATGCCGTTCCTACGGAACTCCCTGTTTCTGGGGTGCTTCTGTCGTTACTAATATGTCGTTCCTACGGAACTCTTTATATAATGGTTGCGGCTGATGCTACCAATATGTCGTTCCTACGGGACTCTTTTTCTGGGGTGTTTTTGCTGTTGCTACTAATATGCCGTTCCTACGGAACTCTTTTTCTGGGGTGTTTTTGCTGTTGCTACTAATATGCCGTTCCTACGGAACTCTTCTTATAATGGTTGCGGCTGATGCTACTAATATGCCGTTCCTACGGAACTCTTTTTCTGGGGTGTTTTTGCTGTTGCTACTAATATGTCGTTCTTACGGAACTCTTCATATGATGGTTTTGGCTGATAATGACGGCGGCATCAAATCAATATTTGGGATTTTTTTCACACATATTTTTGTTATATTTAATAAGGACTGCAGCCGCAGTCCTTATTGTTATTATTTATTTAAGGATTAGTTTTTATGTCTAACGGATATTACAGGCCGATGGGTTTTGGCGGATTCAGTTTCTTTCCGCCCGTTATAAAAAACCTGTTAATAATAAACGGCGCTGTTTTTTTCCTAACGGTTATGATGGAGAATATCGTTGTGGGCGGAGTGCCTGCGGGCGATATTCTGATGAGATGGTTTGCTTTGATGCCTTTTGGTTCAGGATTTTTCCAGGTATGGCAGATAATCACTTACCAGTTTCTTCACGGCGGGTTTGGCCATATCTTTTTTAATATGTTCACTTTGTGGATGTTCGGGGTGGAACTTGAACAGATATGGGGAAGTAAAAAATTTCTTTCCTATTACTTACTCTGCGGAGTCGGCGGCGGGGTAGCCCATCTTGGTTTATCCGAGTTCCTTACAGGATCCGTACCCCCCGTTATTGGCGCTTCGGGCGCTATCTTCGGCATTATGATTGCATTCGCGCTTATGTTCCCCGACAGGTATATCTTCCTTTATTTCCTCATTCCTGTTAAAACAAAGTACTTCATCGGATTTATGATTGTCCTTAACCTGCTTGCTATTGATGACCGCGGCAGCGGAGTCGCGCACCTTGCTCATATCGGCGGCGCGCTTACCGGGCTTCTATTCATTATTCTGGACAAGAAGACAAGTTTCGGAATGAAGGATTATTTTGGCTCGCTGCGCCACAGGAGGCGTGATGAGTTTTCAAGGAGTTCTTCATATTCCGCAAATAACAGCGGCTACTCAAGCCGTTACGATGATGATGAAAGAGTAGAGGATGTAAAGTATGAGGATATCGGTGAAGAGCCGATTACGCAGGAAGATATTGACCGGATACTTGATAAGATAAGCCAGTCGGGATACAAAAACCTGACGGACAAGGAAAAGAAAATTCTTTTTGAAGCCAGCAAAAGAATGAAGTAAGGGATGAAATTTACCGGTAAAAACGGCTTCATATTTTTATTATATTTATCGGGAACAATATTGTTCTTTGCCGGGTGTAATGACCGTATTCCGGAAGAAAAATTCAGATCGGTTTACAAAGATCTGCTTGTGGCGCAGGACAGCCTCGGCCGTGACCCCGAGGCAGTGACAAAAATAAAAGAGGGGCTTTACAAAAAACACGGTATAACCGGAGAGCAGTTTGATCAGACAGTGCGGTACTACAAAGAGAACCCGAAAGAATGGGAAAACTTTTACACCTCACTGATCAAAGAGCTCGAAGGCAAAGTGGGGCTGAGGAATAAACAGTAAATTTAGTTAAGAGTTAAAAGTTAAGAGTTAATTATTCGTGCCATCACTAAATAATCAACTGACTCTTTAATCTTGAAATTAGTTTAAGATTTTATTTTTTAACCCTTGACTGATATAAGCCAAAGAATATTATTAACTTTTAACTCTTAACTTCTAACTTTACAAATTTGGCAAAGCAAAGTAACAGCACAAAAAAGCCCGGAGCGAAGAAGCTTCCGGAAAAGAAACCGCTGATTGATCCGCGGTATAAAAATCCAATCAGTACGGGAATAATCATTCTCGTCCTGATCATATTTTTTATAATCAACAACACGAGGAAAGAGCCGGAGCGCGGGCCGTATCCTCCGTATTATCAGAAACAAATGGTGGAATAGATGAATCCAAAATTCTTCATCAGCATCCCATATATACACAAAAATGGAGTTCAAATTATGCGTAATTTAATGATTGCAGTACTTTTCCTTTTTTCCTCCGCGGCCATACTCGGCTGTGATATCGGCAGCAAAGAAGGGAGTTTTGCAAGCACCGGTACAGGCACCAAAGCCGCAAACTTCGCCTTAAAGAGCGTTGACGGGAAAACGATAAAACTTTCTGATTATAAAGGGAAGATAGTGATCCTCGATTTCTGGGCGACCTGGTGTCCCCCCTGCCGCAAAGGCATTCCTGATCTTATTGCCATTCAGAATCAGTTTAAGAAGGACGTGATTGTAATCGGTATTTCCGTGGATACACAGACAAAGAAAGAAGTGCCCGGATTTGTCGCCAACTACGGAATTAACTATCCGGTAGTTTACTTTGATGAAAAAGTCGTAAAAGATTACGGCGGAATATCAGCCATCCCGACCAGCTTCGTTGTTGACCAGAAAGGGAACATTGTTGATCAGCACGTAGGGCTTGTATCGAAGGATGTATTCGTGAATAAAATTAACGACCTCCTGAAGAAAAAATAATTTTAAATATTAGCCCCTCCCCTATTTATCCTTGTCCCGCAAGGAAAAGGGGAGGGGTTAGTTAAACGAAGCCGAACAAATCCAACTCCTTTCTTTTATTTCCCCCTATTATCAAATCCCCGAAACCCTGAAAGGGCTGAATGAAAGCAGCGATAGAACACAGATAACGCAGATCGAACGAATGACCGCAGATTTGAATCCCTCCAAGCGCCCTTACTTAAAGAAGTAAAGACGTACAATAGAAACCCGAAAAAATTTAATCCCTCTTTGCATTCTTAATTCTTAATTTTTAATTCTTAATTCACAACATTTGCCTTGCGCAATTATTAACATTCTAACAACAATTACCAGCACGCAATTATCTCTGTCACTCCCCAAAAATTTAACACGTTTTATGGTTCTAAAATATTGCTTATAATTAAGAAAAACCTTAAATTTATGCTGATTAAATGCCAATTGCAGATAATCATATCCGTTATTCGAAAATTATATTTATCATAAAATAAATTCTTAACTGGAGGTTAGGATGAAGAAAGTATTATTACTAATTATATTTTGTAGTGTGTATCTTTATTCAGCATCAGGAATTTGGCAAACCTATGTCGTCATTTCACTGAATGGAGGGGGTAATTCATTTTATGCAGGTTCGACCAATCCCGATAATGGCACCCGATGGGATGCGGTTAATTTGGGGACGATAACGAGCACGACTACTTTAGTGTTAAAGGGAGGGGAGGTAAAGACCTTTAAAAATGGAGGTTCAGATGTAACAGGTGCAAAATTATTTTACCGAGTTTACAAAGATGGAAATACACCAGGAAGTTATTCTGATATGACGTTACCTTGGGTTCAAGACTTAGGAGGGGGGGACCAGAAATGGCAAAGGACTGATGGTACTGTTGACCTTCAGGATCAGATGACTAGTGAAGGCACGTGGAAAATAGAAATATATTGGGAAGCTTATACTAATATTGATGGTACACACCAAAATACTGGTGGAGGACTAAAATCGGTAACAGGAGATAATTCGCTCCCTGTTGAACTTATTTCATTTTCTATTAAAGTTGTAAATAACAACATTGCACTTAATTGGCAAACTGCCACCGAAATCAACAATTTCGGCTTCGAAGTTGAAAGATCAACAGATAAGAGCAACTGGTCGAAGATCGGATTTGTTCAGGGTGCGGGAAACAGTAACTCGCCTAAGAATTACAGCTATACCGATAACACCGCTGTTTCCGGTAAATACTTCTACCGCCTGAAACAGGTTGATACTGACGGTACATTTGATTACAGTCCGGTGGTTGAAGTAGATATGGGAATACTCCCGGGCGGATACAGGCTTGAGCAAAATTATCCAAATCCGTTCAATCCATCAACAAGCATAAAGTTTGCGTTCAGCAAAGACACCAAAGCCGCGATAAAAGTATATAATGCTCTTGGAGTAGAAGTCCGTGAAATATATAACGGAATAGCGGAAGC
>JABWCL010000040.1 GCA_013360295.1 Ignavibacteriaceae bacterium | reverse complement strand
ACCTTCTTCCATATCGGGTTGATATTCCGCGTTATCAAGATAAATACCAACTTTGGTATTGCTGATATTGCATTCTGAGATGTAAGGATCTGTATAACGCGAATGTATGCCGAAATAACAATTTGATACATTAGTGTATTCGAGAGAGTCAATGCTTAAGGAATCAAGATAAATGCCATTTTGCTTTGCAATGTCAACGGCAGTAAAATTAATGCCTATGGGACTATTAGAAGTACCGCGTGATATGAACGAACCGTACACCCTCAGCTTCGCACCGTTGGTGAAAGTCAGAGATTTTCCTGGATTAATAACAAGTTTACCGCCTGGTTCTACAATTATATCCTGCGAGCAAGTGTAGTTGGCATTAATGGTCAGTGTAACTCCGGCTTTTACTCTAAGAGCCTTCTCTTTTAAGTTGCATCCGGCGTTAATTGTTTCATTGTAAAAAAGATTGCCCCCAAATTGCACAACCGGCACGATACGATATAATGTCGCATCGCCGGGTTTCATAGTCCGGGTGAATATAAAATTATTTGACCTATTAATGGTTGTGTCAGGGTAAACCGATTCTATATCCGATAAGGTATGATTTACAAAATTCGTGGCGCTTGCTATGGTAATCTTTACTTTGCGTTGTTGCTGAAGGGTATCAGTATAAAGATTACAAAGCATAAAATATTTGCTAGAATTATCAATCGAATCTTCCAACAATCCCGCATGGAAAAAGTATTCGCCGCCCGAAAGGTTGTTTTCAATTTTCAGATAATCAATGATCGCACTACCTGATTCGCTGAGAGGAATATTCTCAGTATCCTTTGGTTTAGTGTAGAAAAATCTTATCGTAGCAGAAGAATCCGTGAACTTTAGTTTGTTGAGCGTTATACCGAGGGGGCCCGAAAGCCTTATGTTTAGACTGTCCTTGACAAAATAGCCGAGCTCGTTGGGAACATATTGTCTAAGATTATTGTCAAGTTCAACCAAACCCTTTACAGTACCATAACTGAAAAATGGCTCGTAATAGATGCCCTTGCACCCAAACGATAACGCTCCCATTATTGAGGCAGTCATCTCAGATTTAGACGGAGCCCTCCATGCCTGCCCGCCACTCACATTTTGTTGGTCCCACACATCAATAATAAAGTGAAAAGGTTTATTGCCGCATGCTACGGAAGCTTGCTGGTGAATTGACCAGTTATAGAACATAGTGACTTGTTCGTCGTCACCCACCGAATAGTGATAATAATATACAAAGGGATCAGGCAGTACGGAATCATAATAAAGTGAGAGAGAATGTTCGAAGTCCCAATAGCCGTTCCATTCCGGATAGAAATGAGTGAATAATTTTGGCGCGGTACCAAGTGAACCGCTCCTGAGGGTATCCAGTACCCTGTTAACATATCTTAGAGCAGGGAACAAATCTCTTGTGTGAGGTTCGTCCACGGATTGATGGTATTTGAAATTATTGTTATAAAATGGAGAACTATGGCTTTTTATTCTGGAGAGGTAATTATAAATTGAGTCCTTTACTTCATTAATACGATCAAGGTTCATGAATACATTTTTATAAATATTCACATCATACACTTCAATATCTCTCAGTAATATCTTTCTGCCGCCAACCCAATGCACCTGGAATTCAGTCTTTTGGTATATGTAGGGATGCTCATCGTATAGGTTAATATTTCGTTGATATTTACCGAGGTTATATACTACTTTTAAATTATCCTCATCCAATACTTCGAGAGCTCTTATTGCCATTTTAATTGTGTCGGTTGTATCTTTATTTGCGCTATTTGCTAATTGATAATGAATTAATACGAGAAGTGAACAAACGACCGGATTACCCGTAGTATCAATTACGGTATATGGGAAAATATTAAATTTAGCTTCATATTCCGTGCTATCCGGTGTAAAGTAACTGCCGGACGCCCTGTACCTCGTTTCCTGTTTGTAACCGCAGTTGCGCGAGCCTGGCTGAGGGCTATTATCTCCCCCCCATGTTGGCCCGTATGCCATTATTCCAGGTACCGAACCGCTTGACCAATATCCGGAGCTGTCGGTTGAGTTGCCTGTAATGTGCTTCAACATAGTTTTATAAACTGAGTTTGAATTGTCATATCCTGGCCATACCGAGTATAATCCTCCGGTGAAGTAATATAACCAATCAAAATTGCGCACATAATTGTCCGTATTCCTTTTACCATTTGCTAAATAATGTGAACTTGTTCCAAGAATTCCGCCAATATTGTTGATAGTAGTGAGACTGCTGAAATTTTGGCTTCCCGAAAATGGGATAACCGGGCCGGTGTATGTGTACCATGTATCAGGGTTAGGAAACAAAAAGTTGGTAAACTTTGTGTTAAATCCGAATGAATTTTCAAGATTGGTTTTAAAATAGAATGCGCTATCCGGATTACCGACTCCAAAAGTACCGATTATAATTGGCTGGCTGCTCTGGCTCATTATTGCCAGGTTAAAAAGAAGAACAGATGAGCATACTAATAGTTTTCTCATTAAGAACCCTTTCTATATTTATTTTAACAGAACCGCTTTCTTCACTTCACTGTAAATAAGTATTCCTTTTTCAGGATTGTGTATTTCAAGCAATACTATGTATATCCCGCTCGCTTTTTCCTTTTCTCTAATGGCATATTCATATTCATAATATCCCCCGGGCTTCTCAACTTCCGTTTTTTCTATAACCTCCCCCTTAATGTCGAATATTACTATCCTTACTTTCGATTCTTCTTTGATCCTGTATGGGATTACTATCTTACCCGCTGTGGGATTTGGATAGATATCGTATAGCTTATTCTCATTACTCCCCGGCTCATTCCCATCCACTCCCGTTACAACATATCCTACTGTCTTACCGGCTTCGCTTAGATTACCTTGACTGTCTACACTCCTAAGCCGGTAAAACGCCTGTCCGAATCCGTTAAATGGTACCGGCAGTATCGCGCAAGTATCAGCAGTCTCTAATAATAATTTTGTCGAATCTGCAATGAAGTTGTCAACTGTGTCTTTGTAGAGATAATACGACCGGAAATCAACTTCATAATTAGGGTTCCATTTTATTTCAAGAGTTCTTAGAGTGTCATTCGCTTTCAGCGTAACATTTTCAGGAACAACAGGTGGCAGGTCGGCATATTCGTAGATCATACCATAAACACCGCCGGCAGGGCCTATGTCGCTTCGGCTGCTGTCGGGGTCGAGTATCCCGGGATTGCCGGCATCTATCAGGGGAGAGTACTTCTGTAATCTTCCGTCAACCTGCTCAGGTATTCCTGTCATTTTGTACACCATCGGATATGCGATGATATTTGTGCTGTCGTACCAACCCCTAATATCGCTCTGCCACAATGCATTATACCTGAAACTTAATCCATCCCCCGCTTCGCGGAACAACTTCGGGATTTTATAAAAAATGTTATTGTGCATCTTGCAATTGCCGTAAATATTAAATCCGTACTCGTGATTTATATAAAAAAGGTTGTTAGTTATTTCGGTGTTTTTGGAAATTGTACCCAGCGGTCGGACGATATGTTCCTGATTCTCATAACCGAGGACAATATTATTTCTAAAATATGTAGTAAATAGAGAACTCCAGCCGTTATCCATTATCTGAGCATATCGCTTAAGACTGATAACATTATTATGAAGATCCACCTTGCACGGCTGTCCGTTCGTATTACCGGATAAATATGCATAATCTCCCACTCCGATTAAATAATTATTATAAAAATTAATCTGGTAAGGCTGCTCTATCGATGCGCTTGTCATTGTTGTACCGCTCCAATAAAAAATGCAATTGTACACTTTTGCATCTGAGGCGCTTACACCATACCTGGTCGCATCAAAATAAATATTGTTGATATTTATCTTAATCAAATCTCGTGCTGAAATACCACCAACAATCTCCGGAATATATCTTCTTATTTTTAGTGTTAAATCACTGATTTTGCAACTATCTTGCATATAAACCACTCTCGTTGCACCTTGCCATGGAGCTACCTCAGAACAGTCAATTATCGTGGTCAACATACCACTCCCTATTATTGCAAGTCCTGGTATCATAAATACCTGTTCCTCAAATACGCCTTCTGATAGGTATATCGTATCACCCGGCACACAAACGTTTATGCACTTCTGTATGCTGTCGCTCGCTGTTGCCCAACTTGTATATGGCGGTATTGGAGTAGGATTCCCCGCCTTCACATAACGGATTGCGGAGTGGACATTAATTTGCAGGAAGATAAATATTATCAGAAGTGATGAGCTGTTAAGTTTTTTCATAAACTTATCTCAATTGTTCGATATAATTTTTATAATAACTAGAAAAGATCAAAGTTTTTCCTTTCCTTTTGGCATATAGCGGAGTGAGTTTTCCGCAAAAGTTTTACCTCACGCATCGGCAGCTGAGTGCATTCGTTTGGCTCATTATCTTTTTACATAAAACCTTAATCAAATTTAAGCTTATTTCTAATAAAAATCTATGAATATTTTTGCTTCAAAGTTCACGCTTCGCCATTAAAAAATGTAACACGACATTCCCGATAGGGTAAAGTTTTTTCCCGTGAGCGGTTTTATTTTTCATATGCTTCTTAAAAGCAGTAGCGTGATTTCCAATTACTTATTAAATTTGAAGTTCAGTTAAATTATATTCCGCTTCGCAAAACAACGAATGCTAATAATAGAATCGCATCATTTTAATAATTATCCGGAGATCAGGTTCGGGTTCAGTACTATGGTGGGGCACTCCCGCTCCGCGCCATTTTATTTTAATTTGTCTCTATCTGTCGGCGACGATTCCGTAAACGTCGAACAAAACAGGGAGACGTTTTTTCGCCGATTAGGGCTGACCAAGAACAGTGTGGCGATACAAAAGCAGGTTCACGGAGATGCCATCACCATTGTCACACAACCGGGCACACAAGGGGAAAGCGATGCTATGATAACTGCGCTTCCGAACATAGGGCTTGCCATATCTTCCGCTGATTGTAACGCGATTTTTATTTATGATGTTAAGGAAAAAGTGATAGCCGCCATACACTCCGGATGGAAAAGCACGGTGAAACGGATAACTGAAAAAACCGTTTTAAGACTGAAAACCGAATTCAATTCCCTCGGGAAAAACCTGGTTGTCTATCAGGCTCCTTCGATATCGCAAATGAATTACAGGGTTGGCGCTGAAGTCGCCGGACAGTTTGAGGAAAGGTATCTACGGCATAAGGGGGGTGCCACCTATCTGGATGTGGCTGCCGCGAATTATGATATGCTGACCGAAAACGGTGTTCGAAAAGAAAATATACAGAAGTCGGGAATATGTAACTACTCAGCAACGAAGCTTCTGCACTCCTACCGTCGTGACGGTGAAAAGTCCGGAAGGGCTTTCGGCGTCATTGCGAGGATTGAAAAAAGATGAACAGCTTAACAAATATTTTGTATTACATAATAATCTGCCTGATCTGGGGTTCAACCTGGTTATTTATCAGGATAAGCCTGAAGTCATTCCCTCCGTTTTTTTCTG
The DNA here is from genome assembly GCA_013360295.1 of Ignavibacteriaceae bacterium. Classification (GTDB taxonomy): domain Bacteria; phylum Bacteroidota; class Ignavibacteria; order Ignavibacteriales; family Ignavibacteriaceae; genus JABWCL01. The sequence continues at coordinate 28,365 of JABWCL010000040.1, read as the reverse complement.
CCGGATTAAGATTTCTTGCTGCCGCCTTAATTATCTATTTTCTTATGAAGCTCCGGAAAGTCCCGTTCCAGATGGACAGGCAGTCAATGTTTTATTATACCATACTGTCTGTTTTTTCATTCGTTATCCCTTTCGGGCTTGTTTACTGGGGAGGGCAGTATGTTACATCAGGTTTGTCAGCAGTGCTGTTCGCGGTGTTCCCGTTTTTTGTTTCAATATTCAGCGTATATATGCTGCCCGCCGAAGAGATAGGTGCCGGGAAGTTTGTGGGGATGATGCTGGGATTTTTCGGCGTAAGTATGATGTTCTACAGGGACCTCTTTTCCGGGATTGATACATATCTGCTCGGAATGCTTGCCGTGGTGCTGAGCGCCGGCATACAGGCCTGGATTGCGGTTTTCGTTAAAAAGTATTGTGCCTATATGCACCCGCTGGGTATGAATCTTGTACCGATGGCAATGAGCGCGGTAATCTATCTCGTTGTCAGCCCTTTCATTGAAGATATGGGTATGGTAAAATTTGACTTGAGTGGTATTGCCGCTGTATTGTACCTGGGGGTATTCGGTTCAGTAGTTACTTTTACTCTGTATTATTACCTGATAAAGCGTGTGAATATTATACTGCTGTCACTTATCGCGTTTATCACCCCGGTTATCGCATTGATACTGGGATGGATAATTGAATCTGAAAGGTTAAGCCACTCTCAGCAGCTTGGGAGCGTGATGATACTTGCCGGAATTATTTTTGCCAATTTATATAAAACCAAAGTTAAAAAAGTCTGACTTATGAAAAATGTTATCAGAATAAATAAAGCAACTTTCTACGCTTACCACGGAGTGTTCAAGTCCGAACAGAATGTCGGAGGGAAATTTGAGGCGGACATAGCCATTTACACTGACTTCCTCAGCGCTTCTTCAAGCGACAATCTAAAACAAACCATTGATTATGAAAAAGTATATAAACTTCTTTATGATGTGGCAATAAGCCAGAAATTTTACCTTATAGAAGCGCTGGCGGAGAAAATGATTGAGGAGATTTTCAGGAAGTTTGAAAAAGCGGAACAGGTGGAGATCAGGATCAGGAAGAATAATCCTCCCATAGGCGGGGTAGTGGAAAATGTTGAAGTGGAACTCGGAATGACGAGGGAAGAGTTTAAACGGCTCATACCTTAACGATAACTTGAAACATACTGTTTACATCGGCGCCGGAAGCAATACAGGCGACAGGCTGGGGAACATCAGGAAAGCGCTCAACCTTTTAGATAATCCCGGGGACGGAAAAATAACAGCCCTCTCCTCGCTCTATGAAACTCTCCCCTTTGGATATAAGGAGCAGGAAAATTTTTATAATCTGGTGTTTCTGTATGAAACATCGCTTGAGCCGGAAGCGCTTCTTCACCTGATCAAAAAAATCGAGAAGGAAACAGGGAGAAAAGAAAGGGAAAGATGGCACGAAAGGGAAATTGACCTGGATATCCTGCTTTATGACTCTCTTGTTTATAAGTCGCCGCTGCTGACAATTCCTCACCCCGGCCTGATTAACAGGGATTTTGTTATTTTACCGTTATTGGAATTAAATAATAATATTGCGCACCCGGAAAGCGGTATTAAACTTAACAGTATTGTTATACCGGAACCGGACAGATGCGTGATTCGTAAAATCAATCAAGAGTTTTTCAAAAATGAACAGTGAAAGCCCTAAATATATAGCTGTCGAAGGAGCGATCGGAGCGGGGAAAACCAGCCTTGCCAGGATGCTTGCAACCAAACTTAACGCGAGGCTCATTCTCGAACAATTTGAGGAGAACCCCTTCCTCGGCAAATTCTATGAAGACCGGAAAAAATACGCTTTCCAGACTCAGATGTTTTTTCTTGTTAACCGTTATAAACAATTACTGGACCTTCAGCAGTACGACCTTTTCACTGAGTATATAGTGGCTGATTATATTTTTGAAAAAGACAGGTTGTTCGCTGAACTGAACCTCTCACCCGAAGAGCTTCAGATCTACAATACACTGTTTCCGCTACTGAAGAAAAATATCCGTAAACCTGACCTCGTTATCTTCCTTCATTCATCAACTGACAGGCTCGAAAGGAATATTCATCAAAGGAATCGTGAGGTTGAAAAACATCTTAACAGGGATTATCTCGATTCTCTTTCGCAGGTGTATTCCGATTATTTCTTTAAGGACGAGCAGGGGAGGCTGCTTATTGTTGACTCAACCGATTTTGACTTCGTGGCGAATAAATCCGACTTCGATGAACTGCTGACTGAAATATTCAGGGATGACAGCGCCCTCGTTGAATACTACAAGCCAAAGAAGCAGAAGCTCCTATGAGAATTATTTTTTGGATAATACTCGTTTATGTGGCTTATAAACTGATTACTTTTCTACGACGGATAGGAAAGGCAGAGAGGCAGGAAGCATTCCGCAGACACGAACAGCAGGAGAGAAGTTTTAAGAGGCACGATGATAAGGATATTGTTGATGTGGATTTTGAGGAAGTGAAACCGCCCTCGGAAGACAAAAAGGGGAACAGCAGCCATTAATGATCCACTTCATTTCGAAATTACTCTTCGGAGTAACACCCCAAAGGGCTGAACTCCCTGCGAGACCGGAACGGTGCCTGATAATCAGGCAGCACAACCAGTTGGGAGATATGCTTGCCACAGTGCCGCTTTTCAGAGCGGTGAAGGAAAAATTTCCTTCAGTCGAAGTACACCTGCTTGCAAGTCCGGATAATTTTTTCGCCCTTACTAAAAACCGGTATATCGACAATTTGTTCGTCTTCGATAAAAAACAGATTTATTCGCCCGCTTATTTTAATAAACTGGCAGGATTCCTGCGGCAGGGTTTCGATTTTGTTCTCGTTCCGGGAACAGTTTCAATTTCATATACAAGCTGCCTGCTCGCGGGACTGTCGAAGTCCGGGCTTAAAATCGGTCCCTCAAGCCTCAATGGTAAAGTGAACGAAGGAAGCTACTTCTTTCACGTCCCGGTGGAACTCAATTGGGCTGATGCACCTGAGAGGAGCGTTTACCGGTTTGTGCTCGAAATACTTAAACCTTTGAACGCCGAAAATGCAGCCATCCGCGGTGAAGTCACATTTGATCGGGAAGACATAAAGGAAGCCAAAGAATTTATCAGCATTAAAAAGTTAGACAGTAAACATCTTATAGGGTTGCACGTTGGCGCGGGGAAACCGCCAAATGTGTGGGATGCGGGAAATTTTTCAACTCTTATTAATGTGCTCATCTCCCGGTATGGCGCATCGGTGTATCTTACAGGGAGCAGCGCCGATGAGCAGCAGCTAAACCTCGTAAAGAACAGATTGACGACAGATGTGCCCGTTTATAAAAACAGAAGCATCACTTCTCTCGCGGCGATGATATCGGAAAGCGATTTATTCATTACAAATGATACGGGGATAATGCACGTTGCCGGCGCGACTCTGGTCCCGCAGATATCTCTGTTCGGGCCGACAAATCCGGATAACTGGGCACCTCCCGGAGAAAATAAAATCAATCTCAGGAAAACGGACAAAATTAACGACATTACCGTTGATGACGTCCTGCAGGTGTGTGAAAGGATTCTGAATGGGGAAAAATAAAAATCAGAAATACTACGCCGCGCTGGACCTCGGATCAAATTCCTTTCATATGATTGTTGCTGAGATAACCAGGCGGGATCATCTGCACGTTTTAACAAGAAGAAAAGAAATAGTCAGGCTTGCCGAACACGATCTTGCGACGCCGGGTTATATACCGCAGTCCAAGATTGACTACGCTCTTGATGTAATATGCAGAATGCGAGCATCCTGGTCTTTTTATTACCCGCAGATAAAGATTGTCGCCACCAGCGCTGTCAGAGAAGCTAAAAATTCCGATGAATTTCTTAAAGCCGTAAAAGACCGTTGCGGGCTTGATATTGAGATACTATCCGGTGAAAGGGAAGCCGAACTGATCTTTAAGGGAGTGCTGCGCTACATCAGGCCCGGCGAGGGGCATATCCTTTCGGTTGATCTTGGCGGCGGAAGCACGGAATTTGTTTATGGTGATTACAATAAAATGGAGTATGTGGCAAGCGTCCCGCTTGGCGCGGTTCGGCTGACAAAAAAATATTTTCCCGACTATGTTATTACTTATGAGGGATTATATAAAGCCAGGAATGAGATTGACCGTATCCTGGATCCGGTTGTTGACTCTCTCTCAAAGTACGATACTTCAAGAATAGTGGCATCATCGGGCACAGCTTACAGCCTTTATAATCTGGTTAAAGCCGCAAAACATTACTCGTGGAAGGACCATATTCAGTATTTTTCTGCTGATGACTTCAGAAAAATCAGGGATACGGTTTTATTCGCCAGAACCCCGGATGAGAGGTTGAAGATCCCCGGGATGGAACCAAAGCGCGCGGATATAATTATGAGCGGCGCGCTGATCTACGACCGGATTTTGGAACGGTTAAAAGTTTCGGAAGTATATTACAGCGACTATTCCCTCCGCGAAGGTGTCATATTTGAAATGTTTGAAAATCAGATCGCGGATAAACGAAACCAAAACGGATCTGATATCATCAAACCTGATAAAAATGAAAGGAAATACGTGAGCTATCATAATTCAAAAGTAGTCGAAATGGAATTCACCGCCGTTATAGAAAAGGCGACGGAAGAATTAAAGAAAGAAGGATTCGGCGTCCTTACTGAAATTGACGTTAAGGATACACTCAAGAAGAAACTTGATGTTGATTTCCGGAAGTACAAAATACTAGGAGCGTGCAATCCGCCGTTCGCTTATAAGGCCCTCTCAAGCGAGGAGAGCATTGGTGTCCTGCTTCCCTGCAACGTTGTCGTCCAGGAAACCGAACCCGGAAAACAGTGCAAGGTATCCGTTGTTAATCCAATGACTTCTATGCAGGCTGTTAATAATCCCGAACTCGCTGCCGTCGCCGCGGAAGTGAGTGAGAAACTCAGCCGTGTTCTCGCAGGTATTTAATTAAATGTCTTACCCAAAAGCCATACTAAAGCATAAAGAGGACCGCAGGATAAAAGCGGGGCATCAGTGGGTTTTCAGCAATGAGATTCATTCGGTTGAAGGAACACCGGCGCCCGGCGAAATCGTTCAGGTTTTTAACGCATCCGGGCACTCCCTTGGGTATGGCTTTTATAATAATAATTCCCTTATTGCCGTGAGAATGATGGACGAATCCTTTCAGGGTAACCTTGAGGATTATTTCCGCACAAAGATCCTGAGCGCGTATGAACTCCGGAAATCGTGTTACCCGAACCGGGATTCTTTCAGGCTGGTATTCAGTGAAAGTGACAGGCTTCCCGGCCTGATTATTGATAAGTACAATCTCACTTTTGTAATGCAGGTTAACTCCGCGGGGATGGAAAAAAATATAGGGATCATCACTTCCATCCTTGTTAATGACCTCGGCGCTCAGAATATTTTCACCAGAAATGAAAAATACTTCAGGGAACTTGAACACCTGAACATAAATGATACCGTTTATCACGGCGCGGAGGGAATTGAAATCATCAGCGATGGAACAATCCGCTACGAAATAGATTTTAGTAACAGCCAGAAAACAGGGTTCTATTTTGACCAGTGTGATAACCGTTCATTCATCCGGAAATTTTGCGGAAGTAAAAAAGTGCTTGATGCCTTCTGCAACCAGGGAGGGTTCGGGCTTAACGCCGTCTATGGGCTGGCGGAGGATGTTGTTTTTGTTGATTCATCCAGGACTGAGCTGCAAAAAGCTCAGAATAATTTTAATCTAAACGGCTTTCAGACAGAGCACGCTTTTATCGAGAGCGATGTTTTTGATTTTCTTGAGGCTTGCGCGCAGAGGGGCGAAACCTATGACGTAATTATTATTGATCCGCCCGCGTTCGCGAAAAATAAAAAATCAAAATTCAGTGCGCTGAAGGGATACGAAAAACTTAACCGGATGGCTCTTTCAATATTGCGAAAACCGGGGATACTGGTTACATCCTCCTGTTCGTACCATATCTCAAAGGAGGAATTATTCGAGGCTGTAGGGATAGCGGGGAATAAACTGAAGAAAAACCTCCGGCTGATATATTATAACGGGGCTTCCCTTGATCACCCGGTTCTGCCTGCAATGCCGGAGACCTCATACCTCAAATTCGCGGTTTACTTTAATATCTGAAATACTTTCTAAAGTACTTGAAAGGTATTACGAAACCTTTTTAACTTTGCACCCGTCTAATTTTAATTAAATAATAAGCTTCTCAAATAAATACAGGAAAAAAGAGAGTGGATATTACTGCCCTTAATGAAAAAATTAAAAATGAAAGCGCTTTCGTTGAGCTTCTCCAGACGGAGATAGGGAAAGTGATCATTGGCCAGAAACAGATGGTTGAACGGCTCCTCATCGGGCTTCTGTCAAATGGTCATATTCTGCTTGAAGGCGTACCCGGACTCGCGAAAACACTCGCGATAAAGACACTCGCCGCCGCGATGAAAGCCAAATTCCACAGGCTTCAGTTCACGCCCGACCTTCTGCCGGCGGATCTGATCGGTACCCAGATTTACAATCAGAAAGACGGTAATTTTTTCATCCGCCGCGGGCCGATCTTCGCCAATTTCATCCTCGCTGATGAAATTAACCGCGCCCCTGCTAAAGTCCAGAGTGCATTACTCGAAGCGATGCAGGAACGCCAGGTGACGATAGGCGATGAGACTTTCAAACTCGAAGAGCCTTTCCTTGTGCTTGCCACGCAGAACCCGATTGAACAGGAAGGAACATACCCTCTTCCTGAAGCGCAGGTTGACAGGTTTATGCTGAAGGTGAAGATCACCTACCCTTCACGCGATGAGGAGCAGAAGATTATGAGGCAGCATATTAACAATGTTGAGGAGATAGTAAAGCCGGTCATTTCCCCCGAAGATATTTTCAGGGGCAGGGCATTAGTGGATGAAATTTACGTTGATGAAAAAATCGAAAAATATATCCTCGATATTGTCTTCGCTACCAGATCCCCGAAAGATTACGGTTTGAACCAGTTAGCCGACCTGATCAGTTACGGCGCTTCCCCACGCGCATCCATAAACCTGCTTCTCGGCGCGAGGGCATTTGCCTTCATCAAGAGAAGGGGATACGTAGTGCCGGAGGATGTCCGCTCGATCGCCCAGGATGTTCTACGCCACAGGATCGCGGTGACTTACCAGGCTGAAGCGGAAGAGATCACCTCAGAGAACATCATCCAGGAAATCCTGAACAAGATAGAAGTTCCCTAATAGTTTATGCTCACTAAAGAACTCTCTGCAAAAGTAAAGCAGATTGAAATAAAAACCCGTGTGCTTGTCAACCAGGTTTTCTCGGGAGAGTACCACTCTGTCTTTAAAGGGCGCGGAATGGAATTTTCCGAAGTGCGTGAATACCAGTTCGGTGATGATATCCGCTCAATTGACTGGAATGTTACCGCGCGTTTCGGCCATCCTTTTGTGAAGATATTTGAAGAGGAGAGGGAACTGACGGTTATTCTGTTGGTGGACCTTAGCGGTTCACAGTATTTCGGCAGCGAGTCGCAGACCAAACAGCAGATTGCCGCTGAAATTAGCGCTCTGCTAGCGTTTTCCGCGCTGAAGAATAACGACAAAGTCGGGATGATGCTTTTTACCGATAAGGTTGAAAGATTTATTCCTCCCGCCAAAACAAAGAGCCACGTCCTGAGGATAATCAGTGACCTTCTTAAGTTCACTCCATCCGGTAAAGGGACAAGCCTGAAAACAGCGCTGGAGTATATGAACAAAGCGATAAAGAAGAAGAGCATAGTCTTTCTAATCTCGGATTTCCAGGATGAAGGATACGAAAAAATATTAAGAATAGTCGGCAAAAAACACGACCTTGTAGGCATAGTACTCTCCGACAAAAGGGAAGCCGGTATGCCGGGGATCGGACTGCTGACCGTAGTAGATCCGGAGACCGGTGAAGAACGGATAATAGATACCTCGGATAACAGTTTCAGGCTTTGGTACTTCAGCAGGGTCAGGGAACTTGAAGCCTCGCGGAAAAATCTTTTTAACAGCGCAAAGCTTGATTCGGTTAACGTTAATACCCACGAGTCATACGTTAAACCGCTTATAAGGTTCTTTAAGATAAGGGAGAAGCGGTGGTAAAGAACGTCATCTTATTTTTTGTATTTACAATCTCTCTCTTCCCGCAGAATTTTTCCGCGGGAGCCGGGGCGGATTCTTCATCTTACCTGATCGGTGATTTTATAAACTACCGCGTGAAATTAAAACATCCGGACAATTATAAATACGCTTTGTGGGATATTCAGAAAAACTTGGGCGGACTTGATTTGATCTCCGTATCTCAGCCGCTGGTTAAGGCTGAAGGAGGTATCCAGAATGTGGAAATTACATATACCGTTGCCGGATATGATTCCGGTTCTAAGGTTATTTCTGGAGGCGAAGTCATCTTCTTTGCCGCGTCAGGAGATACCCAACGGGTAAGAGTTGATTCGACAATACTTTTTATTAACATTGTTGACGTTGATACCTCGGCGGAGATAAAAGACATAAACGAACCGAGAAGGATACCATTAAGCACAGCGGAAATCCTTTTATGGATTGGCATCGTTGCCGGAATAATTTTAATCGGTTACCTGATTTACCGCTTTTATCCCCGCAAAGAAAAAAAGGAGGAAATTCCCGTCGTTCCTGAAATACCGGTTGATGAGAGGGTGATGCAAAAGCTGGCTGACCTTGAGGCAAAGAAACTTTGGCAGAACGGGAAGATAAGGGAGTACCACACTGAGATCACGGAAATAGTGCGGTGGTACTTTGAAGAGAAACTTAAGATTCCTGCTCTTGAGATGACTACGGGTGAAATATGCAGATCTCTCTCTACCGGACTTAATATGAGTGAGGTCGCAAAAGTTACAGAGTCATTTCTGAATAATGCCGATCTGGTTAAGTTCGCGAAGTTTGTACCCCTCGCGGGAATAAATGAAGAGATGATGACACAGGCAAGGGAGATAGTCAGGCTCTGCATCAGCAGGGATATTAAATCGCCTTCGGCGCTGGGAGAGAAAAATGTTTAAGGATATAACGTTCGCGTATCCCTATGCTTTTTTGTTACTCCTGATTGTGCCTGCGATAATCGTCTGGTACTATCTCATTTATAAAAAAAGCAGGAATAAAGTCTCGTTTTCAGCTTTCAGGATCATTAAAGATAGAAAGCGAACCATAAGAGAGAAGCTTACTGACCTTCCTCTTTATCTGAGACTATTAGCTTTTATTTTGCTTGTAATTGCATTAGCGCGGCCACAAAGCTTTAATACCGGAGAGAATGTTTATACGGAAGGAGTTGATATCGCGCTTGTTCTGGATATTTCCGGGAGTATGCTCGCTGAGGACTTTAAACCTAACCGTCTTGATGCGGCAAAAAAAATAACTGCTGATTTTATTAACGGCAGGGTTAATGACAGAATCGGGCTTGTAATTTTTTCCCGAGATGCCTTCACTCAGTGTCCCTTGACTGTGGACTATAATGTATTGCAGAACCTTCTACTTGAAGTAAAAAGCGGAATGATCGAAGACGGCACGGCGATCGGGAATGCGATCGCGAACGGCATAAACAGGCTGAAGGATTCCAAATCAAAGAGCAAGGTGATGATCTTGCTTACTGACGGTGTTTCGAATGCCGGAGAAATAGATCCGCTGACCGGCGCGGAGATAGCGAAGCATTACGGAATCAGGATTTACACTATTGGCGTCGGCACAACAGGCCAGGCTCCCTACCCGGTACAAACCCCTTTCGGGAAGCAGTACCAGATGGTTCCGGTTCAGATTGATGAACAGGTGCTTCGAACAATTGCTAATGAGACCGGCGCGAAATACTACCGTGCTACCGGCAACAGGAAACTCGAACAGATCTACAGTGAAATTGATAGACTCGAAAAGACCAAAATTGAAGTGACTTCTTACAGGACTAAAAAAGAACATTTTCTCCCGTGGCTTTTTGCCGCCACCGCGGTGTTCTTCCTTGAACTCATAATGTCATTTGGTCTACTCAGGAGGTTTCCGTAAATGTCTAGATTTGCTAATCCGGAATTTCTTTACGCGCTCTACCTGATTCCGGTTTTTATCGGTATATATATATTTATTTACCGGAATAAAATAAAAGCCCTGAGGAAATTTGCTGAAAGAGAGATGTGGCAGGTTTTGTTCCCGGGTAAGAGCTTTTTTATTGAGCATATTAAGTTTGCCCTGCTGATGGGTGTATTTGCATTGATAGTACTTAGCGCGGCGAGGCTGCAGGTCGGAAGTAAACTTGAAGAAGTTAAACAAACGGGAATAGATGTGTTTATTGTTCTTGACGTTTCAAACAGTATGCTCGCGGAAGACCTGAAACCAAACAGGCTGGAGAAAGCAAAAAATGAAATTGCTCTCTTACTAAGAAAGCTGCAGGGAGACAGGATGGGGATGATAATTTTCGCCGGCGAACCCTTTATGCAGATACCTCTTACGTCGGATTATTCCGCCGCGAACTTATTCCTTAACGCTGTGAATACAAACTCAATCCCTACACAGGGAACCGCGCTCGCCTCCGCGTTAAATCTTGCGGTCAAATCATTTGATAAAAAATCCCCGACACAAAAGGTTATTATCGCCATTACCGACGGCGAAGACCACGAAGGAGATATAGACGGAGCGGTTAAGGAGGCTGTTGAAAATGGCATTAAAGTATACGCGATAGGAATGGGCTCCCCTGCAGGGGCGCCTATCCCGGTTTATGACGGGAACAAGAACAGGGTTGGGTTCAAACAGGACGCCGACGGGAACCCGGTCATAACTAAACTAGATGAGATCACACTCGAAAAGATCGCGAATGACGGTGATGGCAAATACTTCAGGGCAGTCTCGGCACAGAATGAACTTGATCTTATTTATAAGGATTTATCCGCGCTCGAAAAAGCGGAGTTCGGATCAAAAAGGGTGACAGAATATGATGACAAGTATTATTATTTTCTGATTCCGGCAATCCTTTTGTTACTTGTTGAGGTTCTGCTTCGTGATAAAAAATGGAAATTTGTTTCAAGGTTTCTTTTGAATTTTAATAATAAATAGTATATGAAATTTTTTGTATTCTTTTTTGCTTTATGTTTTGTATCCGTTCCGCTTAATGCCCAGTCGGAAAGGTCGCTTGTTAATGAAGGTGTCGACCTATATAAAGACAAGAACTTCACCGAGTCTGAAATTAAGTTCAGGAAAGGTCTTGAGAAGAACGCGGAGAGTTTTGTTTCCAACTTTAATCTTGGAACCTCTTACTACAAGCAGGGGAAATATGATGAAGCGCTGAAATCATTCCAGGGCTCGCTGGCAAAAGCAAAGCAGGATGATGAAAAATTTTCTGCTCATTACAATATGGGGAACACTCTGCTTAAGGAAAAAAAGTACAAAGAAAGCATAGAGAGTTATAAAAACGCGCTGAAGATAAAACCCGGAGATGCGGAGGCAAAGTACAATCTTTCGTATGCCCTGAAACAGCTGCAGCAGCAAAATAAAAACGACCAGCAGCAGAATAAGCAGGATCAGAATAAAGACCAGAACAAAGATCAGAATAAAAACGAGCAGGATCAGAATAAGGACCAGAAACAGGATCAGAAAAAAGATGATCAGCAGAAGCAGGATCAGAACAAAAACGATCAGCAGGATAAGCAGGATCAGCAGCAGAAGAACTCGCCGCCCCCAAAAATTTCTAAAGCCGACGCTGAACGTATGCTCAATGCGATAAAGAACAACGAACAGGACCTGCAAAACAAACTAAAGAAAAAGGCAGGGGTAAAAGTGAAAACAGAGAAAGACTGGTAATATGAAAACGTTGTTTTTCAGTTTGCTCATGCTGCTGTTGAGCGCTGCCCTGACCGCGCAGTCTTTTGAAGTGAATGTTTCTTCATCTAAAGTCGCTGAAGGAGACCGGTTTGAAGTATCTTTTGTTTTTTCCGGAAGTGACATTAATTCCCTTTCTTCATTCAAAGCGCCTGAATTCAGGGATTTTAATCTGCTCAGCGGCCCTAACCAGTCCACCAGTATGCAGATAATTAATGGAGCAGTTAGCGCCTCAAGGACATATTCGTATTACCTTCAGGCGAGAACCATCGGGAAATATACAATCGGGCCTGCCTTTGTCACGTTCAAGGGAACGACGCTGAAGACTGATCCGGTCCAGATTGAAGTTGTGAAAGGAACGCCGCAGGCAAAACAGAGACAGCAGGAGGAGCAGGGGATCAATATGAATGAGATCGCAGAGAATCTTTTTATCCGTGCGTACGCCGATAAATCAACGCTGTATCAGGGGGAGCAGGTTACTATTACATATAAATTATATACACGTCTGAATATCGCGTCGCCGCAGATCTCAAAGCTTCCCGCGTATCCGGGGTTCTGGTCTGAGGAGATTCCTCTGCCGGCGAATATTAATTTTACCAGGGAGAACCTCGACGGAAAACTTTTTAATGTCGCCGTTATTAAACGCGCGGCGCTTTTCCCCACGCAGAGCGGAAACCTGACGGTTACCGCTTTTGAACTGGAGATACCTGTAGCGGTGCAGAAAAAGAGGAGAAGCAGCAACCCATTTGATGATTTCTTCAATGACCCTTTCTTTCAGCCGACTGAAACCGTGAAATTTAACGCAAAGAGCAACACAGTACGTCTGAGTGTATTGCCTCTTCCCGGAGGTGCTCCTGAAGGATTTACCGGTGCAGTGGGGAGTTTTAATGTTACAGCCTCAATTGATAAAATCAAAACAAAGCAAAATGAAGCAGTAACACTGAAAGTCGAGATAGCTGGAAAGGGTAACATTGAACTTTTACAGCTTCCGGAATTTAAACTCCCGGCCGGATTTGAAAAATATGATCCGAAAGTAAAGAGTGATGTTAATAAATCCGGCGAGATCTCCGGGAAAAAAACATTTGAGTCTCTGATCATTCCGAGAGAGCAGGGAACATTTGAGATTCCTGAAACCGGTTTTTCCTACTTTGATCCGAGAAAAAAAGCCTATGCCACCGTTACGATTCCCGCGATGAAAATTGAAGTGGAGAAGGGTGATGCCGAGTTCACATCTGGTACGGGACTGAGCAAAGAACAGATCAAATTACTTCAGCAGGATATCCGGTATATAAAAACCTCGGTTAATGATATAAATGAAGGGGAGTCTCCCCTTATCGCGAAACCCTTTTTCTGGTTTCTCTCCGTCTTGCCGCTGCTGGGACTAACAGGATTAGTGATTTATAAAAAGAAAGAAGAAAAACTTAACAGTAACGCGGCGCTTCTTCGGCTGACCAGGGCAAGGGGAATAGCGAAGAAAAAACTGAAGAGCGCCGGCAAATTGCTGGCGGCAGGAAAGGAGAAAGAGTTTTATGAAGAAATTTCTGATGCACTCCAGAAGTTTCTTGAAGGGAAACTGCAGTATGACCGCGCAGATTTTACACTCGACGGCGTGATAGAAAGATTAACCGCGCGCGATTACCCGGCTGAAAAAACTGAAGCGCTGCGCGAAGTTATTGAACTTTGTGAATTTAAAAGATTCGCGCCGGCGACGATGGGGAAAGGAAAGATGGAGGAAGTCTATGAAAAGGCCAACGAACTTATCGCCGGAATTGAGGAGAGAATAAAATGAGAAAAGTATTATTCCTGGTTTTATTTTTCTCTGTAAGCGTCTCAACTCATCTTTTTGCCTCGGGCACGCTTACTTCGCGGATAGATTCAGCTAATAAGTATTATAAAAAATCAGATTATGTCTCAGCGATCAGGGTCTATGAAGAGATACTGCACGGGGGAACTGTTTCAGCCGCGCTTCACTACAATCTTGGTAACGCGTACTACCGTACCGGTAAACCCGGTTACGCAATACTGAATTATGAAAGAGGCTTGCGTCTTAACCCTTCTGATGAAGACCTGCTCCATAATCTGGAAATCGCGCGCGCTCGACTGCTTGATAAAGAGGACGTGCTTCCGCAGTTCTTCCTGTATGCCTGGTGGGAGTCTGTGCAGTCTGCACTCACACTCAATGGCTGGACTATACTGACTTATATATTTTATCTTGCTCTGATTATATCAGTTGCGGTACTATACTTATCATCTTCATTTTCTGTCCGCAAATACTTTTTGTATTTTTCCTTTGCCACTGGCATATTGTTTTTGGCGTCAGGCGTTAATCTTGCCGGTAAAGTATATGCCGGAAGCAACACTAAGTACGCGATAATTATTTTGCCCTCGGTCAGCGTGCGATCCGCGCCTGATGAAAAAGGGACAGAGTCTTTTATAATTCACGAAGGTCTAAAAGTGAAAGTGGAGGATAATCTTGAGGGCTGGCTCCGGATAAGATTAAGAGACGGGAATACGGGCTGGCTGAAAGTATCCGGCGCCGTGATGATTTAACCCCGCATTGGCTGACTGTGAAAAAACCTTTCCCTTCATAACCCTGTTTTTTGTAAGTTATATATTATTCTTTAAATAAAAAAGAAAAAATAATTTTATTAATTTTAAAAATCCTGCTGAAAGTACTTGAAATAATAAAAATATTTTATTAAACTGAACTGTTATTTCGGCGGACAATTTAACCGGTGCTTACAGATTGTTTGTCCCTTATTATAAGTATACAAAATTAGATAATATTCAACTAATTCATAACTAACTTATATTCATTACATTCAAGGAGATACAATGAAGTATTTTACCTCACTCTTGCTCTTTTTATTAATCGCTACTCAGGTTATGTTCGCCCAGGACGAACGTGGCTCCAGAAGCAAAGACGTGAATGCTATAACCGTTACCGAAGGCAACACGCCAATGGGTACACTTGGTTTAAGATTCGAAGACAGAATGAACGGATCTAACACCGTTGAAGCTCTTCAGGCTCGCGGCTGGGTTGTTCTTAATGTCGATGGCGGCGGAACCACTGCTCCGTTTTATCAGGGTTCAATCGCGGTTTTCAACGCTTTTGAAGGTCCCGATACCGGATATGTGGCTTCAAACTACAATGGCGCTAACGGCTTTTATATCAACCACTGGTTAATTTCCCCAGCAATTCAGGTTCTCGCCGGTGATACATTATATTTCTATCACAGATCACCTGATGCCAATCCTTATGATGATTCAATTTATGTTCGTCTTTCTCCTAATGCCGGAATTACCCCTGCTGACTTTACAACAACCTGGGGCAGATACCTCACCAGCGAAAGCGGATGGGCTTTATGGCGTGGTACGATCAACGTTACCGGTACAATCAGGTTTGCAGTTCAGTATGCAATATGGGATGGCGGTCCAAGTGGTAACAATTCCAATTTCATTGGCCTCGATTATTTCAGAGTATCAGGTCCCGGCGAAGTTCCGGTAGAACTCACCTCCTTCAAAGCTAACACTGTTGGAAACAACGTAACCCTTAACTGGTCAACTGCTACCGAAACCAACAACCGCGGATTTGAAATTCAGAGAAAAAGCGGAAGCGATTTCGTCACAGTCGGATTTGTATCCGGTAAAGGAACAACAACCGAAACTCAGAATTACAGCTATACGGATAAAGTAGATCAGTTTGGCGCAGTAAGCTACAGGCTGAAACAGATCGATTTTGACGGTACCTACGCTTATTCATCAGTAGTTGAAACCGAAATTCTGAAACCTGCTACTTTTGAAATGGCTCAGAACTATCCGAATCCATTCAATCCGTCAACCAACATTAAATTCGGATTAGCCGCTGATTCAAAAGTTTCATTGAAAGTATTCAACATCCTCGGACAGGAAGTTGCAACACTGGTTAATGCAAGTATGACTGCCGGAAACCACACTGTAAAATTTGATGCTTCATCTTTACAGTCAGGTATCTATTTTGCCCGTATCGATGCTTCAGGCGTTGACGGAACAAATTTCTCTGCTATCAAGAAGATGACTTTAACCAAATAAATTTTTTATGGGAGGGGAAACCCTCCCTTTACAGAATTCAATAAAAACTAATTTTTTATAAATAAAGGTTTATCAATGAGAAGATTTTTAAGTTTACTTATGCTTTCTCTGCTTTTATCCCTCCCCGTTTTAGCACAGGACAGGGCAAAAGCAGAAGTTGCACCGGATTTATCCGGCTCTCTCAAACTCCCGCATCAGACTGAAGCGATCTGGGATGTTAAGTTCAATTATGATCTTAGCGTCGTTACCGGCGGCCTCGGAAACGCAGGCGCGGTTTTCATTCCTTCACTCAATCAGTTCTGGGTATCACGCTGGTCAACTCCTGCCGGAAGGATCTACGTTGTCAGTACAGCCGGTACTATTGTTGACTCATTCACAACACCGGGCTTCACCGGCGCACGTAATATGGTATTTGACGGTACCGATGTTGTCTTTGCAACTTCTACCGGAACATTATATAAAGTTAATCCAACTACCCGTGCAGCTAACGGAACAATAGTTCTGCCTGCTGGTGTTACAGCAAGGTTTATCACCTATAATCCGGACGGTAACGGCGGACAGGGTTCATACTGGGTAGGTAACTGGAATGCCGGCGCTCTCAATTATTTTGAGGTCAGCAAAACAGGCGCTCAGTTAAGTTTTATTGCTAACACAGCCATCACCGGTACTTATGGTATCGCTTTTGATAAATGGTCAACCGGCGGTCCATACCTTTGGGTTTGGTCACAGGGTGCGGGTCAGGGTACACCACAGAATATTATTCAGCTCAGTATAGCCACAGGACAGCCAACCGGTGTTCAGCACGATGTTATTACTGATGTAGGTCTCGGACAAACTACAGCCATCGCCGGCGGTATGTTCATTACCGATCAACTCCTCCCGGGCATTCTTGTTATGGGTGGTGTTCTTCAGGGCGCTCCTGACCGCTTGTTCGGATATGAAATTGCCACATTAGGACCACCTCCGGGACCGGGATATCCGACGAATCCGCTGCCAGCAAACAACGCGAACAATGTTCCCGTAAATACGCATCCGTATATTACCTGGGCTAATCCGACCGGTACTGTTTATAATAAAGTATACTTCTCCACCAATCTCAATGAAGTTAATTCGTTCTCACCGAACGCGTTAGTATTAAACGGATCACCGTCAACAGTTCACACAACTTACAATGCTGTTCCTAATCTTGCTTATAATACAGATTATTTCTGGCGTGTAATTGAAGCCGGTGCTACGGATTCAACAACAGGACCGGTATGGCGTTTCAAAACTGCCTTAGCTCCTGCTCCGAATCCTCCAACTCAGGTTGCCGGTACCTGGACTCCTCAACCTAACCAGACGACAGTTACCTGGGTTAACCCAACACAGAATATCTTCGGTGATCCTATTACGGTTGACTCCTCAATTATCTGGAGAAATGATACCAGGATCGGAAAAGTTACCGGTACAGGAACTCAGTTCATCGAATCCAATCCTCCCGCAGGATTGCATATATATAAAGTTACATCCTGGGCAGCCGGATTCGGCAGCGCTCCCGGAGCATCTGCTGTTGTCGGAGTTGGTTTATATTCAATGACCTTCAGCAGGAACAACCTGAACCTGGCTATTCCTGATAATAACCCGACAGGTATAGAAGATGAAATTTATGTATTTGGCCTTACCGAAGCGAACATCATTAAAGTTGTTGTTACAATCGATACTATCATCCACACCTGGGATGCTGACCTTGATATTACTCTCGTTTCGCCAAACGGAACCCTGATTGACCTTTCGAGCGATAACGGTTCAAGCGGTGACAACTATATTAACTGTACGCTTGATGACGATGCAACAGCTTCCGTTACAACTGCGGTTGCTCCTATGACGGGTATCTGGAAACCGGAAACTCCGCTCAATGTTCTTGCTAACTCAAATTCCTGGGGTTCCTGGAAACTCCGTGTAGTAGATGACGCAGGTTCAGACGTGGGTACCCTGTGGGCCTGGAAACTTCAGTTCATAACTTCTGAACCGATTATCCCTGTTGAAATGACTTCCTTCTCTGCTGTTGGTTCAAATGGTGATGTTGTCCTTAACTGGTCAACCGCAACAGAAGTAAATAACAGAGGTTTCGAAGTTGAAAGAAAAGCAGCATCAGGCGAATTCACTAAAGTTGGATTTATCGCCGGCAGCGGAACGGTTTCTGAAACACGCAGCTATACATTTACTGATAAAGGCGTAGCCGCTGGTAAATACACCTACAGGCTCCGCCAGGTAGATTTTGACGGTACCTTCTCATACAGCAATGCTGTTGAAGTTGACTTAAGCCTGCCGTCAGTATTTGAACTTGGACAGAATTATCCGAATCCGTTCAATCCTGCTACCTCAATCCGTTTTGCATTACCGGTTTCTTCACAGGTTACACTTAAAGTGTTCAACACTCTCGGTGAAGAAGTAAGCACACTCGTTAACGCGACAATGGACGCGGGCGTTCACAATGTGAACTTCAGCGCGCTCGGATTAAACAGCGGTATGTATATCTATCAGATTGAAGCTAAAGGAATCGACGGACAGTCATTCTCTTCAATCAAGAAGATGATCCTTACCAAGTAATAGTCCGAAGTTACTATTTACCCCGCTTTTCTCCCCGAAAGAGGTGAAAAGCGGGGTTTGTTTTTAAGAGTATTTCTTCATAATTTTGCATCGTCTTCTCGGGGCTATAGCTCAGTTGGTAGAGCGCTTGAATGGCATTCAAGAGGCCAGCGGTTCGAACCCGCTTAGCTCCACATTTGGTCCTTCTCCGGTCTGGGGAAGGACTTTTTTGTTTACAGGCATAATTTAAGAGAGGTATCCGTGTACAGACTGCTTCGTTTTTTCCTCCTGATTTTTAATTTTTCATTCCTTACTGTTTTTACCCAGGTTCCTCATCCACGTGCAATTAACGTTCCCCAATCCATTTTATCCGGTATAAAGAAATCACCTTCAAAATATTTCCCTGATCTTACAGCTCACCTTATGAAAGGTGTTTCTTCTCCTGAGGAGAAAGTGAGGATCTTCCACGATTGGATTGCATTAAACATTGAATATGATGTAGAGGGGTATTTCTCGGGACAGGTCGAAGCGTATGAGGAACTCGATGTGCTTCGAACGGGAAAATCAGTTTGCCAGGGATACGCTAACGTCTTTGCCGCTATGTGCAACGCTGCAGGGATAGAAAATATAATTATTACCGGTTATGGCAGGGGGCTGGGTTTCTCGATATTCGGCGGTGAGGAGAAGTATAATTCCAATCACGCCTGGAATGCCGTTAAGTTATCGGGCAGATGGAGACTCATTGATGCTACCTGGGACGCAGGTTATGTTGATGGACGTGAGTTTATACGGCGTTACAGTACAGCGTATTTTATGCCAGACCCTGCTGAATTTATTTACTCCCATTTCCCTGAAAATAATAAATACCAGTTTCTTCCTTCACCCCTTTCATTTGATGAATTCAGGAAGCAGCCTTTCCTGAGGGAGGGATTTTTTGAGATGAGGCTAGAGTTCGCGGAAAAATATAACCTTGTCGAAAAATGCGGTTCGGAGAAAATTCTAAGTTTAAATGTCCCCTCCGGAGTGAATATGCTGGCCTCTTTATATAATAATAAAGGTAAAGAAATCAGCGGCAGGACGTTTGTGCAGAAGCGAGACGGGAAAATAAATATTTATGTACGCTTCCCTTCACAAGGGGAGTATGAGTTGATTCTCTTTGCATCCGATAAGGGAGCCGCGGAAAAATACGATGGTGTGGCAAACCTAAAATTAATTGCTTCAGAAGGAAACGACTATGGGTTTCCGGTTGTGTACAGTGATATGGCAGCAAGCGGGGCAGTTATTCTCGAGCCCCTGATTAATCCCCTTAAAGCCGACAGTGAAACAGAATTTAAAATATTTAGTAAAAATGATATCGTCCCCGGTATTTATGCAGGGGGCAGCTTTATTGAACTGAAGAATGATGGAGCAGGGAATTACTCAATAAAAGTGAAGGTTCCGCGGGGAGAGGTGGTTTTATGCAGAAAAGACGGTGACCGCCTCAGTTATCTCTGTAAATGGGATAGCAGGTAAATATCCTCTAATTGAATTAATTTCTGTTAGCGGTGATTCACTTTTACTACTTCGTATTTCTGACGTGCCGCGTAATTATTTGATTCATAATGTTTTGGCGCAATATATTCCGCGGCTTTTACTTTCACCGGGAAAGGGTCATCTTCTCCTATTACAGCCGCAAGTGTGTTCCTTTTTACGCTTGAATTGATACTTTTTGCTTTTCCGTCAGTGCGGGATTTTACTCTGCTCAGCCTGTTAAAGAACAGAATCAGTGACATGGTAATAACGAATAAGATCGTCATTCCCAGGATAGTAATTCTGATAAAAGTCATATATTCCATTTCATAATCCTAAATAATATCTATACTTAGAGTGCAATAAGCGTGCCAGAGTAATCTTTGGATATTGCCCGGAATTAACATGTTTATTAACATTATTTGTCACAAATCAGGATTTTATCTCATTTAAATACAGCAAAGTATGCGAATTTTCTTTATCATTTTTTTATCGGCTATAATATTTACAGGGTGTGATGATACCCTTACCACTGAGCAGGTGGATAACACAGTCATTCCCTCATCGAATGTCAGTTTCGCGCGACATCTTACACCGGTACTTTCCATTAAATGCGCCACCTCCGGATGCCACGATGACAGCCGTCTCGCAGATGGTTTAAGTTTCACGAGTTACACAAACATAACACAGCGGTTCGATATCATATTCCCGGGTAAACCGGAGAACAGTAAACTGATATGGGCAATCAGGGGGCAAAGCGGCGCGCTGGCAATGCCTCCCATCGGCTCACTCGGCGGCCCGTTAACCGAAAACCAGAAACAGGGATTCGAGGTTTGGATCAAAGAAGGAGCGAAGAATAATTAAAAATTAAGAATTAAAAATTTGTTTTCACTTATATGGGGGGGGCGGGTGTGCGTGGAGGGTTTTCTAAGGAATCATAGTTAGTACCATAATTGTATTTTTATTGATTCGGGCCTGCATTATAGTTAATTCGAGTTCAACTGAAAGAAGGGGTTCACGCAAAGACGCAAAGTTGACGCAGAGATCGCAAAGTATGATTTAGTAACTTCTGGAATCAAGTCTGTTCCTGAATAAATAACACTATTTTAATTTTCAACTCTCTTTTTTTCGTTCCATATTAAAATTTCTTAGCATTCGCTGATAAGCCGCAAATCCTTTTAAAAAGTTTATAAAATTCTTAATTCTTAATTTTTAATTCTTAATTGAAGAAAATCCTTTTTTGGGGAAATGAATCCACTTTGATTTTTCCCAGTTGAACTGCTGAAGCCCGTGGAAGTTTTTTTTGTAATCGTAGAATGAGGGCTCTTTATATGTATACCCCGGGTAATAATAGATTTTTTTATTGTTTGACGACCATTCGATTTCTTTCAGCATTGTGTATATCCCCAACCCCCTTTTCTCTTCCTCCGGATCGAACATTGCATATAAGGCGGAGGTGGATTCGCTGCCGATATCCAGGAAACTGACTGCGATTAGTTTGCCGCATTTGTACACATCAAATTCGAAATTTGTACAGGGGAAGTTTCCTGGCGAGGGGGAGAGGTAAACCGACAGCGACTCAGGGGCAGTCTCTCCGAACCTTACTTTATGCTTATCGAACAGTAAGAGCTTTTCATCGTTTATTGTAGTTGGTAGAATCCTGCAAGTGGTATCTGCATTTTTATTCCATATTCTTTTCTGACTTTTACTGAGCCGGAATTCATTGAGCGCGATTCGCAGGGGCAGGACGGTGAATGTGTCTTCTCCGTGCGCTGAGATGTTCATCCGGAAGAAGTAATCCGATGTTCTCCTCCAACCGTGGGCAAGGAGCGCGTCGAGTATCTCACCGCTTACGTACATCGTCGGGAAAATCTGATCAATTACCTGAGGCATCAGGAAGAATATTATTTTTCATATTTGAAATTAATAAGAAAATATATCAACCGGTAATCTCATTTACGGTGAGCGCCGGCGGACTGCATACTAAATCTGATCTATGAGATGGTTCACATCCGCCCAAATAAATTCCGATTTAGTTTGGAATTAAAAGTAAAATATGTTAATATTTATTTATTAATATCATTTTTATAGTCCGTTTGATAATAAAGCGCTTATCTGTGAAAATATTATCTGAAATGACAGCCGGAAGGCAGCCAGTGAAACGCTACCGAAGTTTAAAGCAAAACTTCTGCCGCAGACTTATGCTAACAAACGGTTTCTTATCGCAAAGACACATCGAAATACTTCCAATCAAATAAATTAAAGGTGATCTGACATGAACAAAATGAATCTACGTTTTTCCCTCTCATTTGTGCTGTTTATCTTTATTGTAATGGCGCAGTTTGCAGGAGCCAGTAACGGATCCGGAGGAAATTCTCCGATGGCAAACTTGTCCGGCACATACTATATCGGCGCTGCCGGAACAGGCCCGGGCGGTACGAATCCCGAATTTGCCACTTTCAGAGATGCTCTTGATACGATAAATAATGCCACAATTACAGGAAACTGTATATTTTATATAACGAGTGATATTACCGAGACTTATGCTGACAGCCGCGGGCTTGGCCTGGCAATCAATCCCGGTCAGTTTACAATCACATTTAAACCGTATACTGGTGTTCAGCCGGTTATCACACTGAACTACCCAACCGATTTGAACAGCGGCCCCTCCGGTGCGTTTGTCATTGGCCTTCCGGGAAAAGGTAATGTTGCCTGGGACAGTCTGAGAACCACCCGTAACATTATTTTTGACGGATCGAATACAGTAAACGGAACCACCCGGGACCTTACGATACAGTCCGCTCCGACCTCACATCGTAATGCCATGCCTTTGGTTATTGTCGGCGATGTGTCCGACGTGATAATTAAAAATATGAACATCTACTACAAAACCCAAACCATCAGCACATCCGGTAACTTATTTATCGGCAGCGTTATGGTTCGTCACAGAAATTATCTTGGCCAGGACTGGGTTCCGAGAAATATTACTTTTGAGAACAATCATCTTAACGCCAACTGGCCGGGTAACGCGCAGAATGCACAGGGCTATGGGACTTATCAGACCGGTACCCCCGTGCCTGTTGATTTCCCTTATAACATAACATTAAAGAATAATAAGATTGAAGGAAAGCGCCGAGCGATTGGACTGAACCTCGCAGGCAGCCACAACATTTTCGGCAACGAACTGATCCTTAATCAGGATATCGCCGCTAATACAACTAATGAAGCCCTTTACGCTATCAATCTGGATACCAATTCAGTTCTGAATATCTACAATAATAAATTCTCCAAGGTATCCTCAATGACCAATGCAGCCGCAAGTGGTATTGCCGCGATCAACCTTGAGTCGCAGGGTACTTATAATGTTTATAACAATTTCATTTACGGATTTGCGCTTACAGCGACTAACCCTCTTGCTTATGTAAGAGGTATCAGGCACACCGCGCCAACCGGAATCCTGAACTTTTATTTTAATTCCATTTATATGACTGATATTCTTGCCGGCGGTACAGTTGCCTATAATGGCATAATTGTCACGGACGGAGTAAACGACATTAAAAATAATATAATAGTCAATGCAGTTGTTGATTTTGCTGCTTATTGTATTAACCGCACCGGAACGCTCGGTACGTTCACATCAAACTATAATAATTTCTATACCGTAGACGCTACGAACGGCAATGTGGGATTTTATAATGATGCCGCTACTCTAACGCTTGCTGCCTGGCAGACTGCATCCGGCGGCGACGCGAACAGCCTTAATGTAAATCCGGGTTTTGTTTCCGCTACCGATCTTCACCTTGCCGCTAACTCATCTCCTGTTGTTGGTAAAGGATTTAACATACCCGCGATTACAATTGATATCGATAACGAAATGAGAGACAACGTTCCTGAAATGGGCGCTGATGAATTCCCGGGTTACATCCCCGTTGAACTCGTTTCATTCTCAGCCAATGTAAGCGGAAGTACGGTTGTTCTTAACTGGCAGACCGCCACCGAAAAGAATAATGCTTATTTCGAAATAGAGAAGAGGACTGCCAAAGGCTCTTACGAAGTTATCGGAAGAGTTAACGGATCAGGCACTACCCTTGCGCCGGTCAGTTATACATTTACTGATGTTAATCCGGGCAGCGCTGCAGTTTCTTACCGCCTGAAACAGGTTGACTTTGACGGAAGCGTAATCTATTCCAAAGAAGTTTCTGTTGACACTGAGTTACCGACCGCGTTTGAACTCAGCCAGAACTATCCGAATCCGTTCAATCCTTCAACTTCGATCAGGTATTCTCTCCCTGCTGAGTCGAAGGTAACTCTGGAAGTTTATTCTTCCGTAGGTGAACTGATCGCAACTCTGGTTAATGACGTACAACCCGCCGGAAAGCACATTGTATCCTTCAACGGATCAGACTTCTCCAGCGGAACATACTTCTACCGCCTGACCGCGAATAATACAGTCATCACGAAGAAGATGCAGCTGATTAAGTAGCCGCTGATTAACAGTTATTATTTTTTAAGGGAGGCGCATTTTGCCTCCCTTTTTTTGTCCGGTTACTTAGTGGTGGGATAGGCCACAGATGACGCAGATTAAGAGGATGACCGCGGATTGGAGGAATGATATTGTTCGGGTTTTCTATTGTCTTTTTTTTCCCTCAAACGGTTGAAACTGTTAAGCCGCATAAAATATAAAATGTGGATATCAGGTGCTCTCTGGTAAGTAAATAACTTGAGAGAGCATTTTGAGCTCCTTATTATCGGTATTAGATATAACTGAAATGAAAAAAGTACCGTAGGTACGGCATCTTAGTAAGAAGCATCGTGACAACCCCCTCAAAGTTCCGTAGGAACGGCATATTCTTGTTATGCGATAGTGTATAAAGTTATAGCCGATCTGTGCTTTGTAATATGACTTATATAGTGATGCTCAGAGACCGCAGAGGAATGAGTTTCGGTATCCAACCGATAATGCAGATTAAACGGATGACCACGGATTGAATAAGCATTATTATTCATTTTTTTCTGATAAGGAATCTGTTTATATTTACTCATTAATTCACCTTTAATTCTATACAGAGAGATAGACAAGGACCTTTACGATTGAAAACCACATATTTGAAAATAAATTATAGGAGCACCTCTGCGGCGTAAGCCAAAGGGGTTTTTTTGTTTATGGATATAAAAGCAAAATTAGTAGATGAACTTGGGCTTAACAGGATCATAACCAGAATGGCGCACGAAATAATTGAGCGTAACAAGGGTTCAAAAAACATCGTTCTTCTCGGTATGCGTACCAGGGGGGAATTCCTGGCGCAGAGGATCCACGCAAAGATCGAAGAGATTGAAGGCGTGAAGACTCAGCTCGGTATTCTTGATGTTACCCTCTACCGCGATGATTTCCGCACCCGCCTCAAGCAGCCCACCGTATCAGTTTCCAATATTACATTCGACATCACCGATAAAGACGTGATTCTAATTGATGATGTGCTTTATACCGGCAGAACCATACGGGCAGCCCTCTGCGCGATAATGGAATTCGGCCGCCCAGCCACTATCCAGCTTTGTGTGCTTGTGGACAGGGGCCACCGCGAACTTCCCATCAAGGCGGATTATATCGGTAAGAATGTCCCGACATCAATCAATGAAGAAGTGAAGGTTAAACTGAAAGAGTTTGACGATGAAGACGCAATTAACTTAATAGAAACTAAACAGAATCAGGAATAAAGAATGCCGCTTTCAATAAAACACCTGCTTGGTATGCAGGGAGTCCCTAAAGAGGATATACAGCTTATCCTCGATACGGCGACTACTTTTAAAGAGGTCCTTGAGAGGCCTATAAAGAAAGTCCCTACTTTACAGGGCAAAACGGTTGTAAACCTTTTTTATGAAAGCTCAACCAGAACAAGGATATCTTTTGAATTAGCAGAAAAAAGACTTTCCGCCGACAGTATCAATTTCGCGGTATCCGGAAGCAGCGTTTCCAAAGGGGAGACGTTCAAGGATACAATTAAAAACATCGAAGCAATGAAAGTGGATATGATAGTTGTGCGCCACGCCGCCGCGGGAGTGCCTCAATACCTTACCCGTATTTCCGATTCGGTGATAATAAACGCCGGAGACGGTACACACGAACACCCCACACAGGCGCTGCTGGATATGTATTCCATCCGGGAAAAACTGGGTAAACTGGAAGGGTTGAAAGTTTGCATAGTTGGCGATATCGCTCACAGCAGGGTGGCCCTCTCCAATATTTACGGACTGAAAACGATGGGCGCGGATGTTTCAGTCTGCGGACCCGCAACGATGATACCGCGTCATATTGAGGATCTCGGAGTAAAAGTGATCCATAACATTGATGAAGCAATTCAGGAAAATGATGTACTTAACGTGCTCAGGATACAGCTCGAAAGAAAAGCGAGAGAGTATTTCCCTTCACTAAGGGAGTACAACACTTATTACGGTTTAACAACTGAGCGGCTTGAAAAAAACGGGAAGAACATTCTTATCCTTCACCCGGGACCGATCAACCGCGGAGTGGAGATTTCATCTGAGGTTGCGGACGGGCCGAGCCAGGTGATACTGGAGCAGGTTACAAACGGTGTGGCAGTACGTATGGCTGTGCTCTACCTTTTAGGAACAATGCATAATTAGGAGCGATAGAAATGAAAGTATTATTGAAAAATATCACAATAAACCACCCGTTATATAAACTTAATAAAAAATCCAACATCCTTATTGAAGACGGGATTATCTCAAAAGTCAGCAGTACTGCGATAGAAGAAAGCCCCGGAATGAAAGTGTATGAAATGAACGGTAAAGTCGCCGCTCCCGGGTTTTATGATATGCACGTACACCTTCGCGAGCCGGGGAGGGAAGATGAAGAGACTGTTGTAACGGGATGCAACAGCGCCGCGCGCGGAGGTTTCACCGGCGTGGCTTGTATGCCCAACACTGAGCCGGCAATTGATTCCGCTGAGGTTGTGCATCTTATACTCGGAAAAGCGAAAGGGCACCTTGTGGATGTCCATCCGATTGCCGCGGCGACAGCTGAGCGCAAGGGAGAGGTGATTGCCCCGATCGCGGAGCTGGTTGAAGCCGGAGCAGTCGGTTTTTCCGATGACGGCGTAGCGATTAAAACAGCACGGGTTTTAAGAAGAGTGATGGAATACGCGAAGATGTATGATAAGCCGGTAATTGAGCACTGTGAAGATGAGTCATTAGCCGGCGGAGCGATGAACGAAGGATTTAATTCCACATTTCTCGGCCTGCCGCCAATACCCCCGATAGCGGAGGAGTTAACAGTAATACGCGATATTATGATGAGCGAATACACCGGAGCGCGGGTTCACATAGCGCATATAAGCACAAAAGGAGCGGTAGAACTGGTAAGGCAGGGGAAGGCAAAGGGGATTAATGTTACGGCCGAAGTCGCGCCTCATCATTTTTCCCTGACCGATGACAGCCTTAAGGCCTATGATACTAATTTCAAGATGAATCCCCCGCTGCGCGCGCGCAGGGATGTGGAGGCGATACTCGAAGGGCTGAAGGACGGAACGATAGACTGCATTGCCACCGACCACGCGCCGCATTCAATTGAGGAGAAGGAGATGGAATTCGAGTACGCGCCTAACGGAATAGTGGGCCTGGAGACTGCCGTCGGGCTGGCATTCACTGAACTTGTACATAAAAAGGTTATTACTTTGGATAAACTGATCGAAAAGTTCGCGATCAACCCGAGGAAAATACTTAACCTCCCGATCCCTGCTTTTGAACCCGGGGAGAAGGCAAATATTACGATACTTGATACCGGCGCAGTCTGGACCGTTGAGACTTCGAAATTTCTATCTAAATGCAGGAATTCCCCGTTTGATAAAATGCTGCTTACGGGAAAGGCAATTGCCGCGATTAATAACGGTATGATGTATTATCAGGAGCAATTTATTAAAATATAATTAAGATAAATAACAATTATTTGCATTTACTATTTAGGCGCGTGCGGGGACGCGCTTTTTTTTATTTTGGAAAGATAGAACACAGATGACGCGGATGTTTATGGGTTTGCGCGGAATAAGTAAATAATTGATAATTGAAAATTGATAATGGAGAAAGTAAAAATAAGAATTATTTCTTATTCACAAATTAAGTAAAATCAATAATTATGTTATAATCAGTAGCGTAGCTACGGCATCCTGGTAGCAGCAGATACAGGATCAATTATTAAAATGCCGTCAGGTATGGCATATTCAGGGACTTAGGCGGAATAATAAAATCTATCAGCCGATATATTTGGTACAGGGGAGCAAGCGGGTAATGAAAAGAAAAAATATATCTTGACTTTGTCAGTAATTTTCATTAATT
>JABWCL010000039.1 GCA_013360295.1 Ignavibacteriaceae bacterium | reverse complement strand
ACTTTTTCTCCTCATACTTTTGGCAGTCCCTGCCTGCAAGCAGCCGACTGCGCCTGACCCTAAACCTGAATTCTCCTTTACTATTGAAGACGCCTCCTGCACCGAAGCCTGGCTTAACGTTAAGACAGCCAATTTCGGAAGCGGATTTAGCTTTGCGCTTAACCGGAACGACCGTACCATCTGGCACTTTGCCGAATTACCGCCTGATACCACGCTAATTGATGAAATGACTTTGCGAGTATTTCACCAGCCAGAAAACAAGTTCACTTTTTATAGGTTGTAAATGCTTACTAAAGTGAAGATACAATTTATGACAGCAACAATAATTTTAATTACTGCTTTAACAGTATTGAATAGTTGTGACCATAATATCACGGGACCAATTGCAGACACCCCCGGAAAAAGAGACTATATATGGAAAGTTGATACCTTAGATTGTCCTTTTAACACAGCATTCAGAATCTGGGGAATTTCTCCAATTGACGTTTGGGTTACAACCGTTCCGGGTGATATGGATAAAACTATTTTTCATTTTGACGGAAAAAAATGGAGTACTGATGGCATCCCCCGCCCTCTTTCACCGGGAGGAGTTTGGGGTTTTGCAAGTGATGATGTTTATATTGCCGGGGAAACTGATATCTGGCATTATGACGGGAAAACATTGAAAGAATTAACCAATTTTAGGAATGACAGTATATTTATACGATTCAATGGCATTTGGGGGGAGAATAATAAAAATATTTATTCATTTGGCGCTTCATCGGATAGTAATGGCCTTCTCAACAATAGTTATATGGTAAATTATAAGAACAATAAGTGGGTTAAAGTTAATATGGGAAACGTAAAAGGAATAATTAAAAAATTTTATTACGATGACTATAGCAAAAAGCATTATTTGTCACTGGGAAGGATGTGGAATGGATTATATCGTGATAGTACCTTGATTTATGAATATTCAGGCAGCAACTTTAAATATATTCAAGGCAGTATCTGGGATAAGGGTACCGAATCAAATATAAGTTTAGTGAATGGTGATGTTTATTTTGTGTTGGGAAAGCAAATTGCAAAAAGGGCAGGGACAGAATTTAAAACAATAGTTGAAGTAAACTCACCCAATTTTTATCAAAGGATTTGGGGCAGGAGTTCAAAAGACATATTTTTGTTTATGACAGACGGCTTGGCACATTACAACGGGAGTGACATAGCGTACTTATTCTATTATACCGACCGTTTTTCTTTACCCTTCCCACAAATTATGGGGGCAGCTATATTCGAGACGGAGGTATTTTTTATAGTATATGAACCACAAACGGGTTTGAGTTTGATTTATCACGGAAAATTAATCAATTAAATATGGAGTAATAGCTTATTAAAACAGAGACGGTGCTGGAACACCGTCTCAATTAAATTAAGAATAGTCCTTAAGGCTGGTCACCTAGTATTTCATTCGAATTAATGAAATGGGCTATTCTGTTTTTAAAAATAAACATTTTTTTGTTAAAAAAGGAGTTCTTATGAAATCATTCTTATTTCTATTTTTATTTTCAGTACCTCTGGCTGCACAAATGTACCATAAGGCACTTGCTCCTACCGCTAAGGTTAAAGTCACAAGAGAGTATAATACATTGACTGGAATCGAAGAATATGTACTTGGTGTAAAGAACTATGGATTTTGGAGGGAGATCATTCCTAACACTAATCCGGTTGAGTATAAATATTATGATGCACATACCGTATATAAATATTCGATTGATGTCTCCGTCATTCCTCAGAATGCATACAATATTTCAGCGTCAATTGAAGTATGGAGGGGTGCCTGGAGCAGCGGTGATTCAAAAATAATAAGCATACCTGATAATCTAAACATCTCTAATCTCGGAGATTGTTGGTATTTTGCCGAAATCGGGGGTACGCTATTTCAAGTACCGCATAATTCAGGGATAGAAAATGACGTCACTTCATTAGTCTTGCAAAACCGATCCCTTGGCTATTTTCACATCGGAGCCAGACAATCGACAAATAACCTTTATACAAATGGTTATATAGAAATTATATTTCATGTTCGGTATGATTTACCCTTTGAAATGATTGTAAAAAACAATTTTTATGATAATAGCGGTAACAGTACGATGGGACTTATGAATGTCGATGGTCAAACTCAGACTACGCCATATCAGTTTACGAGAAATGCTGGTTCTCAGGTAACTCTTGAAGCAATTTCACCACAAACTGACATTCAAAATCATACAAGAGTTTGGCATAGCGGAGTTATTAATAAAAGTTATTGGTCTTATAATGATGATTTTTTCTCGAATGATCAAACAGTTAGTTTTACTGCAAGTGCCGGATCTTATGAAGCTAGATTGAGGAAGAGGTTTGATATCTTACGAATTGATGATTTGTCAGAGTTTGACTATCTGGTAAACCAGGGGATACAAACTCAAATTGTAGAACAAAACAGCGGACAAATATCTGCGCAGGCACAACAAACCGTAAACAACAGAACCTATCTGTTTGCCGGATGGAGCGATGGGAATGTAAATAATCCGAGAACGATTTACCCACAGAATAATGAGACATCTACTGCGCTATTTAAATACCCGCATCACTCAAGTTCAGGCGATGCTTATGAATCTAAAGGCCAGCGTAAATTTGTCAGAACAATCGATGGGACACTACATACGGTCTATACCAGTATGAATAAGGTATGGTATGAGATAAGCACAGATCAGGGAGTAACCTGGCAGATAATGAACGGAGGAATGCCGTTAAACGAGGGCAATGGTAAGTTACCTTCGATAGATTGTTTCGGAAATTCTACTGCAATAGTGTATCAGCAGGAAGCCGGTACCGGATATAAAATATACTTAAAAAGGTTTTATGCCAATAATGGCTATGTTCTAAGTCACAGTGTTGAGATGATATACGAAAATGAGGAATATTATTCAACAAATGCGAATCCAGTGATTGAATGGGGATATAACGGTAAAGCGATATTGGTTTGGGAACGAAAATATAATAACGGAATATTTCCGAAGTTCCCCGGATTAGAATATAAATATTTTAGTATAGGGCCAAATGGAGTTACAAACATCAGTGAGGGAAGCATACCTTATACCGACGTAAATTCAGTTAATCCCACTCTGCACGGGGATGACTGCTCCGAAAGTTTTTATGCTTTGGCCTGGCAGCAGAATATATCCGCGGAGAATTCGGAAATAAGGCACTATATGATTAACGGCAATTCAAACGGAATAGCGTTCAGTGGTTATAAAGTGGCCTCAAACGGAAGAGGATTCACAAAAAATACAAATCCATCAATAACAAGTATTTATAATGGATCAGGACAGGGCGCCCGCCTTACCTGGGTTGGATACAGGAAAAATGATATGGAAGAAGAACGCGGCTTAGAAAAAATAAGAAAAGAGCAAGGACTAGACGAAGAGTATAGGTGCGTTTTTGTTGATCCCACAAATCTCTACCAGACCTGGGTATTCGGAAGCGAGGTGAGTTCGGTTAATATCAATTCCTGCGTTAATCCGTGCGGTTCCGGCGGGTATTCGATAGGTTACGTAATAGGGTGGGGAGAGAACAACGGCCAATCGAATAAATGTATTAATCATACCCTAAATCCCTCTAATATCAAAAATATGGGAATAACCGGAAGGAATATCCAGATTAATAACGGTATCACAAACACCGGAACAATGTTCGGGCTTGCATTGGGGGCGAGCGCATTGCCCTATACGATAAACCAATCAGGCAGCATACAGAGTTTGGGGCTTAATAAAGAAACAGTATTGCAGATTAAAACAGCCAGAGAGGGAGTAGTGTATAAAGACTCGTCCCAATTCTATTTCTCATTCGGCGATATTGAGATAGACGGGATTGAAGCTGAATTTGTCACCCTGCCAGACAGTATTGTGCTTGATACGAAAGATAACCTGAGCTCATATATGATTACTGAACCGTTCCAGCTGAGCGATAATTCAACACTTTACTACAGTGTTCAGTATGGCGTGCTAAATTCATCAGCAGCAAGGACAATCTTTGAAAATGGAGGGTTTCTGAGTTTCAAAGTGCAGTTGATTTCCGCAGACGGTAACACAATATTTGGTGAGTATGACAATGTGAATTATACGATAGCTAATCTTAACCGATATGAAAATATCCAGTATGAGGTAACAGCCGCGGGAATAGGATCTCAAAATTGCCGATTGAGATTGGTTATTGATGAGAATATATCACCCTCATTTTCTCTTTCTCAAAAATATGCTGCGGACCGGGCATTTGCGAAGGGAACAAGAAAGCGTATAACATATAATTCAAGAACCGAGGTAAGAGACTATGCGCTATTTCAAAATCACCCTAATCCTTATAATCCTGAGACGTCAATAAAGTACCAGATACCGGAAGCTGGACTAGTATCGCTAAAGGTATATGACATACTCGGCAGGGAGATAACTACGCTTGTAAATGAAACAAAGCCGGCGGGGAGTTATAGCGTAAACTTCAACGCATCACACCTGCCAAGCGTAATGATTAATGATAAATTGTAAATGGTTAATTGATATTAGTAATAATTCAGGCGCGTGCGGGGACGCGCCTTTTTTTGTTTTCGAAAGATGGAACGCCGATGACGCGGATGTTTATGGATTTACGCAGATTATTATTAATGCAGACCAGCGGGAACTGCCGTTCAGGGCGTACCGATTCATAAGCTTACTTTATATTGGTACTGGAATCAGGGTTCTGCCCGCAGAACGGGCTTTTAGATGAGGTTTTGTTTTTTTATTTTTAACCCAAATATTTGATTCATTAATTTTTTTTGTCAGATGCCCGCAAATCTTCCTCCTGAGTATTTCAGGGTAGAACGGCTTTATAAGGAAGCCTCCGATCCACAGGAAAAAGCAAAATATCTTGAGGAACTGATCAGCGTCATCCCCAAGCATAAGGGGACGGACAAACTGCGTGCTGACTTCAGGTCTAAACTCGCAAAGCTTAAAACCGCGGCGATGGCGGCGAAAAAAACCGCAAAACACTTCTCTGACTTTCATATCGAAAAGGAAGGCGCGGATGCCCGCATTGTTCTGTGCGGTGCAAGCAATACCGGAAAGTCATCGCTATTAAGGAAACTTACTCACGCTGAACCTGAGGTTAGTGATATTCCCTTCACCACCTGGGCGCCATTGCCGGGAACAGCATTATTCGAGGAGTATCACCTCCAATTCGTAGATACTCCGCCGCTTGACAGGGAATACATCGAGCCGGAACTTATAGACCTCCTCCGTACAGCCGACCTGCTCGTAATAGTGGTTGACCTGCTTGGCAATCCCATTGAGCAGTTTCAAAACGCCCTGGAAACTCTGAACCGAAGCCGCATCTTTGCCCCAACACAGGCAGTGCCCGAACTGGAAAAAAAGCCGTTTATCATACCGATGCTCATTGCCGTTAATAAAGACGACAATTCCGAAATTGACAAAGATTATGAAACACTGGATGAACTGCTGCACGAAGAATGGGAACTTATTCCCGTTTCGGCAATGGAAGGACTGAATATAAATAAGCTGCTCAAAGCATCGGTGTCTGTTCTTAAACTTATAAGGGTCTACTCTAAAATGCCCGGGAAACCCGCGGATATGAACAAACCTTTTATTCTGAAAGAGGGGAGCACGATTAATGATTTTGCCGCAAGAGTGCATAAGGATTTTTACGAGCACCTCAAGTTTGCGAAAGTGTGGGGAACGAATGTATTCAGCGGGCAGTCAGTCTCACGTGATCATAAACTCGATGACCTGGACGTGGTTGAACTGCATTTGTAATTAAAAATTAAGAATTAAAAATTAAGAATTAAGAATTAAGAATTAAGAATTAAGAATTAAGAATTAAGAATACAAACTATTAACTGCAAATATAACACGAATCCGAGAAGGGGTTGTTTACGTTATAACATCTATTCCGGAGGTTAATCAATCATACGCCCGGTAACACCGTCGGGAGGGGCAAGCCCGCTCCCCTGCTTTTGCAAATCCGCGGTCATCCGTGGCATCTGCGTAATCGGCGGCCCATCACAGCCTATATTTTTAGGCTGCTTAAAGTTATTTATACTAACCTTTTAACTAAATATATAACGCTACCGAGAAGGGGATGTTTAGGTTATAACTATAATTCCGGAAGTTAATCAATCATACGCCTCAGTAACACCGTCGGGAGGGGCAAGCCCGCTCCCCTACTTCTGCAAATCCGCGGTCATCCGCTACATCTGTGTAATCTGTGGTCCATCATAGCAAATAACGCAAGCTATATTTGCAGGTTGCTTAAAGTTATTTGTAATGTCCTTATAACTAAGAATTCTTAATTCTTCATTGCTATGCATATCCACTCATCCATATAGATGGTTTTATGGAGTGAATAGCCAAGTGATGAATATTTATTTATTATATCCTCCTCATCTCCCGTAAGAATGCCGGAGAGAACAAGGAATCCGTCCGGTTTAATGTAAGCGCCGAATTCCCCCGCAAGCTGAATCAGGACATCTTTCTGAATGTTTGCAAGTACAATATCAAATTTCTCCGCGGGAATGTCTTTTAACTCGCCTGTAAGTATTTTTACGGTATCTGCCACGCCGTTCTGGGTGATATTTTCAATTCCGTTCTCAAGGCACCAGTCATCATTATCTACACCGACCGCTGAAGCCGCCCCGAGTTTTACCGCAGCGATGGCAAGGATACCTGTTCCCGTACCCACGTCAAGCACTCTCTCTCCTCCTTTTACGATTTCCTCGAGCATCTCCATTACAAGCCTGGTTGTAGCGTGCTCGCCGGTGCCGAATGACATCTTGGGATCTATCGTAAGCGCAATCTCGCCGCTTTCGGGAGTATAATCCTTAAAACTGGGACGAATTACAAACCTTTTACCCACTTTGATAATCTCCCGGTTATCTTCCCACTCCTTATTCCAGTTCTTAGTATCACGTATGATTTCGGTTAACTCAAAATCAGATATTAAATTATTGCTTTTAAGAGCTTCAAACTCCGTATGAAGTATCTCAAGGGTTAATTCATCCTCAATTCCGGCGAATATTTTCAGCCCGTTTTCTGTTTCCTCCACTCCCTGTGGGTTATATTTCCATACAATTCCTGCTATGATCTCAGGGTCGAACGGGGAGGCGGTGAGGGTAATTTCTTTATACTGTGTCATTTCTTTCCAATATTATAATATTATTCTTTGAAATTTAAACAATTTCAGCGGAATGATAATTTTTTTTGAGTTTTTGCGGAATTTGAACATCATCTATAAGCCGCTAATAAGCCTTTGTTTTCTTAATCTCATAAAATTTCATTAACTTTGATTTAAGAATAAAAACTATCAAGAACTGATATGCATACCACAAATACTTTCAGCTTTTCTTACTTACGCCTGTTTTCTTTTTTCATTTTATTTTCCATTATCCTTTTTCCTCAGAGCCAGACCGGCAAAATAACCGGTAAGGTTACTGATGCATCCACCGGCGAGGTTGTTATCGGCGCCAATGTCATCATTGAAGGAACGAGGCTCGGTGGAGTTACCGACGTAAACGGGCGTTACATTGTTATAAACATACCCGCCGGTGAATACCGGGTAACCGCAAGTATGATCGGCTACAATAAACTCACCGTTAAAGACGTATATGTTGTTGTTGACCGGACAGTGGAAGTGAATTTTAAGATATCGGATGTCGCGATACAAACCGAGCAGGTAGTAATAACCGCTGAGCGCCCGAAGATCATTAAAGACCAGACTTCAACCTCCACCACAATATCGGAGTCGCAGATCAAAGCCGCGCCAATTGAGGGATTAAGAGGCACTCTTGACCTTTCGGCGGGATTTCAGAAAACGGCAACGGGTACTTATACTGTAAGAGGTTCCGGAGCGTACGAGGTGAACTTCCAGATCAATGGTGTTGAGCAGGTTAATACCTCTACAGGCGGACCCGCATCCACACCGGGATCGGAGAAAGCGAACAATTCCTGGAAATATGACGTTAACCCCCTCGGCGTGCAGCAGCTTCAGCTCATCACCGGCGGTTTCTCTGCCGAGTACGGTAACGCGCAGGCAGGTGTGGTAAAAGTAATATTGAAGGAAGGAACTCCGAAGATCAGCGGTGAATTCAGAATGGAACACCGTCCCGCGGGGCAGTATCATTTCGGCGAATATCTTTATAACAGGAACAGTTTCGAATGGCAGAGGTGGGGGGATATTAATTACTGGTACGCGCAGCGCAACCAGGAAAGTTTTATCAGGGACCTGGGGCTTTTGGATAAGTCGAGTAACAAAGACCGTTACAACTGGCTGTATGATAAATATAAATCGGCCTCTGCGACATCTGCCGACACTGCCTTGTGGAACCAGGTTGTTGACAGGGAGATCCAGTGGGCATATGACCTCTGGGTAAAAAACCACTCACCCGCGGATGATAACGTGCTCGGAGTTTATGATTATACAAAGTACTCATATAACAGATATCTTATCGGAATTGGCGGCCCGCTGGGGCAGGATCCGCAGACTCTCCGTTTTTATTTCTCAGGTGAATACAGAGCTAACCCTACGCGCCTCCCAACCCCGGAGAAAATCCAGGTTTATCAGAATTATATTCTGAATCTGACATATCAGCCAATCAAAGACCATAAGATAAAGTATATGGGTTCTTTCCAGAAGTACCGCGGAGGAATCTGGAGCGGTTCAGATGATATCCGGTGGTCGGGAATTGCATTTGTACCCTCGGGTGCATCCACTAAATATCTTGTCACTGTTGATCCCGTGAGGACAGAACAAACGATCGCGCAGAGTATTAACTATGTCTATACGATTAATAATCTTTCCTTTATTGAGGCGACGCTGACCACTCAGAATGAAATTTACCAGCTCCCCTATCTTTATCTTGCGGGGAATACCCAGGAAAATGACAGGCTTGATTCATCGCTTGACGCGAGAGGGTTCGTGCTTCGCGACGGTGCCTGGTGGGAAGGCTCACTCTTCAGGCGCCCGTTCAATTTATCAACAAATTATTATCAGGATTCACGTAACACCACCACAAGCCTCAGCGTTGATTACACAAACCAGGTGCTCCCCACGAACCTGTTCAAAGCGGGAATAAGAGTCAATTACTGGGATCTTTTCAACCACGCCGTGAACTCTTCTTTTACTGCGAATACTTACGTGGTGCGCAGCGGTTACGCTGAGTATTATCACGCCTATCCGCTTAATCTTGCGTTTTATATTCAGGACAAGATGGAATATGAGGGGATGATCGCCAACCTTGGCTTAAGGGGGGAAATGTATAACTTCCAGAGCCAGTCACCGATTGACCCTTTTAATCCGTTTTATCCCGGGATAAACGGTCCGGGGAAACTGGATTCTCCTTACGGCAATCCGCTTACCGAATCTTCATCAACTAAATTTATCCTGATGCCGAGGGTTGGTATTTCCTTCCCTATCGGAGAGAGCACCGCGTTCAGAATTCAGTATGGGCACTTTGCCTCTATGCCGATCTTCACCCAGGCGCTTTCTCAGAGGACTGACCAGGGATGGCTGGTTCGAGGTAATCCTAATCTTGATTTTAAGAAGACAATTAATTATGAGTTCGGTTTACAGCAGCTTATCGAAGACAGCCACAGGCTCGATATAGCGCTCTATTATAATGACAGAGTGAGCCAGGTCGGAACTCAGCGTTACGCTTCCTTCACCGGATCACTCGGACCGCAGGGAGGCGTCGTAGGCTATACGTCGGATGATATCCCTCTATATCCTTACACATCTTATAATAACAATGCTTTCGGCTCCACTACCGGACTTGAAGTCGTACTTGACAAGGTAAATGTAACTAACTGGTCATACAGGCTTAGCTACACGCTTTCGCAGACCACTGAGGGAAATTACGGACAGGCTTATATTTATCCGGAAAATACAAGGAGCGAAGCAAGGAACTTCACCGGTGAATTTTTAAGCGGAAGCGACCGCACGCATTCATTCAGGGCGCTCGTTCAGTACATTATGAGAGAGGGAGAAGGCCCGAGATTTATGAACTATTACCTGCTTGAAAACAGCGTGATGGGATTGACCTACGCCGCGCAAACAGGCCTGCCGTTTACTTACGTCACCACCTTTGATGTAAGCGGAATTACCAATAACAGGCGTTACCCGCTCGAATCAAATTTCGATTTTAATTTTATACGTGAGTTCAAGTTCCCGAGCGGCCGCAAATTGCTTTTTGGCGTAAGGGTAATGAACGTATTCAATAACCGCTGGCTCACCCCGCTCAGCGCCGATGACCTTAACTTCTGGGTTGAAAAGGGGATAACGATGGATAATCCGATAGACAAGACTGAAACACAATTGAAGAGTTACAGGATCGCCGCGTTCAAGACGTATAAAAATATACCGCGGCAGGTTTTCTTTACTCTTGGAATCGGGTTTTAGGAAGGAGTAATGAAAATGAAAAGAATGACAACTTACATTATAGCTTTATTCACTGTAGTATTCTTACAGCAAACACTCTACGCTCAGTTCGAGTCACAGGCGCTGAATTTTAACCGGGGGAAATTATGGCAAAGCATATTTAACGGAAAGATCGGCCCGAGTTTTAATAACTGGCGAAGGATAGGAATCGGTCTTGACTGGCCGGGATTTGAACCGAGTTGGATAACCGAAAATATCGGCGGCGCTCCTTCTTATATGATAACCGGAGGGTTTATTGTAGGTGCAAAGAAAGCGCCCGACAGCGTGCTCGTTGTTGAAGACTGGTCAATTGCCGGAAATACGATCGCGCCTGATAACAGTGCTAAATATAAAATAACCAAAAACACGCACCTGTTTAAGAACGGTGAGAACTACTGGCTGAAGAAAGACGCGAAGAATGGCGAAGAAGTGATCGAAAGCAGCTGGGAATATAATGTACTATACAGCGATGAATTCGGCATTCAGCGGCAACTGCCGGTCAGGATGACAAGGTCAGCCCACCAGTGGAGTGGTTCGATGCGTAATGAAAATTATGTACTCTACCGTTATGTCATTAAGAACATCTCCCCGGAATTAAAAACTTATTTTGTCACTCAGGGAGATACTGACCGCGCGAAGACGATCCCCGATACACTCTACGATTTCTACGCGATGCTTAATTATGCTCTTCACTCAAATTCAAGGGCGTGGAACGTGCTTTTCCCGACCGAGACTCCCGGCGCTAAAAACACCTGGTTCTTTTATGATATTGCCCGAAGAATGATATGGGGGAGGGCGGGAGATTTTCTGAAAACTTCCAAAGTCGAACCAAGCTACGGATTTTCGAATTCACTCGGAAGGATAGTTAACGGACAGCCTTCAGGTGAATGGCTTGCCCCAGGTTATGTTGGGCTGAGGCTTGTTTACTCCTCGCCCAATAAAAACGGACAATCAACGGTTGTGAATGCCTACGGCTGGAGCGCCGGTGATGACGCGTTTGACTTCGGAGGGCCGCTTTCGAATAAGAACACCGAAGAGTCGCAGTATGAATTAATAAAGAACCCCTCGGTGGCTCCAAATTATGTTGCCAATTCTGCTGATACCGTATTTATGCAGCGATCGAGGATGTGGTCTATGATGTCTTTAGGCCCGTGGAATATTCTTCCCGGCGATTCGGTCGTCATCGCGGTGGCGGAGATTGTTGACGGAGCTGATTATAAATTTGCCCTTGATAAAAACGCGCTTACGCAGATTGGTGCCGGCGGTTTGAAGTCATTCCAGGAATCGGCGGATAAAGCAAAATTCACTTTCGATCAGTACCTTAAAGGCAACGGCTTCAATCACCCTGATCCGCCCGCGGCTCCTGTGTTTACAGTTGATTATTACAAAGAGACGGAAGGATTTGTCGCGAACGTTATCTCCTGGGGAAATGAAACCGAAGCGATTCCTGATCCCGATGACGGAACACTTGACTTAATCGGATACAAAGTTTATCGAAGCGATTATCTCCCGATCGGACCGTGGGATTCGATTGGAGTTGTTTACAGAGGTGACCCGGTCAGATTCAATTCCACGACCCAAAAGTACAGTTTTGTTGATTCGACCGCCTCTATCGGAAGATCCTATTACTACGCTTTAACAGCTTTTGATACCGGGAAAGCAGCCTGGACGGTGGACGCAACGGCAAGGTTCCCGGAAACGGGCAACACTAACCGCGTCCCGAGACTTGAATCATCGGTATACGCCAATAAAAAGATAACAAGGTTTACGACTACAATACCGCCGCTGGCGAACCTTGATAAGGTGCTCGTTGTGCCTAATCCGTTTGTGCTCGGCAAGGGAGTGGCTTCACCGGGTGAAACAGACCTGATACAGTTTGTTAATATTCCCAATCCGTGCGTGATACGGATTTACACGGTAAGAGGAGATCTTGTAAAAACAATAAATGTTGATGAGGGGGTAGGGGCTGTCGTATCCTGGAACCAGGTGACGGATTACGGACAATATATAGAAAGCGGGGTGTATATATACCACGTCGACTCGAAGGTCGGAACCAAAATCGGCAAATTTGCGGTAGTGAGGTAAAAAATGAAAAAGTTAATAATAATTTTTGCCCTTATTAATATAGTTACATTCTCGCAGGATTTTAACAAAAAAGCCACCGCCGGATTTGTTTTCCTCGGTGTGCCCGCCAGCGCGCGTACCGCTTCACTCGCGGAAGCCTCAATCGCGTTAAGTGATCTTAACAGTGACGCGATCTTTGTCAATCCTGCCGGAACGGGGTTCGTTTCACAGGAGCACTCGTTTTCGGTATCATACGCGGCGTATATCGCGGATATTACTCACTATTCTTCCACGTATACTTATAATACTCCCTACGGCGTATTTGGCGTTGGTATAGTTGCGATGGATTTCGGCTCGATGCAGAAAACAGTTGTAACCACAAGCCAGAAATTCTTTGAAGTCGTGGGAACATTCGACGCGAAAGCGCTCGCGGCCGCGGTCTCATACTCGAAGATGCTTACTGATAAGTTCTCGTTTGGTATCCAGGCTAAGTATGTCGAAGAAGGTATTGATGTTTACAAAGCATCAAATATCGTTTTTGACGGCGGCGTGCTTTATTATACCGGATTAGGTTCTTTGAGGATAGCCGCGGTAATGCAGAACTTCGGGACGGACGCCAAGTACGTAAACGATCCTTTTAAGATGCCGACGGTCTTTAAGTTAGGCCTGGCCTCCGAAATTCTTCCTGAACCGTTTATGGATATGAATATCACAGGATTGCTGGAAGCGATACATCCCAACGACGGCGATGAACGGATTAATACAGGGCTGGAAATAAATTATATGAATATGCTATACCTTCGCGGAGGTTACAAATTCCTTTATGATGAGGAAACTTACAGCATAGGGCTGGGAGTGAAGGCAGATTTCAACTTCCCGGTTGCCGCTGACTTCGCTTTGGCTAATTACGGCAGGCTCGGGAATGTGCTTCGATTAACCGTTTCAACCGGATTATTTTAGGAGGAGGGCAGAAATGAAAAAGACAGTATTACTTTTTGTATTATTCATTACGGCTTCACTCCTCGCGCAGGAAGTAAGGTCAGTCCAGTTCTTCAGCGATTATTCAATGCCCAATGTTAAAAGGCTTAACGTAAATAAAATTGATGCCGTCGGCGGAGGATTAAAAATCTCATTCAAGATTGATGAAGACTCCGATCTTGATTTTAATTTCGGTTACCAGTTATTCAGCATACAGCAGGATAGCGCCCTCGCGAGATGGAACTGGGATTTCTGGGAAATCAGGTACAAAAACAGAATTGCCTCCGACCTGATAGAACGCCCGGGGCTGGCTGTTTCTCTAAATCCCATTCAGAAAATGGATGTATATCCGGTCTATCTCACTCTTTCACACAGAGTGAAAATAACAGACGGACTAAAGATCATTCCGAAGATCGGCGGCGGGCTTATGTTCTACACACGCCGGATGTATCTTGAGGAGGAGTGGCAGAAAAGGTTCGACAGCACATTCACATTTGAATACAGTTACAGGAACTTCGCCACGAATAAAATCGGTAACCCAATATTCGTGACAATGGGTTTGACTATTGACTATAGCATAGGCGATTACATAGATATAAGCGCGGGCTCTGAATTCCGACATATATTCAGAACACCCGGTAAGTTTGGTTTTGACCAGTTCGTTTTCAATGATGCATTAAGCGTAAAACTCGGAATAACATTTCTTTATTGACATATGAAAAAGATATTTATAACACTCATATTAATTGCAGTTACAACTCAGATACAGTATGCCCAGGAGAAATATTTTGTCGGGGCAGAAGCATCCTATATAATTCCACTGGGTACGCTCAGCGACCGGTATGACCCCGGCTACGGCTTGTCGATCGTGGCGGGAGAGCGCACGAATTCCGATTGGAACTGGTCAGGAAGGTTTGAATACATCCGCTTCAGTGAAGAAAACCAGGAAAAGATGAATGTAAGGAGGAGGTACACGGTAGCCGGCGAGCAGAAGGACTTTGGCAT
The DNA here is from genome assembly GCA_013360295.1 of Ignavibacteriaceae bacterium. GTDB lineage: Bacteria > Bacteroidota > Ignavibacteria > Ignavibacteriales > Ignavibacteriaceae > JABWCL01. Next base: position 24,461 of record JABWCL010000039.1, on the reverse strand, counting down.
ACCGCTAAAGAGCCTTGTGATGGACCTTAAAGCATACGGATTAACTGCTAACCTTACGTACGATTTCCTTGATTTTGATTTTCTAAAAGCACAGGCTTCAGTCGGCTTCGGTGTTTACAGATGGGAGAACCTGCGGGGTACTGTAAAGGACTCCCTCTTTGCCGATACGACCGGCAGCGGAGTTCCGGCATTCGTGGAGTACCTCGACGTGCCTGAGAATAAACAGATGGACTGGAGCGGAGGATTTTATACGGGATTAAAATTTGAGATACCGATAGTTGAACCTGTGGCGATCACAGTAAGTTCGCATTTCAAGGGGATTATCGGGGAACTGTGGCCTGCCCTTGCGCTCGATAAAGAGAATGTAAGTGTGTTCCAGATGCTCGATACAAAAGTATCAATTCACATAAAACTTTAGAGGATTGAAATGAAAACCCTGTTCCCGTTAATTCTGTTAATTCTGCTTTCTTTCAATTCGTGCGCGCAGCCTGTATCAGCAGTACGCGGAGTATGGCTCACAAACGTGGATAGTGATGTTCTGCTTTCGAGGGAAAGGATCGTTGAGGCGGTTGAACTTCTGGACCGGCTGAATTTTAATACTATTTTTGTTGTAACGTGGAATAAGGGTTATACACTATATCCCAGCGCGACGATGAAAAAACATTTCGGAATTGAAATGGATACACTCTACACCGGGCGGGATCCGCTGAAAGAATTGATAGAAGAGGCGCATAAAAGAAATATGAAAGTAATCGCCTGGTTTGAGTTTGGTTTCGCGGCATCGTACAATCGTGACGGCGGCCATATTATTGCTAAGTACCCTGAGTGGAAGGCGATGGACAGGAAAGGGGAACTCCTTGATAAAGGTAATTTCGAATGGATGAACGCGTTCCTTCCTGAAGTGCAGGAATTTATGCTCTCCTTAATTACTGAAGTCGTGGCCAATTATGATATAGATGGTATTCAGGGTGACGACAGGCTCCCCGCGCTTCCCGTTGAAGGCGGATACGACCCCTACACAGTTGAATTATACAAAAAGGCCCATAACGGGAATACACCTCCGAATGATTTCCGCGATCCGGACTGGATCCAGTGGCGTGCTGACCTGCTTACAAAGTACTCCAAAGATATTTATGACAAAGTTAAGAGCATTAATAAGAATGTAATTGTATCTATGTCCCCTAGTATTCATCCCTGGGCAAAGGAAGAGTATCTTCAGGACTGGCCAGCGTGGGTTCAGCAGGGAAGCGTTGAACTGGTGATCCCTCAGTTATACCGTTATAATATTGAAGCCTATAAAGAACTCCTTGATGAGATCGTCGGCAAACAGGTGCCTCAGGAAAATATGGGGAAGTTTTTCCCGGGTGTGCTGATTAAAGTCGGGAAATACCAGCCTGATGAAAAGTTCCTGCGCCAGATGATTGAACTCAACAGGAAAGCCGGAATAAACGGTGAAGTTTTCTTTTTTTATGAAGGGCTGAAGAAATACGGTGAAACCTTCTGGAAGGAGATTTACAAGGAAAAGGCAAAATTTCCTGATCTGCTGCTGAAATGATATCAGGTTAGAAAAGATGTAGCGCGGGTTATTTACCTGCGGGGGTTTAGCAACGGCACGAATGTAAAATAATGCTGTGATTTCACAAATTCAGGAGCTTTTATTTGTGGATACAGTTATACTTCGCCGGCACAGGAAAATACCTGTCCCTAACGGGGGATCCTGTGTTACAGAGGGTGATATAAAGATGTAGCGCAGGTTATTTACCTGCGGGGGGTTAACAGTGTCACGAATGTAAAATAATTTTGTGATTTCACAAATTCGGGATCTTGTATTAGTGCGTACAGTTGTACTTCGCCGGCACAGGAAAATATCCTGTGTTACATTTTTTAGTATTCGCACAGGAAAATATCCTGTGTTACATTCATAGTAATGTCAGATTAAAACCCGGAATAAAACAATTCCAGGTACCTATACGGATTATAACTTATATAAATTAAAGTGGTCGGTGTCAGCATAACTTTTAACTACCCCCAGCATTACCGGGATTGATCTTAACCATAGAGATGTATGGGGAATTGTTATATTAAGATAAAATTTGGAGGATTATTATCCATCCTTTTTTTCTCCTTTTCAAAATATATTTTTTTAATTTATTATGTCACTCTTAAAAGTGTGTAATCTTCAGAAATTATGAAATACGTATTAATCTTTATTTTTTGCTTATCGATAAATGTATTTACTCAGGTAAAGCAGGAACTCCGTGCCGTCTGGATAACAAACGTGGATTCGTACGTTCTGTTTTCGGATAAGAACATTGAAGACGCGATGACGTTCCTGGCTAACCGCGGATTTAACCTCGTATTTCCTGTTGTGTGGAACAAAGGATATACACTTTATCCGAGCAGGGTTATGGATAGCATCTTTCAGAAACCGATATGGCCGACTTTCGCGGGGAGGGATCCTCTGAAGAAGATCGTACTTGAGGCTCATAAACACGGGATGGAAGTTGTTCCCTGGTTTGAGTTTGGCTTTGCTTCTTCTTACTCACTTAACGGGGGACACCTGATAGCAGGCAAGCCTTCCTGGGCATTAAAGAACAGCGCCGGTTCGCTTGTGGTTAAGAATGGATTTGACTGGATGTCAGGGATTAATCCTGAGGTCCAGGATTTTATGATCGCCCTCCATAACGAAGTAATTGATAATTATGATGTAGACGGTGTTCAGGGAGATGACAGGCTTCCTGCTATGCCAATCGAAGGGGGATATGATTCCGCGACAGTTGCAGTTTACAAATCTGAGAACAACAATAATAATCCTCCCGCTAACTATTATGATCTTGGCTGGAAGAGATGGCGTGCGAATAAATTAAGCCAGTTCTACCGCCGGTTGAAAGATTCAGTTAAAGTCAGAGGGGACTACCTCCTGATCTCCTCCGCGCCGAGTGTTTATCCGTGGGGATTTGATAATTATCTCCAGGACTCTAAAACGTGGGTTGATTCCGGGATAGCAGAGAATTTTATTCCGCAGTTATACCGTGACTCGTATTTCGGTTACGTAAATGAATTCAATAATTCATATAACCAGGTAACTCCCTCAAAAAGAAATATTTTTTACGCGGGAGTTCTTGCCAAGGCAGGGTCATTCCTGATACCCGCTGATTACCTGGTGAGCGCGGTTAATTATAACCGGCAGCAAAACGTAAAAGGGGAATGCTTTTTCTTTTATGAAGCTTTCACTGCTAATAATAATGCACTCGGAGATACAATAAAGAACAGATTTTATTCCGAACCCGCATTGCTCCCATACAGGAACGGGACTATCTTCCGTCCGAAAGCTGAGATCGTCAATGAAGATGATTCGCTCCTGACAAGGCGGACCGGAAACTGGATTAAAGTTCCTGTGCAGGGTTATAATCCCAATCTTTACTGGACGAATGATACATCCCTCAGTACATTTGAGTGGTATATGGATATAGATTTTGACGCGTGGTTTGACGTATATGTTTATCTGATCCCGAATTTCGCTTTCAGTTCAACGGCAAAGTACACTATCTATTCTCAGAACGACTCATCTTCTGTTGTTCTGAATTTGAGGGATAACGCCAATACCAATTGGGTTAAACTCGGTTCGGTTTACCAGACCAAAGGGAGGAGAAAAGTCATAAAGATTGATAACTCTATGCCGGAAGCGGGGAAATATATAATAGCAGATGCCGCAATGGCGCTTATAAACAGGAAGAAATCGCCGGATGTGGTAATAACTTCAGTTGAACGGGAAGAAGAGAACTTCACCGGAGACAGAGCGGGAAGGATGCTTAAACAGAGTTTCCCAAATCCGGTGAGCATCTCATCACCCTTTGTCAGCATACCCTATAGTCTGGGGGGTATTTCGACTGTAAGGATGGAAATTTTCAACCTTCTCGGTGAACTGATCTATGAAAAGAACCTGGGAGAAAAGCCGGCCGGGGAGTACGTGGAAACTGTGGATCTTTCCTCTGCCGGAAACATCTCCTCAGGAATCTATTTCTACAGGATAAGCACTGATTATAAACGTGAAACTGGAAAACTTTTACTGACAAAATAACAGCCACCATTACGATTTTTGGGGAATCTTGATTAATTTAGAACAGAAAATTATTAGGATTCCCAATGAAAAAACTGCTTCCTGCCCTGTTATTAACAGCATCATTCTTTTTTCTGCAAGGATGCTCACAGTCAAATAAAGTGAAGGTTATTAACTTCTCCGCGCAGGGGGAAGTGAAGACGTCAACCGTGATAACGATTGAATTCAGCCGGGACCTGGTAAGTCACGAAATGACCGGCGAATGGGTTGACAAGGAATATATCCGGTTTGAACCGCGTATCGCCGGAAAGTATAAATGGCTTTCGCAGAATAAGCTATTTTTTGTACCGGATAAAGAACTAGAACCGGTCAGCGAATACGAAGCTGAAATCACAGACCTCGTTCTTGAAAACTCGCAGTACTCTTCCGACTTTGATGATTATAATTTTCACACACCGTCATTTACACTTCTCTCTTCACAGCTATACTGGAAAAACATTCCCAATGAATACTACAAGTTAGCGCCGGAATTAAAACTTCGCTTCTCATATCCCGTAAGCCCCGCGGCGCTTAAGCAAAATCTGTCACTATTCCTTGAAGGAAAACAGCTTCCCGCCTACAGAATTGTGAACGAGGAGAATACATCAGAAATAATTGTTGACCTTGGAATACTACAGCAGACTGATAAGGAGCTAAAACTCAGAGCGGCAGTAAAATCATCTCTCCGGCCGGCAAACGGAAAGGGTGAACTTGAAAAAGAAGTTAGTTTTGAAGAGACGCTCCCGGGAATACAGGAACTCCGGGTAAAAGGAACAGCCACGGGATATGACGGGACGGGAGGATGGATTGAAGTCGCGTTTACTCAGCCTGTGCAGGAAAATAAAGCGAAAAACTATGTCCTGATTACAAAAACTAATGAGGTGATTGACACGGCAAGAACAAGCCCTTCAACAGGTGAAATTCGGTTCAGCTCAGACGGTAATATTCTCCGGATGGAAACCGATTTTTCAGCGGCACAGCAGGTAAAACTGATGCTGAAAAAAGGTATGCCGGGCTTGTTCGGCGGTGAGTTAAAAGAGGATTATGACCAGGAATTATCAATGACGGACATTGAACCCGCGATTAACTTCGCGGATAAAAAGGGAAGATATCTCTCCCGCGAAGGACTGAACAATATCGAAATAAACGCTGTGAATATTTCCGATGCAGAGCTTGAGATAATAAGAGTGAATAAAGAAAACATAGTGGCTTTTGTCACGCAGAATGCATATAATTTTAATCAGGGGGAAGATTATTATTATCCTTATTACAATACTTACAACCTCGGTGAACAGATTTACTCAGGAGGGATCAAACTTGAGAACAGGGGAAACTGGCTCGAGCGGTTTACCGTGAACCTGAAAGAGAAGATGAAGAGCGATGATAAGGGGATATACGTAATAACTACCCGGTCAACTGACGGCTCGTGGGCAAGCGATACAAAGGTATTAAGCAATACAGATCTCGGCATAATAACTAAAGCGGGAAAGGATGAAATAGTTGTTTTCTTAAATTCGATATCAGGTGCATCACCCGTGAACGGAGCGAACGTAAAAATATTTACTTCACTGAATCAGACAGTGTTTGAAGGGACAACCAACCGTGATGGTATGGTGACATTTCGCGGAACCGCGGAGAAACTGAAAGATAAAAAGCCCTTTATCATCGCTGCGGAAACTAAGACTGATTATAATTACCTCTATCTTGATGAAAGCAGGATTGATTACTCAAGGTATGATATAACAGGGAAACTGGTAAATCCGGAGAATTATAATGTGTTCCTTTATTCAGGGCGCGATATCTATCGTCCCGGCGAATCTGTTTTTATAAGCGGAATTGTCAGGAATTCAACTTACAGGGTTGTGGCAGACCAGCCGGTCATTTGCAAAATTCTTGGTCCCGGCGGAAGAGTGCTCGAAGAATACAATAAGTTACTGAATGAACAGGGATCATTCGAGATTGCTTATAAACTTACTGATTATGCCCAGACGGGTATTTATGTATGCGAGGTAACATCGGGCAGCGGAACACTGCTGGATAATTACCTTTTTAATGTCGAAGAGTTTATGCCCGAGAAACTAAGAGTAAAGGTGGAGGCAGAGAAGAAATATGTTCAGCGGGGTATGAATGTGCCTGTAACGATTGACGCGGAATATCTTTTCGGGGCGAAGGCGGCGGAGATGAAATTTGACATGAATGTAAAACTCCGTCCAAAGATTTTCTCATCCAAGAAATTTGAAGGATACACATTTGGTGAACTCGATTCGAGATGGAAATCTTTCGAGGATTTTTCATTCTCAGGATATCTTGACGGAGAGGGGAAAGCTACGGTTGTCTATACAACTCCCGAAGTTTCGGTGTTTAACTGCACGGTAGAGGCTACCGCGTGGGTCAGCGTATTTGACCTGACCGGGAGGGCTGTGAACCGTCTTACAACATTTACGATCCTTCCCGACGAGTATTTCATCGGGCTCTATTCTCCCGGATATTATTTTGATGTTAACAGCAGGATAGATTTTAAGATTGCCGCCGTTGATAATGAGTCCCGCTTCGCTCCTTCATACTCCGGTACTGTAACCGTGATAAGAAAGGAATGGCAGACAGTTCTGCGGAAGGATTATAACGGCAGGTTCACTTACACGTCTCAGAAGAAGGAGATCATTGAGTCTAAAAAAGATATCGATCTGGCGGGGGGGGTAAAAACATTTTCCTTTGTGCCTTCAAAATCAGGTGAATATGAAATAAGAGTATCGAAAAATGGTTCGGCAAATTATGTTTCGAAAACGATTTACTCATACGGTTACGGAATTTCCACGGCATCTTCTTTCCAGGTGGATAAAGAAGGAAGAGTGGAGATCGTGACCGATAAGGAATCTTACAACCCCGGACAGAAAGCGAAAATCCTGATTACTGCCCCATTTTCAGGGAGGGCGCTCGTAACCCTGGAGCGGGACGGAGTCATTTCCAGCCGTTATTATGACCTTGAGGAAAAGTCGAAAGAAATTTATGTTGATATCCGTGATGAATACAAGCCTAACGTATACCTTAACGTTACCTTATACAGAAAACATACGATTGATCAGGAATCCCCTTTCTTCGTCGCGCACGGTATAAAATCGCTGAAAGTAGAACGCCCATCAGATAAAATACCCGTTTCAATTTCCGCACCCGCGAAAATCAAACCCAACACAACTGTTGACGTTACCGTGAAAGCCGGCGGAGAAAGCGGCGTCCACATCACGCTGGCTGCTGTTGATGAGGGGATTTTACAGATAAAGGACTTCAGGACTCCTGACCCCTATTCCGGCATATATGCTAAGCGCCAGTTAAATGTTGATTCATACAATCTTTATAAACTTCTCCTGCCGGAACTGCGCGCATTCCACTCTTCACCGGGCGGTGATATGATGCTGGCGGAGCAGATGAAGCGGAGGATAAATCCGATTACTTCAAAGCGGATTAAACTTGTAACATACTGGAGCGGCATCAAGCGCACTGCCGGAGACGGCACGGTTAAGATCAGGGTGCAGGTGCCGCAGTATAACGGCGATATACGGTTTATGGCAGTCGCGTATAAGGACGGCAGATTTGGTTCATCCGAAAAAAATATGAAGGTGGCGGATAACCTTATTCTTGAACCCGAAATACCGCGGACGATTTCATCCGAGGACTCGCTTGAAGGGATCCTTAACATTGTTAATACAACTAACACGGCCGCTGACGTGAACCTGAATATCGGCGTGAGCGGGCCTGTGCAATTGATGAGCCGCGCCAGCCACGCGGTGAAAATACAGCCCAACGGTTCCTCCAGGATTAAATACGCGTTTAAGGCTACAGGCGGAATAGGTGAAGCGAAGATCACGTTCGCGGCGGAGGGATTCGCTAAGGTTAAGGAAGAAATCTATTTACCTGTGAAACCGGCAAACCCATATTCCGTGCAGTCAGGCAGCGGTACGATTAAACCGGGGCAGGAAGCAAGGATAAAGATGCCTTCGGATTATTGGAGCAATACGGTTACGACTGAATTAAAGATCAGCAGGTTCCCCGCGATCAAATTTTCGAGGCAGATTAAATCGCTGCTTGGTTTCCCTCACGGTTGCCTGGAGCAGACCGTATCTAAAGCATTTCCGCAGTTATATTTTAGCCACCTCGCGAAAGCGGCTTATCCGGAATATTATAAAAACAATAATTCAGTTTATTACGTGAAGGAAGCGATACGAAAAGTAGAGTCAATGCAGATGTATGACGGCTCAATGACTTACTGGAACGGAGGGGATTATTCTAACTGGTGGAGCAGCGTGTATGCCGCTCATTTCCTCACCGAGGCGAAACAGGCAGGATTCAGTGTTAACGAAAAAGTGCAGGAACGGCTTCTAAAATATCTTTCCGAAAAGGTGAAACAGCCGCAGTTATATGACCGTGTCATATATTCCGGTGTGACAAAAACTTACAAGAAGACTGCCGTGAAAGAAATTCTCTATTCGTTATATGTGCTTGCGCTTGCCGGAAAGAGTGAACCGAATATAATGAATTATTATAAGGCTCGTCCCGACCTTCTCACTATGGATTCAAAATACCTTCTCGCCGGTGCGTTTGCTAAATCCGGCAAGTGGAGCATATTCTATGAACTGCTGCCGAAGCAGTACAAACCGGGACTGGAAAACGAGCGCAACTTCGCCAATTTTGATTCACCCCTCAGGGCAGACGCGCTTATGCTGAACATATTGCTCGATTCAGATCCTTCAAATAAACAGATACCGCTGATGATCAAGCATATTTCGTCTTCAGTCGGGGAGTATTACAATACCCAGGAAGCGGCATTTGTATTTCTTGCTCTCGGGAAAGCTGCTTCGCGTGTATCGGAGAATAATATGAAAGTGAGAGTATTCTCCGGACAGAAAGAGATATATTCATATACCGGTGAAGACCTCGTAGTAACCGGGAAAGACCTCTCCTCGGGTGAATTGAAACTGAAAGGAGAAGGGAAAGGAGAAGTGTATTATTTCTGGAGCAGTGAAGGGATAAGGAAATCTGCCGCTTCAGAGTATGACTCCTATTTAAGCGTCAGGAGAAATTATTACGATCTTAAATCGGGGAGAATGATCACTGATAATTTATTCTATCAGGGGCAGCTGATCGTCTGCAATATCAGTCTGAGTGCGGCTGGTGCCGGGGCAGAGAACATTGCGGTCACGGATATAGTCCCCGCGGGATTCGAAATTGAAAATCCCAGGCTCAGCCGGCTGGAAGGGCTTAACTGGAGCCCGCAGTCAACCCTGATGCCGCAATACCTTGATGTGCGTGATGACCGTATGGTATTATATACAAACATTGAAGCAGGCGCTAAAAAGGATTATTATTATATCCTTCGCGCGGTGAATAAGGGGAGTTTCAGGCTTCCGGCAATAAGCGCTAACGCGATGTATGATAAGGAGTTCACGTCGGTGAACGGCAGGGGAAGAGTATACGTGAAAGATATTCCGGTCCTTGCGGTTAAATGACAGGGACGTTTGTCTAAGTACGTATTATCTATTAAGGAGTTTGTCAGCGCTAGAAAAGAAATCCTGCTGCTTTACGCGGTGGGATTTCTTTTCGTTATTATAGTTCTTGACCGCCTGTTCCCCCCTCCGCCTCTCCCACGTTTCTCGACGGTTATTACCGATAAAGACGGGAATCTCCTCAGCGCTTATCTTACTCCCGATTCAAAATGGCGGCTCCGCTCGGAAGCGGGTGAAGTATCCGGGGAACTTATAATGGCTATACTTGAAAAGGAAGACAGGTACTTTTATTATCATCCCGGAGTAAACATTATTTCTGTCGCTCGTGCGTTATTTGTAAATACATTCTCCGGTGACCGAAGGATAGGCGCGTCCACCATTACAATGCAACTGGCGAGAATGCTTGACCCCGCGCCAAGGAACTATATTTCAAAACTGCGTGAGGCTGTTAAAGCGGTTCAGTTCGAATTGCATTATTCGAAGGATGAAATTCTTTCTTCCTACCTAAGCCTCCTTCCATTCGGAGGAAATATTGAGGGGGTAAAGGCGGCTTCATTTATTTATTTTGGTAAACCCCCTGAGAAACTCAGTCTGGCGGAAGCAGTAACATTGACCGTCATACCCAACGATCCTAATTCTTTAAGGCTGGACAGGGGAGGCGATCAGATCGTCAAAAAACGAGCTTTTTGGCTGAAGAAGTTTGAGGAGGAGGATGTATTTCCTTCCGGGCAGATAAGAGATGCCCTCGAGGAACCAATACATACCGGGCGGCTGCAGATAGAAAAAAAAGCGCCGCACCTGAGCGATTACCTCTTCACAAAAAGAACCGGTAAAGACATTATAAAAACAACCATTGATTTTAGAATACAGTCCACCACTGAAGAAATTGTTAAAAAGTATGTCAGCAGGATCAAGGCAAAGGGGATGAGCAATGCCGCAGTGCTTATTCTGGACAACCGCGATAACTCAGTAGCCGCGTATATCGGCTCCGCGGATTTTACGGATGATCAGTCCGCCGGACAGGTAAACGGAATTGAGGCCTTGCGTTCGCCCGGCTCGACTCTAAAGCCGTCACTGTATGCGTACGCTCTTGATCTTGGCATTATCACCCCCAGAATGAAAATGAATGACATCCCGTCAAATTTTGGAGGATACATTCCTGAGAATTTTGATATGGAGTTCCGGGGCGAAGTAACGATGAGGGAAGCACTGCTGAATTCCTTAAATATTCCGGCGGTTAAAACCCTGCAGGATGCGGGCGTTTCGGGATTCATAGATCTGATAGAACGCGCCGGTGCAAATGAAATAAAATCCCAGAGAAAAAAACTGGGCTTATCGCTGATCCTCGGAGGCTGCGGCGTAACATTAAGAAGCCTCACGAACCTGTTCGCAGTATTCGCGGCAAAAGGATACCATTCCGACATCCGTTATTATGAAGGTCAAAAGCTTTCTCCCCGCGTGAAGATTTATTCCGAAGGGGCGGTTTTTCTGATCTCAGATATACTCTCTTCAAATGTGCGCCCTGACCTGCCCGTATATATGGAAGATATCGCCGGATTATCCCGCATTGCGTGGAAGACGGGCACCTCATTTGGCAAGAAGGATGCCTGGGCTATAGGTTATGACAATAATTATACCGTGGGAGTCTGGGCGGGGAATTTCGACGGGAGCGGATCACCTTATCTCACCGGTGCTGAAATCGCCACACCTTTGCTGTTTGAGATATTTAAATCAATCTCCTCCGGAAAACCGCAGGTCCGGTTTAGTAAACCGCCATCAGTACAGATCAGGGATGTATGTGCAGCTTCCGGTAAAACGCCGGGGAGGCTGTGCACTAAACTGACGAACGATTATTACATTGTAAACGTTTCGCGTAATGATCATTGCGACGCTGAACGGGAATTCCCTGTGACCGCGGACGGGAAATATATGTATTGTTATGACTGTTTGCCCGACGACGGTTACATCTATAAAACGTACAGGATTTACGAACAGGAATTATTGCACTGGATGAAGGAAAATGGCAGAACCGTTGACCTACCGCCGCCCCATAATCCAGATTGCGCCTCACGTTCTGTCGCAGGCGCGCCGAAAATAATATCCCCGTCACCTGATTTTGATTACCTGGTCGAGGCTTCAGAGGGGAGTGAATTAATGCTTCAGGCTGTGGCTTCAGAGGGGGTAAGCAGGTTATTCTGGTACGTGGATAATGTTTTCTTCAACACCACTTTCCCCGGCGGAAAACTCTTCCTGAAACCGCAAAATAAACGCATTAAGATCACCTGCATTGACGACCGGGGGCGCAGCGCCTCGGTTGAAATAAAAGTGTCCTATTATTGATTGCTTTTATTATTACATCTCTTTTTATCTTACAGGCTAAATTATTCTGAATAAACTTTTTTAAGAAATGCGAATTGCTGTTTGCCAGACTAATCCCATAATAGGCGATATAGACGGCAATAAAGAAGAAATAAAGAGATTGTACACCCTCGCCTCCGGGGAGGGTGCTGATTTAGCCGTGTTCCCGGAGTTGTCCCTCCTTGGTTATCCGCCGCTCGACCTTGTGGAGAAACGGGAATTCAGGGAGTACGCTGAGAAGGCTTCGCTCGAACTTGCTGAACACACCAATAGTAATACCGGGCTTATATTTGGCTCACTCCACGAAGATAATGATAACATCGGCACTAACATTTTTAACTCAGCGTGGTTCTGCCACAGCGGAAAAGTGCAGTTGATACAGCATAAGACCCTCATACCTAACTATGACGTTTTCGATGAAATGCGTTATTTTGAATCGGCTAAAGAAACTTTTGTTGTTGAATTCAAAGGGAGAAACCTCGGTATCTCGATATGCGAGGATATCTGGAACGATAAGGATTACTGGAAGATCAGGCTCTATCCCGAAGACCCCATTGAAAAGTTAATGAAAAAAGGTGCGAATCTCCTGATCAATATTTCCGCCAGCCCATACTCTTACGGGAAAAGAGAAGAAAAACACGAAATGCTATCGCGCCTCGCGATGAAGTATGATGCTGATCTGGTTTACACCGGCTGCGCTGGCGCGCAGACCGATCTGATTTTTGACGGTGCGAGTATGTGTTATAACAGGAAGGGGGAATTGCTGGGATTAGGGGCATTCTTCAGGGAAGATTTTTTCCTAATTGATACCGAATCTAAAGCGTCCTCCATTCATCCAATCGAGAGGGATTTTGCCGAAGAAGTACACGATGCCCTGGAACTGGGAATCAAAGATTATTGCCGCAAACTGAATTTCAAAAAGGTCCTGGTTGGACTTAGCGGCGGGATGGATTCCGCTCTCGTAGTATATCTGGCGGTGAAGGCGCTTGGGGCTGAAAATGTTATGGCGGTGCTTATGCCCTCACAGTATTCCAGCGGAGGAAGCATAACAGATTCTGTAAAACTCGCGGAAAACTTAAAAATAAATTATAAAACAATATCCATTGAACCTGTCTTCCAATCCGTTACCGATGTCCTTCAGCCGGCGTTTGAAGGAAAAGCGGCGGACATTACCGAAGAAAACCTTCAGTCGCGGATACGCGGATTATACCTGATGGCGCTTTCAAATAAGTTTGGATATTTACTTCTTACCACAGGGAATAAATCCGAAATCGCAACGGGTTACGCGACACTTTACGGTGATATGTGCGGGGCGCTTGCCGTGATAGGCGACCTTTATAAAACGGATGTTTACCGCGTAGCTGAAATTATTAACAGGGATGAGGAGATTATTCCCCGGGAGATCATAGAGAAAGAGCCTTCCGCTGAGTTAAGGCATAACCAGAAGGACAGTGATTCTCTTCCTGTATATGAAACACTTGATAAGATATTGAAAATGTACCTCGAAGAAAACAAAGAACTGAACGAGATAGGCGAACTGACAGGCGATCCGCAGCTTGTTCGGCGGGTTCTTTCGATGGTTGACAGAAATGAATTTAAACGTAAACAGGCAGCGCCGGTACTCCGGGTATCCTATAAAGCATTCGGGTATGGCAGGCGCTATCCTATAGTACAAAAATGGAGCAGAAAATGAATAGAAACATTTTATTTTTATTTCTTCTTTTATTAGCCGTTTCGGTTACATATTCTCAGCCGATGCCGCCGGAAGATATCGTAACCATAAAAAGCTCTCTCTCTTTTGACCGAGCACCCGCAGGCACCGAAGTAAAGCTAGCGGTAAAAGCCAGAATTAAAGAGGTGTGGCACATAAATTCCGATAAGCCTAAAGAAGATTTCCTGATCCCTACCGAGCTTGTCGTGAAAAGCGATGACGGCATAACGCTTATAAAAACAGTGTTCCCGAAAGCAAAAGATATCAAACTCGATTTTTCTGATACGCCGCTATCTGTTTATGAAGGCGACGTGGTTTTTGGCGGAATAGTTAAACTCCCTGACAGTATCGCTGAGGGAAGCTACAATCTTATCATTCAACTAAATTATCAGGCTTGTGATAATTCCACCTGCCTGGCGCCGTCTGAAGTATACGATACACTTCAGATCACCGTCGTAAATAAATCAGAAGTAATAAATGAAATAAACCAGGAAGACTTCAAAGACCTCGATCTCAGTTATTCTGCTCCCGCTGAAGTTAATAGCGGAGAGGATGACCTGCAAAACCAGCTTGAAAAGAGCGGATTGATACTCAGTCTTCTGCTGGTATTCCTAGGCGGTCTCGCGCTTAACTTAACTCCCTGCGTTTACCCGCTCATTCCTATTACTATCGGATTTTTTGGGAGCCAGAGCGAAGGGAGCACCGGCAGGCTCGCGCTTATGGGGCTGATGTACCTGCTGGGAATGGCTGTGACTTATTCAATTATCGGTGTGGTGACTTCATTAAGCGGGGCTGTATTCGGTGCTTTGCTTCAGAATCCCGTCGTCATAATATTTGTGGCGCTTGTGATGGTCGCGCTAGCTCTTAGTATGTTTGGCCTATACGAAATTAAAGTACCTGACGCATTAATGCAGAAAGCCAGTGAATCGAAAGGCGGGCTTTTGGGCGCTTTATTTATGGGGCTTACAATGGGTATTATTGCCGCGCCCTGTATCGGGCCTTTTGTTCTCGGGCTGGTTACCTATGTCGCGGCTCTCGGCGATCCTTTCCGCGGTTTCCTTCTTTTCTTCTTCCTCGCGGTTGGATTAGGCACCCCTTATTTTGTACTTGCAATTTTCTCCGGCAAGATAAAAGCTCTCCCAAGAGCGGGAAGCTGGATGGAATCCGTGAAGATCATCTTTGGTTTTGTAATGCTGGGTATGGCGCTGTATTTCCTCCTTCCCCTCTTCCCGGAATCAATATCAGGCTACCTTCTCCCGGCATTTATGTTCTTCTCGGGAATTTACCTGATCTTTTTTGAAAAACACGGTAATAAACTGAGCGGATTCAGGGTATTCAAGTATATCCTCTCGGTGATAGTAATTGCGGTTGCTGTTTATCTTGTAATCCCGACGGAATACAATTCTGTTCAGTGGAAAAAATATAACAATAAGGATTTTAAGGCAGCGCTCGCTTCAAATGATAAAATCATTATTGATTTTTATGCCGACTGGTGTATCCCGTGTAAGGAACTTGACCGCTTTACCTTCACGGATGACCGTGTTATTGAAATGACAAGTGAATACAAAGCATTCAAGGCAGATCTGACGAAGTCAAATTCCGCTGAGGTTGAGGCGCTGCGCAAGGAATTTAAAATAGTTGGAGTTCCTACGGTGCTGCTTATCGGTACCGACGGGAAAGAGGTGGAGAGGATCACCGGATTTTTACCCCCGGAGGAATTTGTTAAAAAACTCGAAATGGTAAAGTAAATTTGGGTTAAATCCTTTATCGTGACGAAAAGGTTTTATATATTTAAGCAATAATGTTTCTTTAATAATGGAATAATATTTAATGGAAAAAGATGTATTAATCCTGGAAGATGTTACCATACGCTTTGCCGGCGACAGCGGCGATGGTATGCAACTTACCGGATCGCAATTTACAAATTCAACTGCACTGGCGGGAAATGACCTGAGTACGCTTCCCGATTATCCTGCTGAAATCCGCGCCCCCGCCGGAACTCTCTACGGAGTATCCGGTTTTCAGCTTCATTTCAGTAATTCTGATATTCAGACTCCCGGCGACAGCCCCGATGTACTCGTGGCGATGAATCCCGCGGCGCTTAAAGTTAACCTGAAAGACCTTAAGAAAAACGCAACCATAATCGTGAACACATCAGCTTTTGACGCCAAAAACCTTAAACTGGCTCACTATGACGTGAATCCGCTCGAAGATGACTCACTGGAAGGATTTGAAGTTGTTCAGGTTCCCCTAACTCAGCTGACTATGTCCGCGCTCGAATCTGTTTCAATCTCAATTAAGGAAAAGGAACGCTGCAAAAACTTTTTCGCGCTCGGGTTAATGTACTGGCTATACAGCCGTCCAATCGAAGCGACGGTTGACTGGATAGATGAGAAGTTCGGAAAACTTCCGCTTATCCTCGAAGCGAACAAAAAGGCGCTGATGGCCGGATATTATTTTGGTGAGAACACCGAATTATTCACCTCGAGGTTTCACATTGAACCAGCGAAACTTGCTGCCGGTACATACAGGAATATATCAGGTAATGAAGCCACTGCTTTAGGATTTATTGCCGCCTCGGTAAAGTGCAATCTTCCTTTGTTCCTTGGCTCATATCCTATTACTCCCGCTTCGGATATTCTTCACGAACTTAGCCGCCACAGGAATTTCGGCGTTAAGACATTCCAAGCGGAAGATGAGATAGCTGCCATTGCCGCAACTATCGGCGCTGCCTACGCGGGCTCACTGGCAATTACCACCACAAGCGGACCCGGACTCGCGTTAAAAACTGAGGCCGTTGGGCTTGCTGTTATGACTGAACTTCCGATCGTTATTGTTAACGTTCAGCGCGGCGGACCGAGCACCGGACTGCCGACAAAGACCGAACAGGCTGACCTTCTTCAGTCAGTCTATGGAAGGAACGGAGAAGCCCCTGTCTGCGTGCTTGCTGCAGCAACACCGGCCGACTGTTTTGATATGGCTGTCGAGGCTTCGCGCATCGCGATCAAATATATGACTCCCGTCATTATGCTTACCGACGGTTATCTTGGCAATGGATCTGAGCCGTGGAAAATTCCGCCCGCAGATTCCATTCCGGAAATACCGGTTCATTTTGCGAAGGCTGATAAAGAGTTTCATCCTTACGAAAGGGATGAAAACCTTTCACGCCCCTGGGCTAAACCCGGAACGCCCGGTCTCGAGCACAGGATCGGCGGACTTGAAAAAGCTCATATTACCGGTCACGTTAGTTATGATCCTGATAATCATCACTTTATGATCAATATGCGCCAGGATAAGATCAATAAAATACAACAGGATATTCCCGATCTTGAAGTGCGCGGCGACCAGAGCGGTGAACTGCTTGTTCTCGGATGGGGCGGCACTTACGGAGCTATCACTGAAGCTGTTACAAAAGCGACAAAGGTTGGTTACAAAGTATCACAGGCTCATTTACGCCACCTGAATCCTTTCCCGGGCAACCTTGAGAAGGTGCTCAGGAGCTTCAAAAAGATACTTATTCCCGAAATCAACCTCGGCCAGCTCGCGAAATTGATCAGGATGGAATACCTGATTGATGTTCACAGCTACAACGTCGTAAGAGGATTGCCGTTCAAGGCTTCCGATATCGAACAGAAAATCATACAAATGTTAGGAGAAAAGAAATGAGTGACAAAACCAGTGTAATCGAAACCCATAAACTGACTGCAAAGGATTTTGCGTCCTCACAGGATGTAAGATGGTGTCCGGGCTGCGGAGACTATTCCATCCTCGCGCAGATGCAGAGAGTGTCACCCGATCTTGGCATTCCTAAAGAGAAATTTGTATGGGTATCCGGAATCGGATGCTCAAGCCGCTTTCCCTACTATATGGACACTTACGGCTTCCACGGTATTCACGGCAGGGCATTAGCCATCGCTTCCGGAGTGAAGATTGCCAATCCTGATCTTTCAGTATGGGTAGCAACCGGTGACGGCGACTGTCTTAGTATCGGTGGTAACCACTTTATCCATACCTGCAGAAGGAATATGGACCTTAAGGTACTGCTTTTCAATAATAAGATATACGGACTGACTAAAGGTCAGTACTCACCGACATCGGAAAAAGGTAAAAAGACTAAAAGCACTCCGTTCGGAAGTATTGATTATCCTTTCAATCCGATCGCCGTGACCCTGGGAGTGGATGCTACGTTCGTCGCGCGTTCTATCGACCGTGATCCGAAACATCTTCAGGCGATGATGCAGAGAGCCGCAAAACATTCAGGCACTGCGTTCATCGAGATTTATCAGAACTGTAATATTTTCAATGACGGCGCATTCCTTGATTTTACCGAAAAAGACCGTAAGGCCGATAACATAATCATAATGGAACACGGCAAACCGCTCGTTTTCGGAAAAGCTAATGACAAAGGTATCGTGCTTGACGGATTTAATCCGAAAGTGGTTGACCTGAGCGAAGGAAAGTATTCTGTCAACGACGTATGGGTTCACGATGAATTTGACCGGAATCCGGCGCGTGCGACAATCCTTTCCCATTTCACGGAGATGGAAGGATTCCCCGTGCCCTTCGGAGTTTTCAGGCAGATCGAAAAATCAACCTACGACGGTGACACACACGACCAGATCGAAGGATATATTAAAGTTAAAGGTAAAGGTGACCTTGACAAGCTCTTTATGAGCGGCAACACCTGGACTGTTGAATAAAACTCCGGGGAATTTTTCCGGATTAAAATAAAGTTATTTAACAATCATTATTTTGAACCGTTCCGCATCCTTTCCCTTCAGTTGAAGGGAAAGGATAAAGGCGGTAAAGAATTTTTTTGCTCTTTAGTTTAGCATAATTAAAACAGATCCTCTGCTTTATATGAAGCATATAGTTTTTCAAATTTTTCCCGCAAAATTAAATGTCCGTTTATTCAGATTTAAAAAATATTTTAGCTAATAATAATTCCTTTATCCTGACGACTCACGTCAACCCTGACGGCGACGCGATCGGCTCGGTGATGGCGATGTACCTGATCCTTAAAAAACTTGATAAGCAGGTGAGGGTTATCAATTACAGCCCCACGCCTTATTTCCTTTCTTTCCTGGATCCTGAAAATATTATCGAATTATTTAACCCGGAACGCCACTCCGCGCCGATAAGGGACGCGGATGTCTTTATTGCCATTGATTTTAATACTCCATCCAGGCTGAGCAGGATGGGGGAGGAATTCAGCAAACGCGCGGGCATCAACGTTTGCATAGACCACCATCAGAATCCACAACCGGTTTTTCAGCACCTTTTTGTTGATACCAGCCTCTCGGCGACAGGGCACATTCTCTATAATTTTATTGAGGATACAAAGATCGTGGAAATTGATTATGATATCGCGGTAAACCTTTACACGGCGATAATGACTGATACAGGATCATTCAGGTTCGAACGGACTACCCCAGAAGTTCATCACATCGCCGCGAAACTTATCGAAATAGGTGTCTCACCGGTCAAGGTCTTTGCCGCAGTTTATGATCAGAACACTCCTGGTAAGCTTTCGTTGCTAAGCGAAGCGCTTGCCTCAATAAGACTGTATGGCGAAAATAACGAAGTGGGGGTGATGGTTGTAACTGCCGGTTCGCTTAACCGTTACGGTATAGATGAAGCCGATACGGAAGGCTTCGTCAACTTCATTATGTCGCTGGCCTCAGTCAGGATCGGAGTGAAGTTTATTGAACTTGCTAAGGGGTGCAAGGTCAGTCTTCGCTCAAAAGGGAAAATACCTGTTAATGAACTTGCGGCTAAGTATGGCGGCGGCGGGCACATAAACGCCGCGGGAATCCGTCTTCGTGAGAATAAATATACTGATGTATTCGAACAGGTAATACAGGACGCGATTGAAATGATTAAAATGAACGGAGTTAAATAAATGCTGAAAATTAATGCTTTTAAATATACCGGCAGCGCGGGAACATCCGCGAATACAATTTATGTAAAATACTTTTTCAGCGATTCCCCCGCGGAAGAAGTTGAAATGTTCTGCTCTTCACTGCAGCCATATATTAAAAGCGAAGAGGTGACAAAACTTTCGGCTAAAGGCGGCAGCCTGCAGAGAAAGGTATACGGAATTAAAGTATTTGATGAAGTACTGATCACCGTGATCAAAAAATCAAAAACTTTTGACAGGGATTATTTCCGGAATGGTATATGCGGACTTGTCGGCGGAACAGAAAAAAATGAAGTGCAGAATATCATAATTGAGCCATCCCCCTTTGCATCCGTAAAAGATACTTTTGACCGCGAGGAAGATTATCTTAACTCAATTATTGAAGGCGCTCTCTACGCGGGTTATAAGTTTGATAAGTATAAATCGGCTGATAAGGAAGTAAAAGAAGTTAATGTGTATATCAGTTATGAAAATGCTGCCATCGAAAAACTTATCAGTTCCCGTGAGCGATTAATGACCGCGGTTAGATTCGTTCGCGACCTCGAAAATGAACCGGCGAATGTTGTTTTTCCTGCCTCGCTCGCAGCTATGATAATGAGTACTTTTGAAGGAACGGGGATTAATATCACGGTTTATGATGAAAAGAAAATTGAAGAGGAAAAAATGGGAGGATTGACAGCAGTAGGGAAGGGGAGCGTTAATCCGCCACGGTTTATTATTATGGAGTATAAGGGAAGAAGCGCGGATGACACTGACCTCGCTCTCGTCGGGAAAGGGATCACTTTTGATACCGGCGGCATATCATTAAAACCGGCTGCTGATATGTGGCTGATGAAAGCGGATATGTCCGGTGCCGCAGTTACGGCGGGAATAATATACGCCGCTGCGTTAAATAAACTTCCCGTTAACATCACCGGAGTTATTGCCGCGGCAGAGAATATGCCCTCGGGAAACGCGCTGAAACCCGGCGATATAGTGACCACCTCGTCAGGCAAAACAATTGAAGTTGATAACACTGATGCCGAAGGGAGGATCGTGCTCGCAGACGCGCTGCATTACGTATCGAAACTGAAACCCGGACACATAATCGACTTCGCGACGCTTACCGGCGCCTGTGTTGTTGCTTTGGGTGAGTTCACCGCGGGACTGTTCAGTAATGACGACAGTCTTGCTTTGGGGCTTCTTCATTCATCATCAGTAACGCACGAGCGTTTATGGCGGATGCCGATGTGGGAAGACTATAACAAACAGATTGAAAGCGAAGTGGCTGACGTGAAGAATCTCGGCGGAAGGTGGGGCGGCGCGATTACAGCGGCAAAATTCCTCGAGAAATGGGTGGATGAGGATATCCCCTGGGCGCACCTTGATATCGCTGGGCCTTCAATGCCGAATAAGTTAAAAAACTATACTTCGGTTTATATGACCGGTTTTGGCGTCAGGCTTGTCTATGATTTTATTGACCGTGAATTTGCATTGAAAAATAAACAGCAGTAGTGTGATGAATAAAAAACTAATTATATCAGTTACGATTATTGTCCTTTCCGTTGGTGTGTTAGCGCTCGCGGCAGGAATGATGTACAAACAGAAAGTAAACGCCCAGGAGCCGCCCGCGCCTCCGCAGACAGTGTTTTACTCCCCTGTAATTACACTCCCTCAACTGCCGGATAAACTGGAATTCGCGGGCGAACCGGTACCGATGAAAAACTTTGAAGTGCGGGAGCGGTTAGACCGCGAGATCATCGTAACTACATTCAGGCACGGACCGACCATACTCGCGTATAAACGCGCGAACAGATGGTTCCCGGATATCGAAGAGGTATTAAAGAAAAATAATATTCCGGATGACTTTAAATATATGGCGCTGGCAGAAAGTGAACTGAGCGAAGTTGTTTCTCCCGCGGGCGCCGCCGGTTACTGGCAGTTTATGGAAGAAACTGCTAAGCGATACGGACTGACAGTGAATGATGAAATTGATGAACGTTACCACATCATTAAATCAACAGAAGCCGCCTGCAGTTACTTAAGAAATAGTTACTCCCGCTTCAACAGTTGGACTATGGCGGCAGCGTCATATAATGTCGGCGTTCCGAACCTCTCGTCCTTCATTGAAAAA
The DNA here is from genome assembly GCA_013360295.1 of Ignavibacteriaceae bacterium. Lineage (GTDB taxonomy): Bacteria > Bacteroidota > Ignavibacteria > Ignavibacteriales > Ignavibacteriaceae > JABWCL01. The sequence goes on along the minus strand of JABWCL010000039.1, from coordinate 2,762 downwards.
CAGCGCCGTGCGGATTTTTATAACCTGCATATGAATCAGGAGACATCACGTTTTATCTTCAGGATTCTTTCATTCAAACTTATTTTCTCGAATCCGGAAACATTCGGAATAGAATTCCGTGAGAGCGACTTGTATAAGCCCCTGAAGTTTTATGAAGTGGAAGTATCCGGTACGGTGGATAGTTGGGTTGATTTTGCCGAAGCGGAAGGAATTTCGTATAAGGCATTAAGGTATTTTAACCCCTGGATACGTGCCGCTTCCTTGAAAAATAAAGCTAAGAATACGTTTTACGTCCGGATACCGGTAAATAAGAATCTTGAGATCTGAAAGGCCAGCGGCGGATTGTTAATTATCGGGGTGTGATAAGTCGTTTTTTCGTAATTTTAATGAGCAGATATTTTTTAATTTTATTCAAGAAACTCAATCCGGAGTCATTAATGAAAAAATCAATTTTACTATTTGTGCTGTTAACTACGCTTACTGCCTACGCGCAGGTGGCGCCCACAATGGAAGTTCTAAGGAAGCCTACATTCAGGGGAGATATAAGGCAATTCACTTACACCGGCAGCGCGCTTTATCTCTGTGGTTACGACCTTAGCGCAAGGAGCTTCGTCGCTAAGTCAACCGATCTTGGCGCAAACTGGCAGATACTTGAGCAGGCGATGTTCAATGCTTCAGATAACCTTAACGGAATTAGCTTTTCAGGTAATACGGGAATAGTTGTCGGGAGCGGCGGTAAGATGTACAGGTCCACCGACGGCGGAGTTACCTGGGTTAATAAGACAGATTCTTCCATTTACTCCGGCGGATACAATGAAGTGCAGTTCCTCTCCGCGAATATTGCTTATGCTTGCGGCGGCGCGACGGGTTCCACTCAGGTGCTGAAAACCACCAACGCGGGGGAAACGTGGATACCGCTTGTTACCGGACAGACAAACACGATGTATGATATGCACTGGGATAATGAACTGACCGGCTGGGTCGCGGGCTCAAGCCAGAGAATCGTGAGGACCACCGACGGCGGAGCTACCTGGACGCTGAGCACTACTCCGGCTACCTCAACACTTTACTCAATTAAAAGAGCCTCGGCAAGCGTGTTCTATGCCGCGGGGACAGCGGGCTCAATTCTAAAAAGCGTTGATAACGGTGTCACATTCACCGCTCTTACTTCCCCGACTACCCTGGCTATCTATACCATTGAAACCTTTTCTGAAAATGAATTGATGATTCTCGGCTCTTCCGGAATGGGATATAAAAGCACTGACGGGGGTAGCACCTGGACCGCATTACCTGCTTTTACAACAGAAGTGATAAGAACCTCGATAAAAGCCGGCGGGAAAATTATTGCCGGAGCATACAAGAGCACGATCGCAGAATCCGTAAACGGCACAGAATGGAATGTCTTTACCAATGACTACCGCGATTTCTACGGAATTTTCCAGGACGGGAACAGGATTGCAGTTGTTGGTGACAGGGGAGGAGTCCACCTTTCGACAGATAACGGTGTTACCTGGAAAGCGAAAACTTTCCTCCTGGGTAATATTATGTATGATGCCTATATGTCCGGAAATAACTTTTATGTTTGCGGCAGGGCAGGCAATTATTTCGTTTCCACCGATGCCGGTAACACCTGGCAGAATAAGAGTATCGGCACATCCACCACAAGGTTATACAAGCTTTTCTTCTTTAATTCGAACGAGGGCTACACGGTTACCAATGAAGGCAATATCTTATATACGACAAACGGCGGAAGTAACTGGCAGACCCAGGCAACTTTTACAACGACCACCCTGTATGACATTAAAATGCTGAACACGACTACCGGGTTTGCTTCAGGATCCGGCCAGAGATTATTTGCCACTACAAACGGCACGACCTGGAGCCACGGATCACTGGCGCAGCCTTCCGGGCAGATGACGGGGATATATCTCGTTGATAACCTGAACGGCTATGTTTGCGGCGAGAACGGTGCAATTTACAAAACAACAGACGGTTTCAATACGCTAACACTGATCAGCGACACGATCGCGCTTCAGGGGAAAGTTGTGCACGATGTGCTATACTTTGGCCCGGGAGAAGTATGGGCGGTCGCCCAGGGCGGCCTGGTGCTCAGAATGAACACGCAGGGGCAGATGGTTGTAGTTGCAAACTCACTTTACGGCGAAGACCTGACGGCGATGTACAGGAGCGGGCCGTCTTCGTTTATTGCGTCCGGTTATTCCGGGACGGTTTACCGTTTCTCATTCACCCCGGTTCCGGTGGAATTGATATCTTTCGGCGCCTCGGTGACCGGGAACGATGTTATTCTGAATTGGATAACCGCAACTGAAACCAACAACAAAGGCTTTCACGTCGAAAGGAGCGGCGGAGCAGGAATCTGGGAGCGCATTGCGTTTGTTAAAGGCGCCGGTACGGCCACAATCAGATCTGTATATAAATATATTGATCATTTAACGCGGCAGGGAAAGTACAGCTACAGGCTTGTTCAGGAGGACTATGACGGAAGCCTGAATACCTCAAAGCAGGTAGAAGCAGTGGCGGGGGTAGTAACAGACTACAGCCTTAGCCAGAACTATCCGAATCCGTTTAATCCCGCGACCACTATTAGTTTCAGCCTTGCGGCGGATTCAAAAGTATCTCTGAAGGTATATGACATACTCGGCAATGAGGTTATGATCCTCGCCGGTTCGGAATTCAGCGCCGGCACTCACAACATTAACTTCGATGCTTCAAGCCTCACTTCCGGGGTATATCTTTACAGG
>JABWCL010000091.1 GCA_013360295.1 Ignavibacteriaceae bacterium | reverse complement strand
CCCTGTAAGCACTACCCCCACCGCTATGCTCCCCTGACTCTTGTTATACCCGCTATCTACCGCAGCTATACGGAAATACGCACTACCCCAGGTGAAATAGCTCTTTGGTATCTTTAGCAGTGTGTCATTTGCAGAGGTTAAGTATCTGTTTGTGTCTGTGGTTACGCCGGTTGTGCTGTCGGCATAGATATAATACTTCCTTATATCGCTTTCTGTGTTCTTCTTCCACTTAAGCAGGACTGTATCGGCTGAAAGTGTAACGGTTAATCCCGAGGGAGCGCGGGGAGCTTTGTCTATGTAAACATAACTCTCCCCAAAAACCCCGCCATATACTCCGATATCGCTTATACTTCCGTCTTTATCCAGCACGCTTGAATCGCCCCTGTCAATCAGCGGGGAGTACTTCTGAAGATGAAAATCGGCGCTGTCAACGAACATCGGGTCTTTCTGTAGTTCTGTATGTTTATACGGATTGTTGTATGAGGGATAGTATAATAACCCTGTATTCCAATAATTATTATTTCTTATCATTATTTCTTATCACCAGCTGTGGCCCGATAGCTTGGAAGAAAAGGTGGTGAGCGTTTAATTTCCCTTCGAAGTGATTATTTTTGCTGATGATTGGATATTCTGTGATTATGAATGGCTTGTGTTCGTTAGAAAAAGTTATAAAAACATTGTTCTGTATTAAATCTCCAAAACGTGCAAAAATAAACTTATCAATTTGTGCATTTGCCTTGGCAAGAATAAATATATTATTGGTTATTTCCGGTTGCCCTCCAACGCCATCCTTAATAAATGTAGGACTTGGAGTAATGTCGACGTAAAAATAATTGTTTCGGACATAGGTTTTGTAAGGGGCGGGAGCAATATTAACAGAGGTAACACAATTGATGAACTGATTATTAGTAATATAGCTTGCGCCCGAGGGGATAACACTTATAGAAATGATCCCTACATCAACATCCTCGAAAATGTTATTATGAAAGTCAGCAGCTTCCACATTAGGACCCCAATAGCATTTGCTGAATTTGCAATCTTTAATCATTGAATTATCTGTATTCCACGACTCTATGCAAAAACCTGTGTTAATACTTGTCCCTCTGAAATGAATCCCCTCAACCGATGTGTGGTTATAAATTACCAGAGCGGGAAGAAATTGTGCAGCATTTGTTAAAGCTAGTGACCATATACAGCTGTCTATTCCGCTTCCTATTATAGATACTCCGGCGGGCAATGTATCGGTTTCAGTGTAAATGCCATTCCCGACAAATACTGTATCCCCGCTAACGGATATTCGCAGAGCTTTCCAGATGCTATCTGCTGCTGTTGCCCAACTTGTGTATGGCGCCAGTGGTGTAGGATTTCCAGCCTTTACATAGCGGATTGTGGCTGTTGTATATAATGTAAGTGTTAAAATAAGAATTACTATTTTTTTCATTTCTATTCGTTTTCTGTTTTATATTTGTGTGTTCTGAGTTAGACAAACATTTTCTAAATAATCTCTTATCAATTTCACTTTCTAAATACTACCTTACAAGTATCATCTTCTTCACTGATCTTATGCTCCCTGAGTCTCCTTGAGGGATCGAAGGGCGGGCCCGAAGTTCGTATAAGTATATTCCGCTTGCCAACTTTCTCCCGTCAAATGTTACAGTATATTCTCCGGGCTGTTTTTTCTCATTAACCAACACGGATATTTCTCTACCGAGGAGGTCATATACTTTAAGAACAACTTCGCTCTCTTTCGGTATGTGATAAACTATTTGAGTTGAGGGATTATCCGAATGGGTGGCTCTGCCAAATGGATTCGGGTAGTTCTGCAGCAAATTGAACACTGCCGGTATGATTTTCTTTGTCTCTTGCCTTGGGCCTATGCCGTACTT
>JABWCL010000010.1 GCA_013360295.1 Ignavibacteriaceae bacterium | reverse complement strand
GATCTCTGATCTCTGATCTCTGATCTCTGATCTCTGATCTCTGATCTCTGATCTCTGATCTCTGATCTCTGATCTCTGATCTCTGATCTCTGATCTCTGGCGCCCTTCCGTCCGGGAACCGAAAAGATTTTTTTCAAAAAGTTAAAAAACTTCTTGCGTATTAACATTGGCTTTCATAAATTATACTAAAACTTATAATAAATTACAGTATAATTTTGGAATTATATTTCCGGACAAACGAACTAAGCCAGCTTGACACGATTTTTGACACCACGGTGAAAGGTTCAAATTTTGTTTTGCTTTATGGTAAGCGCAGAGTGGGTAAGACCACGCTCGTGCGCGAGCACCTGAAGCGCCGGAAAGGCGCGTACATTTCGATCAGTATTAAAGCGTCCGCGCTGCAGTTAAATGATATATCGGATTATCTGAAGTCATTCAGCTTTACCTCGCATTTTATCCCCGGCTTCAGAAGCTGGGAGGAATTTTTCCTCTATATCTTTCACATATCAAAAGACACTCCCCTTAATCTTGTTATCGACGAGTTCCAGAATTTTAATAAGATCGCGCCCGGGTTTTATTCCGAACTGAAGAACCTGTGGGATCAGCACGCGCGCGGGGCAATGCTTAACCTTATCGCGGTCACTTACAGTGAACAGTTTGTTGATAAGACATTCCGCTCCCCGGAAAGCCCGCTCTACGGTATCACGCGGCACGAAATGAAAATTTCCCCCTTCTCTTTCTCCGAAGTGCTGAAGATCGCCAAACAGCATCATTCGACTATGAAGTTTGAAGAAATAAGGAACCTGTATCTCATCTTCGGCGGGCTTCCGAAATTTTATGAACTGATTCACTATCTCGACCTGTGGAACAGCTCAGTTGAAGATATCCTCAGGGAGTTATTGTTTAAGAAATACGCGCCGCTTGCATCAGAACTGAATTCGCTTCTTGTGGCTGATTTCGGCAGGGGGAGCACTGTTTATCTTTCCATAATGCAGTCGATTGCGGCGGGGAAAAATGTTGTATCGGAAATAGCGGAGAATGTCTCGATCCCGGTTACAAGCACCACCAAATACCTCTCCGAACTTGAACATACGCGTGAAGTGATCAAAAGGCGCGTGCCCCTTGGTACCCTTGATGCATCAAAATCAAAATACGGTAAATACTACTTCCGCAATTACTTTGATAATTTCTGGTTCCGGTTCATTCAGCCGGATATAATCAGTTATGAAATGTCTCAGTATGAGAAGATGCTGAGCCACATAGCGGAAAACCTTGACGCATACATCCACGAACGCCTCCCGCTGCTTCTTAAAGAGATATTCAGGGAGTTCAGGGAGCATCCGGAGATACTCTCGATAACCGGCTCGCCTGACGTGACCATTGACGGGCTATGGACGAGGAAAACAAGTTTCGACCTGGCGCTGCTTAATAAGGAAACCGCATCGCTAAAGATGTGCAGAATACTTACCGCGCGGGAAATGGCAGAAGAAAACTGCTGCGAAAAACTAATGAATGACCTGGCTGAAGTTGAAGGGAAATATATCAGTTATATACCCGAACTGATCCTCTTTACTGAAGTAAACCCAACCCGGAAAATACTCGAAAAGATTCCCGTTAATATTAAAGTATTTCCGCTCGACCACCTTGAAGGGCTGATGAAAAGGAAACATAAAAACGGGCATAGTGTCAGTCACAGTATCAGTGTCAGGGACAGTATAAGTGTCAGGGAACAGAGGAACTTAGACCGGACTAATGGCAAGTCAGGGAACAGAGAACAGAGAATATTGGTCAGGGATCAGGAAGGTTTGGGAAAAGCGATGGCGGGGACGGAAGGTGCTGTGCGGCATCACATTATTAAGGTGAAAGTAAAATGATTTTTGAAATACAAACTATAACAAACAATAAATTAAACATAGGATCACAAATGGATTCTCTTTACTTGGTATCACGAAATCACCCGGAGGCAATATGAAAAAGCTGCTTCTCGCGATCTTTATTGCAGGAATATTTACAACAACTTTTGGACAATTTACCACACTTTGGGAGCGCAACAGCCGAACAGGCGCGGCGGATGTTAAGCCGAGTTGGATGACGACCGCAGGCGCGGAAAGAGGTATTGCGTATGGTAATATGGGAAACGGTGAGCGTTTATATGTAGCCTCAAGAAGTGGGGGTAATTCCATAAGAGTAATAAATCCTACAACGGGAGCTGATGTGACGCTTGATACTCCCTTTAATCTTAGTAGTGTTTCAGGCGGTACCTTCGCTATAAACGATATTGAATTGTCTTCGGATAATGTCCTCTTTTTAGGAAATTTGGCATCCTCAGCCTTTAAGCTATACGTCTGGACAACTGAGGGGGGAGCTCCGAGTGGTACATATACATTCACTTTGCCGACCGTTTCCGGTATCCGATATGGTGATAAGTTTTATGTTATTGGCTCCTGGGCGGCTGGTACGGTAGAGGTGTACGTACCTGGAGCCGGAACCGCAACGGATGGTAAAGTTCAAGTTCTTAAAACCACAAACCAGGGAACGGACTGGACAACAACAGAGATCACATTAACAGGATCTTATAAAAATACGGTCTCGGGACAGCACGTAGCAGTCTTTGGAGATGATAAAGCATTCTACACTTCAGGAAACGGTGCAAACCCAAGGAAACATGGTAGTGACGGAGCATATGTAGCTAGCAGCTTATTCAGTGGGACTAATTCATCTCAGGCGGCAAATAAAGTCTTTAAAATATCAAGTAGAAATTATTTATTGCTTGCAGCTTACAGAGCGCCAGGTACGGGATCGGGTAATAAAAATACCAGAGGGCTAGTGTATGAGGTAACCACTCCCTCTACCCCTGTTTTATATGGAACGACCGAATTATTATCGAATAACTCAACGGATGTTGCAAATGCAGTTGCTGGTGATGTCACAGTAAAAAGCAATTCTGATGGAACTTATACGATATTTATTTTAGGCACAGATCAAGGTCTGGGAGCCTACACAACCAACACTGGATCCATCGGCTGGGGAAACGTTCAATTCCCTACAACTGCTTCAATTACAACCTTGGAATCAGTTACCGTTTACGGGCAGGTATATGTAGATGGTGTTACAAATCCCGCCGGGCAAGGCGCTGGTATAGGCGCGTGGCTGGGGTACAGTGCAACAAATACAAATCCTAATACCTGGACAAACTGGATACCCGCGACATTTAATACTCAGTCCGGTAATAATGATGAATACCAGGCAACACTATCAAGCCTATCCGCTGGTACATACTATTATGCTTACAGGTACCAGAATCAGCTTGGGCAGTACTATTATGGCGGTACCGGAGGCGCGTGGGACAACAGCTCGGGAGTTTTAACCGTTTCAGCTCCCCCTACAACATTTGATTTTGTAAATCTGCAATACCCGGGAAGTGGATCTATAACCACCATACAATCATTTGATGTATATGCTCAGGATTATATCGCCGGAGTAACAAATCCTGCCGGGGCAGCCGCCGGTGTATCCTGCTGGATAGGTTACCATACGGAAGATACAGACCCAAGCACCTGGACAAACTGGGTTGCCGCATCTTTCAGCAGTCAGCAGGGCGATAATGATGAATATAAAGGTACACTTTCAGGCCTCGCTGCCGGAACTTATTATTATGCAAGCCGGTTCCAGCGAAACAGCGGTGATTATTATTACGGTGGTTACAGTACAAACGGAGGCGGCACGTGGGACGGAACAGCAAATGTTTCGGGTACTTTAACCGTTTCAGTACCGCCTACAACAATCAACTGGGCTAACCTGGCGAGCCCCGCAAGCGGCAGTATAAATACACTTGAATCTATTGACGTATACGGGCAAGTATATGTTGACGGAGAAACAAACGGTGCCGGCCAGGCTGCGGGCATTACTTGCTGGGTTGGTTACAGTTTTGTAAACTCTTCTCCCGAGAACTGGACTAATTGGGAAGAAGCCTCTTATACGGGTGATGTTGGCAATAATGATAATTATAAAGCCACGCTTTCGGGTATACCGGCAGGAACATATTATTATATGACCAGGTGGCAAAGGGCCGGCGGCGACTATTACTACGGCGGTTACAGCGCGGGCGGCGGCGGTTTTTGGGATGGCGTTACTTATGTATCGGGAACTCTGACCGTGACAGAAGCCCCAACTAATATTGATTTTATAAATCTTCAGTATCCCGGCAGCGGTTCAATTACTGCCGCGAGCAGTTATGATGTATACGCGCAAATATATATAGCCGGAGTTACACCTCCCGCGGGACAGGCAGCGGGTATTACCTGCTGGATCGGTTACAATACGGATAATAATAATCCGGTTTCGGAGAACTGGACCTGGGTTGAGGCAAGCTATTTTGGTAGCGCGGGAATAAATAATAATAATGACGAGTATAAAGCAACCCTTACCCTCGGTAAAGGTACATACTATTATGCCAGCCGTTTTCAGCGTAACGGCGGTGACTATTACTACGGCGGTTACAGCACCGACGGTGGCGGAACCTGGAACGGGACTACCAATATATCCGGCACGCTTAATGTAAGCGGCCTCACCGGGACATACTATATTGGCGCTGCCGGAACGAAACCGGGCGGAGGCAATCCTGATTTTGCAACACTTAAAGCAGCCTGCGACAATCTTAATACTAACGTTGTTGATGCAAATGTGACTTACCTCATTACAAGTGATTTGACGGAAGCGCAGGATGTATGGCTGGGCGCAAATACAGGAAGCTTTACCATTACATTCAAACCATATACAGGGCTTACTCCGACGATTAACTTTACGCAAACCACACTGCACGCACTCACGGCTACAACCGGTATTGACGGCCATTTTGTTATCGGTTCACCAACCGGGACGTCGGATAATATGGTTAAGACAGACCGTATTGTTATTGACGGGTCAAATGTTAATGATGGGTCAACAAAAAACCTTACAATAAACGGAGCAGCAACCACCTCGCAAAAATCGGTAATCAGAATCTTTGGCGATAATGATAATAATGTCATTAAAAACTGTATTATAAGCACTGCCTCCTCAACAGGAAATTCAAATGCAGCAATCCACTTGACATTAAGGTTTGCATCATCCCTAAACTATCAACCCGACAATATCACTATTCAAAATAACACCTTAACGGCAACTTCAGGTAATGGGGCAATGGGTGTTTACGTGCTTAATTCCGATGCGCCTACGATAGGGCTTTCAAATCTGGTTATTCGCGATAATAATATTTCGGCAAGGCTAAGGGGAATTTATGTTTCATACACGATAAATGCTGATATTTTCGGAAACAGGATTGAGGTAAATAGCCAGGCGACTCAAGCCGCAGGTGGTATAGTCCTTACAACCAACTTTGCGGCTGTTGGTACTTTTAATGTATATAACAATACTATCACAAGGTTACGCTCTCTTACAGCCACAGCAGGCGCAAGTAATGGTATTATTGGAATAGACAACCAAAACCTCTCTCCAAAAGTTGTGAACATTCATAACAACTTTATTTCCGGATTTGAATCTTCAACATCAACAACAAATGCGAAATTCTACGGCATAAGAGCAGCGCACTCATCGACTTCTAATATTTACTATAATACCATCTATATTCCCGAAATGACGAACTTTTCCGCGTTCGGGTCATCTTACATTGCAGGAATTGCATTTGCCACTGCGGCAACAACGGAAGCGAGTCCTTTAGGGACTGTTAATTTCAAGAACAACTTAATAGTCTCAGATGAAACAACAATGAAGGTTTGGAATATCCGCAGAGTTGGCACTAGTGGAACATTTACTTCTGATTATAATGATTTATATTATAACTCCTCCAATGCCGCTGGATTTACCGGGTACTTCAATGCATCTGATTATCAGAGTTTTTCTGATTGGAAAACGAATAGCTCTCAAGACGCCAACAGCATCTCCGCAGATCCGCTATTCCACAATCCGTCTAATCTGCACGTCATTCCGGTTTCACCGGTTGCCTCAGCCGGCACACCGGTTGAAGGTTACACAACCGACTATGACGGACAAGCCCGTAACGCGACAAATCCAAGCATCGGCGCTGATGAGGTTACACAGCTGAATCAGCTTGCTTCAGGTACTGCCGCAAATCCTTCCGCGTCAACTGAGAATCCGGTTATTCCGATTGAATCAGCAGGAGGAATGACCTTTAATCCGACTGATCAACTTACGGGAAATGTCCGCGGTTATTTCTTCCCGATTGGCAGGTCAGGGTCCGCTCCCGCGGGAGTTACAAACATACCGGACTATTTCTGGTCTGTATCTACAAATATAGCTTCCTTTACAGGCACCGCAAGGTTCTATTTCAGCCAGATTCCGAACAGCGGCGTCAATTCCCCTTCAACATTAAAACTGCTAAAACGCGATTATGACGGCGCGGAATGGGTTGAATATACTGATGTAACGAGGGAAAACGAGTATATCCAAGCAAACAATCTTACTGGATTCTCTGACTTTACTTTCGGCGGCGGTGTGGATAATCCGCTCCCGGTTGAACTCGTCAGGTTCTCGGCAAAATCATCAGGCAACAAGGTTGTTCTTAACTGGGCGACGGCGACTGAGGTTGATAATTACGGATTTGAGATTCAGAGAACAGAGATCAGGGAACAGGGATCAGAGAAGATTTGGAATAAAGTTGGTTTTGTCCCTGGAAACGGAAACAGCAACTCGGAAAAATCTTACTCTTTTACTGACAGGAATATTCAATCCGCCACGAAGTATATCTACCGGCTCAAACAGGTGGATACTGACGGATCATTCGATTATTCAAAAGAAGTGGAAGTCACCACCGGTGTTCCGGATAAATATGAGCTTTCACAGAACCACCCGAATCCGTTTAATCCTTCAACGAGCATATCCTATTCGCTTCCGGTGGAAAGCAGGGTAACGCTGGTGATCTATTCGATGAGCGGAGAGAAAGTGGCTGAACTCGTTAATGAAGTACAGCCCGCGGGAAGCTATTCTGTACCGTTTGATGCTTCGCGGCTCTCGAGCGGAACATACCTGTACCGCATTACGGCGAACGACTTTATTCAGACAAGAAAAATGTTATTAATTAAATAAGGAAAGAGGAGGAATAAAATGAATGAAAGAACATTAAATCCCGGCATTGCCGAAATGGTTTTCCTGGCAGGAATCGCGGTGATTTTATTAACCTTATCCGGTACGCTTTTCGCGTACCGGAAAGTACGGCGGTTACTGTCCGGACAAAATGGCGCGGGTACAAATTTAATAAACGTTATTAATTAAAAAGGAAAGGTACGATAATGGAACACAAAGTTGAAAATCCCCTCGGGATAATTGCTCATTCCGTTTGGGACTATTCCAGCGGAGATTATAAACCGGAAGAACCGAATTACGTAAAACAGCACGAAATGGCGAAGAAAGCCAGAAAGCGCGAAGCAACCAGCCTTTATCTGATGTTAAGCGCCGTTGCGTTTGCCGCGATGTTTTTGATAATAACATTAGCGTCAAGGATCAAAATTTAAAGTTAAAAGTTAAAAGTTAAAAGTTAAGAGTTAAAAGTTAAGAGTTAAGAGTTAAAAGTTAAGAGTTAATACTCGGGAGTTAAACCTGTCAGGCTGGATGTGAGGTTAAAAGCTAAGGGTTGTTTGAACTCTTATCCCCTAAAGGATTAATTCTTAACTCTTAACTAAAAAAGATTTTTATTTAAAGGAAAGGAAAATAATAAGTTTGGCACCACAACCAATAGTACACGACTGGAACATAAAAGAAGGCGACTATATGAGAGACGCCAATTATGATAAATTATACTTCGACGGCAGAAGGCGCAAGGCAAAGATCCGCAAACTCATTATAGCGGGAATCGGTATGGCGCTGGTCGTTGTTGTAAACCTGGTTTTTTTGAACCTGGCAAGATGACAATTATAAATTAAGAATTAAGAATTAAGAATTAAGAATGATCAATAACCCGATTAAAACATTGAATGGTATTTAACGCGGTTAACATTATTCGTCTTATTGAGGAATTTTGAGGTCGAGAAACAGAGCGGATAGAGAGATTTTTGCGATTCTGACGCAATTTTTGCCGTCAGTACCCGGTTTTGAATCCAAATGGGAATCACAATCCCCTGAGAGGATTCTTAACTCTTAATTCTTAATTAAAAATTCATAATCGTAATGACGAGTTTGGAATATTAAAAAAGTAGAAAGACAGAAAAAATGAAAATTAGATACGTTATTGCCGCGCTGATCCTGATGTTTATTGTATTGGGAAGCGCGGGGTATGCACAGGTAAACATATCCGCCGGCAGTACGATTACCGAAACATTTACAATAGGTACTTCGGCTACTGCAACTTTGCCTTCCGGTTGGAAAGCTGATAAAAACACAACGGCAAGATTGGTGGGAAGTTACTCTGCTGCGGTGACGGCGACAGAACAAAGAGCCGGAAACTCAATGGGTTCTTCAGCAACCAATGGTATATATAATTATGCGGCAGGTGATCCAACCTCAGCTACTGATCGTGCGATCGGGGGTATATCTTCATCTTCCGCCTCAAAAAGTGTAAACCTTTATGTGCAATTAACAAATAATGGCGCAGCTAATATAGGCAGCTTAACCATTTCCTATAATGTTGAAAAATATCGGAACGGTTCTAATGCCGCGGGGTATAGCATTCAAATGTATTATTCGACTAACGGAACCTCCTGGACAAGCGCGGGTAGTGATTTTCTTACATCGTTCGCGGCAGACGCGGATAATAACGGGTATGCAACCGCCCCGGGCGCTACTACTCCGGTAACAAACAAAACTCTCTCTCAGGCAATTGCCGCCTCCGGAAGTTTGTACCTTGCCTGGAATTACTCCGTTACCACCGGTACCACAACCTCTAATGCACAGGCGTTGGGCGTTGATGACATCTCCATTAAGGCTAACTTTTCCGAGCCCACGTCTTCTGCAAGCAACATTTCATTCTCGGCTGTGTCTGGAACCGGCTTTACAATAAACTGGACGAATGGTGATGGCGCGGGCAGGATTGTCTTGGTTAAGTCCGGCAGCGCGGTTGATTCTAATCCCGTTGACGGAACTTCCTACACCGCAAATGGGGAGTTCGGCAGCGGCTCACAGATTGGAACGGGCAATTATGTCGTTTATGCTGATAACAGTAACTCGGTTGTTGTAACAGGTTTAACTGCCGGGACAACTTATCACGTGGCAGTGTTCGAATACAACGGAAGCGGGACGGCTATAAACTACAAAACAAGTTCGCCTCTTACAGGTAATCAAACTGCGGTTAGTTCCGGAACACCGACTGTCACTGTATCCCTTACTTCGCTCCCCTCGTTTGGAAATATTATTGCCGGCAGTTCTTCCGGAGAAGCGACCTATACGGTTTCCGGATCATCGCTCTCGGGTGATATAGTCATTACAGCGCCGACGGGATTTCAGGTTTCCACAAACAGCGGAAGCGGTTTCGGTTCAACTGTTAATCTTACTCCGTCTGAAGGCTCAGTAGCCGCTACAACCATATATGTCCGCTTTTCTCCGGCAACAGCTTCGGGAGCATTCTCCGGAAATATTACAAACGCAAGCACCGGTGCCGAAACGGAAGATGTTGCTGTTTCAGGCAACGCGCTGGATACAGAACCCACTACGCAACCAACTGTTACATTTGGTACCGTTTCAGCGAATTCAGTAGTTGTTAATTTTTCCGGCGGCGATGGTGAAAAACGGATTATTGTAGCTCGCGAAGGATCAGCAGCGTCTTTCTCTCCTTCAGACGCGGCAACTGTAACCGGAGTAAACGCTGATTTTACATTGGCTTCCGATCAGGGCTCGGGAAATAAAGTGGTGTATGATGGTACAGGATCTACTGTAACGGTTACCGGCCTGACAGAAGGAACAACTTATTATTTTGCGTCCTATGAATACAACGAAGGAACCGGGACCTCACAGAACTATTTAACAACAAGTCCCGGTACAAACAATACAACAACATCCGGAATTTCAGTATCAGTTTCCTCCCTGACCGGTTTTGGCAATGTCGCGGTTGGCTCATCATCCGGCGAACAGTCTTATACAGTATCCGCAACAGGGCTTTCCGCGGACCTGGTTATTACTCCTCCAACCGGATTTGAAGTATCACAAAGCAGCGGTTCGGGATTTGTATCATCTCTTAATCTTACTCCTTCATCCGGAATAATTAGCAATACAACGATCTACGTCAGGTTTACCCCGGGTACAACCGGAGCTTTCAGCGGCAATATCACTAACGCAAGCAGCGGCGTAACCACTAAAAATGTAGCAGTAACAGGAAACGGGCTTAGCGCTGAGCCGGCAGGTCAGGCTGCGGACGTTACTTTTACAGCCGTCGGTGAAAATGAATTTACCGTTAACTGGACTTCCGGTAACGGTACTAACCGGATCGTGCTAGTAAAATCGGGCAGCGCTGTCAACAGCAATCCGGTAGACGGAACATCTTATACCGCCAATACAGCATTTGCAAGCGGAACCCAGATTGGAACAGGTAATTATGTCGTTTACAACAGCACAGGCAGCTCAGTTACAGTAACCGGGTTAAACAGCGGTACCACATACCACGTCGCGGTTTATGAGTTCAACGGATCCGGCGGATCAGAGAACTACCTTACCTTATCTCCCGCGACGGGCTCCCAGGCTGCTGCATTACCAACGGTGAACGGAATTTCGCTTTATGAGTTTTATAACGATCCCGCGAGCAGCGCCGGCACAACCGGAGGTGTCAACAATTTCGACTGGAACGGCGGAGGATTCAGCACCAGCAATGATGAGTTTATCGAATTTGCAAATACAGGTTCATCCGCTGTTGATGTAAGTGGCTGGATAATATCTGACGGTAATAGCTGGGCGGTAAAAATTCCTGCGTCAACAAGTATACCAGCTTATGGTTTTCTTGTCCTGGGAAATACTCAGGGAACCTTCACGCCTAATTCACGCACAGTATTCGTGGATGTTGATGGAATAGCCGGAAACTTTGATGGAAGTTGGGGGCTTGGTAACAGCGGTGAAGTAATTTTTCTGATAAATACCGGCGCGGATGGGTTAAGGGGTGGCGGCGATGATAACTGGGTCAGGTACCGGCTGGATGGAGCCGCAGATGACACGGGTCCCCATACAGGTACCAATACCGGCTCAACCACGTTATCCGGTACGGACAAGGGAGTTGTTAATTTCTCGACACCAAACACTTCTACCGGTTTGTCTGTTACTATTAATCCCCAGGGAATTCCTCTAGGTTCTTCCGTAGCGTTACATAATTCAACTAACTTTCCTGCCGCAACAAACGGAGTATCACCCGGTGCGCGCGCGGATGGTTATGGAGCCCTTATTACGATGCCTTCAGTTACTGCTTCAGTTTCAAGTTTGAGCAGTTTCGGAACGGTCGTTATGGGTAATTCCTCCGCCGGCACCTCATTTACTGTTAGCGGCGATGATCTGACGGCTGACGTTACGGTTACCGCGCCGACTCATTTTCAGGTATCTCTGGACAATTCATCATTCTCTTCATCAGTTAACCTGCCTCAGTCCGGCGGTAACCTCACGGGAGAACCTGTAACAGTTTATGCAAGATTAACTCCGGCTGACGCCGCGGGCGCTGTCAGCGGTAATATTACCATCACCAGTACAGACGCTGTAACTGCCAATGTATCCGTTAGCGGAACTGCCATTGACACCGAACCAACCACGGCTTCTACCGTCAGCTTCGGTACTGTGACAGTTTCATCAATAGTTGTGAACTTTACGGGGGGAAACGGAGAAAGAAGAATTGTAGTTGCAAGATCGGGATCGGCAGTCGATTTCACGCCGGCTGATGCCGCCGCGCCAACGGGCGTTAATAGCAGTTTCACCACTGCCGCCGATCAGGGGAGCGGTAACAAAATTGTCTACGACGGAACCGGTACCACCGTTACGGTTACTGACCTCTCAATGGGAACAACATATTACTTCGCGGTTTATGAGTATAATTCCGGTACAGGTACATCACAGAACTATTATACATCTTCTCCCGGTACGGGCAATCAGGCGACACTGACAACTTCAGTCGCGATTTCCTATTCCTCCCCGGCAGCCTCGGACCAGGAGCAGGGAACTGCGAATGTCGTGCTGATGCGGTTTGACCTGGCCGTGACGAATGCTGACGCTACAATCAGCGGATTAACCGTAACCACCGCCGGAACATACGCGGAGACGGATATAACATCTCTTAAGGTTCGTTACTCAACCGATAATACACTTGACGGAGGTGACGCTACACTCAGCACTAAAACGGCCTCACTCGGCGCGGGGAGTCATATCTTCCCGTCATTTACCCAGCAGCTTATATCAACCGGAAGCACAGGCTACATTTTTATAACAGCGGATATCAGCGCCACGGCTGTAATTGGCAATACAATAAATCTCGCGGCAACCGCTTTCTCAAACTTCACATTTTCAGGAACGGTTACCAAAACCGGCACTGATCCTGTCCCTGCCGGAAATTCACAGACGGTTATCGCGACATCAGTTCCTTCCATAGCCATATCACACGCGGGACTGACTGAAGAAAACCTTAACGGCGCGGTAATTAACATTACATTATCAAACGAAACATTTGTAAATGAAGAACTCGCGCAGGAAAACTTTACTTTGAATAATCCCCCGGCCGGAACCACGATTAATTCAATTGCCTATGTTGATGAAACAAGCGCGACGCTAACTCTTTCTTACGACGGAACAGACTTTGACGCGAATGTCACCAACTTCAACATCACAATAAAAGCCGATGAATTCTCGGGCGCGAGTGAGCTGACCAGTAATAACCTGACGGTTACCGCGACGTTGGAAGTTGTACCGACTGTATCTACAAATGAAGCGATAACAAGCAAATCGGCGACCACTGCAGTCTGGGGCGGCCAGGCAACAGCGACCGGCGGTGAAGCTGTTACACAAAAAGGTGTGGTTTGGAGTACCTCAGCCAATCCTACCGTAGCGCTTGAAACAAAAACCGCGGAAGGCGCGGGATTGGGCGCAATTACCGGAAACATAACCGGACTTTCACCCAATACAACTTATTATGTAAGAGCTTACGCGACAAACAGCGTGGGGAGCGGGTATGGAACTGAATACAATTTTACAACTGACGGGTTAACCTCACCTGTTGCCACAGCGGCTACTCTCGTGACAGCGAGCGGATTTTCCGCGAACTGGGAAGCCATAACCGGAGCAGAAAGTTACCGGCTTGATGTTGCCATTACTTCTGATTTTAGCTCAACAACCGTAATCACGGAAAACTTTGCCGGTTTCACGCAGGATGCCGGGACGCAGGACAGAGGTGCAAGCCTAAATAGTTATTTACAAACTCCGGGATGGACAGGTACTGCGGTTTATGAAATGGTTGGATACGCTAAGATGGGTGCGGGCTCAACCAGAGGAATCATTACAACGCCAACAATTGACCTGTCTGGTAACGGAGGGAATAATTCAATTACTTTTGACCTTGCGAAATTTGGCAGTGATGCAGCCGTAGTTCAGGTTTTACACGCCCCTGACGGCACTACCTTTACACAGGCAGGAAGTGATATTACAGCCCCCGCAAGTCTGGCTGCTCAATCTGTTCAGATCACGGGAGGAACCGCGGCATCAAAAATAAGGATTCAGGCAAAGAATACTTCTAACTGCAGGTTCTATCTTGATAATATAGCTGTTCAGAATTCTACAATTAACGCTGCATACAACAATAAGACCGTAAACGGTACAAGTGAAGCAGTAACCGGACTTTCTGCCGGAACAACTTATTACTATAGAGTAAGAAGTTTCAGCACGAACAGTACCAGCGGTAACTCCAATACAATTTCAGTAACAACCCCGAATAACTATCAGTCCGCCGCGGTTACGGCCGGGGCTAATGTTCCGGTTGCGGTAGGAGGCAGTACGGGTGTGGGACAAATTACGTTTTCGAACGTTACAAACGGCGGTGACGTAATTGTAAGCAAATTCAATTCTTCACCTTCAAATGTATCCGGAGTTACGGGTAATGTCAGCGTTTACAGGTGGATCATCGAAGCCGGAAGCGGTATGGTATTTAATGTTGAAGAAGGTTATGTACTCAGGTTTAACCTCGCTGACATCTCAAACCACGGGATCAGCGAACTTGAAGACGGGAATAACACTTCAGTGAAACTTTATAAAAGATCCACGCCCGGCACAGGCGCTTTCACCGGGCCCATCACCCTGACTTATAACCGTAATGGTACTAACGGAAACCAAACGGATGACTACCTGCTTTCCGCGGTAATTACGACCGGATTCTCGGAATTTGTATTTGGAAGTGAAGACAACCCGCTCCCGGTGGAATTGAAATCCTTTACCGCGAAACAGAGCGGAGAGTCAGTTGTGCTGAAATGGAGTACGGCGACGGAGGTGAATAACTACGGATTCGAAATTGAGAGAACAGAGATCAGGGAACAGGGAACAGGGAAATGGGATATGATAGGTTTTGTTCAGGGGAATGGGAACAGTAACTCTGAGAAATCGTATTCATTCTCTGACCGGAATATTGAAGCCGCGGTTAAATATATCTACAGGCTAAAGCAGATAGATACCGACGGACGGATTGATTACTCGGATGAAGTCGAAGTATTGACCGGAATTCCGGAGAAGTTTGCCCTTGCGCAGAATTATCCGAATCCGTTTAACCCGGCCACTGTGATCAGGTATTCGATTCCTTCCGCGGGAGAGGTATCACTCAGAGTATTTAATCTGAACGGCGAGCAGGTAGCGGAACTTGTAAATACAGTTCAGGAACCGGGGTATTACCAGGTTGAGTTTAACGCAAGCTCATTGCCAAGCGGTGTGTATGCGTATGAACTTAAATCTAACGGTACTTCGGCGGTTAAAAAATTGGTGCTTCTGAAATAATGGGAGTGTTTGCCCGGATATTAACGGTTATGAAAAAGAGATAATACATATTTTTAGTGCCTTTCAGTCGGTACTGTAAGGCACTTAGATAATGATTATCCGCGGTAAAAAATAAATATACCGGGTGAACTAATACACGAATAATTTATGTGATATAACAGCAAAATGTTAAACAAATACTTTATAACAGTCGTCATATTATTTAACATATCGGTTTTTGCGCAGGTTGAAAAATCCGTGCATCAGTCGGAGTCGGAATATTATTCCCGCAACCCCGCGGATGTAGGCAGGGAGTTATTTAAAGCCTCGCCGAATCCGGAGTATGACGGAATTGAATCAGTTTCCCATAAGATCTATGGCTTCCATCCCTACTGGGTCACCGATGCAACTGCCTCGGGTTACTATTACAGCCTCCTGACTCACGTTGCCTATTTCAGCGCGGAAGTTGATAATTCGACATCTACTACCGGAGGGTTCACTACCACACGTAACTGGGCGACAACTCAGGTGGTGAACTATTGCAAGAATAACGGCGTGAAGATACATCTTACGATAACAATGTTCGCGAACCACGAGAGGGTGCTTGCGAATGCAACTTATCGCACAAACCTTGTTAACAATATAATAACGCAGGTAAACCTGCGCGGCGCTGATGGGGCGAACATTGATTTTGAAACCGTTGCGGCAGCGCAAAAAGATAATTTCAGGCAGTTTATCTTCGAGTTGGGTACCGCGCTCAAGGCAAACAATCTTGAACTGGTAATCGAACTCCCCGCTGTTGACTGGAGCAGCATATTTGATAACACGTTTTTTACCACGGTAAACAGTGTGGTTGACTTGTACTTCCTGATGGCCTATGATTATTATTATAAAGGAAGCAGCAATGCCGGGCCTATATCGCCCTTAACAACCGGTACGTCAATCCGCCACGTAATGCGAAGCATCACTGCTTATAACAGTGTGGGTGTTCCGCTGAACAAATTAATTACAGGTTTTAATTATTATGGTTATGAATGGCCTGTTGCTTCAAGTACGCGTATGACTTCGGCAACCGGTGAAGGGGTTACCAAAACTTTCAGCCAGGTAAAAACCGCGATAAGCAGTATCCCTTCCGGAGATAAATTTTTTGACGATACTTATAAATCCCCCTGGTACAGATATCAGAGCGGCTCGCAGTGGTACCAGACCTGGTACGATGACTCGTTAAGCCTATCGCTTAAGTATGATTCAATAAAAGCAAAGGGATGCGCGGGCACGGGAATGTGGGCGCTGAGTTATGACGGCTCAAACACTGATCTGTGGGGCGCGCTGAAAAAAGCCTTTGCGTCAGTATCTAATCCCGCGAACTCAATGCTTGCGGACTTTGAAACCTCTTCCGGTATTTTTAACAGCGCTCCGGCAATAAGCGGTTCAACTGTTGGGATTTCAACTTCATCCACTGCCGCGCGCGTTGTGGAACAGGCGTATAACGGCTGGGGATCGCTTGATGTGGTGCTGATGGATAACGCTTCTTCATCAAGTAATTGGACAGTGCGGCTTCTTTCAGGCGGCGGCACTCCGGCTAACAATACCACCTTATCATCAACCGGGTATATCGGGTTTTACCTGAAAACATCATCCGCACCTTCGGGCGCTCAGATTGCGATTACCGTTGATGATGGAGCCGGCGGTACTGAACTTTCCGCGAAGAAGAGTGTCTCGAACAACGGCCAATGGACTCTTTATGAATGGAACCTGCAGGATGCGGGCTGGGCGAATTTTTCCGGCGGGAACGGAATTATTAACGGCCCCACGGTCACGCTGGATGCAATTATGTTTTACGCTGCAAACAATTCTCCCGACTGGACATCGTTCATTGATGATGTTAGTTATAACTCCGCTTCTCCGCTGCCTGTGGAACTGATTTCCTTTAATGCGCGCGAGCGCGGGGCCGCGGTTTTGCTGGACTGGAAAACCGCGACGGAGGTTAATAATTACGGATTCGAAATTCAGAGAACAGAGATCAGGGAACAGGGAACAGAGAAGTGGGATATGATAGGTTTTGTGCAGGGGAATGGGAACAGTAACTCTGAGAAATCTTATTCGTTTACTGACAGGAATGTTGCAAGTGGAACGAATTATGTCTACAGGCTGAAGCAGATTGATACAGACGGTAAGTTTGAGTATTCGAATGAAATCGAAGTATTCACCGGTATGCCGGATAAATATTCGCTTGCGCAGAATTATCCTAATCCGTTTAACCCGGGAACTGTAATCAGTTACCAATTGGCAGCAGCCGGCAATGTGAGGCTGGTGGTATATGATATACTTGGTAAAGAGGTGGAAGTATTGGTAAACGGAAGGAATGAAGCAGGCTCGCACAGCGTTGATTTCAACGCAAGCAGACTGCAAAGCGGAATCTATTTTTATCAGATAACCGTAACCGGTCCTGAAGGCAATCACCTATACAGCGCGACGAACAAAATGACATTAATCAAATAACCTAAAATCCCTTCCCTCCCCCTTCTCAATCAAAGAGAAGGCCGAAGGATCCCAAGAGGGAGCGTCGTTACTCAAGTCCGCAACCCTTCTCCCCCTTCTCAATCAAAGAGAAGGGGGTTGGGGGGATGAGTTCGCAACACAACACTCAAAGGCACCCGCACATCAATAAACTCCTCCCATTTCCCTTACCCACATCTCGTCATCTGACTTTTAATCCCCAATGGTATATTTATCTAATAATTCATAAACCAGCGGAGCCAGTACCATAAAAAACCAGGCAAACTGCGGAAGCATCTCGACCGCCCAAAATACTCCGGACTCACTTCCGGAAATCACTGAAGTGATTTTCCTCCTTTTTTACCCCCTCACCAAAGCAGAGAAATGGCTTCAGCCACTTGCAGACAAAACATTAACTCTTAACTTTTAACTTAAAATTTGGATTCTTGCCATTCCCTGAGGGATTTTCAATTTGCGCAGAATATTTTTCTAACTCTTTATATTCTCCGGGTAACTCCGTGTAAACTCTGTGGTTCTCCGTGTAACTATCTCACTACTAACAGTCCGTATCGATGCCTGTAATTTGCATCAGTTTTTTCTGTAATTAACTTTACTATTAGTTCCTGTACGGAAAATGGTTACACAGAGAGCCACGGAGAGGTCACAGAGAACCACGGAGAATATGATAAAATTCATCGAGTTTATCTTTTCTTTATAAATCATAAGCTGGCGGAGCCGGTACCATAAGAGATGATTAGAAGTTATTAATTGCGATAACCCCTCCCTACCCCCCACTTCGTCCCGATGAATCGGGATCAGTGCACCGCCTTTCCCTTATGGGACAAGTGTAAAAATGGGAGTAGATTTTATTGAAAATTTTAACCATTCCCGGAGGGATTTTCAATTTGTACAGAATATTTTTCTAACTACTTAATTCTCAGCGTCCGGTTGTTTCGATACGCCCGACTTGAATTGAAAAAGAGAAGATGTCGTGCTACTCAACAACCTGACAGATACCGCTATTCTTAATCCTTAATTTTTAATTCTTAATTCCGAAATATTGTTGAAAAATTCAACACTTTTCAGTAAATTTGGTGTTTTTCATAATGTTAAAAAAAATTAACATTTGCCGAAAATTATCCGATTCTTTATATTTTAAAAATGTATCCGAGATATATTTCCGCCGGAGTGTGTTACCGGTGAAAAAAGCGTGCGCCCCCGCAGCCGGAATATATCTTTCCCTGATGATCGAACTAGCGCTCAGTGATCCGTCGTCGTCTTCCGCGTCCTGTTCTAATTTCCGTCTGTGTTCGTACTCAATTATCAAATATCAATGATCAATGATCAAAGCTTCATAACGTAGCGGGGAATTTTATTCTCCGTGGAAAATATAAACAGGGAACAGGGAACAGAGAACAGGGAGCAGGGAACAGTGTCAGTAACAGTATCAGTATCAGTGACAGTTTCAGTAACGGTCGGTTTTTGGGTTAGGGCCTGGAGCGGGCGGGGGCTGGCAGCGGGGAAAGCTAGTGAGAGAACAGAGAATAAATATTTTGCAAATAAAAGAATTTAGATTTTATATAATTTATAAATAAATAGAAAGAATATACTTATGAAAAAAGGTTACGTTTTAACCGCACTCCTTTTGATGTTTTTTGGATTGGGGAGTGTGGGGTATGGGCAACAGGTGATTGGTAGCTTCCCCGTTATGGATGGTGGCTTTGAGAATCAATCCGGAACGCTTGGAAATACACTGGCTTCTAGTAACTGGTCAAGACAATCCGGAAGCGGTAGCACCATTAATTCTTCTGGAGGTAGAAGTGGTCCGAAGTATGTTTCTGTAACAGTAGGAGCAAGTAATAGAGTGCTACAATCTCCCCAAGATGGTACTCCTTCAAATGGCCCTACTTCTAGTACGGCGTACCGTGTTCAATTTTATTATAAATCATCAGCTAATGTGAATGGCTTTCAAATCGGCGTAACCGTTAATGGCACTACAAATCCGACTTATTCTACAAGTGCAACATTAAATAGCACGAGTGGAGTTTGGACAAAATATGAAGGGACGGTAACAACTCCATCCAACTCTGTAACTACAGCAGGAATTGGAGTTTTAAGGTGCAGTACTTCTGCGACAGGTGGGCCATTTGATGTAGACGATTATGTTATATATGCAGGGTCTTCAGCAGATAATGCCGCACCAAATTCACCCGGTACTGTAACCGTCAATAATCCAACAACTTCTTCTTTAGATGTTAGTTGGGAGGCAGCAAGTGGCGGATATGATGGCGGAGGATATGTTGTAATAAGATATGCCACATCTCCTAATGCGGACAACGATCCGAATCAAAATGGTATTTATGCGGTTGGTAACACGCACACAAACGGCACAGACGGTCTCACAGGAACGGTCAGGTACATTGGTACCGGTACATCCTTTACAGACAACAGCGGTTTATCAGCCGGGACAACTTATTATTATAAGGTTTATACAGTTGATAAAGCTTTTAATTATTCTACTGAGGCTCAAGGAAGCGGAACTACTTCATCTCTATCCGGCAGCTCATCATCTGATATTATCACTGCGAATAATGAGACTACTAACATTGATTATGCTAGTAAGCAATCTTCTACAATTACAACCACATCAGATGCATTGCGAGTTTGGTCATTTACTATTCGCGATGGCGGCGGTTCTGCCGATGCAGATGCTTTAGGTACTGAACTCACAGCGTTAACTATTGGCACAGGCGGAAGCAATACGGTGAGCAGTTGGACAAATACGATCCGCAAGGCTGCGTTATTTGATGGCTCAACTGAAGTTACGGAGGTTGAAGTGGCCGGCGAAACCATTTCATTCTCCGGAATGTCGGGGGCTAATGTAACAGCTGCTGATGACGGCTCAAAAACACTAGATTTGTATTTAACTTTTGAAACAACTGTTACAGATAACCAGCAATTTCAGTTTTTAATTACAGCTGCCACGTCTAATGGTGCTGGTTCAGCATTTGCAACCAGCGATGCAGGAGGTGCAACGTCATCAGTCTCTGGCGATAACAATAAAATTGAAGTTACTGCAACAAAACTTCTGTTTGTGCAACAGCCTTCAGCTGTAGCAATAAATACGAACATGAGCCCGGCCGTAACAGTTGAAGCAACTGATGGTAATAGCAGACGTGACCTAGATTATAACACATCTATTGATATCACTGCGACAGGTGTTACACTTACTGGCTCTCCGGTCAGTGCTACGACCTCGAGTGGTATTGCAACTTTTAGCACACTTCAGTTTTCAACTGACGGAAGTGCAACTTTAAACGCTTCATCCGGAAGCCTCACAAATGCTACAAGCAATAGCTTCAACGTTTTTACCCCTCTCGCACAAAACAGCATCATGATTACTCATCTTTCTGCGGATTACGCCGGTGCATCAGATGAGTTTATAGTTCTCTTCAATAATTCTGATGCTACGATAGATCTAAATGGTTATGAACTGAAGTATTTCTCCTCTGGTGGATCCGCCGGAGCAACTATTTATTCCTTTACAACCACAACAAATTTAGCTTCACGGAAGTATATTCTTTTGTCACCAAATGCGACGGTTACTGTTGGGAGTGTCTCCTCAAAGAGCAGGGATTATGCTTCTACTGCAGGTATGGCTGCAAGTGGGCAATTAGTGCTTAGAGAGACTGCAAATACATCCAATATTATTTTTGCGGTTGCCTGGGGGACTATTACAGTATACACTGCAGGGATGGAGGATGCTGCGAGTTGGCCAAACGACGGTATGATAAGTTTAACAGCTTCAGGCACCACTTATACAAGAACTTCTTATAACAGCAGTAACACACAATATGGTCATACACTTTCGGCAAACATAACCAGTTTGCCCAATAATTCTGATAATCCACTTCCCGTTGAACTCACCTCCTTCACAGCGAAGCAAACTTCCGGTGCTGTTGTTCTTAACTGGAGCACCGCGACCGAAGTAAACAACTACGGATTTGAAGTTCAGAGAACAGAGATCAGGGAACAGGGATCAGAGAAAAACTGGACTAACGTAGGTTTTGTGCAGGGGAATGGAAACAGCAACTCGGAGAAATCTTATTCTTTCACCGACAGGAATGTTTCCTCTTCAACCAAATACATTTACAGGCTGAAGCAGATTGATACTGACGGTAAGTTTGAGTATTCAAATGAAGTTGAAGTGTTAACGGGTATGCCGGAGAAATACGCCTTAGCGCAGAATTATCCGAATCCTTTTAATCCCAGCACCGTTATCAGTTACCAGTTGATGAACAGCGGTAATGTTAAACTGGTTGTATATGACATACTTGGTAAGGAAATTGCCCAACTCGTAAACGGTAAGATGGATGCCGGCTCGCACAGTGTTGATTTCAACGCGTCGGGCTTGCAGAGCGGTATTTACTTCTATAAGATAACCGTCACCGGCAGCGAAGGCAGCTTGCTTTACAGTTCTACAAACAAAATGAGTTTAATAAAATAAAGAAGATCATTTGGCGGATAAATTAATTAACGGAATAGCTGTTAACGCAGACTGGGACCCGTCGCAGGGCGACTACGTACTTAAAGAGCCGGGTTACGAGGAGCGTATTAACTTAGCTAAGAAAACGGAAAAAAAGTCGTATTTTGGCGTGATTGCCGCGATAGCGCTGCTGGTAGTACCGGTAGCGCTGTTATTGCTGTCGCTCGCGGCTAAAATAAAGATTTGATGATTTAAGGAGCAGAAGCAGTATGCAGCCGGATGAACTTGAACGGTCACTTAAAGAAGTGAAAAAAAGACAGAAGCGCTTTCTGCTGATAATCTATACTATTGGTTTTTTTATTGCCGTGCTGGTCTTTATATTGGGGATGTGGCTGACGTCGGAAATAACTTTTTAAATTAAGAATTAAAAATTAAGAAATAAGAATTTCTAATTAATAATTAATCTCTCCCCCCCCTTCTCTTTGGAAGAGAAGGGGGGGGCGGGGGGGGATGAGTTGGTGGAAGGCGCTGATCTGCGAAAACCCGATTGATCTGTGTCATCTGCGTTCCATCAAAACAGTAAACATACTCGCAGAGACGCGAAGGAGCAGAGCCGCAGAGATAAAACTTTGATATCCGGTGTTTCCGCATAACCTATTTCACAAGGACGCGAAGGAGCAGAGCCGCGGTGCTGTGTTCCTGATTTTTTAATAAACAATTTTTCACTATTACATATTTATGATCAATGCTTCCTACAGGGGGAAACAACTGACACTGTCACTGAAACTGTTACTGACACTGTCACTGAAACTGTTACTGACACTGTCACTGACACTGATACTGTCAACTGAAACAGTCTTCGCCCAGGCCGGTACTTACTACGATGCCTTAACCCCCTCCGCTTCGTCTTTCGTTTCGGATCTTAAAACAAGAATAAGAAGTCCTTATACACAGATTTCGTATACTCCGGGTTATGTTAATACCCTTATAAATAATTTTTATGCAATAAATAATGGGGATGGTACAAAATCCGTCTTTTGTGTTTATTCCGGATATGAATTTATCTGGGATGCCGATTCGGCATTTAAATGGACAGTATTCAGTCGTGAACATACTTTCTGTCACAGTTGGATGCCTACGCACCCGAGTGAATTACAGGAATACTCTGATCAGCATCATCTGTTCCCGACACATCAGAACAACGCGAATAACAGAAGAAGCAATCATCCGCTGGGAGTAGTTACAACACCCACCTATACTTTTATGGACGGTAAGTTGGGCACGAATGCTTCAAGTCAGGTTGTTTATGAACCGCGCGACAAGCAAAAGGGGGACGCCGCTCGCGCGATCCTATATATGCTCGTACGTTATGACGGTGTTGACGGAAATACCTGGAATATGAACTGGCTGAATAATACAAGGCTTCCCTCTCTCAGTGAAGCCCCGCAGGACCTCACTACACTCCTCAACTGGCACAAGCAGGACCCGCCTGATAAATATGAAATTGACAGAATCAACTACATACAATCAATACAGGGGAACCGGAATCCGTTTGCCGACCATCCGGAATATATAAACTATATTAATTTTAACGACCTTACAAAGCTTAGTCCGTCTTACTCAACCGAGCCGGCGAATTATCCTACTGCATTATCAACTTCAACCACAAGCTCCAGTGTTCAGGTAAACTGGACGGACGCAACGGCGGGTTCACAGGCCCCTTCCGGGTACCTTATTATTATTTACAATGCCGACAATTATTATCTGCCGATTGACGGCGAAACCTATTCCGATGATACTGACCTGTCAGACGGAAAAGGTGTTGTGAATGTTGATTACAGCGCTGCGAATAACTATACTTTTAATACCGGGCTTTCATCCAATACTGCTTATTATGTTACGATTTATTCTTATAACGGCACCGGCTCCTCAAGGAATTACAAAATCAACGGTACACTGCCGCAGGTAACAGGAACGACATCTTCTTCTTCAAATACCGTAGTAAATTTTGTCGGTACCAGTTCTACCGTAAGTGAAAGTGTTGGTACTGTTAACCTTACAGTCGGCATTACAAACCCAAGCCCGTCGGTTGCCTGCACAGTTCAGGTTGCCTTAACCTCCGGCGCCGCTTCTGACCTTAACAACTACACAACACAGAATGTGATCTTCCCCGCGAACAGCAGCGCGAATCAGACTGTCACCGTCACGGTCACCGATGACGCTTTGGCTGAGGGAGACGAAGGTTTTGTATTTACGCTTCAGAATGTTTCAGGAGGTACTTCCGCATCAATTGGGAGCAGCTCAACATATACGCTGACGGTACAGGATAATGATGTAACAACCGTGCAGTTCACCTCCTCTTCCGCGACGGTAGGCGAGGGATCGGGCACCTATAACCTGACGTTATCAATTACGAATCCGTCACCAAGTGTCGCGACTGTCGCGACTGTTGACCTGGTATCGGGTGATCCTGCCGATGTGGGAAGTTTCGCTTCGCAGGAAGTTACGTTTCCCGCCAACAGCAGCGCGAATCAGACAGTAACGGTTACGATTACAGATGACGATGATGTTGAAGGAACCGGTGTTTTTGAATTTTCCATCGAATCGGTAAGCGGAGGTAACAGCGCGCAAGCCGGAACTCCGGGAATATTTACACTAACTATTATTGATAATGACGGATCATCGGGGTCTAATGTTTTTGAGGATAATTTTAGTACGAATACCAGCGCAACGTGGACAACGAGCGGGGCAATCGGTTCCAGTTCCTGGAGTGTTGTGCGCTTAGGGGCTGACTGGGGGGCAAGAAGGAATACCTCACCGGCGCAACTCGAACTTACAAATGATGCATCTGCTGCCACCAATGAAAGTGGCTGGATCTTCGCTTATACTCCCACATCCGGCTTCTCAAGCCCTTACAGTACGACATTATCCTCAAATCCAGGATTGATCACTTGGAAGTTTAACATGCGGCAGATCAGGACTGATCCCGCAGGATTTAGCTCCGGCAGTTATGGGGTTGCTTTTATCTTAGCCGGGTCAACTATTTCAAGTGTTATCAATAGTGGGACGGGATATGCGGTTGCCTTGGGTCAAACCGGCAGCACAGATGCTATACGCTTGATTAAATTATCAGGGGGATTGTCTTCTTCCACAAACTTAATAACTTCCAATACAACAGGATTAACGGATTTCGGGGCGGAGTACATTAGTGTAAGTGTTACATACGATCCGGCGAACAATCAATGGGAACTTTTCTTAAGAAATGACGGAGCTACAGAATTTTCAGACCCCGCTTCAGGCATCTTAACTTCTCAGGGAACGGTAATTGATAATACGTATACTAGTACTGCCCTTAATTATATGGGCGCGTACTGGGCAGGTTCAACAGCCGCAAGCCAAACTGCATTTTTTGATAATGTATCGGTCAAAGTTCAGGTAACAACTCCCGCTGTCACGCTTGCTGATAACGGCACACAGGTAGCTGCGGCAAATGCGAACCAGGGCTCAACAAATCATATTCTGTCAACCTTTAAGGCAACTGTTGCGGATGCAAACGCAGAATTAAACTCGTTGACTTTTACCGCAGGCGGATCATTTATTGCGGGGGACATTACAAACTTTAAATTGTACACAAGCACAACAAGTAGTTTCCCCGGAGGGGACCCTATAGGCAGCATCTCCGGCGCGGGAATAGATCACGGCGAGGCGGTGACTTTTTCTTCCCTCACGCAGGAGTGTAATATTGGTATTCGCTATTTCTGGATAACCGCGGATATATCCGAAACGGCTACATACCTGAATACGATAAATGTGCCGTCACTCTCAAATTCAAATTTTACTTTTGAGGCAGGAACCGTTAGCGGGACGATCACAGCGGGAGGCATCCAAACATTTCCTGACTGCACGCCGACAGATGTTACCGGAGCATCTGCCACCGCAGGTAATGCGCAGGCTTCAGTTGCCTTTACACTTCCGGCTTGTTATACTGAAATAATGATAGTTGCAAAACCATCATCTTCTGTCAGCGCCTCACCAAGCGGAGACGGGAGTGCATACACAGCAAACCTCGCTTTTGGTTCGGGGACTCTTTTTGACGGGACCGGCCGCGTGGTTTATAAGGGAACAACAAGTCCGCAAACAGTAACCGGACTAACAAACGGGACAACATATTACTTTAAGATCTTCACCAGGCGCGGAAGTGTGTGGAGTGCGGGGAGTGAAGTTTCTGCAACACCAATAAACACAGAGTTATTACTTGAAGAAAATTTTAATTATACGGCAGCAACGTATTTAACTGATAACGGGTGGACTGCGCATAACGCTGGGGGAACAAATCCAATTACTGTAAACGCATCGGGCTTAACATTTCCGAACTATCCCTCAACTACCGGTAACGCGGCCTTGGTTGACAACACTGGAGAAGATATTCACAGGACATTTACAACCCAAACTTCTGGTAATGTGTATGCCAGTTTCCTTGTAAAAGTTGATGCGGTGGCAACTGTTTATTTTATTCACTTCGGGCCTGCGTCAATAGGCACCACGTTTCGTGGCAGAGTATTTATTACTGCTGATGGCAGTAACTTCAAATTTGGTTTAAGCAAGGGGTCTAATACCGGTACATACTCAACAGCCAGTTATTCTAAAAGTCAAACATATTTGTTGGTGCTGAAGTACGAGATTATTAGCGGATCTTTAAACGATAAAGTGAGTTTATTTGTTTTTAATAATAGCGATAATTATGAAACTGAACCCGGAACGCCAACAATTGGACCATTGGAAGATGCTGCCATCTCTGATATTGATCCTAGTTCCATTGCGTTAAGACAAGCAGATGCAGGACAGAATATCGTTGTAGATGGAATTCGGATAGGCACTGGTTGGGGCAATTCGCCGCTACCAGTTGAACTAAGTACGTTTACAGCAAAGCAAACCGATGGTACGGTGAAGCTCAACTGGATCACAGCAACCGAAGTAAATAACTACGGATTCGAGATACAAAGATCAGAGAACGGAGAACAGGGAACAGAAAAATGGGAAAAGATCGGATTTGTTCCGGGCAATGGAAACAGCAACTCAGAGAAATCTTATTCTTTCACTGACAGGAATGTTTCTTCCGCCACGAAATATTTATACAGGCTGAAACAGATTGATACGGACGGTAAGTCAGATTATTCTAATGTTATTGAGATTACTACCGGAGTTCCGGAACGGTATGATCTTGCGCAGAATTATCCGAATCCGTTTAATCCGTCAACCGTACTAGCTTATCAGTTGATGGCAGGCGGTAATGTTAAACTTACTGTTTATGACTTGCTTGGCGAAGAAGTTGCGGAGGTTGTTAACGGAAAGAAGGATGCCGGCTCGCACAGCGTAAAGTTTTACGCGGGGCAGCTCAACAGCGGAATTTACTTTTACAGGCTCACGGTAACCGGAGACAACGGCGAAATGCTGTTTTCATCTACAAGGAAAATGTCCTTAATTAAATAATTAAAAATTAAGAATTAAGAATTAAGAATTAAACTCATCCCACGAACGGGATAGTAAATTAAAAATCCCCAAAGGGATTAAAAATTATTAACTCTCCCCCTTCTATTTACAAGAGAAGTCTGGAGGATCCCACAAGGGAGGGGCAGGGGGATGAGTTCGTGGTGGGGGCTAATCTGCGAAAATCCGTCTGATCCGTGTTATCTGTGTTCCATCAAAACTCTAAAAATTCTTCCAGAGCCGCTGATAGCAATTTTTGTTATATTGAAATATTAATAAACAATAATTAACGAAATCATTTTATGACCAACGCTTCCTACAGAGGCAAACCACTGATACTGACACTGTCACTGATACTGTCCCTGACACTGTCACTGTCAACTGAAAAAGTTTTCGCCCAGGCGGGCAGTTATTATGACGCGATTAATCCCAACAGCGCGGCTTTTATCAGTGACCTGAAAAACAGGGTGCGGGTTCCTTACACCAAAGTAAGTTATGATAATTTTGATGAAACCTATATCGCTAACTTCGCGGCGATAAATAACGGTAACGGCACGAAGTCGGTTATATGCGTTTATTCCGGTTATGAATATATTTATTCGGGCGTTTTTACCTGGGGAGTGATGAGCCGTGAGCATACTTTCTGTCATAGCTGGATGCCTTCTTTCAGCAGTACCTCCGGTGATGAATATGCCGATCAGCATCACCTCTTTCCCACGCATCAGAACAACGCCAATGCAGTACGAAGCAATCACCCGCTCGGCAAGGTAACAACGGTTACATCTCAGTTCCTTGACGGCAAACTTGGTACAAACGCACTGGGACAGTTGGTATATGAACCCCGGGACAAGCAAAAGGGAGATGCCGCCCGCGCGCTGCTTTACATGATGCTGCGTTATGACGGTATAGACGGCGTAGCGTGGAATCTCAACTGGCTGAACAACACCCGGCTCCCCGCGCTGAATGAAGCACCCCAGGCTTTTGAAACTCTCCTTAACTGGCACAGACAGGACCCGCCCGATAAGCACGAAGTGGAAAGAGGGAACTATATTCAGTCCGTGCAGCAAAACAGGAATCCTTTTACCGACCGTCCTGAATATGTGAGTTACATAAACTTCAATAATTTTAGTAAACTTAGTCCGGTTTATGATCCCGAACCTTCCAACTACCCCGTTTCTCTCGTGGCTACTTCGACCAGCACGAGCATTACAGTAAACTGGACAGATGCTTCCGGCACACAGGTTCCCTCCGGTTACCTGGTGCAGATATTTTCTAAGGATGATTATTTCCTTCCGATTGACGGCGAGATCTATTCCGATGATACAACTCTTTCTGACGGAAAAGGCCTGTTTAATGTAACGCATACAGGGGGAGCCAACGGTATAACGTTTGAAAGGCTGGCTTCAGGCACGGCTTACTACGTTACTGTCTATTCTTACAACGGCGGAGGTGCGTTAAGGAACTATAAGATCAATGGTGTTTTTCCGAGAGTCAGCAAAGCGACGGGCGCGAGCACAAATACAGTTGTGAATTTTATCGGCACTACCGCGACGGTAAAGGAAGATACGGGATCTGTCACGTTGCGGCTTGGGATAATTAATCCGTCACCAACAGCCGCGACGAGTGTGCAGGTTATTCTGATATCGGGAGATTCTTCGGATATTAATAATTACACTGCTCAAACGGTAATTTTTCCCTCGGGTTCGGCCGGTGATCAGTTTGTGACAGTTGATGTTACAAACGATACACTCCTCGAGGGGGATGAAGCATTTGTCTTTAAGCTTCAGAATATCTCCGGCGGTACAAATGCGGTGATCGGGCAGAATCCGGAATTTTCACTTATCATCCGTGATGATGACCTGACAACCGTGCAGTTTACCGCTTCATCCGCTCTTGCCAACGAAGGGGACGGGCAGTTAAGCCTTGTACTTATGATTGATAATCCGAATTCAATAATTCCCACGACCGCTACGGTGGCCCTTGTTTCCGGCAGTCCGGCTGATCTGGGCGGTTTTACTTCGCAGACGGTAACTTTCCCCGCGGGGAGTTCGCAGAATCAAAGTGTTGTAATCACAATAACGGATGACAACGAGCAGGAACCCACCGAGTTTTTCGAGTTTTCCATTGAAGATGTATCGGGTGGCAACAGCGCGCAAGCGGGTCCCCTATCTCTGTTTACTCTTACATTAGTTGATAACGAAGCAATAGCAATAAACCTGCTCGATAACTTTAACAGAAGCAGCAGCAATACCCTCGGCGGCACGCCTACATCCCCCGTAAGCCTTAACTGGAGCGAGACAGAGACTGTCGCGGGATCAGCCATAGCGATTGACAGCAGCAGGCTTAAGATAAGTTCGGGAGTATCGGGAAAAGACTTTGCTTATGTCAATTTAAGCACACTCACCGGATATAACACCGTGCTCAATAATGCGAATGGTTTAATGATGTGGGCGGTGAATATGAAGCATACCCGCCCCAACCCTTCCGGCTTCGACGCTGGAAACTACGGAATAGCATTTGTACTTGCAAAGTCAACTTCATCAATAGACGGCGGGACCGGTTACGCGGTGGTTCACGGCAATTCCGGCTCAGTGGATCCGATCCGCCTGGCAAAGTTTAATAACGGGTTCGCCTCAAACGGCAGTATGACAAACGTTATCGCGGGCGGGGCATACGGCAGCGGATACCATAGCATTAAAGTTATTTTCGATCCCTCAAATTCAAGCTGGGCGCTTTACGCGGACAGCAGTTCAGCTGCTTTCCCTTATGAGGACCCAAGAAACACCGCTACACTTCTCGGTACTGCAGTAGACAACACCTATACCGGTACTTCGCTTCCTTATTTCGGGTGTCTGTGGAATCATAATGTTACCTCCTCCGAGTTTGCGGTTTTTGATGATATTTATATTTCTGATCCCGGCTGGATGCTTCCGGTTGAACTGGTTTCATTCGTCGCGGAAAACATTGACGGCAATGTGAAACTGAGGTGGGTGACGGCAACGGAGGTTAATAACAGAGGGTTTGAGATAATTAAGTTAAAAGTTATAAGTGAAAAGTTAATACAGAGTGGTGGGGAGAATAGTGGAGAAGGGAAGATAATTGGATTCGTTTCCGGTGCGGGGAGTAGCGGTAACATATCTTCTTATTCTTTTACAGATGAAAATGTTGCTCCGGGGGAATACAGATACAGGTTAAAGCAGGTTGATAATGACGGGTCATTCAGTTTTTCAAATGAGGTGAGTGTGACTGTTTCATCGCCGGGGAATTTTATGCTGGAGCAGAATTATCCTAATCCGTTTGGCGGGGGTAATTCGGTCACATCATTCCGGTTTTATTTGCCGGTCAGTGGGAATGTTAAATTTGCGGTTTACGATGTGCTGGGGAGGGAAATTGCAAATTTGTTAAGCGGCAAGACAGATGCAGGAGTTCATACAGTAAATTACAATGCGGCGAAAATACACAGCGGCGTTTATTTCTATAAAATTACAGTTACGGGCGATGCGGGACAAGTACTGTTCTCTTCAACTCGTAAAATGATCGTTATTAAATAGGTAAGTTGGACCACAGATAACACAGATTTATCGGATGACCACAGATTTTTAATTCTGTCCCCTCCTTCTTTTTTCAAGAGAAGTCGAAAGATCCCACGAGGGAAGGCCGGGGAGGATGAGTTCGGAACATTTATAGTATCTCAAAACCGTGAAACCGCCAAGCCGCCAAGTTAACGCCAAGAACGCGGAGAAGCGAAAATTCGCCATAACCTCTCAAGTTTATATTGTTTGCGTAACAAGCTGTTAATGAAAAAACCGCATTTTTGACGCAAAAACGCCATATTCCAGCCTATTCCCCATCAAAGGATTAACTCTTAACTTTTAACTTTTAACTCTTTTTGTAAATTTCCCCGCTTTTTCGTAACTTTAAGGTCTTTATTAAAGAGGAATTAAATGAAAAGAACATTTCAACCAAGTAAAAGAAAAAGACGTAACAAACACGGCTTCCGTGAAAGAATGAGTACCCCCAACGGCAGAAAAGTACT
This sequence comes from Ignavibacteriaceae bacterium, assembly GCA_013360295.1. Taxonomy (GTDB): domain Bacteria; phylum Bacteroidota; class Ignavibacteria; order Ignavibacteriales; family Ignavibacteriaceae; genus JABWCL01. The sequence goes on along the minus strand of JABWCL010000010.1, from coordinate 88,419 downwards.
TGCCGCCAGAAGGAAAAAAGGGAGAAAGAAACTTACGGTTAGTGACGAAAGCAGATTTTGAGTGAACATTCTCTTTCCGGTACAGAGAGGGTCAGCGGTAAAAGCCGGTTCGACCTGATCTTTTCACAGGGAAAGAGAATTACTTCCTCATCAAAACTGCTAAGGGCTGTTTATATCGTTACCGAACATCCCTCAGGGACAGAAAGTGGTGACTCGCCGGCGAGAATTGCGGTTGGCATTTCCAAAAAAGCAGGAAAGGCCCACTGGCGTAACAGGCTGCGCAGGCTCATTAAAGAAGCTTACAGGCTGAACAAAAACCTATTAAGAGAAAAGATGATCGGATCAGGCAAACAGATTCTTTTAGTCTTTCTGCCTTCTGGGTTTGAGAGCAGAAGCCGCCGTAAAATCACGCTTAGCGATATCGTCCCCGAAGTCACGCAGATACTTCAAAGAATTGAAATAAATGGAGCATCCACTAGGATTGATTAAATGGGTACTAATAAAAATTGTAAGAGGGTACCAGCTGTTTATTTCCCCTTTATTCCCTCCATCGTGCAGGTTCTACCCGACCTGTTCGGAGTACGCAATACAAGCAATTAACAAATACGGTGTTATTAAAGGCGTTGCCAAATCTGTATGGCGCATACTGCGTTGTAACCCGTTTTCAAAGGGCGGAATTGATGAGCCCTGATTTTATAATTTAGTTTTTGAGTTTATGGATAAACAAACCACTTTAGCTTTTGTACTGATATTTATCATCATCACCGTATGGCTTTTTTTCAATTCGCCGGAACCTCCGCCTCCGCAGCAGCAGAAAAAACAGGAGACCGTTAAAACTGAAGAGAAGAAAGAAGAGGCTCCAAAGGCTGCCGCGAAGGAAGACGATACCGACCTCGGAAAATATTTCGAAAAGTTTACCGGCAATCCCGGGATAATTACTATTGAGACTGACCTGGCTATTGTTGAATTCAGTAATAAAGGGGGAAAGCTCAACAGGGTTTTTCTTAAAAAATATAATAACTGGGCGGCCGCTTCGGACTTAAAAGACACCTCTGTTTACGGGCGCAGCGTTCAGCTTATCAATACTTACCGCGGCGGCGCGCTTGATCTGTTCTTTGTCACAAACGACGGCAAGAAAATCAACACCGGCGACCTTAAGTTCAATACTACCCTTACAAAGCATTACTACAAAATCACCGGACAGGATTCCCTCCCCTTTACTTATTACTATAAAACCGGTGATAGCGCGTTTATCAAAAAGAATTTCATTTTCTACGCTGATAAATACAGTTCGCGTTTTGATGCCGAACTCATTAACCTGAATAAGGTGATCAGTAATAACGCTTATGATATTATCTGGGACAGCGGCATAAGGTTTGTTGAGGGCAACTCAGTTGATGAAGCGACTTATTCAAACGCCAGCGCTTTCTACGGTGATGAACAGGTTATCATCGATGCGCCAAATACCGGCGAAAAAGTTGAACAGGATTTCACAGGCAGGGTTGACTGGCTGACAGTAAGAAATAAATATTTCGCGGCGATTATTGTTCCGGATAATCCGGCAAAAGTCGAAGGCGCCTACATTAAGGGAAACGCGCATCATTATAAAGAGGGCGGATTAAGAGAGTTTTATTCCGCGCGCTTTAAGATGCCTTTCCGCGAAGAAGCTTATCTTAAATCATCTTTTATGCTTTATGTCGGGCCGGTATCTTATGATATCCTCGATCAGTATCCGGGGAACCTGACGGCAATAGTGGACTTCGGCAGTTTCTTTGGACTGAAGGCGATAGTCAGGCCGATAGCGGAGTATGTACTCCTCCCGATGTTCACTTTCCTCCACTCGCTTATTCTTAATTACGGTATAGTAATAATTGTATTCTCATTGATCATTAAAGTGCTGATGAATCCGCTTACGCAAAAGAGTATGGATTCGATGCGGAAGATGCAGATGCTTCAGCCTAAGATCACGGAATTGAAAGAGAAGTTTAAGGATGATCCGGCAAAAATGAATAAAGAGACAATGAAACTTTATTCTACATACGGGATCAATCCGATGGGAGGGTGCCTCCCGCTGATCCTGCAGATGCCTATATTCATAGCGCTGTGGGGAGTATTCCAGACAGCGATCGAACTGCGTCAGCAGCCTTTCATCTGGTGGATTACAGACCTCTCGCGCCCCGACGTGCTTCTCCACCTGCCGTTCAAGATACCGTTGTTTGGCATAGATCAGATAAGCGGACTCGCGATCCTTATGGGAGTTACAACATTTGTACAGCAAAAGATGACTATTAAAGACCCGCAGCAGATGGCGATGGTTTACGTAATGCCTGTGATGCTTACGCTACTCTTTATGAGTTTCCCTTCGGGCTTAAACCTTTATTATTTCCTGTTTAACCTTCTCTCTATCGGCCAGCAGTATTATCTGAATAACTACGCGAAACCAATAGAACTGCAGCCTGTGAAGAATCCGAAGAAAGCCGGGTTTATGCAGCGAATGATGGAAGCCGCCGAACAGAAGGCAAAAGCACAGCAGAAAGCCAGAAAGAAATAACAGTAAAAATTCCGTGAGCCGCTTCTAAAGCGGCTCTCGTTTGATATATAAATCTCTCAGAATGATGCGGGAAGTCTAAGCCCGATAGATCGCGAATCTGCAATGGCTCGCCCTTCTCAACACAAAGATCAGGAGAATATCAGAGGGAAATGGGAAGGAATCCGGTCATTAATTAATCGTGTCCGCATCCGCAGCTTATTGCCAGATTCTTCGACTTAGCAAAGCATTCTCTCCCCTCGCTTAGAGAAAAATAAGCAAGTCCGAGTGTTCCTATCACATCGGCATAAGCGAAGCCTGCAGCCTCATAAATAAAACTGGAGAGAAGAAGTATGACCGACATATAAATACATACTTTAGTGCAATTCGCATCGGCAATTATAGGCTGGGAGTTTAACGCCTTACCGGTCTTTATCTTTCGTAGATAAGTACGGTCATTACCGCGATAGAAACTGCTGAGATTACCACGCCCCAGAATGTTGTTTCCGGTTTATTCCCGAGATAAATATTGATTGCCGCACCCGCGAGTAGTCCTGCAGTAAGCGCGTAAAATGAGAAACCGGTTATCTTAAGCGCGGTAATTTCAAAACGGTCGCGGGTAGTGCCGGGATTATTTTTAATCCCTATGATCATATGCGCTACGCCAATACCGGAGATCATTTCAATAAAGCTATCCACGCCAAACCCGAATAGGGCCAGGGTTTCATCGCTGTACCCGAAGTAAGTTGAGATAATCCCTTCGGCTAAATTATATAGAATTGTAAATACCGCGAGATAGTAGGCGGTGGTATATAGTTTCTTATCGGATAAAGACAGGGGTGTGAAAGCAGAGTCCATTTTTTGTCAGGCCGGACTGCTTATGTGAACAAAAGATTTTCGGACTACTCAGATGTAAGAGTCTGACTGGTAAAGCGGTTCTATTTCCCATTCATCTTCCAGGCTTCCGTAGCAATGGGAACATTTACTGACATTGAAAACAATTTTTTGTTCCGCGTCAGCAGCTCTTACTAAGTTAAGCACGGTGGTGCAGCTTGAGCACTGGATAACGTGATGGGTCAGGGTTTTTCTGCTGCACTCCGGACAGAGGTACCCCAGGTCGCCAGGGGATTCGGAAGGGTCAACCAGAAATAAGTTACCGCATTTTACATTATTACAAGCTGTGAAGTGTTTGCCTTTGGTAACAGATTTTTCGATAAAAAAGATGCTCCTAAAATTTAATATTCGTAAACATAACAAATAACAGCTTTACCGAACAATGATAAATTGTGTAGAGTAAAAATTTTACCCGCCTTATCTTTTCTCCATCCGGCAAGATGGACAAGTTGACCCGGGAGAAGTTAGCTAAGCCGGTGTTAACTCTTTTAATTTCGATTTAAGGGGCAGGGAAGTCCTCTTGCGGCAGGTTGGGTTAACGGGATACCCGCAGGATTCCCCTTTTTTATCAGGGAAATTTAGGGGAATTTTCCGGAACTAATTACCCACGTTCCGTGTTTCACCATTAAACAAACAAATAAACAAACGGAGATTTTTTTCTGAAAGCAGTAATTATCGGTTCTGGATTAGGCGGACTCTCGACAGCTTTAAGGCTCGCACACAAAGGCTATGATGTGACAATCATCGAAAAGCATTCGCGTCCGGGCGGAAGGCTGAACAGGCTTGAGATGGAAGGCTTTACCTTCGATGTCGGCCCGTCGTTCATGAGCATGAGCTATGAGCTGGATGAATTATTTTCTTCGGTTGGGGTAAAAAGTCCTGTAAAACTGCAGGAACTTGATCCTCTGTATCAGGTTTATTTTGAGGGCAATAATAAACCGTACCGCATTTGGAAGGACCTAAAAAAACTGGAGGAAGAGTTCAAGGGCGTTGAACCAAACCTGGCGGTTAAGGCGGAAAAATACCTGAAGAGGGCCGGGGAGTTTTTTCACGATACGGAAGATAAGGTAGTAAAAGCGAATTTTAACAATAAACTGGAGTATGTACTAAAACTTACAGGGGTACCGCTTAAACACCTGCCTTATCTCTTCCGGTCTATGTGGAAAGAAGTGGAAAATAATTTTGAATCAGAAGAAATCAAGGTGATTTTTTCACTGGTTGCTTTCTTCCTTGGCTCAACACCGTTCGAGACACCGGCTATCTATTCATTGCTGAACTATACTGAAATGAGGCACGATGGTTACTGGAAAGTTGAAGGGGGAATGTATAAACTGGTTGAAGAAGTGGATAAAATGTTAAAGCAGCGAAACGTAAAATATGTTTTTAATAAAGAGATTGTAGGGGTGGACAGGGACGGGGATAAAATTGTATCTGTCGTTGACCAGGACGGGCATAAATACGAAGCAGACCTGTTTATTTCGAATTCAGATGCTGCGTTTTTCAGGGGCAAGGTTTTAGGAAGGCCGGAATTTAATGAGAAAAAACTTGATTCGATGGATTGGACATTAGCTCCGTTTACTATATATTTGGGTGTTAAAGGGAAAATAGAAAATCTTGCCCATCATAATTATTTCCTTGGCAGCAATTTCAGGGGGTACGCAGACACTATCTTTACTTCGTCAATTAGTCCGCAAAAACCATATTACTATGTCAATGTCTCTTCAAAATCCTACGCGGAGTGCGCTCCCGAAGGATGCGAGAACGTTTTTATTCTTTGCCCTGTTCCCGATATGCGCTTCAAGAAAGACTGGAGCGATAAAGAAGACCTGGCGGAAAATATAATGAGCGATCTTAGTAAACGCACAGGCTTCGACTTTAACGCCAACACAATCGTAAAGCAGATCTATTCGCCGGTGGAATGGGCCGAGATGTTTAATCTCTATAAGGGTTCGGGACTCGGGTTAGCCCACGGAATGAACCAAGTCGGCGCCTTCCGTCCGAAAAACAAAGATGAAGAGTTTAAAAATCTATATTATGTAGGAGCATCAACAACACCCGGAACGGGTTTACCGATGGTAATCATCAGTTCAAAATTAGTCACAGAAAGGATTGAATCTGACTATGCAGCTTTATCATGACACAACGATGAAGATGAGCAAACTGCTCACGACGGCTTACAGCACCTCATTCAGTATGGGGATTATGGCGTTCGCCCCGAAATTCCGCGAACCGATTTACGCGGTATACGGATTTGTACGCCTTGCCGATGAGATAGTTGATACTTTCCACGGATTTGACAAAAAGAAAATGCTCTCGGATTTCAGAACCGAGACCTATAAAGCTATCGAGACCGGCTTATCCACCAATCCTATTCTTCACGCTTTCCAGATTGTTGTAAATAAGTATGGTATTGACAGGGAGTATATAAATGCTTTCCTCGATAGTATGGAAATGGATTTATACAACAACTATTATGAGAGCAAAGAATATAATAACTATATATACGGCTCTGCTGAAGTTGTCGGATTAATGTGCCTGCGCGTCTTTGTGGAAGGGGATAAGGAATTATTCAACAGGCTGCTTGCTCCTGCTAAAGCGCTCGGTTCCGCGTTCCAGAAAGTAAATTTTCTCCGTGACATAAAAAGCGATATCGAAGAAAGAGGACGCATCTATTTACCGGGTATTGATCAGTATGTGGATATTAATGACTGCAATAAAAAACTGCTCGAAGACGGAATTGAACGGGAATTTGAACTTGCGTTGGAGGGTATCCGTAACCTGCCGGCAGGCGTTAGAATGGGTGTATACTCCGCGTACTTATATTACATCAAACTTTTTGAGAAGATAAGGAAGAGCGAAGTAACTGTGCTTATGAAAAAAAGGGTGCGCGTCTCAAACATACGCAAGATCGCGTTACTCTTCAAATCCTTACTGGAAGTTAAAATTCTCAAGACAACCTGACCGGTAAATTGCGCAAGTTATTTTTTCTTTTAATAATTGCCGCGGCAACTATGAGTGCTGCCCCGGCTGCAAGCGGTGATACCTATGATGATATAAGGGTTACTTTTTATAAGGCGATTGAAGATGCCGGAACCGCTGAAAGATTTTACGCCTCACTCGCATCGGGTAAATACTCCCGGGACGCGGAAAAAGACGCGCTCCTTAAGGCATATCTCGGCGCGGCCGAGACGCTCCTGGGAAAGCATTACATTAATCCGTATTCCAAGTATAAGCACCTGAAGAGCGGGCTTGAGATAATCGCTTCCGCTATTAAAAAAGATCCCTCAAACCTGGAGATACGTTTTCTTCGCTTCTCAATTTTGCACCATCTTCCTGGCTTTCTCGGCTATGGCCCCGAAAGAGATGAAGATATGAAGGTTATTTACAGGGAACTCCTGAAGAAAGACTATACTGAGCTTCCTTATGATATTCAGAAGGGAATAGCAGAATTTCTCATTCAAAGCGGACGTATATCTGCAGAGCAGATTAAAAGACTGAACGGACTGCTTGCCCGAGGGTAATCGCTATGTCTGTTTATCTGCTTATCAACATACTTATCATCTTTGTCCCCCTGGTGATGTCTTTTGAGAGGAAGATCACTTTTTATAAAAAATGGAAATACTTCCTTCTCTCGCTTTCCATCGTAAGTACCGGTTACATCATCTGGGATATTTATGCCACATCCCGCGGTGACTGGGCTTTCAATATTCTTCATACGATGCCCTGGCGTTTTTACGGGCTTCCCATTGAAGAAGTGCTTTTCTTCATTACGGTTCCATACAGCGCTCTCTTTATTTATGAGACTCTCAGCCTCTATATTCCCGATAAAAAAATCAATTATTCACCGGCGGTCTCATATATTTCCGCGGTTGTGCTTACGGCTGTAGCCGCCATGTTTTATACTCAGTATTATACATTCACGGTTCTCCTCTTTTCCGCGGGATTTTTCCTGCTTGCCGAAATCAAAATGAAAGAACTTCTTAGATCAAGGAATTATTGGCTGTTCATCTCGTTTATGTATGTTCCGTTCCTTGTTGTGAATTACCTCCTTACTTCTATTCCTGTTGTTCTTTACAGCAGCCAGGCTATCTGGGGAATCAGGATAACCACCATACCGCTTGAAGACTTCTTTTATTCTTTCTCAATGATTTCATTCTGGCTCTACTTTTACCTATATTTTAAGCGTAATTTATCTTCTTCCAATTAGTGCTGTAACACTTTACTCATTAGAGCTATATTTCATTCAATCAGATCATAGCATACGGTATGACAAATAAAAAAGTGATCGTTATTGGCGCGGGACTGGGCGGACTTACAGCCGCAATTAAGGCCGCCAAAACAGGCTGCGAAGTCGTGGTTTATGAAAAGAATGATAAGCCCGGCGGAAAAGCCGGCACGGTGGAAGTTGACGGTTTCCGGTTTGATTCCGGACCCACCTTACTGACTATGCCATTCGTAATTGAAAATCTATTTAAAGATTGCGGCAAAAATATTGAGGAGTACCTTAAACTAAAACCTCTTGATCAGAGCTGTAAATATTTTTATCCCGACGGAACAATAATAAACGCTTACAGCGATACCGCGAAATTTGCCGCGGAGATCGAGAAAAAAACTCACGATAAAGCTGATGATGTTTACCGCTTCTTAGACTACTCGAAGGACATTTATGATCTGACCGCGGACCTTTTCCTTTTTTCTCAGTTTCGCGGTGTAAAGTCATTCCTTAACGGCAAAGCTCTCAAGACTCTTTTTAATCTTCGAAAGATCGATACTTCAAGGTCAATGGATGAAGCCATAAGAAGTTTCTTTAAAGACGGGAGAGTAGTTCAGTTGTTCAACCGTTACGCCACTTATAACGGGTCTAATCCTTACGAGGCGCCCGCCACGCTGAATATCATACCTCACGTGGAACATAATCTCGGCGCGTTTGTACCTGAGGGAGGAATAAAGTCAATCCCGGAAGCTCTTTATAAACTCGCGCTGGAACTTGGTGTAAGCTTTCATTTTAATTCAGTGGTTGAACGGATCTATTACAAGAATAAAAAGATATTTTCTGTTCACGTTAATAAACACGACCAGTTCTGCAATGCTGTTATTTGTAATTCTGACGTGTTTTATGCCTACCGCAATCTGATAAATCTTCCCGGCAGCCGGCAGAAAAAGGTACACGACGATGATTTTTCCTCCTCCGCGCTTGTCTTCTACTGGGGAGTGAAAGGGAAACACGAGGAACTGGGTGTGCATAATATACTCTTTTCTGAAAACTATTACCAGGAGTTTGTCGACATATTTGACCGGAAGGTGACACCTCTTGACCCTACAACTTATATTTATATTTCATCGAAGTATAATACCGGTGACGCGCCCGCGGGATGCGAGAACTGGTATGTAATGGTAAACGCGCCATTTAACTATAATCAGCCCTGGAAGCGTGAAGCTGAAGAAATAAGGGAAGAAATACTTTTGAAAATAGAGAGGACTCTGAACATTAATCTGAGAGATAAGATAGTAAGTGAAAGAATCCTCACCCCGGACCTTATAGAAGAACAAACTTTTTCTTTCAGAGGCAGCCTTTACGGAATGTCTTCTAACGGAAGATATAACGCGTTTCTGAGGCAAAGGAACAGGTCAAAAGAAGTTGCGGGGCTTTATTTCTGCGGCGGCAGCGCGCATCCCGGCGGCGGAATGCCGCTTGTGGTTCTTTCCGGAATGCACGCGGCAGATGCCCTTACCGAAGACTTTAACCGGGGACTCATTTAATGAGTACGATAAAAGCCGATCACAGCCTGTGGGCCGAGGTCCTTTTTAATTATTATATACAAAGATTAATGAATAAAAACTTCTCCGGGTTTTATCATCTCGGCGAAGCTCCCGTGATCGGTGATCAGGAGAGTCTGATAATCACGCCAAACCATTTTTCCTGGTGGGACGGATTTTTTATTTACAGATTCAAAAAAAAGTTTGCCGGAAGAAAAGTGCTTCATCTTCTTATGCTGGAGTCACAGCTAAAACGCTACTGGTTTTTTTCGAAAGTGGGAGCCTATTCAATTGATCCCGATAACCCTAAAAAGATAATTGGAACCATTAACTATACTTCAGAGATTCTCCGGGATAAGAGTAATATCGTAATCATTTATCCGCAGGGTGAAATTGAACCACAGGATTCGGAAACACTGAACCTGAAAAAAGGAATTGTTAGAGTGCTAGAAAAGACGGGAAAAGATGTTACTGTTTTGCCAGTGGCATTTAAGATTATTTACGGTGACGAAATGAATCCGGCAGTTGTTTCCGCGTGCGGAAGAAAATTTTCATCGGAAGAGGTTGCCTGCAGTTTTGATTCTTATGCCGCCGAGATGAACAGGGTTGCACGGGATCTCAGGGGAATCAGGTACGAAAATCTAAAAAACGGAATTAAGTACTAAGTTATGACATTTAGCGCTACCGAAATTCTGTTCGCGGTTCTGCTTTTTCCGACTGTTTTATTATTAATAAATGCGGTCTACAATCTTGTCGAAGCCCCGAGATTCAGTGCCGCTCATTCAAGTGGGGAGCATACTGAAAAATTTATTTCAGTGTTGATCCCCGCGAGAAATGAAGAAAAGAATATTGCTGCTTGTCTCGATTCCCTCTGCTCCCAAAACTATTCAAAATATGAAATTATTGTTCTCGATGACCAATCTGACGACAGAACGGCGGAAATTGTAAAAGAATATTCTCTTCGTGATACAGGGATAAGATTGATTTCCGGTAAATCACTGCCATCAGGATGGCTTGGAAAGAACTGGGCGTGCCATCAGTTGTCGGGAGAGGCAAAGGGGGAGTATTTACTTTTTATTGACGCGGATGTAACTTCTCATCCTGATACTCTCAAAGCTGCAAATAGTATTCTCGCGCTTTATAAACCGGATATGCTTTCAATTTTTCCAACACAAACCTTTACTTCTTTCGGAGATAAATTTGTTGTACCGCTTATGAACTGGCTTCTGCTCGCTTTTCTTCCGCTTAAGTTGGTGTACGCCTCTCGTAACGGATCATTTATAGCGGCAAACGGGCAGTTCATAATGATCAGCAGGGAGACATACAAAAAAAACGGCGGGCACGAGGCTGTGAAAGATAAAGTCGTTGAGGATATGGAGACTGCCAGAAGCGTAAAGAATTCCGGTGGAAAGGTTATGACAGCGCTGGGATACGATATGATTTACTGCAGGATGTATCCCGATTTTATTTCATCATTCAAAGGATTTTCTAAAAATTTTTTTCCTGGGTTCAATATGCATCCAGCGCTCTTCGTGCTGATGATACTTTTCTTTGAAGTATTGTTCCTGTTCCCAATCATTGCTGTATTTTGGGAGCCGCTTTTCCTGGTCAATGTTCTCGCTATTGTATTTATCCGGTTTTCAGTTTCATATCTGTCGAAAGCCGGCATTTTAGAAAATATTATTTTGCACCCTTTTCAGATGATTGTCCTTCTGGCAGTCGGAATTAATTCAGTTTATTATACAAAAAAGAAAAAGAATGTATGGAAGGGAAGAAAATTTTAACCGAAAGGAACATCCTGTTCCTTTATATCATTATGTTTTCCGTGGGCATTGCGGGCCATCTTATCGGACAGTTGAAAGGATTTATCATTCCGCTTACTCCTTTCACCCTTCTCTTTCTCGGAACGGTTACAATACTATCATCAGGTATCGGCAGGAATGTGACGCCATCACTCAGTAATAGAAATTTCCTCATATGGTTTGCAGTTACTTACGTGGTTACGTTTGGTCTTGAAGCTATTGGTGTCAAGACAGGATTGGTGTTCGGAGCATATACTTACGGTGATACGTTGGGAACAAAGCTTTTCGAAGTTCCTTTGATCATCGGTTTTAACTGGGTGCTTGTGATACTTGGTTCGGTAATACTCGCGGCGAAATTCACATCGAACAAATACGCGGTGGCGTTTATTACCGCAATCATAGCCGTATTGTTTGATATCATTCTGGAACCGGTCGCGATAAGCCTCGATTACTGGCAGTGGTCCGGCGACGCTATCCCTTTGCAGAACTATATCGCCTGGTTTGTGATTTCTTTCTTTGCCGCGTTCTATTATGGCTCTATGAAAATTGAGTTTAAATCCATAAGCCCCGTACATTATCTCGCCGCCCAGGCTGTATTTTTTATGATATTATTAATTTTTATGAATTGAGGAGCAGTATGGGTATTGCCATCGCGATAATAATTATTTCCTTATGGGGCGCGCATTTGTTTTATGTTTTAAGTTTCGTTGCCGTAGATTTTGCCTCGCCACTTTTCTATTTCCACGTCGTTCTTCAAAGTTATTTGTATACGGGTTTGTTCATTACAGGACACGACGCTATGCACGGAACTGTTGCCAGGGCTAAGGCAATAAATTCCTTTTTCGGCTACATATCTACATTCCTTTTTGCGGGACTTTCATATAAGATGCTTCAGAAGAATCACTGGGAGCACCATCGCCACCCCGGCGAAGAAGGTGATCCGGACTTCAGTATGAAGACACAAAATTTCTGGCTCTGGTACTTTTCATTTATGATGCACTATGCGACAATCCTGCAGATAATTATAATGGCGGTACTGTTCAATTTATTAAAGCTTGTTTTCCCGGAGATTTCTGTCTGGTTCTTTTGGGTGATTTCTGCTTTTCTTGGCTCGCTGCAGCTTTTTTATTTCGGTACATACAAACCACACATGAAGCCTCACACGGAAGATATGGAACCACATAAAGCCCGATCGCAAAAACTGAACCACCTCTGGGCAATGTTGAGTTGCTATTTCTTCGGCTATCACCACGAGCATCATGAATCGCCGCGCACACCCTGGTGGCAGTTATATAAACTGAAAGAACAAAACGCGGGAGTCCATTGAGTAAGACAAACGCTATGCGTATTCTTGAGTCAGCCGGAATTGATTATACGGCTCATTCATACGACGTTGACGAGGAAGATCTCACCGGAATAACTGTCGCAAATAAGATCGGGGCAGAGCCTGAGAGCGTATTTAAAACCCTGGTAACAACGGGGGATAAGACCGGGACTACAATATTCTGCATCCCTGTTACTTCGGAACTAAGCCTGAAGAAAGCCGCTGCAGTGAGCGGAAATAAAAAAATTGAAATGATAAAAATGAAAGATCTTCAGCCTCTCACCGGCTATATCCGGGGAGGATGCTCACCGGTGGGAATGAAAAAACAATTCCCGACCTTCATTGATGAAACCGCGGTATTATATGATTTGATTTGTGTAAGTGCGGGAGTCAGAGGGACGCAGATAAAAGTCAGTCCGGAAAAACTTGCCGCGGTAACAGGTGCAGTTTTTGCTGAAATTTCTTAACAATGTTCAAAAAATGAAAATAAACGATAGTCTTTAACGGCCTTTATTATTCCCATCTGAAGTCTGCAATGAAACAAAATATACTGTCAATTTATTACCCTTAATAAGCCCCAGAATACCACCAATTAGCGTCTCGGGGAATGATTTTGACTTAAAAACGGCACTTTACCCTTCCATATTATTTTTTCTGGCTTTTTGCTTAGGCGGGATTTAGGTAAATTTCCTGATAGGATTCCACATTACTGTGTGGAATTCATTTTATTAACAGCTTTGGTTTATAATGCGGTTTTATCTTATTATCATTTCCTGCCTCCTAGCTAGCTCTTTTCTATTTTCTCAAAACATACTCTTCAAGGGAAAAGTAACCGATATTAATTCACTTTCCCCGGTGCACGGCGCGTATATTTCAATCGATGGCAACTTCTTTTTTACCAACCACGATGGGGTATTCAGGGTGGTTGTTAAAAATCCCGGTACCTACCAGTACAAGATTGGTCACCTTGGATACAAGTCAGAATCTGGAAGCATTACCTTCGAGTCCGCCGGTGTTGTGGAACAAAACTATTTCTTAACTCCAACTCTGATTGAAATGGACGAAGTATATGTAACTTCAAACCGCAAGGAAAGGCTCCTGAAATCTTCGCCCGTTTCAGAACTTCTGATCTCCTCTGAGCAGATAGAGGTTAAACCGTTCAACACGCTCGCCGATGCAGTAAAAAGCGAAGCGGGTGTTTCACTTATGCGTGACGGTATATGGGGTACTGAAATGACTATCCGTGGGATGAGCAGGCAAAATGTGGTTGCCCTTATTGATGGTGCGCGTATAGAAACATCAACAGAGCAAGCCGCGCGCTTGTCTCTGATAGATATGAACAGTATCGAAAGAATTGAGATTGTTAAGGGTGCCGCTTCTTCATCTTACGGCACGGGTGCTACAGGGGGAATTATAAATATTGTTTCTAAAACTCCCCGTTTTAATGATGAGTTTTACATTGACGGAAATTTTTCGGGCGGGATGAGTTCAGCGAATAATTCAAACACCGTATCAGGTGGGATTAATGCCGTCAGTGAAATATGGGCGCTGAACCTTAACGGTTCCTACAGGAAAGCCGCAGATATGGAAACGCCCCGTGGCGACATAAAAAACAGTCGCTACGAAGACTATGGTTTATCCGGAACGCTTAGTCTGATTCCGTTTGAGGGGCATCAGTTTGACCTGAAATTTCAAAAGATGGAGGCTCAGGATGTTGGGATACCGGGCGGCGCTCCGCTTTTCACAAACGTATCGGATGTGAGATACCCTATTGAAAAACGGGAAATGTTGTCATTAAATTATCGGGTTGTGGATCTAACCTCTTTTTTGAAGAGGCTTAATTTCTCCGCGTCAAAACAATATATACTGAGAGATGTGGAAGTAATACCCTACGCGGTCCAGACGGTTCCGAAAGTAAGGAGAGTGAGTGTTTTAAAACTTACTCCCGGCGCAGATCATTATTTTAACAGCCTCAGGCTCGATGGCGACTTTATCATATTTCAGGGTAATATCCTGAATGCGGGAATTGACTTCTGGTCGCGCGAGTATATAGGTAAACGCGAGCGCTTCCAGAAAATCGAAACTCTCGACACTCTCAACAACGTTACAGGCGTGACGGAAAAGATTATCGGCGAAAAACCGTTGCCCGACTCAAGATTTCATAGCCTGGGATTTTTTGTCCAGGATGATTATGAAGTCATTAAAAATAAACTCAGCTTATCATTCGGCAGCAGGCTCGATCTGATATATGTAAAGGGAGAGGAAACTTATAATCCGGATTATGAGATCACTAACGGTGTGCGGAATGATAATCCCCCGACCGCGAAACTTAACTGGCCCTCCGCCGAGTATAATGATGAATCCTTCAGCGCTAATCTTGGCGGTATTTATAGTATAGATGAGAACTTAAGTGTTACCCTGAATCTCGGGTACGCATTCCGGTCTCCTTCGCTCGAGGAAAGGTTTCAGTTTATTGATCTGGGGAACCTTGTGAGGCTGGGTAATCCGTACCTGGCTCCTGAGAAGGGAAGATTTGCCGACTTTGGGATAAGATATTATACAAATGAACTTAAAATAATATCTTCTTTCTTTTACAATAGTATTATAGATTATGTAATTGAAGAGCCCGGAACCTATGAAGGCAGAGCCGCCCGTATTAAAACAAATGTAGGCTCCGCGAGGCTCTATGGTTTTGATCTTTCAGGCAATTATAATGTGTATGACAGAATTATTGTGAATGCAACATTATCACTAGTTAATGGCGAAGACACTAAAACAAACCAGTATCTCCCGATGATTCCGCCTTTGAACGGCAGTATTGGCGTAAGTTTTAGAAATGACGTCTGTTTCAATCCTGCATTTTCAGTTGAATTTTATGGATGGCAGAAGAAAGTCGCGCACGGTGAAGAGATGACTTCAGGCTATGCCGTTTATAATATTTCTGTTTCTTCGCCGGCGTTCAAATTCAACCGCTCTGAAGTAAGAATGTTCGCGGGGATAGATAATATCTTCAATAAGGCATACCGGAATCATCTTTCTACAGCGCGCGGATCAGTGACAATTGAGCCCGGAAGAAATATTTTCTTCAAAGCGAACGTTGCCTTTTAAGATCAACACCGGGTAATATGGATTGGTTTTTACTGGCATTTATTTCGGCGGTCTTTTCCGCTGTTTCGGCTGTTTCCGAAAAGAAGTCTTTGTTTAGCTTGGGAGCGCTTGAGTTTTCCTATCTCAGTTCTGTAATCGCGCTGGTTTTTACGATTCCATTCTTTATAATTATGCCCCCCTTACCCCCATTATCTGCCGAATTAGTCCTTCTGCTAATTAAAACGTTAATGGGGGCAGGGGCCTTTTTTTGTGTAATGTCCGCGATCAAGAACCTCGAGATCAGCGAAGCGTTGCCGTTATTGGCTCTTTCCCCCGCGTTTGTGGCGGTTGCGGGTGTCATTTTCATTAATGATACACTCGCTCCCACGGAGTGGGCTGCTCTTATTTTGATGGCTGCGGGTACATATATACTTGAACTGAGAAGCGGGAATAACGGAATAGCAGCGCCGGTAAAAGCCCTCTTTGATCTTGCTAAGTATAAGTATATAATCCTGGCGTTGATACTGTTTACAGGGTCATCTCTGATCGACAGGCTGCTGCTCAAAGATTATAAACTCGCTCCGTATACATTCACGGCGCTGCAGCAATTGTTCTACACTTTAATTTTTTTAATCGCTGTTGCCGCGTCAAAGAAAAACCCGGTAACACTTTTCAGGCTTCCCGATAAAAAAGTATTGGGCTTGCTGGTAGCGCTGGGAATCTTCACCGTTATTTACCGTTACACCCAGATTGAGGCTACAAAGCTGGCTCCGGTCGCGCTTGTTTTGTCTGTTAAAAGATTATCGGTTCTGATGGCAGTATTCGGCGGAGGGAAGATATTCAAAGAGAAGGAAGTCCCGAAACGGGTCCTCGCCGCGGTAATTATTCTGTCCGGAGCGATGATACTGCTGATAAACGGAATCAAGTGATTAAAATTAAGAATTAAAAATTAAGAATAATCTTTTTTTGTACTTGCTAAGCCAGATAAAGAGTTAAGAAAATTAACAATTATGCGGGAGTATCTTTTGTATATCGTCGAACCTGTCCGCAAACGACGGAAGTCGTTAAACTGCGTTAAGGTTGGAATGTTAAGGGAAGGAGAATCACTTCAGTGATTTCCGGACGGAGGGTAAGGATATTTATTTCGGGTGATTAGTTTTTAGAATTACAACAGTTTTCTTATCACGTCTTTAGCTCTGACATTGCCAGCCTGGTGGGGTTTTAGCTATAATTTACTGTTTGGCTCCTTTCATTTTTTAATGAGGCGCAAAGAGATTTTTCAGAGCAATAATTTTTTGCTTGTTATGCGAAAAAAGCCTGCGCAATATCTCTTCCGATAAATAAAATTACAGGAGTATTACTTTCCAATAATGACTGTATTAAAAATTATAAACCACACTCACCCACGGAATCAGCGGAAAATTTTCCGCGTCCTCACCGATCATATAAAGGAACGCAAGATCCGTCGCGAAATTGGTTCCAAAAAATCGTACACCCACTCCCCCGACACCGACATTAACATCAGGCGGGAACCACGTCTCGACAATTACTTTTGCATAACGGGAAGCTCTTAATTCAGCCGCACCCATTATTATTGGTTTGCTGGTGAAATCTTCTCCCGCATAACCCCAACCCAAACCCGCGGAAAAGGAGGCTCTCTCACCGGAGTATGTTGCTACGCCGTAACCTATCCCAATTCCTCCCTCCGAGGAACCCATTGTTGAAGTAAAATGTATCACTCCGGCGGCGGCGCTGAAATCGGGACTGTTAATAAACGTTGCCTTCGGTGCGAAATAAACTATCTGTGAACCTACGCCGGGGATTAGCGACATACCGCCCGCAATTGTAAAAACATCACCAATGCCATACCCAATAAAGGAGAAGAAAAGCTCATAAAGCGCAAAATAGCCTTTACCTGCTTTAAGGGGCTTTGCTGTTGGCGCAAAGAGGAGCCGGGTATTGTTCGGGTCTTCGGGGAAGTAAACATCCTTAATAATCATCGCGGATATATCTTCAATCTTTTTTATCTGCGTGCGCTTTATCGTCAGGTCCAGTTTTGCCATTGTCAGGAACTGCACAGTAAGGCTGTCCTGACTTATGATAGTACCTGTCAGCTCACTGTCATCAATAAAGGTTATTTTATAGTATTTTAACGCAGTACTGTCCTGGGCGGTTAGGGGGGCGGATAAAAAGAAAGTTAATAAAACAAACAAAACGCGTGCCGGTATAGCTACCATATGTATCACCTGCGGAATAATTTAATTAATTAATGAAAATATAGCTAAATTACCCAAAATATCTCCCGATTATTCGTATTTTTGCAAAGCAAAAGCAAATGAAGTTTACCTTCCGTTTTAGAGATTATAATTATTCCCATTCCGGTGTTAAGCAGAGCTAATCACGTATATTGAACCTCATAGACAGTAAACTCCACAAAGGTTGGAATTAAGCCGGGTTGGCTTCGTGCAATAAGTTTAAATTACAAAAATATTACAGAAAGAAATTAATATGGACAAATCATTCGAGGCAATGGGGTTATCCCGTACGATGATGAACGCTATCTCGGAAAAAGGTTTTGAGGAACCCACCGAAATACAGCATAAAATAATTCCGCTCATACTTAACAGCGGCAAAGACCTCATCGGCCAGGCACAGACCGGCACGGGTAAAACCGCCGCTTTCGCCATTCCCTTATTGGAGTTGTTAAATAACCACGCGGATTACGTACAGGCGCTCATTCTCGTACCGACGCGCGAACTTGCCATACAGGTAGCTGAAGAGTTTAATTCACTTAAAGGGGAGAAGGATCTTCATATTGCTCCCATATACGGCGGGCAGTCTTATGATATTCAGTTTCGCCACCTTAAAAAAGGAGTGGATATAGTTATTGGTACTCCGGGACGAGTTATTGACCATCTTAACAGGAAATCTCTCGCTGTTGAAAAAATATCATTTGTCGTTCTTGATGAAGCGGATGAAATGCTCAATATGGGATTTATTGATGACATTGAGGACATACTTGCCAGAACAGGGGAAAGCAGAAGAACACTTTTGTTTTCCGCGACTTTCCCGGAGAGAATAGAGAAACTCGCGAAGCGATTTATGAAAGACAGGGAGTTTGTTAAAACTCAAAAATCCGGACAGACGACACAGTTAACCGATCAGATTTATTATGAAGTGAACGAACACGATAAGTTTGAAGCGCTTTGCAGAATAGTCGACACGACGAATGAGTTTTTCGGACTTGTATTTTGCAGGACTAAAAAAGATGTAGACAATATCACCGCTAAACTTCAGGAGCGCGACTATGACGCTGAAGGGCTGCACGGGGATATATCCCAGAAAATAAGGGAGAAGATACTTGTAAAGTTCCGTGAGCGAAAAGTAAATATACTCGTGGCTACTGATGTTGCCGCGCGCGGACTGGATATAGAAGAACTAACCCACGTTATTAATTTTTCGCTGCCGCAGGATGCTGAATCTTACCTGCACAGGATCGGTAGAACGGGAAGAGCGGGAAAAGAGGGCGCTGCAATTACATTTGTCACGCACGATGAATTCCGGAAAATGAAACAGATTGCCGGCCACACCCATACCAATATCAGGAGAGAGAGCATTCCTCAAATCGCGGAAGTGATCCGGTTCAAAAAAGAAAAAATGATCGCCGGGATAGATGTTTTGCTCGCCGCTGAAACGGGCGCTGAATACTATCAGATAGCGAGAGAATTGCTTTCCAATAATACAGCGGAGGAGATAATAGCTAAACTGGTTGGGCAGTTGTTCGGCAGAGAACTTGATGAAGCGAATTACCGGGAGATAGGTGAAGCAAGGCAGCCAAAGCGGAAGGGGGAAGATAAACGGGAAAAAACCCGCGAGGAAAAGAGAAAAGAAAAAAAGCAAGATAAGAAGGAAAAGAAAAAAGCCACGAGAAATGACGGCGGCATCAGGATGTTCCTCGCTCTGGGTAAGGACGACGGGCTTACACCAACCGATATACTCAAAATGATCAAGAAGAAAGCTGATATAGACGGGCCGAGAATCCAGGGCATTACAATAAATAAAACGTATTCATTTTTTAACACTGATGAAGATGCAGCGAAGGCAATACTTAGAAACCTTAACCCGAAAGGGAAAGGAAAACGCCCGCTGGTTGAGTTGGCGAATTAAAATTCGCAGTAATTGAAATATTGGTGTTATTTAAGATCTGTGATATGATCGAAAAGTAGAACTGATTGGCGCCAGTAATAATAAGTCCTTTTATCTTTCATCCTGGAAAACTGGTTCAGGAAGTTCCAATCCGGATTTTCAATTGGGGAGCCGTCTTCCATACCAGGGTGGTAAGGTATTATCCCGGTTGTATCCTTTAACAATATTTTTGACGCTAGCAGTGCGGTTTTACCCGCACTCAGCACTGCCTCATCTATTCTGAATTTCCCAGAAGTTAAATAACCGGACCCAAGCGCTTTTAATCCCGACTGAAGATTTCGAAACTTTTCAAGATCCGCTTCCTTATTCCTTTCACGTTTAACAATTATTATACAAGTTCTGATCGTGTCTTTCAGAGCTTCTTCTGGGGTAAGAGCAGGCTGATAATTGAGGTTGTTTCGGTATGATATCTCCCTTTCTGCAAATCTCTGAAAACTATTTAATACTTCATTCAGGTCCTTGATTAAATCAAATAATAATCCAAGATCGTATAACTGTTTTATTATTTCAAGCGCTGCAGAGTTTTTTCCCTTATAATATGGAACACCTATTGTATGCGGAGCGAAAGCCGTTAACTTATCACCTGTTATTGACTCAATCGAGGGCATGTTAACCAGAACCTCTCCTTCGGTTTCTATCCAGTTCGTCTTTACGGGTTTTTTCGCGATGCGCGGATAAACCGGATGTTCGAATAGTACATCAAGTAAAATGCTTCCGGTGAATTTATTCGGTACGGTGGAATTAAAGAAAAACGAATAATGTGCTTTCGGCACTCCGCTTTTATAACTTCTATGCTCATCCAGCTTATAATAATCAAATCTGGAATTTTTTATTACATTATCTAATACGTTCTCCAATTCCTCCCTGCCTGACTTACAAATAATATCAATATCAATTGAAAAACGGTTCATATTATCAAATAAAATAAGCAGGCTTGTACCTCCCTTAAAAACGAAATCAAGCCCGTTAAAAGCTAATTGCTCAGCGAGGTGAAGTGCATATATCATCTTCTCGAGGAGGTTAATGTCCAGCTTTTTATATTCCGGCCTTTCACGGAATGACTCCATCCATTTTGAGGTGAAGCAATGCTCCTTGATCATTATTTTAATTCAACCTTGATAGAAAAATTATTTTCAGCCAGAAATTGTTTTATCTCATTCCCCTTGCCACGCCTCGCAGCATATCCGAGCAACTTTGTAAAATCAACAGCATAGGTGTTTATGGCGTTATAAAAAATATTTACCATCTCGGTTCCCTGATATAAATAATAAAGTTTATCTTCGGCGAATATATCCACCAGCATTTTCTCGAGCCTGGGCATTATTACTTCTGATTTATCGAAGTTCAATTTTTCCAGAGGAGAGCGGGTGAGAAGCCTTTTTATAATAACCGGATTTTCACATTCGGTTACATACCTGTCTATAACCTTTTGATCAGGTCTAAAGAAAACTCTGCGCCAGTATTTTTCAACGAGCGAATAAAATAAAGATTCTTCTGCTTCTTTCTCAATCTCAATGATCAGCAGTTTTTTTATGCTTTGATGCAAAGAGAATTCATTTAACCAGACAGTACTCCAAATACAATACCGATAATCAGGGAAATCGGCATCGATGATTTTTGTGAATTCGGGAATATCCTCTGTTATTGAAGGAGTGTATTTTTTTTTGTGTGAGAATGAATAATAGCCGCTTTTTATTTGACTTATTACATTTTTTTTCCTCAGATGATGAATTCTCCAGTTCATCGTATTCTCATTCAGTTCCGGTTCAATCTCCCGGAAGAGAGCCAATAATTCGTTCCTTGAAAAAAGATCCTGGTTTCTGAATCTGGATTTTAAATTTCGTTCAACAAGATTTAACATAGTATCAATAATTTACTAAAAATTCTTTATTTAGGCAAATATTTGAAAACAAATAATTGCCTATAACTAAAATTATTGGCAAATATTTGAATAGTAAGAAAGGTTTAAGGTGGTGCTAAAAATGACTTAGAAATTCATGGGTGCGGGAGTCGCGGGGATTTGAAAGGACTTCCGGGGTTTCTCCGAATTCGACAGCCTCGCCTTCATCCATATAAAGCAGATAATCGGCTAAGCCGCGGAGGAAATTGATTGAGTGGGAAACGATGACGAGAGTGTGCCCCTGCTTTACATAGTCGTTCAGCAGTGTACGCACATCCGCGCTGCGCTGGGGATCGAGAGCGCTGGTAGGTTCATCAAGCAGGAGTACAACTGGATTCATAATCAGCGCGCGGCAAATAGCAACCCTCTGCTGCTCCCCGCCGGAAAGTTCATCAGGATATTTATCCTTCGAGTTTTCAAGCCCGACCTTCTTAAGCAGTTCGACCGCTCTTGCTTCCGCCAAACCTCTTTCTTCTTTCAGAACGTGGAGCGGGGCTTCAATAATATTTCCCAATACAGTAAGGTGAGGAAATAAATACAGATGCTGGAAAACGATACCGGACTGCTTTCTGAACTCCCAGATGAAATCTTTATCGCGGCCGTTCGATTCGCCGGTGAATGTGAGTGAGTTTACGGTAATCTTTCCGCTGGTAAAATAAGTTAAACCGCTTAAAGAAAGAAGAAGCGAAGTTTTTCCGCTTCCCGATTCACCGATGATTCCCAGGACCTTTCCCGCAGGAAATTCAAACGAAACATTTTTAATGATTTCTGTTCCGTTAACTCTTTTATATAATGAATCCACCTTTATCATTTATGTACCCGGCGCTTTTTCAAGTTTTTGTGAACTTCTTTTTAATTTATTCTCCAGCTTGCGCGCGTAGTGAGTGAGCGGCAGGCTCATAGCAAGATAAAAAACGCAGACAACCGCTCCGAGAAGGAGATAGCTTTGTGTCGCGTTTGCCAGTTCACGGTAAGCGGTCGCGAGCTCCCACACGGAAATGGCGAAAGCCGTAGATGTGTCTTTGAATAATGCCACGAAATCATTTGTCATTGGCGGCAGAGCGGTTCTGACTGCCTGCGGCAGTATGATCCTCCGGAACGCCAGGAAAGGTTTCATTCCGAGCGAGTAGGAAACATCCCACTGCCTTGAAGGGACAGCCTGGAAAGCAGCGCGATATACCTGCGATTCATACGCCGCATAGTTCAATCCCAACCCTACCAGTGCGGTGAGCCACCCGGGCAGTGTTATCCCTATTACAGGAAGCCCAAAGTAGAGAAATAAAAGCTGAACAAGCACGGGTGTGCCGCGGAAGAACTCGATGTATATGTTGCACAGATAACGGATAAGTTTTGGCCCGTACATTTGTCCGACAGCCAGCGGGATGCCGAGAATGACCGCGATTATCATTGCCCCGAACGCCAGAAGTATGGTAATGCCCGCGGCGTGCGCAAGTTTAATCAGCGCTTCGATCCAATCAAATTTCTTTTCAGTTATTTCATATTTAACTTCCTTCTGATCAACAAGCTGAAGCTGGAAGTCATCCCACATATCCCACTTCCGGAATATCTTTTCGAAAGTGCCGTTTCTGAGGAGTGTGTCTATTGCGGAATTGATTTTCTTCTGTAATAAAGTATCTTCCTTGCGTATACCCGCTACGTAAGCTCCCTTGTGAAATGGTTCGCCTGCGTTTCTGAAGTTTGGATTGCTGCGAGCGTAAAACATCTCCATAGGGATATCCATCAGCACTGCGTCTATCCTGCCGTACTCGAGGTCTTTATAAGCGCCGACAGGATCAGCGTAGGGCCGGTAATTGATTTTCTTATCTTCGAGCAGGCGCGAAGCGGCGCAGTTAACTAATGTGCCGACTTTTTTATTCAGCCTTATGCAATCCTCAAGTGAGTTGATCTCTTTATTGTTCTTATGCACTGTTAACTGAAGGCGGAAAAGGTAGTATGGCTTGCTGAATATTATCTCCCTTGCGCGGTCGGCGGTGGGTTCAAACCCGTCGAAGATAACATCAAATTTTTTATTCTTGAGTGAGGCAACAATTGCTTCCCAGTCGGTGCGGATGAATTCAGCTTTCATTCCAAGTTGTTTCGCGACCGCTTCAGCTATCTCAATTTCATAGCCGATATACCGGTTGGGATTTTCCGGATCCGTAAACATATAAGGCGCACCCCCGGAGGGATCGCCGCCATATGTAAGGGCTTGCTGTGCCATTGCGCCCGTGAATGTGAACAGGCACAGGACAGTTATCAGGAAAAATGAGCTAACCTTTTTTATCTCTGTAAAATCTTTCGGACATATATTATCAAAATACCTTTCGGAAAATAAGTAATGCACTGAAGTATTCAAATTAAATTTTTGAGATGACCGAACAGTTTTACAGGGGCATAACCGTTTGAGAAAACCCGGCGGCGGAGCCGGCAGGTTGTTAATATCAGAGGAATGAAGTAATTTATTAATTCAATTACGGAAACATATCAAAGAATTAATGGAAATAACAGAATTAATCCGGACGCATTACCCGAACGCGAAAACAGGAAGTGAGATCACTGAAACTTATCTTGATCTGCTTGCCGGTGAATATAAAACCAAACTAAGTAAAATGCTTTTTGCAACTTCCGTCTGCTCCGATGATATAAATGTTTCAACCGATTTCAGGAGAGTGCTCAAGCGTCCGTTTACCAAAGGAGGGCTGGGCGGGCTGCCTTATACCGGTTATACTGGAATGGCCTCTTTCTCCCAGCATATTCCTGACGGCGGTGAGGGGCTGATTTTTTATGGCCCTCACGTTGGAATAACTGACGAGGGTGAACTTGGGAAGCTGCGCAGAATCGGACAGAAGAGAATTACAAACTGCTGCGGCGCGCTTATGGCGGCGCTCTCGCGAATTATGTCTTCGGATGGAACAAAACCGGGCACGCTTAAAAAATATCCTGAATCTGATCAGCAGCAAAATGAGTTGGAACGGACACTGATTCCATACCGCGAAAAAATCATCTCATCCGAGAATCCGGTTAAATCCATAACCGATGCTGCTTATGAGGAAATTCATTCCCGAATCCTTAAGCTTGTGGAACTTGCGAAGGGGGAATTTAACTGCGGCAGGGTCTTTTTACTTGGCGGAGTGATTATTAATACTTCCCAGGGCTATAATGATTTTGTTGACCTGCGGAACTTTGATGTGATTGAAGTTGGATAAATGGAATTATGTGAGAAGGAAAATTTAGATTATTAACAGAACGAAGGTATTTATATGCCGCGCCCGACAACCAAAGAAGAACTGATTGACCTAAGCAGGAAAAACTTTGACAAACTGAACACGTTTATTGACTCATTATCTCCCGCGCAACAGATAAGCGAATTCCCAAAAGGCACTATGAACAGGAACGTACGCGACGTGCTGGCACACCTGCATCACTGGCACCTTCTTATGGCGGGATGGTATGAATCCGGAATGAAAGGAGGGAAACCGGATATGCCCGCTAAAGGCTACACCTGGAAAACGCTTCCTGAACTGAACCTGAAAATATGGGAAGAGTACAGTGGAGCGGAATTAAAGAAAGTAAGAAAGCTGTTTGAAAAAAGTTACGGTGATATCAGGGAGCTAATCGTAAAGCATACCAATGATGAATTGTTTGAGAAGAAAAAGTATAAATGGACAGGCACAACCTCTCTCGGGGCATACTTTGTTTCGTCAACTTCAAGCCATTATGACTGGGCGTTAAAACTGATTACGAGGGCATTTAAAGTAAAATGAAATCCAGATATTTTACTGACCTCAGCCGTATTTCGCTTAAGTCTTACTTAAAGATGCTTAAAGAAACAGAACTAATGCCGGGAAGAAAGATACTGCACGAAAGGATTGATGAACGCTTTTCCGCGCTTGGGGAGTTGGGGATCAAAAACCTGGAAGAACTGCTGGAGAAATTAAAAACATCAAGGAGCCTGAAGAGCACGGCTGAATTAACCGGAATTCCCTCCGGCTATCTTGTAATGCTAAAAAGAGAAATGCGGCAAATGCTTCCTAAACCTGTTCCCCTCGCTGAGTTCCCATTTACTGACGATAATATGATCAAAGCGCTTAAGAAAAAAGGAATCAACACCACTCTTCAGCTTTTCGAACAAAGTGATACGGCAGAGAAGCGGGAGGCACTCGCGCGTGAACTTAAACTCGACAAGTTCAAACTGAAAGAATTAATGAAGCTCGCTGACCTCTCGCGGATATGGGGATTCGGCCCGGTCTTTTGCTGGATGTTCTTCGAAATAAAATGTGATACGGTCAGTAAAGTGGCAGAAGCAGACCCGGTTGTGCTCTTTGAGTCGCTTGAAGAACTGAACAGAATAAAAAATTATACACGCGTTAAATTCACGCTGAAAGATATAGTATCATCGGTAAGGATCGCGGGAGAACTTCCGAATAATATTGAAATATAACTCGCTAAGGTCGTAATGGATTTAACAGTTTCTCTGAGCGAGAAAGTATGCGGTAAGAAATGCATAACCTTACAATTCCCCTTCAGCTTTTATATGCAGCTCGCGCAAGGTAGAGCCCTGATAAGTTGTTTTGCATTAGTAATACACGAACGGAGCACGCGATCATAATTTTAACCGCGTGTTCCGTTCATTGTCAAATTATTAATTGCCTAGATCTTTAATGGCTTTTTCTATTCGCGCTTTCTGGCCTTTGGGTGCTTTCTCCAAAGCTTTTTTGTAGTACTCAATTGCTTCTTTATTTCTGCCGGTTGTTCCGAGTGCTTCACCATAACTATCCCATACATTCCAGTCGGTCGGGAATTTCTCCACATTCTCCTTAAAGATTTTTAAAGCGTCCTCCGTCCTGTTTTGGGCCAGGTATATATACCCGAGAATATTCCTGTTCGTTGAATTTTCATTCAGGGAGATTGATTTATTGCACCACTTCTCGCCAAGGTCGAGCCATTTACCGGTTTGTAAACAGAAGACTGCTGCCTGGTTCCAGTTTTGCCAGTTAAAACCACCCGCGCCTGTAAGTTGTGTACGCACACTCTCCAGCGTAATGGCATCAGCGTCAAATTCACACTCAAAACCAACCAGCAGATTTTCCCAGGCGAGATAAACACGGGCAGAATTTGCTTTAATATTATCATAATTATAGGTCAGAAGTTCGATAAAATTTGTTCTCTCCGGCTTTACGCTTATCCTTAGCGCGTCATTGTCTTTCTCATAAAAAAAGCTTCCCCAGGCCTGATGATCTTTACTGAAAATTATTGTCCATTCCTTGTTTTCCTCAGGGATCATATGTATTCCGTATTTGCCGGCTTTAAGTTCATTACCGTTAACAAGTACATCGTGAGAAAAAGTAATGGTTGTATTTTCATTTGCACCGGCCCTCCAGGGCATAGGCTTTTCATTTCCGAAAGCGTTCGCGGCCAGGCCGTAGGGAACAAGTTCACCCCAGATCTTTCTGCCTTTCACAGCGGGGCGGGAATAGTTGATTGTTATTTTACTGAGTCCGACGGTTTGTGATACCTCAGCTGCCTGACTCTCGCGGGGAAGTGCGAGCTGCTGTGCCGGAATCTCGGTGAAGATAAATAATAGAACAGTGAAAAACAGTGGCATCCTTTTCAATTTCCGGATCCTTTCCTTTGATAAGTTGTATGTAAAAACTATTTGCTATTTATTAACCTGATGAAGAATATTAATTTTACCCCGGAGAAGAGAATTTCCCGCGGAGATAGTAAAAATATAAACCCCGTCCGCAAGTCCATCTGAAGGAACATTGATCTCATTAATTCCCTTCTTCAATACTCCGGCATCATACGTATAAACATTCTCGCCGGCTACGTTGAATAATCTTAATAACGCGCGGTTTTCCTCGTTAACCGATAACCTTATTGTTGTTCTGACGTTGAAGGGATTTGGATAAGTGCTTATTATCCCGACCGTTCCCCTGGGAATCTCTTCGTTTTCAATTCCAACCGGGCTGTCCTTAATGCATCTTATCGAATATTTCATTACCTTGTACCAGTCATATACGGATGACGCGGCGCTGTTAAAGGCAATGTATCGCTCCCTTGCTTTTAGTGAATTTACCTCAGTTGAAGTCCAGAAGACCGCGTACTCATTCAGCAGCCTGAACTGGCGAGGAGTGTAATAATCATCATATTCACCAGCAGGCAGGGCAGTGAAACCGCTGCTGTTATCCGCCCCGGTATTCGGTGCCTTCCAGTGAATTGTACCGGCCTCTTTGAGTTTGCCGCCGGCAATTGAAGCTCCGCCGAGAAAATTTTCAAGAACAATCCACTCGGCATCAGAAGGGACGTGCCAACCACAGGGGCAGACCCCTTGCGCACCCTGTACTGTAGAATTTCTCATTGCGGCGTTCCAGGTATAGAGGCGGCCGTATATATTTATAAGACTGTCACTGTTGAAGTAACCTACAGTTCCGGGGATTTCAACTCCGTCACAATAGTGCAGCGATTTAAGATTTTCTCTCAGCCATACCTGTGTACCGATCGTGATGGTGCTGTAATTATTTCCGTCAAAATCCGTTACAACAACCTGCGGATATGCTGAGGCAATTACCAAAAGAAGTATTACAATACTTTTCATTGGAACCTCAAAACAGTTAATATCAACAGGGAACATAGTGCGAGCATAATGAATATTAAAGTATTTTTCACGGGACGGCGTAATAACTACTTAAGCGGCAGGAATATAAAAGCATAAGACTGTAATGCTTCACCATATCCAGACCTCACAATTAAATGAAGCCGCCGGACTCTTCTAATAAATAATCCGTAAGAGATAAAATTTTCAAATAATCGTGAGAATGAATTCACATTGAATAGGAAGGGCATCAATTTCTCCCTTTTTTGGGTAATATTAAAGTGATATCATTACAATATCAAATTTTAGGAGTGTTTTATGGAAGCTATTAAAGACAGAGTCGCCGGGAAAGTCAACGGTTTTCCGGTTGTTTTATTCATTATCGCGCTGTTAGCCTTTGAGGTCTATATATTAAGGATTATCGCCCTTACTGACGATCCTTCGGGCCTGTGGATATTTTTCCCGGTGATGCTGGTAATCATTACCCTGTTTACGGGATTCACAATTATTCAGCCCAATGACTCGAGAGTGCTGATATTCTTTGGTAAATATAAAGGCACTGTGAGCGAGGCGGGCTTCTGGTTCGTTCAGCCGTTCACTGAGAAGAAAAAAGTTTCGCTCAGGATTCACAACTTCAACAGCGAGAAGATAAAGGTGAATGACCTGCACGGCAACCCGATTGAGATCGCGGCGGTGATAGTCTGGAGAGTGATTGATCCCGCGCGGGCAACTTTCGACGTCCAGAACTATGAGCAGTTTGTGGCGATTCAGAGTGAAACGGCGATACGCGGACTCGCGACCACCTATGCTTATGACCTGAGTGAAGATGATAAAGCCTCACTGAGAGGGAATACACAGGAAGTGAACGAAGAACTGAAGAACCAGGTGCAGTCACGGCTTGAGATCGCGGGACTTGAGATACTCGAATCGCGTATCAGCCACCTTGCATACGCACCGGAGATCGCGCAGGCGATGCTTCGCAGGCAGCAGGCGCAGGCGGTTGTAGCGGCACGGCAGAAGATCGTAGAAGGTGCGGTTGGTATGGTTGATATGGCGCTCCGCGCGCTCAGCGAACAGCACATCGTTGTGCTTGATGAAGAGAAAAAAGCCACAATGGTTAATAACCTGATGGTAGCGCTTGTGAGTGAAGTGCAGGCACAGCCGGTAATCAACACGGGAACCCTGTACCAGTAATGAAAGCCGAACCCATTAAAACGTTTATAATGACCCGGCCCTCCTTCATACGGGATAAGTATGAACTCAGGCTGAACGACGCGCAGGTGGCGGAACTGCAGTACCCAAAGTGGTACAGTGAGAGAGCAGTTGCCTCTTTGCCAAACGGGAAGAAATGGGAATTCATCCCGCGAGGAATATTTAAGTCCCGTTACGATATACGCGAGCACGGCTATGAAAATCCTTTTGCTTCAATTGAATCATATTTCTTTTCGCAGAAAGCGGCGGTAAAACTGCCTAAAGGGAAAGAAGTGGAAGTAAAATCAAAATTCTTTAAGGCTGAAATGGATTATTATGATCCCAAAGGACAGCAGCTTTTTACGGTGAAAAGGAAATTTTCATTGCGTGATAGAATAATCGTTAGCGTGTGGGAAGAAAGCCCTTTATTTGAAGAATACCCGTGGCTGATAATCCTTGGCTGCTATTTAAGCGTTCAGGATTCAAAACACAGCGCGGCATTTGTGCATTCGTAATTATGGCTGAGAAGAAAAAATTTCTGCTGAGAATAGACGCGGACCTCTACAATATGCTGGAGAAGTGGTCTTCTGCGGAATTGCGGAGCATAAACTCACAAATCGAATACCTGCTGAAAGACGCGCTGGTGAAAAGCGGAAGGTTCAAAAAGGCGCAGGCCTCGGGGCAAGAATCTGAGGGCAATGGTAGCGATGCGCCAGAAACTGAGGCTGATTAAAAACAGAAAACCCCCGTATGTGTCCCAGTCACACGGGGGCTTTGTTTTAATTTTCTAATTACAAATTATAAAACGTTCAGTTCTTTAAGCACGTTCGAAGCGCCGCCGATCTTATCCGTAACCCAGAGGATATACCTTATGTCAACGCCGATGGAGCGGCTGTAGCTTTCGCTCCAGGCGTAATCGTTTATCGTTGCTTCGAATGCACGGTCGAAGTTAACACCGATCAGTTCGCCGTTTGCGTTCATTACGGGGCTGCCGGAGTTACCGCCGGTGGTATCCATATTGTACAGTATCGCGACAGGAACACCGCCCAAATCCTTATTAACATATTTGCCAAAATCCCCCTTATCGTATAGTTCTCTCAGTTTCTTTGGAATCCTGTAATCTCCGCCTGCATAACTCTTTTCGATCAGACCGCGAAGAGTGGTGATCGGTTTAGAGTAAGTCGCGTCCGCGGGGGAGTAGCCGCGGATATAACCATAAGTAAGCCGGAGCGTCGAGTTGGCGTCGGGGATGAAGCTTTTATTCTGCCACTGCCTTTTGACTTCAATGAACTTCGGAAGAAGGATATTAAGCTTTCCGGTCATTTCATCATTTTTCTTCTCGATCGGTTTATATGCTTCGTTTATTTCATTTACAAAAGATATCACGGGGTCATTGCCGATCTTGTCAGCGTTAGCCGGATCTTCCATCATCTTTATGAATGACTCGTAATCCTTTATGAATGTTCCGTTTAGCATATTCGCGGCAAAGTTCTTCGGGTTCGCCATCATATTATCTTCGTTCTTAAAGCGTTGGAAAGGCGCGAAGTCTTTCAGTTCGGGGAA
Organism: Ignavibacteriaceae bacterium; assembly: GCA_013360295.1. Lineage (GTDB taxonomy): Bacteria > Bacteroidota > Ignavibacteria > Ignavibacteriales > Ignavibacteriaceae > JABWCL01. The sequence goes on along the minus strand of JABWCL010000010.1, from coordinate 57,573 downwards.
GTTGACTGCTTCCGAAACAATCCTTTCAAATGCAATAATGTCAACCTGCTTATTGAGGTCTTCAAAGCTGTTCTTTATCCGGTCGTGCAGGTCAGCGCGGTTTTTCTCAGCGAACATAGCGCGTCGTTCATTATCCGGCTTCTTGATTTCCTTAAAGTAATCCACAAGCAGTGTGCCAAGCCTGACGGCGATAACGCTGTTCCTCATCTGTCCGATCACCAGCCCCGCGCGTCCGAGTTCGTCAATCTGTTTATAGACCGCGTTGATGTCATTGATCAGTGTGCCGTACTCGCTCTTTAACTGCGGGTCGCTGTTTATGAAGATGCCAAGCTGCCGCTCCTCTTCCTGTTTCTTTTCAACAAGATGGAGCCTGCGCAAGCCCGCGATCTTTCCGTCATAATTCTTTTGTGTATTCGCGTAGGTTTTAATGCGCGTGGATAACTGCAGCGCGAGCGCAGGGTCGTTTTCCCCGAGCGCTTCAAAGGTATCAATGTACCACCTGAAGAGTTTGCTTATGTAGGGGAGCTGATACTTTTCGTGGAAATCCACAAACGCGGCCGGTTGATGCCTGAAAGTCCTGCCGGGGTAACCGAGTATGAATACAAAATCATTTTCTTTAACGCCGTTGGGATTAACTTTCAGGAATTTCTTCGGCTTGTAGGGAACGTTCTTTTCAGAATATGGAGCGGGAGAACCGTCCGGCGCGACATATGCGCGGAGGAATGAAAAATCACCCGTGTGGCGCGGCCATACCCAGTTGTCGGATTCGCCGCCGAACTCACCGATAGTGCGGGGCGGGATGTACACCAAACGGACATCTTTCAACTCGCGGTAGCGGAAAAGAATGTAAGTCTGCCCAATGAACATCTCTGCCACTTCAGCCCTGGTGCCCGGATATTTTTTTTCTTCTTCGGCAATAAGTTCACGCGATTTTTTCTGAATGAGTTTTGTCCTCTCCTGCAGGTCCTTTGCCTCATTGGCGGCGGATAATATCGCGGCGGATACATCGGTATACGCTTCGGTAATGAGGGAAGTCAGCCCCTCCGCGGGGAGTTCATCCTTCTTTGTGGGGGCGTGGAAGCCATCCTCAAGGTAATTCTTCTCCACGGTGCTCACCTGTTTTACATAGTCGAAAGCACAGTGGTGGTTGGTCAGGATCAATCCTTCTTCAGAGACGAAAGACCCGGTACACCCTCCGACCCGCACCAGCGCGTCTACAAGGCTCGTGCCGCCCGGATTGTAGAGGTCCTTTACGTCGATCTTCAGCCCCGCGGTTTTTAGGTCAAGCGTGCTTATCTCGCTCAGGGGGTACATCCCCTCGTCAGGCGCGTCGCTCCCCTTGAAAATAAAGAGGGCAACAGGGATGAAAAGGAGATAAAAAAGATTTTTTATTTTGGTCATTTTCATAACTTTTCCGGTACTATTTTTTAATCATGATTTTTTTACAAATATTAAGTTAACAGAAAAAAATTAATTATGATAGCCTTTTATAAAGCCGAAATCGGCGGAGACGAGCACAGCGAGTACTTCTCCCGCTACATAAACCTCGCTTCATCCGCGTCATTCAGCGAGCAGATAGAAGAGAATACCGCGAGGATAAACGCCCTCTTCAGCGGCTTAAGCGCAAGGCAGCTGAGCTACCGCTATGCACCCGGCAAGTGGACTCTCGCGGAAGTCATCGGGCATATGCTAGATACCGAAAGGATATTCTGCTACCGCGCGCTCAGGGCAGCAAGGAACGACTCCACCCCGCTGCCGGGATTTGAGCAGGACGGCTACGTCACCTACGGCAACTTTAATAAATACAAAAAAGACGACCTGATTATGGAGTACAGCGCCGTAAGGCTCGGCACCGCCACTCTCTTTGAATATATGGGGAAAGAGGAATTATGCAGGAAAGTGGTTGTGGAGGGGAATAACCTCTCCGCCAGAGCCGCGGCTTTTATTATTATCGGACACGAACTTCATCACCTAAATATCATTAATCAAAAATACCTTAAACAGTAAGGAGAAGAGTGAATGGCAGAACCAAAGACCAAGCCGACAGCAGTAAGCGTAACCGGGTTTATAGAAAAAACCACCGAAGGAAAAAAGAAACAGGACGCCTACACTATACTTGAGATGATGGAAAAGATAACGAAGGAGAAACCCGTAATGTGGGGGCCTTCTATTATCGGGTTCGGCTCATATACGGTTAAGTATCCAAACGGCAAGGAATACGACTGGCCTGCAAGCGGGTTTTCGCCGAGGAAACAGAGCCTGGTAGTTTACATTATGCCGGGATTTGACAGGTATGAAGAACTTATGAGCAAGCTCGGAAAATATAAAACCGGGAAGTCGTGCCTCTATATTAATAAACTTGAGGACATTGACCTGAAAGTACTCTATCAGGTGATAAAGCAGTCGCACAGTTATATGAAGAAGTATAAAAAATAATTTCATCTCCGGAAAAATATGATCTTCATTAAGCAGTTACGCTTTTATTATGCCGCGTTTTAAGCTGATATTTTTACTTGCAATATTATGCCTGCGTACCGCGCTGCCGCAGGGTTTCGCGGCGGAAGGGTATTGCAAGGATCCTTCACACTTCCGCTCACTTGGCGAGGCGCACACAGCCGCGAGCGATGATTCAATTGACCTGAAGTTTTACTCACTGAACTTAAACATCTCTGCCGCTCCGGTGTACCTGAACGGATATACGGGAATAACCTTTACATCCAAAGTTAACGGGCTTACCCGCGCGATAATTGACCTCTCAAATTCAATGACGGTTGACAGTGTAACCGAAGGGAACAGCCCCGCCGTTTTTACTCACACAAACGGACAGATAAGAATCAGCCTTGCAAATCCCGCGGCGCTTAATGAATCCAGGACGATCAAAGTGTATTACCGCGGGCTCCCCACTCCGACGGGATTCGGGAGCTTTGGCTATTCCTCCGGCAGCACTCCTTTTATATGGACGCTCAGCCAGCCTTTCGGGGCTAAGGACTGGTGGGCGTGTAAAAACTCGCCTGACGATAAAGCAGACTCCGCGGAGATAAACATTACCGTTTTTCCCGGACTGAAGGCCGTGTCAAACGGTACGCTGCTCGGAATAGACATTAACGGCGACGGAACGGAAACGCACAGATGGAAGACGCGCTACCCGATCTCCTCTTACCTTATCGCGGTAACGATATCCGATTTTACTTTGTACACGCAATACTTTAAGCATTCTCCCGCGGATTCAATGCGCGTTGACCATTACTTGCCGCTCTCCGTGCTGAACGCGAACAAAATAAACATTGATAAGACCACCGAGATGCTTTCGATGTTCAGCCGGCTGTTCGGCGAGTACCCTTTTATAAATGAGAAGTACGGGCACGTGCTCTTCGGGAGGGGCGGGGGGATGGAGCACCAGACAATCTCTTCAATGGGCGGGTTTGATGAGTACCTGATAGCGCACGAACTAGCGCACCAGTGGTTCGGGGATAAGATCACCTGCCGCGACTGGAGCAATATCTGGCTTAACGAGGGCTTTGCTACATACAGCGAGGCGCTCTACTTTGAGCAGACGGGGGGCAAAGGCTCTTACAGGTATGTTATGGACAGGTTTATTGACATTGCCAAGACAGCAATTGGCCCCGTGTATGTACAATCCAATCTATCCGATCCTTTTTACATTTTCAACTACGCGCGCACCTACGCGAAAGCGGCGGTGGTGCTCCATATGCTGAGGGGAATTATGGGGGACATCCTTTTCTTTAAGTGCGTGAGGAACTACGCGGTAGATCCGGTTTACGCTTATTCCACGGTAACGACAGATGAATTCCGCGCGGTAATGGAAAGGGAATCGGGGCTGGAACTGGGCTACTTTTTTGACCAGTGGATATACGGCGAGGGCTACCCTTCGTTTAAGGTGGACTGGGCGAAGGAAAAGACTGACGGCGGCAGATGGAGGGTGAGCCTGATGGTAATGCAGGCGCCGGGTAAAATATTTAAGATGCCGGTAAAGGTAAAGATAACAACCGAAACAGGGGATACGACTTTCACCGTTACCAGCGACTCGCAGACGCAGATGTTTGTTTTCATCATCAACGGCGAACCTTTAGACTATTCTTTTGATCCCGATAACCTTGTGATGAAAGAGATAGAATCCGAGACCAAACCGGGCAGCGAAACAGAAACAAAGCCCTTCATACTTCGGCAGAATTACCCCAATCCGTTCACCGAAAGCACTACGTTAAGGCTCGTAGTAAACAGCGGCGGCAATTTCGAAATAAATATCTATAACTCATTAGGCGAAGAATGCGGAAGCCTGTACTCCGGGTACCTGCCGGCGGGAATATACCCGTTCACTTTCACGGGAGAGAGGTTTAATTTATCAGCGGGAGTGTATTTTATCCGGGCAGAGAGTGGGAGGGGGAGCGAGTGGGTGAAGGTGGTGTGGGTGAAATAAAAATGATGGTTTCTCGCAGAGTCGCAGAAGAGCAGAGCCGCAGAGAAATGAAAACACTGCGTCTTAGCGTCTCCGCGAGAACTTCTTGCTAAGAGTTTAGTACACGTCTTTTCTCAGATCAATTGTGAGGATATAAATTATTTTTTCTTTTTCATCTGCCACATAAAACAGCCGGTATCTGCCTATCCTGTATCGCCAGGTTTCCGGTTTGTAGTCAACAAGTTTTTTAATATTGCTGCCGTAGTGGGGTTCTTCTTTTAACTGGGGATAGACATTGCGCACCAGTTTCTTCTCAATGAAAATCCGGTCGCGATTAGAGAATTTCTTCATCTTCGTAAGAAATTCATCGGTTTCGAAGATCCGGTAATTATTCAACGAACCGCCCTTTTTTGGATTTCATATCTGACAGTCCGCGCCTGAGGCTTTTATTCAGTTCGGCGTTACCGCGTATCTCTTCCATTTCAAATTCATCAACTTCAATATTGTCCTCAATGAATCTTTGAACGGCTGTCTCAATAAAATTGGAGATGGGACGGTTATCCCTTTCTGCTAATTTTTTAAAGACTTTGTAATTATCCTCGCTTAACCGGAGGGAGACTGTTTTTGACATAGCAATTCCTTGGTGAAACATATTAATTCATTTGTATTCTAATGTATTCATTTTTGATTGAATAATCAAGATAAATTCCGTGGGTGCGGGTACTGAAGTGAGAAAATCTCTTGCACAGACCCCTAGTATGGGGCAGGGTCGCAAAGGAGCAGAGCCGCAGGGAGGTGTGTTGATCTGATTTATGGCTTTGACGTGAATAAAAATATGGTTTTATCCATAAATTCACCATGGATTTTAGTGGGTATAGTATTAATAATGTTTTGGATATTTATGAATCCGATACTAATAGATTTGAAAATGATTTTAAGAGAAGGAAAAAATTATGAATAAAGATATTTGTCCCATTTGCGGCGTGGATAAAGGAGAGGGAACTACCAGTTTCACGGTAGATTTTCACAGCGGCGTTGCGGCCGTTCGGGATGTTCCGGCAACAATCTGCGGTCAGTGTGGCGAGGAATGGCTCTCGGATGAAACCACAAAAAACTTAAAGAAATTACCGCTCAGGCTAAGAAGCAGAATCAGGAAATTCTAATGGTGAAATTCAATAACTTTCTTCGAGCATCATAATTATCAACTGCGATAATTCTCCGCTGGGAGGGGCAAGCCCGCTCCCCTACTTTCCCAAATCTGCGATCATCCGTTGCATCTGTGTTATCTGTGGCCCATTACAGCAGATTACACAGTCTATTGATTGTTTTTTCAATTTTCTTTGTAGTCCCCTCCTAACTTTAATCCCCCAAGGGAATAATTCTTAACACTTAATTTTTAACTTTTAACTTAATTAAGTTTTTAATTACAACAATCTCAACACGCATCCCGTTGAAGGATCAAGTACAATTTTACCCGAGACTTCGCCAAGAACGGTGGTTCCGGCTTTTTTGTCATCAACAATGATCTGCCACTTGCCTTCGGGGAGGAAGAACTCTTCTTTCTTCTGCATATCCGCATTGAACAGAACAATGAAAGTGTTTTGTTTTGACTTAAGCTGATAACCAAGCGCGAAGGGGTTATCCTTTATTTCAAAGAAAGCAATATCCTCATAGTTCGCGCGGCGGAATTCGCTGTAGGTATTACGGAGTTTCGCCAGCCCGCGGTAATAATCAAGCAGCCCTTTATTAAGGTCGGCGTGGTTATAGTTTATATGGTTGACCGCGTTATCCTTTTCATAGGAGTTGTGGTCAATCTTTCCTTTGTTTTTATCCTTCTCAACAATGTTGGAGGGAATTATCTTCGAGCGGGCGTACTCCTGCCCCGAATGTATCATTACCATTCCCTGCGAGGTATAAAGGAAGAGCGCGCCGAGTTTGTTCAGCTTAGCCTGCGGATAAGTGAGTTTAATTACTTTTTCCGGTTCGGTTATTATTTCTGACTCGTCAACTTCCTTCAGCCCGACCCTGATAAAGTCTCCGAAGGTATATCCGTCGTGTGCCTCGAGGTAATTAACGGAGTGATCCTTGCGCACGAACAAGCCGTACCTGTCGCGCAGTAGTGTGCCCTGCACATAGCTTTTTATCCTTTGCGGGGAGTTGTTTCCGTACCACTTGCCGAATATCCACCCGTGTCCGTTGCGCGGGTTTTCTCCTTTTACTCCGTTCCTTATCTGGTCGTTCCAGGCGCCCCAGTCGCGCATTGAGAAACCGATCGGGTCATATCCGCCGCCCCACGGTTCGCATACAAAAACAACATTGGGATTTATTTTCCTTGCCTGATAGATAATTTCTTCGATTGTTTCCCAGTCAATAAGTTTTCCGAGGTCGAAGCGGAAACCGTCAATATGATATTCCTGCATCCAGTAAAGAATGCTTTCAACAATCAGCCGGCGAAGCATCGGGCGTTCGGTTTTCAGGTCGTTGCCACAGCCGCTTTCCGCTATGTAGTTTCCTTTGTGGTCAAGACGGAAATAATATTCGTGGTCAATTTCTTTGAGGTTGCCATATTCATATTCGGAGAGGTGGTTAAACACCACATCCATTATCACCCCTATCCCTTCCTTATGGAAAGCCTTTACCATATCCTTAAATTCATTCCGTTGTTTTCCCGATTTACCTTCCCACACATTCCAGCGGAGTTCCTTCCAATTTTCGGCGTAGTAGGCTTCAGGGGCAAAGAAGGCGGCGGTCATATATCCCCAATGATTGCGCTCGTACGGGTTCCAGGTATTCATCCTGCCCATCAGCGTATCCATATAGGGTATTTCGATATTCGCGAATTCCATAGAGGGAAGGAGTTCAACGGTATTAACGCCGAGTGATTTTATGTAATCAAGCCCGCCCTTGATTCCTTTTTCGGTAAGGCCCTTATACTGTCCGGGATTCTTTGCGCCGGAGCTGGGGTGAATTGTCTGGTCGCGGACGTGCATTTCATAGATTATCAGGTCGCGCCAGTCGCGTTGAATCCAGGTATCACCGTCCCAGTTGTAGTCGCCGTCTTTAACAACAATTCCGCGGCGGGGATTCATATAGGTATTGTAAGTAGTAACTGCTCTTGCATAAGGATCGAGGCTGATTACTTTATCCGCTTTAAGATCATCGTTCTTTTGAAAAACTTTATAGCCGTAGTATGTTCCGTACAGTTCACCTTCAACCTTAACTTCCCAAACTCCGTCGCTGTCCATTGTCATTGGGAATTCTTTTCCCTGTTTATCCTCCGGCTTTTTGAATGTACAGAGCACAACCTGCTGAGCCTGCGGCGCGAAGAGCCTGAACCAGGTGGCGCCGTTTTCGGTAAAGGAGCCGAGCTTTTTATCGGAGTAATATTTATCTAATTCTTTATAACGTTTGAGAAAACTGCTGTCGACTTTATCTGTGTGTAAAGTCTCAATCTCAGGGAAATGCATGGAGAACGCCTTGTTTGTAAAAATGAACAGGAAAATAAGCACGGCGCGGCTGATAAATCCCGCCCGTAAACGTGGTTTATGTAAAATATTCATTAACTCTGGTTTTGATAAGTTAAGTCTGAAATAATCTTTAAACATAAGATTTTTTTTGGAAAAAAATGAAAATAAAAATCCGGGGTAGTTTGGCCGGCAACCGCTCGAAAGTGAGGATGGGAACGCAGATAACGCAGATAGAGCAGATTTTCGCAGATTACGGTAATGCCGTGTAATCCAGTACGGGCTTTTCAGAATGAAGGAGGGGAACCACTTCATTGGGTTTCCGGCTTTTAACCCGGTACGAGCTGAGCCGGGTATTTTATGGCGGAACTAAGATTCCGCACTCATGGCGCTAAAATTTTAAACCGGATAAAAAGTTTTTTTAGGTCTTGACTAATAAAATAATTCTCCGTAATTTAAATCAGACAATGTAATCTGATTATAGAAATGGCAATTATATTTTCAAAAAAATGTGAATACGGAATCCAGGGAGTCCTTTACCTGGCGTTAAAAGGTTTGAACACCGTCACGCCGGTTGAGGAGATCGCTGCGCACCTAGATATACCCCGCGAATTTATTTCAAAGATTCTTCAGGGCCTTACCGCCAATAAGATCATCGGTTCAAAGAAAGGAAAGAACGGCGGATTTTTTCTCGCAAAACCATCAAATAAAATCAAGCTGTATGACGTGGTGGTGGCAATAGACGGCGACGGGATTTTCAGCCAGTGCGTGCTTGGTTTTCCCGACTGCTCCGGCGAGTATCCGTGTCCGGTTCACGATGAATGGTCAAAGCTGATAAAGGATACTTACCTGATGCTGAACTCGCAGACAGTTGACCACTTTAAGGATAAAGTGACCCGCAAGATCCATAGTATCGGACTTAAGAAGAAAAAGAATGCTAAGAGCAGATCCGTTAATTAACAAAGAACACGGGTCGTGGGCGATACTGCTCGTCCCGCCCCTTACCACGCTTCTGGCGCTGAGTGAGTTTTCTTTACTCTCGGTGATATTTTTCCTTACCATACTTTCCGCCTTCCTGACGGCGCGCCCCGCGGAGATATGGATACAGGATATAATTAACAAACGCCCTGAAAGCAGCCGCAGGAAAAACGCATTCTTCTGGCTCTCCGTATATACTTCGGCCGCTGCGTTTTTCTCGGTGATATTATTAGCAATGACTGGAAGGTACGGGATCCTGTTGTTTGGCTTTGCGGGGATTGTGATGATATTATGCAGCCAGTTCCTTCAGGCGAGATCAGGTAAGACGCTCGGCAGAGACATTGCGGGGATTGCCGGGCTGACTCTCGGCGCTCCTGCGGCTTTTTACATACATACTGGGGCGGTCAGTCCGGAAGCGCTGCAGTTGTGGCTTTATAACTTTCTCTTCTTTTCCTCCGGAGCTTTTTATGTTCACAGCGTGATCGAGCAGGCAGGAAAGAAGGAATCTCCGGAAAAGTTCAGCATCACAAGCAAGTTCTTCCTGAACCTAAGCTATCATATTATACTAATACTTTTCCTTCTTTTTATAATATTAAATGACAGTCCGGCAGCGCTCGGTTTTGCGTTCCTGCCGATGATATTTCACGTATTTGCCAGTATGGTAATGCTGAAAGGGAAAGCCAATTTTAAAAAAATCGGATTCACATTGCTGGGGTACAGTATATTCTTTGGCATTATGATCGGAACAATGTGATGAGAGATAAAAAACCATTTGTAAGAAATGATGAAAAGCCGGTACAGAAACAGCGGTTTATAATACAGGCGTTGTTTTCGCTGCTGGTAATATGGATCGGGATCGAATTCCACTTTTTTATTAAATCAGTCGAAGCAGATGAAGCGGTGCTTGCCTACCGCCCGCCGGGCGTTGAGGGATTTTTACCTATCAGCGCGCTGATGAGCCTTTTTTACTGGGCTTTAAGCGGACATATTCATCTGGTTCACCCGGCGGGATTGTTTATTCTCGTCGCGATTATACTTGTGTCACTGCTTTTTGGAAAATCGTTTTGCAGCTGGCTTTGTCCTATCGGTTACCTCGTTGAGATGGCAGGGGAGTTTGGCGAGAAACTCTTCGGAAGAAGAATCAAGCCCTGGGCCTGGCTCGACTATCCCCTGAGATCTCTTAAATATTTACTCTTTTTCTTTTTCGCTTACTCCATCTTCACAATGACGGAGGCGGATCTGAAATCATTTCTCGACAGTCCGTATAACGTGATCGCGGATATAAAGATGTACGACTTCTTCAGAAATATCACGCTGTTTTCGTTTGTGGTAATAACCGCTCTGTTGCTCTTATCGGTGGTAATAAGAAATTTCTGGTGCCGCTACCTGTGCCCTTATGGCGCCCTGCTTGGGATGATTTCCTTCTTCAGCCCGATGAAGATAAAGCGCGATAAAGTTACTTGCATTGACTGCGGACTTTGCACAAAAGCCTGCCCCTCTTCAATTAAAGTGGATAAAACGGGAATCGTTCTTTCGGATGAGTGTACTAGCTGCATGAATTGCATTGATGTTTGTCCCGTTAAAGATGCGCTCATAATGAAAGATATGGTAACAAAGAAGAAGATAGAGAAAAAATATATCTTCGCCGCGATCGTACTGACCTTTATTGTGGTTACCGGTACGGCAATGCTACTGGGAACCTGGAGCAGCAATGTTCCCGACCAGGAATACAAAAGGCTATATAAAGACCGTGAACTGATAGATCATTCTTAATTGCCGGAAACCTTCCGTAACGAAGGGAACGTGGATTTTTTCATAAATTATACATAACTTAGAAGGACACAAATAAAGTACCTTTATGAAGCTTAAAAAAATCATAAGTATACTGTCACCCCCGCCCGAATGGAGATTGAGAGTAATTGTTACTCTGGGCATACTAACAGGACTTGTGCTTGCAATATTACATATTGCAAATGCCACGTCCTACCTTTCCGACAACCCAAATGCCTGTATGAACTGCCACGTGATGAGTCCGCAATTCGCAAGCTGGCAGAGGGGCAGCCACGCAAGAGTCGCCACCTGCAACGACTGCCACGTACCGCAGGATAATTTTGTGAGGAAGTATTACTTCAAGGCAGCCGACGGTTTGCGCCACTCGACGATGTTTACGTTCAGGCTCGAACCGGAGGTAATTCATATTAAATCCGCGGGAATAAAAGTTGTTCAGGAAAACTGCATCAGGTGCCACCAGTCCTACCTGCATCAGTCTTCACTTTCAGACCTGAAAGGCGAAGAAGGGATAGCGGGTACCGAAAAACTATGCTGGGGCTGCCACAGGGAAACACCCCACGGCAAAGTCAGCAGCCTTTCTTCAGTTCCTTTTGTACGCGTTCCGCAGCAGACACCTGTAATGCCGGAATGGATAACCAAACAAATTAACAAAAAAGAAAAATAAATTTATTAAGGTACAGAAATGAGAAAAATTAAAGACATTATCAGTGAGAAACCGTGGGTGGCTTATGCCATCTTTATAGGTACAGTAGTTGTAGTTTTCCTTGCCGGGCTGTTCGGCGCTTCAATCGTGGAAAGAAGAGCGGAGACCGTGCAGAGATTCAATCTTGTAAAGGACATCCCTGAGTATGAACCCCGCAATGAAGTATGGGGAGAGAATTTTCCGCGCCAGTATGAATCTTATCTGAGCACAGCGGATACTAACTATATGAGTAAGTACGGCGGCTCAAAAATGATCGATATGCTGGAACGGGAACCTAATCTCGTTGTCCTCTGGGCAGGCTACGCTTTTTCCCGCGATTACAATCAGGGAAGAGGCCACTATTACGCGATAGAGGACGTAAGAAAAACGCTCCGTACCGCTGTTCCTCAGCCCGCAACCTGCTGGACCTGCAAGAGCACTGACGTGCCAAGGCTTATGAATGAAAGAGGCATAGGTGAATTCTACAAAGCTAAATGGGCTGATATGGGGAGCGAAGTTGTAAATGCAATCGGATGCCAGGACTGCCACGATCCTAAGACAATGAACCTCAGAATAACACGCCCGGCGCTTGCTGAAGCATTTCAGCGCCAGGGTAAAGACATAACAAAGGCGACGCACCAGGAAATGAGATCGCTGGTTTGCGCTCAGTGCCACGTTGAGTATTACTTCAAAGGAAAGACGGAGAAATACCTGACTTTCCCCTGGGATGATGGTATGGATGTTGCCGGTATGGAAAAATATTATGATGAAATCGAGCACGTGGATTTTATTCATACCGTAAGCAAGACCCCGGTATTAAAGGCACAGCATCCTGACTGGGAACTCGCGCAGTTTGGTATTCACGCTCAGAGAGGCGTAAGCTGTTCCGACTGCCATATGCCTTATAAGAGCGAAGGCGGAGTGAAGTTTACTGACCACCACGTAAGAAGCCCCCTCTCAAATATCGCGGGAAGCTGCCAGGTATGCCACAGGGAAAGCGAAGCAACTCTGACTGCTAACGTTAACGAGCGCCAGGATAAAGTAAAAGAGTTACTGCTTGCGGCGGAAGAAGCGATCGTAAAAGCACATATCGAAGCTAAAGCAGCCTGGGACATAAAAGCAACCGAAGCACAGATGAAACCGATACTGACCCTTATCCGTCACGCTCAGTGGAGATGGGATTATGTAGCGGCGAGCCACGGCGGAAGTTTCCACGCACCGCTTGAAAGCGCGAGAATACTTGCCACTTCAATCCAGAAAGCAGAAGAAGCAAGGAAGGAACTCGCAGTCCTAATCACAAGGCTGGGAGGAAAATATCCGGTTCAGTTACCCGACATAAGCACTAAAGCGAAAGCGCAGGCCTTCATAGGGTTAGATATGGCAAAACTAAACGCCGAGAAGAAAGAATGGCTTAGTAAGGTTCCCGCTGAGTGGGACAAGCAGGCCGCGGAACGACAATCAAAAATGAATAAATAAAACCTCAATCACAGGGTCCCGGTTCGGATGGAGAGAGTAATCTGAACCGGGGCCTTTTTTATAAACTTTCACCGGACAATAAGATGAAATCAATTTTTATTACAATTATATTAATATCGGCCATTGTTACAGCACAGACAGATGATTGGAAAATCACCGGCGGTATCCAGTTAAGAACAGAACTTGACGGGAGGGATTTTTACAATAAAACCTACCCCGTTTCATTTACAAGTATGAGGACGAGATTAGGCGTCGCGAAAAACATTTCCGGAAAAGCGGAGTTTTTTCTCCAGGCGCAGGACAGCAGGATATTTGGTCAGGCGATGAACACACTCGCCGCGATAAACAACCTTGACCTGCACCAGGGTTACGTAAAACTAAGTGATCTTTTTGAGTCAGGAGTAAGCCTGCAGGCAGGAAGGTTCGAGATTTCATACGGAACAGAAAGATTTTTCGGCGCGGTAGGCTGGCACTATATCGGCAGGTCATTCGATGGAGTGAAACTTTCATACGGGAGCAAATATAAAGTTGATGCCTTCGTACTAACAAACACAAAAAGTTTCAACTATGTGGCAAACGCAACATCAGGTATTTACCCCTTTAACGCTAAGCCGGATACTTCATTTAATATTTATGGTTTATGGTCAACCTTCGGCCTCCCTTCAGGGAAAATGGACCTATTCGGATATTATGAAATCAACAGGAAGAAATCCAATGCCACAGAATATGATCTCAGCCGACTTACGGCGGGCCTAAGCTATCTTGGACAGTACGGTGATTATTCTGTGACAACGGAAGCCGCAATACAAATCGGTAAAGTCTACGGCTTAGATAATTTCGCTTATTTCGTCTCTCTTTCCGGAGATTATAAATACGGGAACGCGAATGTGGGCTTAGGCGCGGATATACTTTCCGGTACAGACTTCCTCGCCACCGACAAATACAATTCATTTGATGTCAGCTACGGCACTAACCATAAGTTCTACGGTTTTATGGATTACTTCATAAATGTCCCGGTCAATACCTTCGGCCTTGGGCTGCACGATTTTTATATTAGGTATAACCTGAAACACGGCACACATTCGGTGGGCGTGGATGTTCACCACTTTATGTCGAATAAAGAGACTACATCCGGATTCAATACTTATGGCCAGGAGGTGGACGTTACACTGCGTTATAATTTCTTACCGGGTACGGTGCTTACATTAGGTGCAAGCGTATTTTTGCCCGGTGATTTAATGAAGAATTATTTCAGTTCAGAAGCGGTTGAAAGGAAAGATATGGCGTTCTGGAACTACCTGATGATAAGTTCTAACTTTTAAGCCTGCCGGGGACTCTTTTAATTTTCTATCCCCCGGAGCAAACCTCCGGGGGAAACTTTGGGTTTTTCCTGCCCGGCTCTTTTGGGTTCACCCTCCTCCAAAATTTCTGATTCCCATATAAAATATTATCTTTATCTTTATTTAAAGACTTTTCCAAATTACAAGAAATTAAGAATGAAACCGATTAATACTCGTAAGCTTATCGTCGTTGGCGATAAAGTACTGATCAAACCGGTCGAGGGAGATGAAAAGACATCTACGGGGCTTTACCTGCCGCCGGGAGTGCAGGAGAAGGAAAAAGTTCAGAGCGGCTATGTAGTGAAGACGGGACCCGGGTATGCCATCGCGAATCCAATTGAAGATGAACCGTGGAAAGAGAGCAAAGATCTGGTGAAGTATATTCCGCTTCAGGCGCAGGAGGGCGACCTTGCCATATTTCTCAAAAGGGACAGTTACGAAATCGAATATGAAAAAGAAAAATATGTAATCGTTTCGCACACTTCGATCCTTATGCTGATCAGAGACGATATGATGTTTGTTTAATCATTAACTATACTGAGGCAGAAAGAGGTTATTATTTTATGAGTGAACAGAAACAACGCACTGTTTTGTGTTTTGCGAGTTACGAAAAAGGGGCCGAGTTTATGCGCGAGTGTAAACGCCAGGGCTGCCGGGTTATATTACTCACTTCCAAAAGCCTTGAATACGCGGAGTGGCCCCGCGAGAGCCTGGATCAGGTGTTTTACATACCGGATGTCAATAAAGAATGGAATATGAATGATGTCATCTACGGCGTCAGTTATATGGCGCGCACTGAAGACCTTGATATTATTGTGGCTCTTGATGATTTTGATGTCGAAAAAGCCGCCGCCGTAAGAGAACATCTCCGAATACCCGGAATGGGTGACACAACGGCCAGGTACTTCAGGGATAAACTCGCAATGAGGACCCGCGCGAAGGAAGTGGGCATCAATGTCCCTGAGTTCATCCACGTGCTGAACCACAATAAAATAAATGAATTTGCCGACCGTGTTCCGTTTCCGTATGTGATCAAGCCGCGTTTGCAGGCAGGCGCGATAGGAATCAAGAAAGTACACAGTAAGTGGGAAATGTGGGAGGTGTTAAACCGCCTCGGCGACCAACAGTCATTCTATCTTATTGAACAGTTTGTTCCCGGCGATGTTTTTCACGTTGACTCGATAATTTATGGAAAGAAAGTTGTCTTCCAGGTTGCCAGCAAATACGGCAAACCACCGATGGAAGTATCGCACCAGGGGCGTGTATTTACAAGTGTAACTATGGATCGTAATTCCGAAGAGTCGAAAAAAATCTTTGAGATGAACGCTGAAGTATTGCCCGCCTTCGGAATAGTGAGAGGCGTTTCCCACTCAGAGTATATCAGGAGTGAGAACGGTGAATATTATTTTCTTGAAACATCGGCAAGAGTGGGAGGGGCGCATATTGCCGAACTTGTCGAAGCCGCATCGGGAGTGAACCTTTGGGCTGAATGGGCTAAGATTGAACTTCATCCGTATGACGGAATATATGAAGCCCCGAAGGATAAAGGCCACTTCGCGGGGATAATGATCTCGCTCGCGAAACAGGAGTATCCTGATACCTCATCATACAATGATCCTGAAGTATGGTGGAGAATGAAAAAGCCGAATCACGTCGGACTGATAGTTGCCTCACCGGATGAGGCGCGTGTTAATGAGTTGGTTGAAAAATATACGGGCAGGTATTATGAGGACTTCTTCGCGACTCAGCCTGTTCCCGATAAACCTTCCGCGTAAATAATATTAGGACTGCGGCGGGGGCAACCCCGCCTTTTTTATTTTAAGGCTGACCGTGCCGAGCGGTACCGTAT
Organism: Ignavibacteriaceae bacterium; assembly: GCA_013360295.1. Lineage (GTDB taxonomy): Bacteria > Bacteroidota > Ignavibacteria > Ignavibacteriales > Ignavibacteriaceae > JABWCL01. The sequence continues at coordinate 41,576 of JABWCL010000010.1, read as the reverse complement.
CACTTCTGCTTTTTCAATAGTAATAAGTCCGCCGCATCCGGATTCTTCAAAAAACTTCTCCACCGTCTCCGTGAATATCCTGATCTTCTCTTCATTATCAACTATTTCAATGACAATTGGCAGGTCGGCGGATATCTCCACGAGTTTTGCCGTATGGACTTTTGAATTCGCGCCGAAGCTCATTATCCCCCGTAAGACTGTCGCTCCCGAGAGCCCGGCCTTTTTCGCCTCAAAAACAAGTTTCTCGTAGAGAGGCTGGTGCCCGACCTTATCGGACTCGCCAATGAATATTCTAAGCAGTTTTGCGTTGGGATCATTTTCCATTTTATATTACCTTTGTTGCAATTATACCGGTGAATGTTGCCAATAATCCGAGTATAACACTCGAGATAACGTATACTGATGCTGACCAGAACTGACCGTCACGAAGCAGGTTTATTGTCTCATTAGAAAAGGCGGAAAAAGTGGTGAAGCCCCCAAGTATTCCAGTGACAATAAAAAGGCGCCACTCGGGGGAAATGTTATACCGCTCGCCAATTCCGAAAATAACTCCGATCAGAAGGCACCCGGCGATATTCACCCCTAAGGTGCCATAGGGGAAAGAGGACTGCATTTTTCCCTGTATATACAAAGATAAAAGATAACGCGAAATGCCTCCGATAAAGCTTCCGCTTCCAATCAGCAAAAGTAATTTCATTTAAGTACGGTTAAAGGAATTGTTATTCAAAAAATAATAAAAATATTGCTGGGCCCTCATCATTTCGCGGGGCAAAATATTTTTGCCGGTTAAAGATGTGCCTGAATTCAATCCCGTACAATTATCCGGAGGCATCGGCGAGAGTAAGGGTGAAGCGGGAGCCTTCCCCTTTTTTGCTTTCAAGTGTCAGAGAACCATCATTTAGTTTTACCAGGTCTTTTATGATCACCAGTCCGAATCCGGTACCCTGCTCATTTGCCGTTCCTTCAGTGGAAGGAATAAGTTCATCGTTGTTAAACAAATTCATCTGCTCTTCACTGAATCCAACTCCAAAATCTTCAACTATCAGGTTTACCTTATCACCTGTCCTGGAATAATTTATCAGGATCTTTGATCCTTTATTACTGAACTTAATAGAATTCTGAACAAGATTTTGGATTATCGATGTAAGCGAAGTAATGTCGGCTTTTACGGCTACTTCATCCGACAGCATATTAATTACCCTGATATTCTTTGCGGAAGCCGCCAGGTTCAGCCTTGTTATCACTATGTCGGCAACCTGTTTTGGGGAGACCCGTGCCGCACTGACTTTTGTTTTGCCGAGCTGTATGCCAAGCCAGTCCAGCATATCCATTATCAGTGAATTAACCTTTTTCGAAAGCTCGAAAATATTTTTCGTGAAGCGGGTCCTTTCATCCGGGGTGAGATCTTCAGTCTCATCAGTTAGTATTTCGGCGAATGAGACCAGGGAGTATAGAGGATTCTTCAGGTCGTGAACAAAGACGGAGTAAAACTTATCTCTCGATCTGTTTATTTGCTGCAGTTCTTCAAGTATAAGTTCGATGTCTGCTTTTTGTTTTGATATTTCTTCTCTCTGGCGCGAAATTTCCGCGTTTCTTTCCTCAAGCTCGGAATTAAGTTTTTTCAGTTTCAGGTTGTTTTTATAAAGCAGGAAAAGGAAAAGGCTGATAATAATTATACCGGCGCCGAAAAGGTATAATTGTAACTGCGCGGCCTGCTTTTTCTCGGTTTCCCTTATAAGTTCGAGCCTGCTTAGTTTTAACTGGTTCTCAATATCATATGTGCTCACAAAATTAAACAGGTTTAAAAGCCTGTTCTTTGTCGCGCTTTCACTCATTTCGCTCTTTATCAGCGAAGCTTCTCTGAGGTGAAATATGGATTTCTTAAGGTCATTTTTCCTTTCATAATGCTTAGCGTAAAGTTCGTTTGCTCTCAGACGAAGCCGCAGGTTATTTATTTCCTTAGCGTACTTCTCCCCGAGCGCGATATTCGCGAAAAACCCTTTGTCGTTAAGAAGAATCTCGAATATTTCCGCCTTCTCAATGTGGAGAAGAGAAAACAGATTATTGTCGCCCCCCGCACTGCGGTTTACTTTAATCGCAAGATCAAGAAAGGATAGCGCTTCTTCAAAATGAGTCATCTCCTTTTTCAGAAGGGCAATCTTCCTGATGGTTTCGACGTGGATCTCATAATCGTAAATAGTTTTCAGAGGTGTCGAGTTGTGGATAGCAATCGAAGATTTTATCAATTTATCCGCTTCATCGAACCTTTTTGTTAACCGCAGAATATCCAGCAGATAACCGTAAGAGTGGAGAATGAGCAGCGAGTCACCGATTTTTTCGCGAATACTTAAACCCTGCCGGAAATATTTTTCCGCCTCATCATACTCACCGGCTCGTATTTTGCACAAACCAAGATTATTTAGAGCCACGGTTTGTCCTGAGTTCAAACCCGCCTTTGAAAAGATTTGCTCAGCTTCATCGTACATATCCGTCGCCTCCGAAAGAAGGCCCTGCTCATAGTAACTATTTCCTATGTCTATAAGAAGGAAACCAAAAAGATTATGGTGGCCGGTAGCCTTCGCGTAAGGATAGGCTCTGAGGTAAAACTCGATCGCAGAAGTGAAATTATTCTGCCTGAAGTAAATATAACCAATTCGTCCGAGAGTAGCTGAGAGAGTAAGGATGTCTTTGTTTTTTTCAGCCTCGAGCGCGATTCTGATGCCATACTGAATTGCAGAGTCAGGGTTTTGAGCCTGGATCCTGTCCATAACACCTAATAATGAATCAGTTACTGCGGTTTTTTCTTTTTCATCAGCAAGAATATTGGCTGGTGAAAACAATAGAAAAGCCGCCTGGCAGACAATAAATATGAAGGATAATTTTTTCAAAAAGTTAAAACATCAGAATAAATAAATTAGGAGACCGGTTTTAAAAATATATAAATCCGGCATAAAAAAGAAGATACTATTTAAAAACGCCGCCGGTAATTTCTTTATGAAAGAATTACAGCGGCGGCGTTGTAAATAAATTCAGACTGAGCGGCGTTTATTTTCTGGGCCTGTACATATGCGTGCTTTGTCCGAAAAATACTTCGGCTGCCTCCATTACGGTCTCCGAAAGAGTCGGATGCGGATGTATTGTCAGTTTCAGGTCGGAGGCTGTTGCGCCCATCTCGATTGCCAGCGCGCCCTCCGCGATCAGTTCCCCTGCGCCGGGTCCGCATATTCCGATACCAAGTATTCGCTCATTATCAGGATTAACAATTAGTTTTGTTACTCCGTCAAACCGGTCGAGTGTGGTTGCTCTGCCGGATGCCGCCCACGGGAATCGCGCAACTTCAAATTTAACTCCAAGTTCTTTGGCCTGGTTTTCGGTCAGGCCAGCCCACGCAATTTCAGGATCGGTAAACACAACAGCGGGAATTGCATAAGGCTCAAAAGCCGCTTTGTGTCCCATGATCACTTCAATCGCGACCCTTGCCTCGTGGCTGGCTTTATGAGCAAGCATCGGGTCGCCCACAATGTCGCCGATTGCATATACACTCTGATCGGCGGTCTGCAGCTGTTTATTAACTTCGATGAATCCGCGCCCGTTAACTGTGACCTTTGTGTTCTCCAGCCCGAGCCCCTGCGTAACAGGTTTGCGCCCGACTGAAACGAGCACATAATCGTAGGTTAGGTCAACAACGTTTCCGCTGCTCTCCTGAATTTTAACAACGATTTTGTCATTCTCTTCTTTCATGGAGAGGACTTTAGAGTTGAGCATTATCTTTTCGAATTTTTTCTCAATCATTTTTGAGAGATGCTGAACCAGGTCGCGGTCGGCGCCGGGCAAAAGGCCGGGGGTCATTTCCACGACGGACACTTTACTGCCTAGAGCCTGATAAACGGATCCAAGTTCGAGCCCGATATATCCACCGCCGACTACCAGAAGGCTGCCCGGAATTTCGGGCAGGTCGAGAGCTGAAGTGGAATTAAGTATTCTTTTACTTCCGATCTCAAACGCCGGTATTGTCGCTATTACCGAACCGATTGCCACAATGATCCTGTCGAATGATTTTGTTTCTTCGGTACCGTCTGATTTCGAAATACTCAGTGTATTTGAGTTTACAAATTTAGCTCTTCCCTGGACAAAGTTAATTTTCCTTTGTTTGGAGAGCACTCCCAAACCGCCGGTGAGTTTGGATACTACCGAGTTTTTCCAGTTCCTGAGCTTGTCAAGGTGAATCACCGGTTTGCCGAACTCAATGCCCCAGTGCACGGCTTCCTGTGATTCATTAATCAGTTTTGCCACGTGCAGCAGTGCCTTTGAGGGGATACATCCCCTGAAGAGGCAGACTCCGCCAGGATTTTTTTCAAGGTCAATGAGAGTGACATTAAGTCCCATATCCGCGGCGTAGAATGCTGCCGCGTAACCTCCGGGACCCGCGCCGATTACGGCAATGTTTTTAACTTCGCTGTTCATACGGTTATCCCTCAATCAATATTTTCATTGGCTGTTCAAGCGCTTCGATGACCCAGCGCAGAAAACGGATCGCGTCCGCGCCGTCAATGACACGATGATCGTATGAGAGAGAGAGGGGAAGCATAAGCCTGGGTACAAACTCGCCGTTTTTATAAACCTGCTCGTAAGCGCCGCGGCTGACACCGAGAATCGCGACTTCAGGCGAATTTACTATAGGAGTAAAATACGTTCCGCCGATTCCGCCGAGATTTGATATTGTGAAGCATCCCCCCTGAAGATCTTCAAGCCCGATCTTACGCAGGCGTGCTTTTTCGGATATCTCAGCAAGGTTAAGGGATATTTCAGTGATGTTCTTTTTGTCAGCTTCATTTATAACCGGGACGATCAATCCGCGGTCGGTATCCACAGCAACGCCGATATTAAAATAAGATTTGTATATGATCTCTTTGTTTTCCATATCAACACTCGCGTTGAACTGCGGAAATTTCTGCAGCGCGTGTGCGATAATCTTTATAAGAATGGCTGTGACAGTAAGTTTGGCGCCTTTAGCTTCAACCTTCGGAGCAAACATTTTCCTGATGGCCTCCAGGTCGGTAATATCCGCTTTATCAAATTGTGTTACGTGCGGAATGCTTCCCCACGCGTAACTCAGATGTTCAGCGGTTTTGGCGCGTATGTTCGACATTGGCTTGCGCTCAATACTGCCGAACTTGCTGAAGTCCGGAAGTGGCTGTGAAACGATTCCGAAGCCGCCGCTCTTTTCTTCCTTCTTACCAAGGTTTATTTTTTTAACGTACGACTTAATATCATCAATTGATATTCTGCCGTGCGGACCGGTGCCGGGGACTTTATTAATATCCACGCCGAGTTCACGCGCGAACCTTCTCGCGGATGGCGCGGCGGGCGCGGCATCGGTAAGTATCGCGGGTTGTGTATCAACCGGTACGAATTTTTTTGATTCTTCTTTCTTAGCCGGCTCAGCTTTTGCAGGTTCCGCGGACTTTGGTGCCGGCGCTTCAGCAGATGGCGCTGCTTTTGTTTCCTGCCTCGCCGGGGTTACTGAAACACCCCCTGAAACTCGGAAGACCACTTCTCCGACTTTCGCCTTAGATCCTTCTTTTACAAGTATCTCGGTCACCGTTCCCGCTATGGTAGAAGGCACCTCAATTGTAGCTTTGTCAGTCTCGATCTCCATTACCGGCTGATCGGAAGCCACGGTATCGCCGACATTAATCAGAAGTTTAAGTACATCCGCCGCTTCAATGTTCTCACCGAGTTCAGGGAGACGGAATTCAGCGGGAGCAGTGGGAGTTTTCACCTCAGTTGCCTCAACAGTTGCAGGTACAATTATTTCCGCCGCGGGTTCCGCGGCTTTGGGCGCTTCTGCCTCGGGGGCAGCGCTTTCCTCAACAGTAAAGACGACCGCTCCGACCTTGAGTTTTTTCCCTTCTTCCGCGAGGACTTCCGTAATGATTCCTTCAACGGTGGACGGTACCTCAATGGTTGCCTTATCGGTTTCTATTTCGAGCGCGGGCTGATCGTACTTTACATAATCACCTTTTTTAACTAGCAATTTCAGAACATCAGCAGATTCAATATTCTCGCCTAATTCAGGGAGTTTAAATTCTTTTTTCATATTACTCAACCTCCTTTACGATATCATCGGGTTAAGTTTGTTCTGATCGATCTCCAGGTCTTTCATCGCTTTACTTACGACATTTGCTTTTATCTTGCCCTGGTTAAGAAGCGAGTAGAGCGCGCCAAGTACTACATAGCGGTGGTCAACTTCAAAGAAATCGCGGAGTTCGGAACGGCCCTCGCTTCTTCCGAAACCGTCTGTTCCGAGTGAAACAAGCGGACCGGGCAGCCAGCGGGATATTGAATCGGGCATTGCCTTAACATAGTCTGATGACGCGACAAATACGCCTTCATTTCCTTTAAATACCGATGTGAGATACGGAACCTTAGCTTTCTCGGACGGATTAAGCATATTCCATCTTTCACAGTCGAGAGCGTCGCGCCTGAGTTCTTTGTAACTGGTAACCGAATAAACATCAGCAGCCACATTATATTTTTTCTCAAGTATCTCGGCGGCTTTCACAACTTCGTTAAGTATTGTTCCGCTGCCGAAGAGGTTTGCCTTAAGTTTCGATTCTTTATTTTCAGAAGCGATCAGCCTGTAAATTCCTTTCAGGATTCCTTCTTTTGCTCCTTCTGGCATTTTCGGCATCGGGTAGTTTTCGTTCATAATTGTGAGGTAATAGAAAATGTTTTCCTGCTCCTCGTACATTCTCCTGATACCGTCACGGATGATCACCGCAAGTTCATAAGCGTAAGCAGGATCGTATGTGACAAGATTAGGTACGGGATAAGCAAGCAGGTGGGTCTGCCCGTCCTGATGCTGAAGACCTTCGCCGTTAAGTGTTGTTCTGCCGGCGGTGCCTCCGACAAGGAAACCCTTTGTTCTCATATCCGCGCCTGCCCAGATAAGATCGCCGATCCTCTGGAACCCAAACATCGAGTAATAAATGAAGAATGGAATTGTATTAACGCCGTGGGTTGCATAGGCAGTACCCGCCGCGATGAATGAAGACATTGAGCCGGCTTCGGTGATACCTTCTTCAAGTATTTGTCCGTTCTTGGCTTCTTTGTAATAAAGGAGGCTGTCTTTATCCACCGGTTCATAAAGCTGTCCCACGTGCGAGTAAATGCCGATCTGGCGGAACAATGCTTCCATACCAAATGTGCGAGCTTCGTCCGGCACGATCGGAACGATGAGTTTACCAATTTCTTTATCGCGTAAAAGTTTTGTAAGTATCCTCACGAAAACCATTGTGGTTGAAACTTCTCTTCCGTCAGTGCCTTCATAAAATTCTTCAAACACATCCTCGGGCGGTGTTTTGATCGGACGTATATCGGTTTTTCTGCTTGGCACAAATCCGCCGAGCTTTTCTCTTTTTTCACGTAGGTATTTCATTTCAGGCGAATCGTCAGAAGGCCTGTAGAAAGGCGCGGAGGCAACTTCATCGTCGGAGATCGGAATTCCGAACCTTGTGCGGAATTCCCTCAGTTCGTCTTCATTAAGTTTTTTCTGCTGGTGAGTTATGTTTTTCCCTTCACCCGCCTCGCCGAGACCATAACCTTTGATTGTCTGTGCAAGTATTACCGTCGGTTGTCCTTTGTGCTCCACCGCTGCTTTGAATGCCGCGTAAACTTTTTCCGGATCGTGACCGCCTCGTTTCATTCGCTTAAGTTGTTCATCGCTCAGGTGGCTTACCATATCGAGCAGTTCAGGATCAGCGCCAAAGAAATCATTCCGGAAGAAAGAACCGGACTCAACAGAATATTTCTGGAACTGGCCGTCAACAACTTCCGTAAAGCGTTTTACCAATTTCCCTTTTTCATCTTTATTAAGCACCGGGTCCCAGTCGCTGCCCCAGAGTACCTTTAATACGTTCCAGCCCGCGCCGCGGAAAGCCGCCTCAAGTTCCTGAACGATCTTACCGTTCCCGCGTACCGGGCCGTCAAGCCTCTGCAGGTTACAGTTAATAACAAAGATAAGGTTATCGAGTTTTTCGCGGGAAGCGAGTGTGATCGCGCCCAATGTTTCCGGTTCATCAGTTTCACCGTCGCCTAAGAAAGCCCATACGTGTCCACTGCCCGTTTTCTTAAGCCCGCGGTCTTCCAGATATCGGTTGAACCTTGCCTGGTAAATTGCCATAATCGGGCCAAGTCCCATTGATACAGTCGGGAATTCCCAGAAATTGGGCATCAGCCACGGGTGAGGATACGACGAAAGCCCGCCGCCTTTTTTCAGTTCGCGCCTGAAGTTAAGCAGTTTATCAATGTTAAGCCTCCCCTCAAGGAAAGCACGCGCGTAAATGCCCGGGGAAGCGTGTCCCTGGAAATAGATCTGATCGCCTTCGTAATCTTCTCCTTTACCTTTGAAGAAGTGATTAAAACCGATCTCGTAAAGTGTAGCAGCGGATGCGAAGGTTGATATGTGTCCGCCAATCCCTGATTCCTGTTTATTGGCGCGGACAACCATCGCCATAGCGTTCCACCTGACGATGCTCTTGATCCTTCTCTCGATTTCCCTGTCACCGGGGAAAGGGGGCTGCTTTTCACGGGGGATGGTGTTAATATAAGGGGTGTTCGCCGAAAAAGGAATCTCCACTCCGGCCTTAAGCGCTCTGATCTGCAACTGCTGTAAGATTTCGATAACCCTTTTCGGGCCGCCGTTTTTCAACACATAATCTAACGAGTAAAGCCATTCTTCATTCTCAAGCTCTTCGATCTGCTGCTGAGTCATCTGCTCTTCGCTCATAAAAGTCCTTTTAGTTTTCTATTGTGTATAATTATTTCAAATGGATTTAAGTTCAGTTCCTGTGGATTTTAGGTTTTAGAATACACCCTAAAACGCTGAAAATCGCCTGAAAACTGATAATTTTATAGTAACAAGGGTACAAATTACGCAAAAAAGGAGGGAAATTAAAATTAAGAATTAAAAATTAAGAATTAAGAATTTGCCGGTTTTCGATTTAGATTTAAACTCACCGAACACGGGCGGTTGTTAAGTGTCACAAAATAGCAGGAGATCGTTACATTCTTGGTTTCATCCGGGAATTAACTTGTGGAATTAACCGAAGGGAGGGGATGTGAGAGATTAACGGGAAATTATGTGGGTTTACGGATGATCGTAGGGATTCTTTTTGCCCTTTTACTGTGATATGCCGGACCGGTAAACTTCAGGGAAAATTGTAAATTTAATGTCATTAACTAAAAAATAGAAATAGGAGATGAGACAAATAGCAAAACTTATGCTGGTCTTCCTGTCATCAGCATTTCTCTTTGCCGGCGAACAGGGTAAGCCGGAGGATACGTGGCAGCTTTTAACCGATTACCGTTCCGGGCAGTATTGTTATATCTCGGAAAAGGGTGATACGATGATACCGCCGGGGCGGTACAAGATATGTTTTTCGGAAATATTCGATAAATATGCGATAGTGCTTCATCCTGATAAAGGGATTGTCGCCATTGACAAAAAGGGAAAGATACTTTATAATGTTTTCGTTTTTGATAATGGCCCCGATCCGGTTTCCGAAGGAATGTTCAGGATAGTGAACAACAACAGGATAGGTTATGCTGATGCCGCGACGGGAAAAATAGTGATACGCCCTGCCTTTACCTGTGCTTATCCTTTTGCCGGCGGCACCGCGAAGGTTAGCAATTCCTGCTCAACGAAGAAAGACGGCGAATACTCTGTTTGGGAGAGCGATAATTGGTTCTTTGTTGACAGAAGCGGGAAAAGGATCAGTCCGGCTAAAAAAGTTAAGTAGAAACCCGGCAAAGATTTATTAGTTCCTCGCCCGTTACCTGAATCCGCCCGACCCGGTGAAGTCGGTGGAGGATATTAACAGGATGATGTATTAAAACACTATAAATGCAACATACAATATTTAACTTTTATAAAAATTATTTATAATAGATAATTGCGTGTAATAAATTGATGTGTAGTGTAAAGTTTCAGGGATTACCATACCGTCTTAATACGTGACGAATAAATTCATTTTTCAGTAAATAAAGAAGTTTTATCTTAAGATAAATAATCGAAAGTAATTATGACCGCAATCAGAAAAATTCTTTCAGTAAAAGGTTCTTACCTCAAAATTGAAATCCCCGAAGACTTGAAGGGGAAGGATATTGAAGTAATAATTTTACCTCTGAATGAAGAGAATACGAAGAAAACTGCCAGAAAGAAATATGACTTCTCAGATATTGCCGGAAAACTAAAATGGCGGGGCGATGCGGTCGCGGTTCAGAGATCAATGCGAGATGAGTGGTAAACGCTATCTAATGGTAATACTAAGAAAAGAGTCCGTAAATATAATTGTGTAAAAGTTTAGCAACCACTAAACGATACTCCTTAAGGTGGTCGTAAAATAAACGGAAAGATGACCTATCGCAAGGGACTAATTTCTAACCGGCATCGTCCATTTTTTAGATAAATCTCTGTAATCAAGGAAGAGAGATTTTTTCAAAGCATCATCGTTAGGAAAAATAGAGTTTGGTTTAGTGACTTTTCTAAACTGATGATGTGAAGCCTCGACAGCATTGGTGGTGTAAATCATTGTTCTGATCTCTTGAGGATACTTAAAGAAAACCGAAAGATGCGGCCAATTATTTTTCCAGGATTTCAAAGCCAGCAGATATTTCTTACCACAGATTTCCTCAAGTGTTTCAAGGTTATGCCTTGCTACTTCTTCAGTAGGAGCGGCGTAAACAGATTTCAAGTCACGAGCAAAAGCTTTCTGGTCTTTAGAGGCAACATACTTCATTGAGTTCCTTATCTGATGAACGACACAGAGTTGTAGTTGACACTCAGGGAAAGCCAAATCAATTTTATCAAGGAAGTCGGTTATTTCTTCAGCGCAGGCAATACAGATAACTTTTACCCTACGGTTTTTAATCTCTATCAAAACATTTAACCAGAAAGTCGAACTTTCAGCTTCACCAATCCAAAGGCCAAGTAAGTCCTTTCTCCCCTCCAAATTTACGCCTAAACACTTATAAGCGGCTTTGGGGAGCACTTTTTTGCTACTCTCATCTCTTACTTTGTAGTGAATGGCGTCAAAGAAAATAATGGGATATACAGCTTCCAGGGTGCGGTTTTGCCACTCAAGGACAAGAGACTGGATTTTCTCTGTTATTTGGGAAACCAGAACAGGACTAATCTGTACACCATAGATTTCTTCAATGTGTTTCTGAATATCTCGTGTAGTCATCCCTTTAGCATACATTGAGATGATAATATCCTCAAACTCACCTAATCTGCTTTCGTGCTTAGGAACGATAATGGGTTCAAATTCACCGTTTCGATCACGGGGAATGTTAAGCGGAATGTTCCCATTATCGGTAGTAATGGTTTTAGGATAAGAGCCGTTTCTGCTATTGCCTGAATTCCTTCCGGCGGGGGAATGTTTAGAGTAACCAAGGTAGTCGGTCATCTCTTCTTCTAGCATAGTTTCCAGAGCGGCTTTAATCATTTGTTTAATAGGGCAGTCCTTTCCCATAAGGTCCTTATATGTTTTTGCAGAGGCACGATCCTTTTTGAACTTATCGAAAAGTTCATCAGTAAGAGGCATAAGTAATTCTCCGAATTCAGTAAATGAAAATATATATTTTACTCCTAAGGCCGGGCGATTTTTTCGCAGCCGCTGGTACTGCTCCACTCCACTCGCCTTATCTACGCTCTGGCTTGTTGTGTTCCGCAGTACTAGCGGGGATTTACATTTACACAATTAACTTTACACTTCCTTTTAGATTATCATTCCTAAGCAAAAATGGATTTTGATTCACATTTTGCGTCTTTGATTGACAGACATATCTCCTTTAGCTTGCTTGTGTGTATTCTTATATGTTGTGAATCTGATTGATCTTTAACAAACAGAAAATCCAAATGACGTCCAAAGTCATATAATGTAACATAAACTTCTTTAGCATATTGCGCTGAACTTAATGTTTGAAAAAGAAAATCCAGTTTAGCTAATAACAATGTGTTATTTGTATTTGTACACGTCTTAAAAAAAACTTTCATAAATAATCCTTATAGTTTTGTAAATCTTTATAAGAATAATAATATTTGAATTAACTATTTGTCAAGTGCTTCTATTATAATTTTCCAGCGCAAAAGGGATATTTGTTAAAAATAATCTAATGCATCTTAAGCCGCCTCGAGATCTTTGTTCCAATATTGGGATTTCCTCAGTTCAGATGCGACCATCTTCATCTTTCGCTGATCTGACCTGTCATTTTTTCTACCAAGCAGATTATATTAATTCTCCTTTTGAAAACCTCTAGCTGTTCAAGAGATCATTTATTACACTGCGTTTGTCTCTGGCTTAAAACAGAGCAAATCCTAAAAAATATCAAATAATAGTATTTCAAGGGAGTGCTATATTCTCTTCATTATGATTTCTCATTTGTTAACACACCATCACTCATCGCCTGCCAACTTTCGTTCTAATTTGAAAGTTTATTTAATTAAATTCGGCATTTAGAAATTATGCTGGTATAAATCCTCATTTAAGGATTCTATATAAGATTTGAGGTGCAAATACCTTTGCTATCTTAAATAAAATTTATATTTTTAACATACATTATTCACAAAACTTTAAGTATTATAGTATTATGGAAACCATTGAAACTATTTTCTGGTTGATCATGGGTATAATGACTGCCATGGGTCTTGCAGGAATGTTGTTAACTCTCATTCCCTATCTTAAAGACTTGAAATTAAGTCCCGAAGAGCGAGCGAAACGCTTGGAGGAAGAACTTTCAAAAAGCCTAAATGCGGCAAATAACATTAACGGTCGATTAACACCCCAATTGGTTTGTCCACACTGTGGCATAAAGGGTAATGTGAGGGTTAAGGAAATTAGAAAAAAAACCGGTATTAGTGGTGCAAAGGCTACAGGAGCCATTCTTACAGGCGGGGTCTCACTCCTCGCGACTGGTCTATCCAAAAAAGAAGATTTTACACAAATGCATTGTGATAACTGTTGGACTAAATGGTTAGTATAATTTCCTTGTGAGGAATACACTCAAATTGTTGGTTAAAAATATTAAACTTAAACTTAATCATTATAATATCAATAGTTATAGACATTGAAATAAAAGAAATTAAGAGTAATCATTTGATACTATTTTTTTTATTGCAGATGATTATCTCTCCAGAAATAATACTCGGTAATATCATTATTAATAAAACTTCACCCGAATAGTCTAACTGTCATTATAAGATGATAGTAACAGTAATTATGATAATTATACTTTTAGTTTAAGATATTGTTTTTAGAATAACTTCCGTGCCATAGTTCTTGGTTGTCTTTTATAATATTTACCTTTATCAATAGCCCTTTGAATAAAAACCGGATTAATATTTTGCCTCATATATTCAATGCTTCGCTTCCCTCCGGCAGTTAATAAGATGTAGTCAATTATCACATCGTATTTATACTGAAATAAGGATACAACTCCGGCAATTTTGGATTCTTTCTCAAATTCAATACTCTCAAAGAGCAAGACGACATCATAATCACTATCGCCGTGAAAATTCCCTTGCAGTCGTGAACCGTAAAAATAAGCGCCCAGATAATCCGGAAATGATAGGGACAACTCCTTGTTTAGCAGCTCAACTATTTTATTTTGCTCGATATTCATTTCTATTTTATTAAAAGCAAATATACTTCAGTGGAAAGATAATTAATCCAAATAAATCAGGAAAATTCAATTTTTCAATCAATGATTACCTGCATTCCCCCTGTTTCGTCTCTATCAGCCTTTCAACATCAAATCCGGTGCTGCGGAGGTGGTTTACAGCCCTTTGGAAAAATACCGGATCCATAACGGGGGTGCGGGAAAGTATCCACGCGTATTTCCGGCTTGGCATTCCAACCAGTGCATAACTGTAATTCAGCGTATCAAGATCAATGACCCAGTAGTCGCCTTTGAATGGCCAGAAGAACTGAACTTTTAGCTTAGCGTTGTTACTTCCTTCTACAACAAACGCTTTTCCTTCGGCGGTGCTCAGTTCGTTATCGACTGTATCTCTGCAACTGTTCAATACGCTGATGGTTTCATTGTCTATGATCGCGTACTCGGCGGTAGTGCAGGTACAGTGCTTCTGCCTGTCGAACGGTAGGCGGGCGATCTCGTACCACTTGCCCATATACCTGTTAACGTCAACTTTGCTTACTGTTTCGAGCGGCGGGTAGTTCGTGGAAGAACAGCCCGCGAAAAAAAATAACGATAAAAATAATATCGTGTGTTTCATCTAACTGTTTGGATTGGTTGCGAATACTGTTAATTCAGTCACGAATCCCCGGTCATTCATTTCAAGAGCGGAGATTATGGCGTGAGCAATATCATCCGCGATTAACTTGGTGGGGTTAAAATCTTTAGTGCCGGAACCGGAGTTGACGAAGAACTCAGTCTGGACTTCACTGGGATTAATGAGCATAACCCTGATATTGTGTTTCCTAAGTTCAGCCCTCCAGCATTCAGTCATACCTCTGAGCGCGAACTTGGATGCCACATAGGCGGTGCCGTTTTCAAAACCTCTCACAGCGGCCGTGGAGGCAATATTAATGATATCTCCGTAGTTCTGACGGATAAATATTTTTGCCGCTTCACGGGCCATCATCATCGCGCCGGTAACATTCGCATTCATTAACTGAATAAATCTGGAGGTGTCGGTGTCTGTAAGTTTTTTAAAGTAACCAAATGCCGCGTTATTGATCAGTATATCAACACGGGGGTGCCTGGCTGTAACATCGTTGTAAAACTTTAGTACCGCTTTCTCGTCTGACACATCAAAAATATGGCCTTCAAAACCATATTTATTACAGTACTCTTTCATCCGGGCTTCATTCCTTCCGGTGATGATTACGTCCGCGCCCTTCTCTTTAAGTTTTATTGCTGTTGCAAGCCCGATGCCGGAGGTCCCTCCGGTAACGATCGCGGTTTTATAGTTCAAGTCCATATGTTTATGTTCCTTAATTAAATAATTGTTCATATAAAAATACTTTATGATGCCCTCAGACCTAAGCTCAACGCAAAGACGCCAGGTTAACGCGAAGATCGCAAAGAGAATAATAATTATTTATTGTATAAATTTTCGCCATTTGAAGTTTTTTGATCTTTTAACTCTTCCTCATATGGGTTAAACAGGTTAAACCTGTACAAGAAAGTTGTGGGTTCGGTGCACCTTGCTTTGATAAACCCGGAGAAATTTGTTTTAATTCTTAATTTCATTGTATTAACAAAAAAACTATTTCTTAAGAAACTCATCAATCATCTCAGAAACAGTACTGAGTTCACAGCCCACGCAAATATGCCCGCAGTTACTTTCGGAAAGATATAACTTTGATCCGGTCAGTTTCGCGAATTCCGCGGCGGGGCCGTGATACACAAGGTTATCATATTTCCCGGCAATAACAAAAACTTCAGCCTTGATTTTCTTTACGGCGTCTTCAGGCATTGCTCCGTCGTAAATATCGTGACTCATCATAGCCCGGAGCTGTGCTTTATAATTCTCAACTGTAAATGTCGCCGGCTGCGGTTTTCGGTGGCCGTTATAATAAACGAAGAAACTGTCTCTGTTGGTGCGTTCGTTTCTGTACTCGTGCGTATACGCAAAGAGGTTCATCACTAAGTTAGGGGCGCGCATAACTTCCTCCTGGGGTAGACTGCATTTTTCCGCCGTCTCAATCATCGCCAGTTGGTTGTGCCATATAGCCATATCTGTAACGGCGGGACGAGGAGTGCCGACATACGGAACAGCCTTTTTCATAAAAGAAGGGTATGACATTAGCCATTGATAAACCTGCATTCCCCCCATACTGCCGCCGATGGCAGCGTGGATCTTCATCACTTTTAAGTATTTCGTCAGAAGAATATACTGCGAATTAACCATATCTTTAATGCTTATCACAGGAAAAAGGCCGTTACTGTTTGAGGGAGATGATGAAAAACCGTCGCCCAGCGCGTCAAGTGCTATCACGCAATAGTGTGATGTATCTACAATTTTTCCTTTTCCCATCAGCCCGCGTAGCTGCTCTGTATTTCCCGCGAACCAGGTGGGGTAGATCACGATATTGGAAGAATCGCTATTCGCGCTGCCGAATACCCTGTAAGCGACTTTACAGTCCTTAATTACTCCACCCCCCGTCAGTTCCAGGTCTCCGATATTCTGTGTGCGGAGTTCTCCCTGTGAATAGAGTGAAATACTATGGGCGAAGAGTAAAAAAACTATTAAACGAAGAAGTGACATACTATTGATTATTAAATTGCTGTAAATCTTTTTTGTTGGTGCGCGCGATAATCATCTCTGTTATAAGAAGGACGAGCGCGAGAAGGACAAATACCTTCCATAGTTCGGTTCCGAACCTCAGGCTGTTAAGAACGGAAGCCAGGTCGGCAGTCCACTTAACTTCATATATGCTTCCCCTGAAGTTCAGTTCCTTAAAATAATCCTCAGTATCTTTTAATGAAAGATACTCCGCGGAGGATTCACGAATATCGTGATTTACCGGTATCGCAAGGAATGTCCCTGATTTTGTCCTGAAAAAGTAGTTGGCAAGCAGGCCGGTGCCCGTGTAGGTGAAAACTTTATTTGCTTCATCGTCCGGGATGTTTAGGATCTCTTCAGGCTGGCCCGCGCGCGTAAGCGTGACCTGTTGTGACGCGTGCCCGCTTATCAAAATCGCTGAGCCGGCGGTCAACTGCTCCTCCCGCGCGGGAGAAGATAAGTACATAACGGATTTATAAATCAGCGGCACAAATATACTTTTTACAGGGAAATCGGATGTTTCAGTCACGGGAGTAATGTTGTAAATCAATACTTTTCCCTTACCGTATTTGTATTCGGATAGGAAATAGGAGCCATCGTTAAGGGTTATAACGGGGTATCCAGCGTATGAGTACAGTTTGAAATAAGTGTTAATCGAGGGCGACTCGATTTTATTTTTTTCCTTCGAAACAAATATTCCGGAAAGCAGCGGATGCGAAAAATCCACTGAGCCGAATTCCGCCACGGTTCCGGTGCTTTTATTCAGCTCGCGGAAAGACGTGACGGAGGAGAAAAATCCTCTGATTGACTCAGGCGTATCGTTGCGCCCCGGGAAGAAAATAAGGTTGCCACCTCCTGAGATATAGCGGGATAGTTCCGCCGCTGCATTGAAACGGCTGATGCCCGCAACGATCACATTATTATATTTTCTGAAATCCGCGGATGATGCCCGTTCTGATGTGAGATCGTCTATCGTGAAAATATTACCCGGGTTTGCCACTGTCAGCGCAAGTTTAACAAAGTAAGATGAGGATGGTTCATCCGAAATTATCAGCGTGCTGATCTTCTCAGGAAGATTTATGCTTTCGTACCGGCGGTTGTCTTCCGGAATCATATCGTCGTCTATTTCAATATATATATCCTGGTAACCGCTTTTTTTAACCAGTCCTTCAAATACAATTTTTTCTGAAGAACCCGCCCCTAGTGACAGGTTTTTTTGTGAGGCTCTTTCACCGTTTATAAACAGGGAGGCCGTGAGGTTATCCATAGGCTGCGCGGAGTGGTTTTTAATTATCCCTTCCACTTCAACCGGCTTCCCCTTTTCGAACAATCCGGAGACGATCTTTATTGATTCAACCGAGGCATTAACCGGCACCTCCGGTTCAGGTTGAATAATATAAATCCGCACTTTCTCATTCAGAGCCGCACCGAGATCAGGAAAAGTTTTTTCCTCGGAAAGCCTTTGCTTCTGGAAATCCGAGATGATATAAAGTTCTTTATTGTAATTATTGGATGTCCCCAGCAGTTCGGACGCTTTCACCACAGCCTTATGCAAATCGCCGCTCACAGCGGACACCTCCGCTTTTTTTATTCCCTCTGCCGCAAAATTCAGGTCCTTGCTTAGGATAAGATTATCCCCGCTTCCCTGGCCGGATACCCAAATAACCGCCGCGTCATCCCCTTCGTGTAACTGGGAAATTATCTCCTCGGCGTTCCTTTTTGCCTGGTTAAACAGAGAACCTTCCCCGCGTATAACACTCATACTGTAGGTATCATCAAGAATTATCACGGCCGAAGTTTTGGCGGAGGAAGTCACCCCGCCGAGAGATATCCCCTTCAGCGCGGGGCGGGCGAATGCCATAACCAGGAGTATGAGTATGAGGGTCCTTATTACCAGCAGCAGCCACTGCTTTACCTTTATTTTCCTGATTTTATTTTTTTGCAGTTCCTTCAGAAAAATCAGGGAACTGAACTCCACCCGCTTCAGTTTCCTTAAGTTGAGCAGATGTATCAGTATCGGAATAGACGCCGCTAAAAGTCCGAATAATACCGCGGGATTGAGAAAAGTCATTTACAATTAAGAATTAAAAATTAAAAATTAAGAATTTTTTATCAATATAAGTATGCTGTGTCATATAAATATAGTCCATAAACAGGTTAATTATGCTTCAGGAGTGATCAAAATTCGATATTAAATTTCAAAGCTGATATAATCCTCAACATATCGTACCAATGGCACTTTGAAAAATTTTAATAATAATTCGATGATACCAACATGTCATCCCTAAAGGGATTCTTTGAAAAGCGCGCGAGAGAAATCAATATTACCGGCATTTATGGCAATTCCAAAAGGGAAATAGTTGAGTGGTAACAAAATAATGGTAATATTACCTGTAATTCAATTACAGGGCATCCGGATAAAAGGAGCTTAAAATACTTCTTAAATTTACCTGCACACTACTTCCTTAAATTTAACCCAAGGGGGTCTTACGATTTTTAACTATATATAATATTATTCGTGAATTTATTAACTTTCCTGTCTAATGTTTTTTGAAAGGTTTACCCGTCAGATGAAATTTTTACAGCTACTTTTTGTGTCACTGCTCTTTACGGCATTTGCATCCGGGCAGAATTATAAACAGGTTAAGATTTACCTTAATGATGCCCAGAAAGATATGAAAGAGCTCGCGCAGCTTGATATTGATCTTGAGCACGCGACTCCCACTAAGGATAACGCAATTATTGTCTTTGTCAGTGACGAAGTGATGCCCCAGTTGAGCATTTTGCCTTACAGAGTTGAAATACTTATTGATGACTGGTTCACGCATTATGAAAGCCTGCCGAAACTGTCGGAGGCAGAAATGCAGGCGCTAAAAACAGAAAGCAAACTGAAATACGGTGTTGAAGGATTTGGCTTCGGTAGTATGGGCGGGCACCTGACTTTAGCTGAAGTTATCTCCCACCTCGATTCTATGAAATTGCTTTTTCCGAACCTTATCACAGCTAAACTTTCCATCGGAAATTCTGTTGAAAACCGCCCGATGTATATGGTGAAGATTTCTGATAATCCGACGGTTGATGAGGATGAACCAGAAGTACTTTATACAGGACTTCATCACGCCCGTGAGCCGATGGGTATGATGAACCTGATCTACTTTATGTATTATCTCCTTGAAAATTATAATACTAATCCTGAAGTCAGGTATCTTGTTGATAACAGGGAGTTGTATTTTATACCGGTATTAAATCCAGATGGTTATGAATATAACAGGTCAACTAATCCGGGCGGCGGCGGAATGTGGAGAAAGAACAGGAAGAATAACGGCGGGAGTTACGGTGTTGACCTGAACAGGAACTACGGTCCTGAAGTTTACTGGAACGCACCAAACGGCGGATCCAGTACTTCTCCCAGCAGCGATCTTTACAGGGGAACGGCACCTTTCTCTGAGCCTGAAACTCAGGCAGTGCGTGATTTTCTCGCGGCAAGAGACATTAAAAATGCCCTTAATTATCATACATTCAGCAACCTGCTTATATACCCTTATGGCGCTCTCGGCAGAGAAACTCCCGACTCGATGACGTTCAGGGAATATGCCGCCGAAATGACGCAGTATAACGGTTATTCTCCGGGCACTGATCTGCAGACGGTGGGTTACTCCACAAGAGGGAACAGTGATGATTACTTTTATGATGGCGATACCGTAGCCAACGGCGGTAAAATATTCGCGATGACTCCGGAAGTCGGGAATGATAACGATTATTTCTGGGCTCCTCAGAACAGGATCTTTCCGCTCGCCATTGAAAACCTTTACCCTAATATGTATTATGCCTGGGCCGCCGGCGGTTTCGTGAGGCTGCAGAATATCACTTTTGACAGGCAGTACTTTAATCCCGGCGATAATGTGCAAATGAATATTCAGGTTAAGAACAAAGGGCTTTCAACTGCTAAGAATGTCAATGTTGAAGTTACAACCAGCAGCCCTTACGTCACGATGGGAACCAATACCGCATCCACCGATTCAATCGGAAGGCGGACTGTGTATACTATCCCCGCGCCCCTTAGTTTTTCTATCAGCCCGACAGCGCCGGCAGATCACAGCATTAAACTCGTTGTGAAGAGCAGGCTCGAAGGCGTTGTTTCCTCAACCGATACTTTTACTATCATAACGGGAACACCGGTTTACTATTTTGCCGATACAACGAATAATCCAGCAAACCTGTGGACGGTCACTTACACGCCGACATCTTCACCAAGATGGGAAACCTTTGAGTCATCGTTCCACTCCGCTCCCAATTCTTATCACGACAGCAAGGCCGGGGCATACGTTTCGAATGCTACTGTCACCCTGACCACGACCAATAATATCAATCTTGCAGGTTCCTCGAATCCAGTGCTCAGTTTCTGGACCAAGTATGATATTGAATCTTCGTGGGATTGCGGTGTGGTCCTTATTTCCACAAACGGATCAACCTGGACTCCTTTGGCAGGGAAGCTTACGAGGCCCGCTTCGGGGCAGGGAAAGCAGGTCCCCGCAGGAATGCCGATGTATGATAACATTCGTGCTGAATGGACTAAGGAAGAGATGAATCTTTCTGCATTCGGAAACCAGCAGATTAAGCTGAGATTCGAACTGAGAACCGATGGCTCGCTGAATAGAGACGGTTGGTGGATTGATGATATTGGTATTATTGTTTACCAGCTGGTACCGGTGGAATTATCTTCTTTTACGGCGACTCCCCTCGAAAACAGTGTTGACTTAAAATGGGAGACATCTTCTGAAGCTAATAACAGGGGATTTGAGATACAGAGATCAACCACACCTGGTGCCTGGAATACGATTGGGTTTATCAAAGGAGCAGGCACTACAACTGAAAAAACTGAATACGGATTTAGCGATCCGGCTCCGGTTACAGGCAGGATTAGTTACCGCCTGAAACAGTTTGATTTTGACGGCACTTCAAGGCTATTGGCTCCGGTCGAAGTTGATTTCGCCGGTGTGACGGATTACTCGCTTGCTCAGAATTATCCGAATCCTTTTAATCCGGAAACCGTAATCAATTTTTCACTTAAACAGAGCGGCCCGGTTTCACTTAAATTATATAATATGCTTGGTAAGGAAGTTGCTGTGCTTATCAATGAGACAATGGATGCCGGTAATCACTCCTTAAGGCTCGATGGTTCAAAGCTAAGGTTAGCCAGCGGTACATATTTCTATGAGTTAAAATCGGGTGCCTTTAGTAAAATGATGAAATTGGTTTACCTGAAGTAATAGTTTCAGTGTCAGTTACAGTGTCGGTGTCGATATCAGGGAAGGATTTTAAGAGGCTTCGGCTGTGATGTCGGATACACGGGCTGGAACAAATGCTGATTATTATTGTATAATAATTGTAGTCAACAGGAATTAGAAAATGAAAAATTTATTGTTTTTATTATTAGTTTTAACCGTTTTTGGCAGTACGGTACCGGCACAGAAAAAGGTTGCCATTTCCCTTGATGGAAAATCCTGGAAGGCTGATCTGCACTCTGCCCAGGTAACAAAACTTCTTAATAAGATCTTTCTTAAAATCGAGTTTACCGAAGGGAAAGAGGAGCTTAGTTTTGAAATAGACCTTGGTAAGATAAAAGGGAAAAAAGAGGCTGACCTGGTTTATAAACCAATGAAACGGATGAGCGATCCGCCGCCGGCTTTTACCGTAAGTTATATGAAAGATGAGAAGAATAAATGGAATGCCTCGGAAGGTACGTTGAAAATTACTTCTTTTGACGAAGGCAAAAAACTTATCTCCGGTGAACTGGATATTAAACTTTCGAAAAAGGGAGCGTCTGACGGTCAGACTAAGCAGTTAAAAGGGAAGTTTGAAAACATTAACTTTTCAGAATGATAATATACCAGAAAAAGCGGATGAGAATTTCTAAAACAGAAAACCGGCTGCGCGCCGGTTTCTTTTTTGATTAAATATCTTCGTCTGAAAAAATAAACCTACTATGAGCAGGTTAATCTCTTATTTTTTCCTTACAGGAAGATAAATTGTGAAACTGGTACCGGCGCCCACACTGCTGTTCACAGTTATCCTGCCGTTCATCTTATTTATATAGTTTCTCGTGATAGTTAAACCCAGGCCTGTTCCTTCGAACACTCTGCTTGTCCCTTCGCTTGCCTGGCGGAACTCTTCAAAAATCAGATCAAATTTGTCCTTCTCAATCCCGATACCTGTATCTGTTACACGAACAAAAAAATCGTGTCCCGATAACCCGGTGGTAATTGTAACTCCGCCCTGCACCGTGAATTTCAAAGCGTTGTTCAGGAGGTTAGTGATGGAATCACGCAGCAGGTGCGGATCGAAATCAGCGTACAGCGGGTCAATGTCAAAACCGGCTTTCAGGTACAATCCTTTTTTCTCGGCATTAGGAGTGAAGAGTTTAATCACGGACTGAACCACCTGGTTTACATCGGCGTTTTCATAAATAATGGATATTTTTTCAGCTTCAAGTTTTGAAAGGTCGAGTATAAGGTTCAGGGTTTCAAGCAGCCTCTTACCGCTGCTGAAAATCACTTCACCGTGCCCGCGTGCTTCTTCGTCAGTACTGTCTGAGAGCATTTCCGCAAAACCCAGGATCCCGACTAACGGAGTACGCAGTTCGTGGCTCATATTCGCGAGGAAGGTGGATTTCAGGCGGTTGATCTCTTCCGCTCTGTCTTTCGCGATTTTCATATCTTCCTCTGCTTTCTTTAGCTCAGAGAGGTCGTCGTATAAGCCATAAATTCCGGTAACCTTTCCGCGTACAATTATCGGCAGTCCGATTATCCTCACGAAGACCAGTGTGCCGTCCTTTTTCTTTCGATATGCTTCCAGGATTGTTGAGTTCCCTTTTATTACCGAACCGGATATTTCGCGCCCCGTTTGGATATCCTCTTCAGGTAAAATAAGTTCATCGGGGTTTTTCCCGATCAGTTCCTCCTGCGAATACTGGAATATCTTTGTAAAGCCCTCATTTACATTTAGAATACTGTTGTTACCATCGAGAGTAATAATCCCGACAGGAGAGTTGTTAATTAATTGTTCAAGCCTTAGCTTCTCAAGCAGAAGTTCCTCCTCTGAATCCTTTCGAGTCGTAACATCCCTGATCAATCCGAGCCTTCCAATCAATACGCCGCTCTTGTCGTACCACGGGTAAGAATCCTCCGCGAGCCACTTGTCATTACCGTCTTTTGTGCGGATGAGGTAATCGGTTTTATATTCTTTATCCTTTACCGCCTCTATATTTTCGTAAAGTGAAATAATAGAAAAATTGTTGTTATCCCGGCTTTCGAAAATCTTTATTATTTTATTTAATCCCATTTCGTTTAATTCATTCTGAGTATAACCGGTTATCTTTGTGATCGCGGGGCCGATAAACTCAAATTTCATATCTGCGAACTTCAGGTAATACAGCGATGCGGACGCGACTTCGGAAATAAAATTTATCCTTTTGCGTATATCGTTCAGGGTTTCGATCATACTCCGCTTTTCGGAGATATCCTCTTTCACTGCAATGAAATGAGTTATTTTTCCGTCATCTGACTTAAGAGGTGAGATGTTTACCTGCTCCCAGTACAGTTCGCCATTCTTCTTCTTATTGCAGAGCTCGCCCGTCCAGTTATGTCCCGACTTAATAGTTTCCCATAAGTCGGCATAGACAAATCTGTTCTGCACGCCTGAATTCAGTATCTTCGGATTTTTTCCGATGATTTCTTCAAGGCTGTAGCCCGATACCTGTGTGAACTTGGGGTTAACATATTCAATTGTCCCGTCAATATCCGTTATCATAACGGAAACCGGGCTCTGATCAATAGCCCGTGAGAGTTTTAATACTTTATCTGATGCGACTTTTGCCTGCGTTACATCAACTGCCATCCCCCCTATCGAGGTGAGCACTCCATCAATAAAAACGGGAAACTTGAAGAAGTTGAAATGACGGTCTCCTTTGTTGGTTTTTATCGTGCGTTCATAAAAAATTGTAGTGCGCTCATTAAGAACCTGCCGGTTTGTATTTGCAAAATCGTCAACCAGTGATTTCGGCAGGACGGAAGAAATATGCTTTCCTTTTATTTCATCCAGTTTATGATTGAAAAACTGTTCCCACGCGCTATTAACAATCTCAAATTTATCATCCGTAGATACTATGAATATCATTACCGGAGCATTTTTCAGCAGGGAGGAGAGGAGGCTCTGGCTGTGGCGGATCATATCCTCGGCTGTTTTCTTTTCGGTCACATCCCTGTAATTTATCACTATCCCATTTACGGCAGGGTCATTAAGCAGGTTCATAAACGTGCCTTCCATAAGCCTGTAACTGCCGTCCTTATGCCTCATTGAAAAATTAATTTCCAGCCTGCCTTTTGGATTCCGAATCAACTCAGTAAAAGGTTTATTCAGTTTTTCCATATCAGAAGGATGGATAAACTCAGATGAATATCTTCCCACGATTTCGTCAGGCCTGTATCCCAGCGTGTGTTCGACCGAGTCACTCTCATATAATTTTTTTCCCAACGGGTCAATAACAGCGATAATATCCCTGGAATTCTCGATCAGTTTTTTAAAGTACTCTTTGGATTTCAGAAGTTCGGACTGGATCTCTCTTCGCTCGTTTATCTCGGCGTTCAGGTCTTCGAGCAGATTGGTTCCTGCAACTTTAGCCAGGTTAAGCTCTTCATTGGTCCTTTGGAGCCTGTCAATAGTAGTTTCCATTTCCGAAGCCATCACCTGCAGTTTATCACTCTCATCCATTAATTTGGTGACATCGTGGAATATTGCCAGAAAATATCGTTTCGAACCAAAAGTTAATTTGATTACTTTTTGCTCCAGCCTGATTATCTCTCCTGATTTACTGCGAACTCTGACCACGTTCGCTTTATTAAGCCATTTAGATTCTCCTGTAGTAATAAGAGTGTCAAATTCCTTCTTAAACGAACCTCTGATTGCTTCTGTGTCTTTTTCCGGCGGCAGGAATGCTTCAAGCAATTCAATACCCGGTTTTCCGACAATCTCATTGACCGGGAAATTAAGCCACTTGGAGACTATCTGGTTGCAGTATTCAACTATTCCCCTGCTGTTCAGAAGCAAGATCCCGTCACGGATGTTTTCAACAATCCCCTTATAGGTTTCCTGGAAGTGCAGCAGGTTTTGTTTAGACCGTATCCGCTGGAAAGCCACCGCGATACTCCCCGCGATATTTTCTATATCAGTCAGATTGATTTTATTAAAGTGCCCCTGCTTTACAGCTGCAATATGTATCGCGCCGGAAATTTCACCCGCGATCTGGATCGGGGTGATAATAATGGATTGGTAAGTGTCGGAGAAATTGTCGGTACTTATCTGTGAAGCGGTAAGATTTTTTCTTATTTCATCCTTTGTACGCGCAAAATTATTGGTAAAGAAGGTCTTCTTCTCGGTAAGAAAACTTCCGGACTCGCTTCCCGGCAGATTAAGCAGCTGGATTGTAATACATTTTCTGTTCAGTTCCCGGACATCCCGTGAGTTAAACTCATCGCTGCAAATCGGGCAGCTTGGAGCGTCCTTTGAACCGTCCTTCATACAGATGAATCGTCTGATCTCCGGGGGATTATTTTCAAGTATCATTACAGTATCTGCATCGAAAACACGGATGAACAATTCGCACAGCTTGTTGCTCATCTCTTCAATGCTGCCATGGGCTCCGACAATCTTAATGACTTCTGAATAAAGTTCGGCGCTTTCCCGCTGCGTTCGCTCTGCTGTGCGTGAAAGATGGATTCTTTTTATTTCATCTTTAAGTTTGTTTATTTCATCTTTGAGCGCTACGTTTTCCTGCTCGATTTGCTTTTTACCGCCTAACATTAACGTTATTCTCCTTCAATGGCGCTGATATTATATTTCGGCGCAAGGTTAAGCTTCCCCATCAGCGAGTTAACCTCTTTTTTAAGTTCCAGCATTTTAATTTCGCGTCCGATCATCAGTTTGTTTGTCCTGGCTATCTCGTCAAATTTATCTTTCAACTCCTGCTCTGCGAGGATCTCCTTTGTAACATCAAGGAACAGTAAACCGATCGCGATGAGCGCTCCGTTCCCGTCGTATAAACCGAAAATGGAACCGGCAAAATGCGTTTCCGCGCCCCCTCTTCCCGGCGGATTACCGGTTAACCGAATGGAGTGGGATGTTCCTTTACCCTTAATGATTTCATTTACATAAGGAGCAAAATAGTCGGCAACAGCCGGAAAAAGTGTCCGGAGGTTCTTTCCCTTATGTTCTTCGGCCGGAATGTTATTGATTTCCGCAACAACTTTATTCACGCTGATATAATTCATATCGCTGTCTAAGATCGCCATACCCATTGGAGAATTTTCAAAAAAAGTCGCGAATTGCCTTGTCAGGGATTCAATTCTTTTCGAAGCGAATTTTTTCTCGGTAGTATCCCTCATTAACCAGAGTACGAGCCGTTCACCTGTTTTATCCGAGATAATGCTGATGCTGCTTTCAACATCAAGCACGCGCCCGTCTTTATGGAATATGCTTGTCGTAACGATAGCGGGGATGGATTTATTCGAGTATAGGTCTCTGATAATATGATCGCATTCAATGATCGCGGACGGCGGCATAAACTTAAACAGGTCTTTATTCAGGACCTGCTCAATCCTGTATCCGTAAAATTTAAAGAAAGCCGGAGAAGCTGAGATTATTTTTGCTTTCGAATTCGTTATGATTATTGAGTCGCGGAGGTTCTCCCACACTCGGCGGAATTTTTCTTCGCTCTCCTTAAGTTCAATTTCCGCCACTTTCTCTGTTGTAATATCTTCGAGAATGACTTCTGAAAAGACTATATTATTTCCGTTTTTATAAGTCTTGCCGCTGATAAAAAACCAGCGCAACTCGCCCTTGACGATGGCTCTTCCTTCCCAGTGAAAGTTCCTGACAGTTTCAAGAGAAGCCTGGATTGTCGAGAGGAGTTTCCCGCGGTCGGCAGTGTAGATTGTATCCGCAAAAAGCGCGGCAGTTAAGGGTTCTTTGAATGGTTCTATCCCCGTGAGCTCATAAAACTTCGGGCTGGCATAATGAAAATCGAATTCGGATTTTTTAGAGGAGGTAACCCGGAATATGCCTACAGGTATGTTCCTTACCAGCGACTCATACATTTCCTGCGACCTGCGAAGCGATCTTTCGCTCTCTGTCCTCTCCAGTTCGGCTGCTGCCCTGGCCGCGAATATCTTGAGAATATTTATAATCTCATTACCGTTACTGATGTTATTCTGATATACCGCCGCGAGGATACCAAAAGGACGGTTTGAGGAGTCATACAACGTAACACTGAAAAAAGCATTTGCTCCGAATTGACTCAGGAGGTTGTCTTGTGGAAAATAATTCCGGACATCTTTTTCATAGAAACAAACCGGACCGGTTGAAATTTCATTGAACGGAGACGTTGAGGAGTTGAAGCGGATATCCTCAATCCTCTCATCCTTATTCAGGAGCACAACGGTATCATATAGTTTTGGGTTGTCTTCGGCAGTCTGGCCAAGGAAAAGGTAATCGGCTTTTAACTGATCCTGAAGCTGTTTCAGCAAATTTTCCAGGAAGTTCTGTCCGATACTGCTGTATATAGAGGTGGCAAGTTTATAAAAAGTTTTTTCATACCTCTTCAACTCATCAACGGAACGGTAACTGAATACGATGCCTCCCACTTCGGGGGTATCGGTTCTGTTTACCATATCAATTTCAAGCCAGGTGAATTCTCCGCCTTTCCCTTTTATCCTTATGGCGATGCGTTCTTTATTTCCGTCGGATGATCTTACTTTAGCATAGGCATCCTCGAATATTGTCACGTCATCAGGATGTATCAGCGAAAACGCGAATTCAAAACTTAATTCCTCCTCTTTGTAACCAAGCTGCGGGGATCCGGTCATCGTTATAATTTCGGTCTCATCATTATCCCGCACAATGATCAGGCCCTCTTCAGACGACTGAAGAAGGTACTTATACTTTAACTGGTTTTCCAGGATCTTCTTTTCATACAAACGAACGGCAGTGATGTCTTTAATTACACCGATATAGTAGCCGGCAGGGGAGATGTCGGAGCCGATGAACTCCCCGGTCTCAGTGAGAATGCTGCGTTCGCCCTTACCCGTGGTAATTGAAAACTCAAACCTGAAAACACTCTGATTATTTTTAGCGTTTTCAAATCCCTCAATATATTTTAATGCGGTTTCAGCGTTCATTAAAGAAAGAAATTCTTTTCTTCCGAATGAAACAAAATCTTCCTGAGGGTAACCGGTGATCCCTGAAATAGCGCCGTCCCAGTGGATGCTATTCCGGATCAGATCGTAACCGTAAATCAGTTCTTCCGTCAGATTTGCCAGCCTCCTGAATTTATTCTCACTGCTTTTAAGAAGATTCTGGTATCTTCTGCTTTCAGTAACATCTCTGATTATGGCCTGGATGAATTCGCTTCCGTTTTCAACCTGAAGCGACGCGCTTATCTGTGCTTCGAATACCAGTCCCGCTTTTGAGATTTGAGGAATGTCCATAATACCGGATCCGGTTTTACGGGTCTCCTCCAGAAATTCATTCATTTTGCCAAGTAACGCTGCCGGAGTGAAATCAATAAGCGATAAATTTTCCATCTCCGCCGGGCTGTATCCGTAATACTCAAGGGCTTTTTTGTTAAAGATGATGATACGCCCTTCAGGGGTGATGGTAAGTATAGCATCATTGGCGGATTTGAACAGAGCCTCATATTTTTTTATGAGGTTGGTTTGGAGTACTTCGTACCGGAGTTTATTGTTTAGTTCAACGATTTCACGTGTTCTTCTTTCACGTCCGATAAGCAACCTGAGAAAGATGTAACCCAATCCAAAAAGTAAAGAATAGTAAAAAATATAAAGGTATACAGTGTTATGTAAGTCGGATTCGGCAATACCGGCGACGAACTGAAAATCAGACTCACCAATATTCTTTTTAACAAAGTATTCAGTCTCGCCGGTCAGGTCCTCCCAGGAAGCAAAACTATTTTCGGCTTCCGCCGTTATCAGCTTATCAAGCTTTGTTGTCGGGTAAAGGCCGGGCCAGTTGTCCGAGTCGCTGACGGGATTAAAGTAAAGATACTTGCCGTTAACCTTAATAAGTGTGGAAAGATGAATCTTCCAGCTCTCAGTTTGAAATACAAGGTTTTTGAAAAAGACCGGGTTGTAATTCGCGGAAAGGATCACATAACCCAGGAGAAGTGAATCATCCCCAAGCACCGGGAGATAGTAATTCCTCACTACCTTCTTATATTTCTCTGAATAAAACAGCTTCCCTTTTACGATCCGGGCGGAATCGATAGCATCTTTTATGCGGTCATTTTCAATCCCGTCAAGGCTGTCACTGAAACTGAAAAGTACCCTGTTGTCAGCGGAGTAAATAACCATATTCAGGTAATCGTGATTTGCCTTGATCTTACCGAGCATTTCAAAGAAGAAAAGTTGTGATTTCTGGCTTAATCCGCGGGAAGTATTCACACCGATCAATTCGCTGAAAACAGGATTTCTGAAAATAAATCTCGGTTCTCCCATACGTTCTTTTTCATACATCCTGAATTCATCAAGCTTTTTGTTGAGTACTGACCGGACGGGGGTAAGTTCATTATAGAGGAAGAACTTTTCAAGAGTGAAAAAAAGGATAACCAGGGACACGGCAAAGCCCAGGAGAGTTAATCCGTGCGAAAGACGGCCTCTCTTTTGATCAGGCTTTTGACTCTCGGATTTCTGAACCATTAAACTTACAGCAAATTATGGAAAGAATTGAACCAATTACTATAAACTATAAAATATTAAGAACTCTTTAAATATAAAAGATTTTCCAATATAAATTACCTTTTCCGGAAGAGTCCGGACGGAAATATGTTTTTTAGTTTAGATTATTGTATGTGTAAGTGTTTTATTAACAACTGTTTACAGTGGATTTTCTGCCGTGATAAAATTATTCTGGGCGTGATCACGGTTCAACTGAGGCTTATCGCGTGGAGGCTTTCTGCGCAAAGATACTTTGCAGACAAGCCTGAATCCTCCCGATATTCTTTTTTAGTAAAACTTTATTTTATTAGTTTATATGACTTAACAAATATTTTTATTAACTGCCCGTATGAACATCAACTTTAAAGAGCCGGCTCCTGTAAAAGACAAAGCGAATCCGCTTGTGTATATTATTGGATTTATCCTGATTGCCGGCACCGCAAGCCAAAGGTCTGAAAGCAAATTGAACGAAGCTTTTACGGGTGTGTATGGTTAAGTTTATCCCCTCTCCCCGGATACCGGGCGTGCTGTTCTTCCTTTTTTTAATTTTCCCTTTTACAACAGAAGGGCAGGTATCCTCCAATATTTCCGTAATGGACAGCCTGATCGCGGAATCCGTGGCGGCTTATGAGAATCAGAATTCGGACGGAGAGCCAGTCCATCTGGCAATCAACCTCCCCGGGGAGTATTCATACTTTGAGGCAAAAATCCTCAAGGCCTTTAAGAACAAGTACGGTGCAATAAATTATGGCGGAAAACGGGAAGGTAATTTCATTCTCTATTCCCTGGAATCTGTTTCCGTTATATATCTTCCGAATGAAGAAAACAGTTTATTCTCTCAGCAGAAATACAAAAGGAAAGTCAATGTGCGGTATAAAATAGTCTCTGCCGCGGGTGCGGGCAAAGACGCGGGCGGGGAGCTCACCCATAATGACGTTATTACCGAAGATGATCTGCCCGAACTCGGAAATCCGGTTTACCCTTTTACTATCACCCCGGTACCAGAAGAAAACTCCTGGGGATATCTCTTAAAACCCGCAATTGCAACAGCCGCATCCGCCATTCTGGTTTATTTGTTTTATACAGTCAGAAATAATTAACCGCTGCTTCAGTGATCCGCCATTCGATCAATATTCCGGGTACTTAACTACAATTTCAGGAAATAGCGCTAAAATTACCTTTTTTAAATATCCTGAATATCCTATTTTACAAGATTATTTAGTTATATATAAGAATAATGGCAAAATACTTTTTCATACTTTTTTCAGCGCTTTTTCTCTGGGGCTGTTCAGGGACGGTTGATACCGCGAACCTGAGCGCGGAGGACCGTTTTAAATACGCAATGGAGCTCTATAATGATGAAAGCTACGATCTGGCAATTAATGAATTCCAGGCAATAATGCTTCAGTTTCCGGGTAATGATGTTGTGGATGACGCACAGTACCACCTCGGAATGAGCCGCGTGCAGAGGCGTGAATATCTCCTTGGCGCGAATGAATTCAGCCAGTTGATAAGGAACTTCGCGACCAGCAGGCTGGTTCCCGACGCCCAGTATCAGTTATCTGAATGCTACTACCAGCTTTCCCCGGCCTACAGCCTTGACCAGAGATATTCCAAAAAATCAATCGAGGAGTTCCAGGCATTTGTTGACCTCTTCCCCGCGGATGAACGTGTAGCCTCGGCTGAAAAGAAGATTCGTGAACTGAATGAAAAACTTGCCGAAAAAGAATATAACAGCGCCGTGATCTATGAAAAACTGGAGTTCTACAATGCCTCGCTCCTTTATTTCAGCAACGTAATGGAGATCTACCACGACACGCCATACGCGCCGAAAGCTGCTTTCAAAAGAATTAACCTCCTGATCCAGAAAAAAAGAACAGCCGAAGCAGAAACAGAAATTAATAATTTCCTTACAAAGTACCCTGAAAGTCCGGACTACAAGGAAGTAAGCGAACTGCTCGCGAAAATTAAAAATAACCAGGTCTCTGAAAAGTAATGGATATTAAAAAGGTGGCTGATTCCGTTACAGTGATGACGGAACTTGTCTTGCCGAACCACACCAACCAGCTGGGCAACCTTCTGGGGGGGCAGTTAATGCACTGGATAGATATATGCGCAGCCCTTGCCGCCGCCCGCCACTCAAACCGTGTGTGCGTCACCGCATCAGTTGACAGAATTGATTTCCATCATCCCATAAAACTCGGAAATGCCGTAACTTTATCGGCATCAGTAAATCGTGTTTTTAATACATCATTGGAAGTCGGTGTTAAAGTTTATGCTGAGTCATTCAGGCTCGGAAAAAGAATTCATACAAATACTGCGTACCTCACTTTTGTGGCAGTGGATGAGGAGGGGAAGCCCATTAAAATTCCCCCGGTACAGCCGGAAACTGATGATGAAATCAGGAGATATGAAGAAGCCCTTCAGAGGAGGGAAAACAGGCTTCTTGGCAAGAAACCTTTGTAATTCTCTTCTTTTTTCCCTGCTCTTTTTTTCATATCCGGCTCATCCGCAGATTCCGCTCAATGGCTTTTGTAAGTATAACAGTATTC
The DNA here is from genome assembly GCA_013360295.1 of Ignavibacteriaceae bacterium. GTDB lineage: Bacteria > Bacteroidota > Ignavibacteria > Ignavibacteriales > Ignavibacteriaceae > JABWCL01. Next base: position 8,925 of record JABWCL010000010.1, on the reverse strand, counting down.
AGTCGGATAAAGGGGGGAGTATTCTGCAGACTTTAAACTATAACGGAGATGCTTACTCGGACAAGATCATATATCATCCCGGGAAAAAATCCATTTCGGTATACGCCGGACTTCGGGATGGTGAGTTCAGGAGGGAAAGGGAACAGAAGTTAAACATCCCCGTTTCAGCGATTGTCCCTGTCCGGGATAATTTCGGAAGAATTAAATCCTACGCTTTTGTTTCACGTCCGCAAAGAAAAATTATGGTCGGGCGGTTCAGTTCTAGCGGATTTTTTACGGCTGTCCGAACGATTTCATTTGACGGGTATCCGGAATCTATTTCATCGGCAGACCTTGATAACGACACAAAACCTGAACTTATTATTTCCGGGCCTTCCGTTCCCGGAATCCAGATAATTAATCCTGAGAATGAAAAGAATCCAAGAGTAGTGGAAAGCCGGAAACCTTTCACTTATAATGTCGTTTTTGATATTGATCTGGATGGCTTCCCCGACCTTGCTGCCTACAGCCTTTGGGATAATATGATCCAGATATTTTACAATGATTACAGGGGTGGATTAAAACCGGTGCGGGGAGTTGATGTGGTTTCGCCCGTTTCAAACCTGACAGTGTTTGACCTGAACCTCGATGGTTTTCAGGATATTTTATACTCTTCAGGAAACAGTATCAGAATAATTTACGGTGACAGTGTTGCCTCATATAATACAAAGGGAGTAATAAACACCCGGCATAAGGTCGATAAATTTGTTGTCGGAGATTATAACCGTGACGGAGCGATTGATATTGCCTATCTTAATACAGAAGCATCAGTCGTTAATGTTATTTTCTCGGATAACACCGGACAATCACATCCGGAGATTGAATATATATCCGCTATGGGATTAGTGGATATCTCTCCATTCTACAGTAAATTCATAACGGGAATCAGCACCCTTTCAGCGTCGGGATATATATACACCGTCACAAAAATGCTTCTCTTCAATGAGGGTGATAAGATCACTTTTGGCGGTGAGGCGCACGATATCTCGTTTTCTGATCTCAACCGGGACGGAATAAACGATTTCCTCGTTGCGGATACAGTCAGTAATAACCTTAAACTCATTTTAAGGGACCGGGCCGGGTATCCGGTCGGGATGCATCTGATAACGCCAAAGACCGGTTTTAACCGCTTCCGGTTTTCGGTTGAAAGCGAAGAAAGAATTAATTTTTTACTCTATCACAGCGACAGTAATATTTTTGAGTTTTTTATTCTGTCACTGAAAGGGAGTAAAACCGTGACCCGCGGGATGAGCGGTTATGCCGCGGGAAATATCCGGTCGGCAGGCTTTCCGGTAAAAGTCAATGACCGGTATTACTTCTCGGTCTCCTCGGTATCACGGGGTAAAACTTTTGTTGAAACATTTGCGTATAGTAATAACTCATTGACCAGGACTACACTCGCTGCGTCCGATTCACTTTTTGAAGTACTCGATTTCATCTCGTACGACAGTCTTTATTACTGGTATCGCAGGGGTAAGGAGCTGAGCCACGCCAGCGGTTCAGTGAGAACTTTCCCCGAAAAAGCTCCCGGCAGATGGCGAAAGATTGAAGACGGCGATGGTAAATTCCTTTCCTCACGCGAAGTATCCGGGTTTGGTCTGAATGAATCCGCGAATCTTTCCGTTCTGAGGAGCGGTGGAAAAGTTAATGTGGTTTTACTCAGGAAGAATAAGTTCAGGATTTTCAGGGATGACCTGCTGAACGGGATATCGGACGAAGACCTGGTGAAAACCACGTATTTCGATTTGCGCAGGGAAGGGGTGATGAGGCCGGTTTTCTTCGATAGCCGCGGAGGCAGGGTGTATAGCACGGGATTTTTACTGAACCGTGGAAGGTTATTACTCAGCAAGATCGCCGAGATTCCGGGAGCTGTCAGGTTCTACCCGGGCACTCTCTACCCCAATAAGAATTTTATACTTTATAATGTAAAAGACGAAAGATATATTTCACTTATCAGGATATGAGTTTTATAAAAGCAGTTTTAATGGCAATGTTAACGTTAGTTATCCCGCTTTTTTCAGCGCAGGATAGCACGGGAAAACTGCATCTTATAGAGGCCGAAGTTAAGCGGACATTAAGGGAAACAGATACAGAAAGCAAAACAGAGACTCATAAATGCGGATTTGCGCTGGTTGCAGAGGCAAAACTGAATTATGAGAGGATGCGCCCTGAAGGTAAAACGCTCGTCAGTAAAGTCCTTCAGCGGCCATCGCTCGGCATTTCAATCGTTTCACCTTCCGGATTTTTCAGGATCCATTTTGAGACCCAGGGTGGGAACCAGGTTAAGTACGATATTAATGAATTCGCGCGCGCGCTGGATTCGGCTCTCAGTTACCAGGTTGATGTAATGGGATTCCAGCCCCCCTTGGGCGACAATGGCATCGGTGGGGATGACAGGTATGATGTCTATATAATGGATATTGGCGCCTATTACGGTTATACCGAACCGGAAATGGAGATCACAGCCGGTTCAAACCGCTTTTATTCGTTTATTGTGATAGATAATGATTTTGAAGGATTCTACACTACCGGAATTAATGCCGCCAGGGTAACCGCTTCACACGAACTTCATCACGCGATCCAAATAAGCCGTTACATCCTGAAAGCGAACAACTTTGGTTACATCGAACGCTACTTTTACGAGATGACCTCAACCGCTATGGAAGAATTTGTCTTTGATTACGTAAACGATTATTATGATTACCTGGATGATTTTTTTGAACACGCCGATGTTCCTTTCCAGTACCACACCGGATATGACCTGCCTCACTGGGTGCTGTATCTCCAGGGCAAATACGGCTATGGAATAATTAAACGGATGTGGGAGCTTTTCCGCGGCAACCACGGACTTGACGCGATGGACGCTGCGCTTGCCGAAAAAGAAAGCTCATTTGGGGTTGATTTTACCGACTTTGCCGCCTGGTGTTATTTTACCGGTCACAGGCATATACCCGGTTCTTATTTTGAAGAGGGGGATCAGTATCCGCTTATAAAACCCAGGGCTGCATCCACCCTTAACGGTTCAAGCGCCGCACTGAATCTAACAATAAAGCCAGCGGGGATATTTTACCTCGCGATGGTGAACCGGCAGTCGGGCGGGAATGACACGCTTTTCAGTATTATAGTAAATACAAATATCGGTAAAGCAATTGACAGCCCTGATGTTTTCACCGATTTTATTTACGGATTATATACCTATACCGTATCCGGAGCCACTCCGGTAGCGGGTAAATATTATGTGAGGCTCTCCGGAAGCGGCGCAATGTCCCTGAATCTCGCGAATATTCTGAACGGTTATTACGTCCCTTCATCCGGCGGTTCTGTGATGGAACTGGGGTACTCTTACCCTTCGCCCTATAATTATAATAAGCACTTTCCAAAACCTCTTATCATTCCCGCTCCGGGGTTAAATGTTGAGACTGAAGCCGATCTGACGATCATTGATATTTCAGGCGGGGTGGTTTATTCCGGCAGACAGCGCCTCTTTTTCGACGGCTCCAAAAAGATAAGATGGATCCCCCTGGATAAAGACGGGAATAAGCTTGGCAGCGGAGTTTACATTTACTTCGTTAAAGGTTCGTCAGGCACCCGTGACGGTAAAATTGTTGTAATAAATTAATTCACACAGCGTATGACAGATGGAACATCCCGGATAAGGGAGTATAAAATTGAGATAAATAACCTCACAAAAAATTTTGGCAGGAGGCTGATTTTTAAGGGAATAGACAGGGTATATGACCGTCCCGGCATATATGGCATATCCGGCCCGAACGGCTCAGGTAAGTCTACAATCGTGAAAATCTTTTGCGGTATTCTCAGCCCTAATTCAGGGACGATCACTCATCATTCCGGCGCCTCCAAAATCGAAAGTAATGTATGGTACAGGCATATCGGGTTTGTCTCTCCATACCTGGTACTTTATGACGAGTTCACCGCTGAAGAAAATATTGCCTTTTTTTCGGCGATAAGGGAGATTAACTTTGATGCAGGGCGTTCCGATTTTCTTTTCGAAAAGTTCGGAATCATAGACCGGAAAAATGATCTGGTCAAAACATATTCCTCCGGTATGAAGCAGCGGCTGAAATTTATCGGAGCGCTGTATCATAACCCCGATGTGCTGATTTTTGATGAACCAACCTCAAATCTCGATATTGCGGGTAAAGAAACCGTTTATAATGTCATTAAAGAACTTAGCAAAGAAAAAATTGTATTCCTTGCTTCGAACGACCGGGAAGATATTGACCTGTGTTCGGAAGTCCTGGATCTGAATCTGTATAAATCAAAATGAAATCAGCATTAGCATTACTTAAAAAAGACTTTTCCTCCGAGATCAGGACCCGCTACGCGATAAACTCCCTGGGGATGTTCATCGTTGTTACGGTGAGTGTAATACTTTTTTCTATCGGTAATGAAAAGATAAACGAGTATCTGACCGGCGGGTTATTCTGGGTGGTGGTTTTCTTTACGTCAATGTCCGGGCTCTCACGCGCCTTTGTTTCGGAAGAGGAACGGGGTACGGCGCTTACCCTGCAGCTTCTCGCTAAACCGGAGAGTATCTATTCCGGAAAATTTTTATTCAACGTTGCGCTGGTTTTCTCGATGAACCTGATCATCGCGGTGCTCTTTTCTCTTCTTTTCGAGATGTTCCTGTTCAAGAACCTGCTCCTGTTTGTTTTTGCTTTTATTGTGGGTAATGTCGGAGTAGCCGCCTCTTCCACTATCATTGCAGCGATAATTGCCAAAGCCGGTTCGAAGGGAACACTTTATCCGGTGCTCGCTTTTCCCATACTTCTGCCGCTCATTCTGACTCTGATCGAACTTACAAAACAGGCGATGGACGGTAATACGGTTTCAGATTCTTCCGTGGAACTTGCGGTACTTTTTTGCTATGACGTTATTATGATTTCGGCGGCGTATTTATTATTCGATTTTATCTGGAAAGATTAATATCTTTAAGGTTTAACATTTTATAAGTAATTAATGGCCTGGAAAATATTTCTATTTGTACTGATGACCCTGGTCTGCATTGCGGGAATAACCTTCCCGATTGTAGAAGAACCCTCAAAGTGGTATCATTTTCCCCTTATCCCCGGACTTGAGGAAAATGCAAAGATCATCTTCTTTCACGTACCAACATCGTGGATAACCGTTATCGCGTTCCTGATGTCAACGCTTTATTCGGTAAGGTATCTGAGAAAAAAGGACCTTGATGATGATTCAAAGGCATACACCGCGGCACAGCTCGGAATGATCTTTTGCATCCTCGCTACGGTTACCGGCGCGGTCTGGGCTAAGTTCGCGTGGGGCTCTTTCTGGAGCTGGGACCCGAGGCAGACGAGTATCTTCGCTTTATTGCTCATCTACGGAGCGCTTTTTGCCCTCCGTTCAGCAGTTGACGGTGAAGAGAAGCGGGCGACACTATCCTCCGTTTATTCGATAATCGCGTTTGTGACCGTCCCATTTTTCATCTTCATTATGCCCCGTATAATGAAGGGGCTGCACCCCGGTTCTGCCGATGACACAAATGCCGGCCCGATTGTGGATTTTAAGATGAACTCAAATATGCAGGTCGTCTTTTACCTTTCTTTGATAGCCTTTACTATATTATATTACTGGATGTGGAATGTCGGCTACCGTTCCCACATTGTTAAAGAAAAATTACAAAAGCAAATTTCCTGAGGTATTATTTGGAACAATTTTTCGCGGATAACGCTATTTATATAGTCCTTGTCATTGTGCTCATAGTCTGGGCAGGGATCTACGGATATCTTTATACACTTGATAAACGATTGAAATCAATAGAAACAGAGACAAAAGGAGTTAAAAAATGAATAAAAAATATATTTTCGGCGGAGTTATTGTAACCGTATTCTTAAGCCTTATGATCTACCTCTTCACACAGAGCAATATACAGTATGAAAGCGATTTTCATAAGGTTAAGGAAAAAAATAAAATGGTAAAAGCTACCGGAAGCTGGGTAAAAGAGAAGAATTATCATTTCGACAAAGAATCACGCCAGCTGACATTCTATATGACGGATGAGAGCGGCGAGCAGATGAAGGTTATCTATAACGGCTCATTGCCCAATAATTTTGAAATTGCCACAAGTATAGTCGTAACCGGTAAATATGAAAATGGTTCTTTTCACGCGAAAGACATTTTAACCAAATGCCCTTCGAAGTACCAGGATCAGAAGACACAGGCAAATTCGTAATAACACTAACAAGTTTTCTTTTTATTAAACATTCTATTTTCCCTTAATAAGGAGTTCAAATGGCAGGAAGTATTCTGTTAACTTTGGCATTCGCGCTCAGCCTCTTTTCAATGGTGATGTATTTCCTCACCTACCGTGGGGCAAAAAATACACTTTCATACGCGAGGCTTTCTTACCACGCTATGGCGATGCTTGTTATTATTTCCTCAGCATATCTTTTATACCTGATACTGTCTCACCAGTATCAGTACAATTACGTTTACAGCTATTCCAGCAGCAATCTTCCGCTCGGCTTCAAAATTTCTACATTCTGGGCGGGGCAGGAAGGAAGTTTTATGCTGTGGCTTCTGCTTACCTCGATGGTCGGCGTGTTCCTTCAGTCATATTCGCAGAAGCGGGACGACCTCGAGCCAAGGGTGATGAGCGTCTTTGCACTTGCTACCACGTTCCTTCTGGCGATGGTTACTCCTCTGCTGAAAAATCCTTTTGCTTATGTATGGACTGAACCATCATTTATTGATTTCAAGAATATTAACCAGGCGCTTTTATCACTGCCGGCGCTGCAGAACTTTATTTTCAGCGATCCGGCATCAGGCCAGAACTTTGTAAAGGTTAGCGCGGAACTCAACTCCGCTCTCCAGGCAGCAGGTGTTTCGATGAATCAGCTGATCATTCAGGGTAAAGGGCTTAACCCCCTGCTTCAGAATTTCTGGATGCAGATCCATCCCCCTATACTTTTTGTCGGATTTGCTATGGCAACCGTACCCTTTGCTTTCGCGATCGCTGCGCTTATGAAAAATGATTACCGCCACTGGGTAAAGCAGGCATTCCCCTGGACACTTGCCGGAGCGGGCATACTCGGGCTGGGAATAATGCTCGGCGGATACTGGGCTTACGGAATCCTCGGCTGGGGCGGATACTGGGCCTGGGATCCGGTTGAAAATTCAAGCCTGGTTCCGTGGCTGGTCAGCGTAGCAGTTATTCATACAATGCTTGTACAGATAAAGGAACAGCGGGCCGGAAAAAGCATCGGGCGTTTTGGAAGATTTAACCTTATTATGTCAGTGATGGTGTATGTACTTGTTATATACAGTACGTTCCTTACAAGGAGCGGCATTCTCGGTGATGCTTCGGTTCACTCTTTTGTTGATCCCGGTATGGTCGTTTATCTCTTTCTGGTAATTTTCATCGGAACATTTACTTTACTCGGCGCCGGTCTTATTGCATTTCGCTGGAAGTCACTCGAAGAACCACGCGAGGCAGATGAGGATATTCTTTCCCGTGAACTAGCATTGTTTACTGCCGCGGTTACTATCGGCGCTTCAGCTCTTATAGTGCTCGTCGGCACCTCCGCCCCGATTTTCAATCAGTCGGTACAGACTAATTTCTATAACGAAATGCACGTACCGCTCGCGATCATCGTGGGAATTTTGAATGGCCTTAGCCTGTTACTTAAGTGGAAGCAGACCAAAGGGGAAGAAATTCTTAAGAAGTCGCAGTTTTCGATAATTGCCACTATTGTATCCACCGCGCTGGTGGTTTTCGTTGGCGGTGTGTATGACCTTATGATGATTCTGCTTGCGTTTTCAGCCCTGTTTACTTTCTTTGTTAACGCCGAGATCGCCTTCCGGATAATGAAGGGCAACCGCAGAATGCTTGGCGCTTATATCACTCATATGGGTTTTGCCGTCTTTATCCTGGGAGTTATTGCCTCATCCGCTTACAGCGTGGAGAAAGATATTGATTTGGCGAAAGGGGAGTCAGTGAAACTTTTTGGGTATGATCTACAGTTTACAGGATATAAGCCGATCCCTGATAACAAGTATGCTTTCATTATTGACGTGAAAAAAGGCGGCGACAGTTTCCAGGCTGAACCTGTCATGTATATCAGCGACTTCAATAACGGTATGATGAGAGAACCTTACGTCCTTGAAGGTTTTATGAAGGACTTCTATGTAACTCCCCTTGGGTATGATGACGGCACCGAAACAAAACCGGAAGGAAATCAGCTGACCCTTACGGTAAACGAGGAAACCCGTGTGCTTGGGACGGTGATAAAATATAAAGAGTTTATCAAGCCCGATATGGCAAGTATGATGCAGGGCGGCGACTTTGAAATGGGAGCAAAACTCTCAATTGAAAAGGACGGTAAAAAATTTGAAAAAGATGTTATAATGCACAGCCACGACGGAAGTGTTCACTTCCAGTCTGCGGAGGTGCAGGAATTAAATTTGAGGATTGAATTGACAAAAATTGACCCGGCAAGTAAAAATGCCGACCTGGTTGTAGGACCTATTACAGCCGACAGATCAACGATGGTACCGAGAGAGACTCTTTCGGTAACCGCGAGCGTAAAGCCCTTTGTAAGCCTTGTTTGGATAGGAGTACTTGTCGTGACTATCGGATTTTTCGTGGCAATGTACCGCAGGCTCAGAGAGTCCTGGGCATAAGCCAAAGCTGATTTCTAATCAAGCCCCCGCTGCAGAATAGCCGCCGGGGGCTTTTTATTTTAACTTGTGTAATAAATCGAATTCATCTCACCGGTATCATCTTCCTGACCAGCACACCATCGGCAGATGTAAACACCGCTCGCCAACCAGCGCCGAGTTAATTATATCACAATATTTATCTTTTGTTTTTATGCACATTCCCGAGCAGATAATTACTTATGA
>JABWCL010000038.1 GCA_013360295.1 Ignavibacteriaceae bacterium | reverse complement strand
CGGTACCATAAGTGATTGCTTAATATTTGTTTCGATAACCCCTCCCGGCCTCCCCTTTCCCCTGTGGGACAAGTGTAAAAATGGGAGGAGATTTTATTGTAAATTATAACCAATTTGCGCAGAATATTCTTTCTAACTACTTAATTCTTAATTCTTAATTTTTAATTCTTAATTATTTTACAGTGTATCGGTTTCTGTGTAAATGCCATTTCCCACAAACACCGTATCCCCGCTGACAGATACTCTTAGCGCTTTCCAGATGCTATCAGCCGCAGTTGCCCAACTTGTGTAAGGAGCTAACGGCGTAGGGTTTCCTGCCTTCACATAGCGGATTGCGGAGAGGGCATTAATTTGCAGGAAGATAAAGATTATCAGGAGTGATGAGATGTTTAGTTTTTTCATAAACTTACCTCATTTTTCGATACAATTATTTCAGAATAATAAGAAAAGATCAAAGATTTTCCTTTCCTTTTTGCATATAGCGGAGTGAGTTTTCCGCGAAAGTTTTACCTCACACATCGGCAGCCGGATTCATTGGTCCGGCTCATTAGCTTTTTACATAAAACCTTAATCAAATTTAAGCGTATTTCTGATAAAAATCTATGAATATTTTTCCTAAAAAGTTCTCAGTTAGCCATTAAAAATGTAGCACGGGTTATCTACCCGTGAACGGATTATATTGCTCATATGCTTTTTACAAGCGTCAGGCTTAATAAGTTAGTCCCGTCGTATTACACCGTTCGCAGGTAGATATTTATCCCGCTCCGTGGCATTCCGCGTTATATTTTTGATGGACAATCTGCGCTTAATTTTGAATGCTTTTTAACACTGTATCCCCCAAAAGGGGAATGTATATTCTTGTATACGATTGTAGCTTCAGTGTTCGTTTAAGAATAAGGGTAAGCTTCAGGGGAAGAATTGGTGGACCCTGGAAACTCTGCAATCAGAACAGGACAGAACTTCGAAGGAATGTGAATAAAAATGCTTAATTTTTAATTAATGATTATAAATATTAATTGTCAGAACTTTTAAAAAATATTCTTTACCGCGCCGGTGCGGAGGAAACTATTGATTTTACCTCCGATGCATCCAATTTTACCGGGAACTGCGATGCCGTTTACTTCCCGCGGAACCAGGATGAAGTTACCGCGATTGTTAAATACGCGAACAGCAGAAAAATTCCCGTTACAGTATCTGCCGCAAGGACTTCCTTAACCGGATCGAGCGTTCCGGAAGGCGGGATTGTGCTCAACACTGCCCGGTTAAACAAACTGATTTCCTTTGACCAGGAAGCCAGGCAAGTCACCCTGGAGCCCGGTTATTACTTAAAAGACCTGAAGGAATTTCTTTACGGTAAAGGCCTTCTCTACCCTCCTGACCCAACGGAAGAGTTAAGTACTATCGGCGGGAATATAGCAACCAATGCTTCCGGTGCTAAAACTTTTAAATATGGCCCGACAAGAAATTTTGTTGAAGAACTTGAGATCATTCTACCGGACGGCGAGTTTATTAAGCTGAAAAGAGGAGCAAATTTTGCGCTCGGCAATAAACTGACACTAACCTCTGAGACAGGTAATACATATAACATTGATCTCGGCGAACTGAATATGCCGGAGGTAAAAAATGCGGCGGGTTACTTCATTAAATGGAAAATGGACGCAATTGATTTATTTATCGGTTCGGAAGGCACGCTTGGGATCATAACCGCCGCGCGGCTGAAACTTGTTAACGCGCCTGAAGAATTGCTTTCCTGCCTCACGTATTTTGAAAATGAGGACGACGCGCTCTCTTTTATTTCTGAAGCAAAAAATATCGCATACAAAAACAGAAACCCCATTCCGGGCGGATTGCCTGATCCGCGCGCTCTGGAATTTTTTGACCGGTACTCTCTCGCGCTGCTGAACGAGGAATATAAACATATCCCCGTCCGCGGCGCTGCCGTGTGGTTTGAGCAGGAATATAATTCCACTAACGCTGAATGTCTCCACACAGCGTGGAACGAATTAATGGAAAAGCATCACGCCTCTCCAGATTCCTGGCTTGCACTCAACAGGCAGGAGCAGGAGGAAATCGGTAAGTTCAGGCACGCAGTATCTTATATCGTAAACGAGTACATAAAACGAAGAGGTCTGAGAAAAGTCGGAACCGACGTTGCAGTGCCGGACAGCGAGTTTGTTTCTTTTTATAAAAAAATAACCGGAATGGCGCGGGATTCGGGATTGAAATTTGTCACATACGGACATTTCGGGAATTCACATATTCATCTGAATATGCTCCCTGCCGGCAACAAAGAGTATGAGCTTGCAAAAAAAATATATTACAAGATTTGCGGTGAGGCTGTGCAACTGAAGGGAACCGTCTCCGCCGAACACGGAATTGGGAAACTTAAGAAGGAGTACCTTCGTCTGATGTACAGTCAGGAAGAAATTGAAGTAATGAAAAGAATTAAATGTACTCTTGATCCGAATAATATACTGTCGCCGGGGAATATTTTTTAATTACAACAGGATGCATCACCGGACGTCCGGGAAAGCGGGTATATTTCCCTCTGAAGGGTTTTTATCGCTCAATTAATGCCTGAAAGAGGAAGGCTATCTAAACTAGTCCTGTTATACTCAAACCGTGCGCAAGCAGATAGCTCTCCCACGCCGCGGGGAACAGCGCTACAATCTCATTTCCCGAAAGTATAAGGTGATTTATGTTTTTAATACAACCTTTATTACCGTTCCCGTACCGGGTGTAGATGACTTAACATAAATTTTCCCGTTATGGTATTCTTCAATAATCCTTTTTGACAGGCTCAATCCTAATCCCCATCCTCTTCTCTTTGTACTGTAGCCCGGACGGAAGATGTCTTTTCTTCTCTTTATATCAATTCCCTTTCCGTTATCGGAGAATTCTATTTCGACGTGTCCGCCGGAATTTTTTACTTTAATGTCAATCCTGCCTGCAGGATGGTCAATAGCGTCAAGGGCGTTTTTGATAAGGTTCTCCGCGACCCAGTCAAAAAGTTCCGAATTTATCAATGCGGCAGCCTGCTCATCCCCTTCGACAGAAATTTCGGCGGCTTTGCCTGTTTGCGGCAGCCGGCGTTTGAAATAGTCCGCGACCTTGTTAACCTCTTCGATTACGTTTAGCTTCTTCAGTTCAGGTTTCGATCCGATCTTACTGAACCGGGCCGTGATCTTATTCAATTTCTCAGTGTCATTTTCAATTTCCTCCGCTATATCAGCAACTTTATCCGGGTCTTTGTAATTTATTTTCAGCAGTTCAACCCACCCCATAAGGCTTGAAATGGGGGTGCCGAACTGGTGCGCCGTTTCCTTTGCCATTCCAACCCAGATATTGCTCTGCTCGCTCTTCTTTATCTGGCTGAAACTGATGTAGCCTATGATAATGAAGATTGATGCTACAAGCAGCTGAATGTATGGGTAATACTTCATCTGGTCAATCAGTTCAGAATCACCGAAGTGGATCTTTGTAAGGATAATTGTATCAGTCCCTGCGATGTATTTAACAAAGATCGGGTCATTGATCTCATCCATCTCCTTAATTTTCTGGGCAAAAAATGCTTTTAGTTTTTCCCGGGAAAGGGATGTGTCATATTTAATGTTCCTGATCTCGGTGCTGCTTAACATATTGATATTGTCTTCCGCATCGGTAAGTATAAGCGGAAAATCTATGGGGCGAATAATATTTTCAAATAGGAACGTAATGTCGCTGTCATCGGTAGAGGAATTGGCGATATATTCAAGTCCCTTAGCATAGAGTTGAACAACCTGCTTTTCCTTCACCTGAAGTTTTTTGACAAGTGTGTGGGTATAGTATAAAGTACCGCCGCCGATCAGAAAGGCGGTGAATAGAAGAATTACTTTAATATTTACGGAAGCGGGTCCTCCTCGCATTCGCATTTTGTTTCTCTTTCATATTTACACAAAAAATGTCTGGCTGCGCTCCGGCCCAACCGAAACAATTGATATCTTAAAATCCCCTTCTTTGGCAATAAATTCAAGGTAATCTTTAGTGGCTTCCGGAAGGTCATTATATGCCCTGCACCCCGTGGTGTCGGTATTCCATCCCGGGAGCGCGGTATAAACGGGCTTTACACGGTTCATCATAAGCGGATCAGAAGGGTAAGTTTTTAGCAGCCTGCCGTCAACTTCGTAACCGGTACATACTTTTATCTCTTCGAAGTGGTCAAGCACGTCTAATTTTGTAATTGCAACTGAAGTGGTTCCGTTAATCATATTCGAGTACTTTATCAGGAAAGCGTCAAACCAGCCGCAGCGCCTGGGCCGTCCTGTCGTTGCTCCAAACTCTCTTCCCACTTTCCGGAGTTTTTCTCCTGTTTCATCCGTCAGTTCTGTCGGGAACGGGCCCTCTCCTACCCTGGTGGTGTATGCTTTTACTATGCCGATCACGTCAGTAATCTTTGTGGGCGCCACTCCGCTGCCGATGCAGGCGCCGCCTGACGTAGGATGCGATGATGTAACATACGGATATGTACCAAAATCAACGTCAAGCAGGGTTCCCTGCGCACCTTCAAGCAAAACTGATTTCCCCTCTTTAATCACGGAATTAAGGTATGAGGGGACGTCTTTAATATACTCGTCAATAGTGGTATCAAATTCCACATACTGATTGATTATCGCGTCAATATCCATCTCTTCAACATTATAGATATTTTTAAGAAGAGCATTCTTTTCTTCGAGATTGAAACGAATCTTCTCCTTAAGCATTTCCCTGTTGAGAAGGTCATTTATTTTTATTCCGCGGCGGGCATATTTATCAATATAACACGGGCCGATGCCGCGTCCGGTTGTTCCTATCTTCTGTTTTCCCTTCTCGGAAATTGAATCGAGAAGTTTATGATAAGGCATAATCAGGTGGGTATTCTGGCTGATGAACAATCTCCCCTTAACGCTTATACCGTTTTCTTCGAGAATTTTAATCTCCTCAAGAAGCGCTTCCGGATCAAGAACCACGCCATTGCCTATTACGCACACGACACCCGGGCGAAGTATCCCCGAAGGGATAAGATGAAGCACATATTTTTTATCTCCTATCTCCACAGTATGCCCGGCATTTGCCCCCCCCTGGTAGCGTACTACGACGTCATAACGCTCACTGAGAAGATCAACTATCTTCCCCTTCCCCTCGTCTCCCCATTGCGAACCGACCAATACGGTTACAGACATTTAAACTCCGTTTTTAATTTGTATGAACAAAAAACTCCGGCAAGCCGGAGTCTCTTAAAAAAAATATGTGTGAGAGAATCAGCCGGCGAAGCTCTTAAGGGCTTCGTCAACAGAATCAAAGCATTCAAAGATCGTGATCAGTTTAGTGATCATAAGCAGGCTGTGGATCTTGTCAGTAACATTAGCGAGTTTCATAATCCCGCCTCCGTTACGCACGGTGGTCAATCCGCTTATCATCATTCCTAGTCCGGATGAATTCATAAACTGGACTTCGGAAAGGTCAAGTACAATATGCTTTTTCCCTTCTCCGAGAAGTTTTTTTAAGGTGTCACTGAATTCCGCGGCTTCGGGCCCTCCAAGCACGTTACCTTTAATTTCAATGACGATGGCTTCGTATTTTTCAATTACTTTTAATTTCATAATTAACTCCGATATTAATATTTGAAATTTAATTATAGTCCGCCTCTTTTCCAAGAAATAAGTTACGAAAAGAGACTATCAAAAAAGGGGGAGGTGGGATGGCCGCGAAGGGTGCCGGATATATTACTAACCGGAAACGCCTACCCGGCAGGCGCCAGCATATTGCTGATCTTTTCTGTTACTTCCTTAAGGTCTATCGGTTTATAGAAAATCGCGTCAATTACCCGCCGGATCCTGTGGTCCATATTTTTCAACTGGCTCGTAAAAACATAAGTCAGTATAACAGGCACCGGATTCTCCGATGTTTTTATTTCTTCACAGATCTTCTCCACTTTTTCCGTCGGCTCAGCGTCGAGGATCAGCAAATCAAATTCCTTAGATGAGACTATCCTGCTGAGAGTACTCAGATTGGTCGTGGTTGTGACCGAATACCTGTCATTAAAATACATCATCAGGTTACTTAACAGGTTCAGATCTGGGCTATAAAACAGTATATTCTTCATTAATTCCGGATAATTGGACAAATACATATACATATATTTACTAAAAATTATGCCAGAAAATTTTCGGGGGAACGGATAGATTAATAGTTAAAAATGGCGAAAAATCGAAGGGAAATAACCGAATTCAGACGCCGTATTCTCAAATTTGGGAAGGGGAATGCTATTTTTGGTAAAATCCGGCAGTAACAGGGCTCACCGCCGTGGATAAAAGGGCGGAAAATCTGCCCTAATCTATAGTAATATCGAGTTCTTTTATCTTCCTGTAAAGTGTGGAAAGCCCGAGTTCCAGAGCCTCGGCAGCTTTCTCTTTATTATAATCATTCAGTTCAAGCGCGCGCAGGATATAATCTCTTTCCACTTTCTCGATATATTCGTTCAGTGAACCAATCTTCTCCGGCGGATACCCTTCCTTATTCGGGTTAAAACTCTCGGGGAAATCTGCAAGCGTGAGGGTCTCAGAGTGAGCAAAGATTATCGCACGCTCTATCAGGTTTTCCAGTTCCCTGATCTCACCCTTAAAGTCATAATTAGAGAGCGCTCTGAGTACTTCAGGCTGCACACCGCGAATGTTCTTATTCATCTGTGCGCGGTATTTATTTATAAAATGGTCTATCAGGTGGGGGATGTCTTCCTTCCTCTTTTTCAGGGAAGGGAGGTTAAGTTCCACTACATTGAGCCTGTAATAAAGGTCTTCTCGAAACGTGCCCTTCGCAACCTGCTCCTGCAGATTCCTGTTGGTTGATGCAATAAACCGGATATCAGCGGGAAGAGAATAGGTTGTCCCCACGGGAGTAAATTCTTTTTCCTGAAGTACGCGAAGAAGCTTCACCTGAAGCTGCAGCGGCATCTCGCTCACCTCATCCAGGAAGAGGGTACCTCCTTCCGCAGCTTTCACAAAACCTTCTTTATCGGTAATGGCTCCCGTAAACGCGCCCTTTTTATGACCGAACAATTCGCTTTCGATCAGGTTTTCAGAGATCGCCCCGCAATTGATAGCGAGGAACGGTTTCTTTTCACGCGCGCTGTTAACGTGAATCGCTCTTGCAACAAGCTCTTTACCAGTGCCGCTGTTCCCGGTTATCAGTACAGTACTATCGGTTTGTGATACCATCTTGATCATATCAAATACTTTCTGCATAGAGCGGGATTTTCCGATGATCCTCGAAAAATCATAATCGCGCTGCAGTTCCCTTTTCAGCATATTGTTTTCGCTGATAATTGACTTGAGGTCAAAAAGTTTCTTCAGCTTAAACAGAAGTTCATCAAATTCAATCGGTTTCAGAATATAGTCGCTCGCGCCGGAACGGAGCGCCCTTATCGCGGTATCCAGCGAACCGTAGGCCGTGATGACCACAAACGCGGTCTGAGTTGCGATAAGCGAACCTTTCTCCAGCAGTTCTATTCCCTTCATTTGCGGCATTTCAATATCGGTGATCACGAGGTCAAAGAAATCTTTCTGGAGCTTTTCATATGCGATCAGGCCGTTCTCCGCCTCTTCAACCACATACCCCTCTTTCTTCAGAATGAAAGAGATTGAATCCCTGATTATATCTTCATCATCAACAACTAATATCTTGTACGCCATATAATTCCTGTTAATAAACCGGGTTGGTTGGTAAATTAATTACAAATTCTGCTCCGCCCATTGGTGATGTCCCGACTTTAATATCACCCTGGAAACTCTTGACAATTCCGTAACTCACCCAAAGCCCCAGCCCCGTTCCCTTCCCTTCTTTCTTTGTCGTAAAGAAAGGTTCGAAGATCTTCATCGAGTGCTCTTCGCTTACACCGGGACCGTTGTCGTAAAAGATTATCTGGATATTGCCGTTAACGCACTGGGTTTTTATGTGGATCTTGCCGGTGTAGTCCTCCTTCGTTACCCCTTTCTTTTCAACAATAGCATCTACACCGTTAATCAGGATATTTACAAACACCTGCTGAAGCTGATCGGAAACCAAATGAAGCGGTTCGATACTTTCATCAAGATCTGAAACAAATTCGATGTCCTTAGCTTTTTTTCCGACTCTCACGATCTCAACTGATTCCCTAAGGTTAGCGTTTACGTCTGTCAGCTTTAATTCATAATTACTGGGGCGGGAAAAATCAACAAGGTCGCGGATGATCTTAGAGATCCGTGTGATCTGCTTTTTAACAAGTTCAAGCTTTTCTTTGATAAATACTTCTTCCGTGGACCGCTGAATGATCTGGACAAGAGCGGAAATTGACGCGAGCGGGTTACCGACTTCGTGAGCCACGCCAGCCGCGAGTGTACCAATGCTTTCCATCTTCTGAGTATGTATAAGCTGCTTCTCCAGATTTTTCTTCTCCGTAAGATCCCTGTGAATGCCAAAGTAACCGAGCAGGCCTCCTTCACTTTTCATTATGGGTGAGATCAGCAATTGAGTATGTACCACTTCTCCGTTCTTTTTCCGGTTAGCAACTTCTCCAACCCAGACTTTACCGTCAGAAATTGTGTGCCACATTTCGTCCCAGAATTTTTTTGAATGGCGCCCACTGTTAAGCAGACTCGGAGTATGCCCGAGCAGTTCCTCTTCTTTATAGCCGCTCATCTTAACAAACGCGGGGTTGACATAGATCATCCTGCCGCTAAGATCCGTGATCTGAAGGGGATTTACAGTATGATGAGCAACATTATAAAATCTGAGAAGGTCAAGTTCCTTCTGCTTTTCTTCAGTCACGTCTTTCGCGATAATTAATATCTTATCGCTTGTTTTTTCTCCGTTGCTGAATACGGAAAAATAACACTGCGCGTCTATGTCTCCCCTGCCGTCACGCATGAATTTACAGTCTATTTCAACTTTCTCCCGTTCACTTATACACTTAATAATCGCGTTTTCGATTTTAAGTATGTGAGCGGGATTAAGAAGTGAAATAAACTGCTTATCCAGTAACTCAGTGCCCGGTTTTCCCAGAGAGGTTAAGGCAGACTTATTGGCAGCAAGAATCTTTCCTTCTATACTGAGAAGGAAACTCATCTCGGAGAAGTCGTTCAGCGCGTCGAAAGAAATATGCCGGTCACAATTCATCTCAGACCACACCCGGACTAATGAATGTGAAAAATGCCCTCTTAAATTTCATCAGGTAATTATCAATAAAAATCAATGATTGTGAATATCTTTGTGCATTATCTTCCTTGTCTCCAGCAGCCTCTCATCGGCGGGCAGGTCGCTCAGGAAAGAATTCATATCTTCATCATCTTCAGCCTGAAGCTTTTTCGCCACGTAATCGATTACGCTCTTTGGGAAGATATTTTCTCTCTCGTACAGTTCTCTCTTCGATGTGAGGATTTCAGCGGAATCAACACAACTTCCGGGAAGAACAGGTAGCTTAGAGAGTATTTCTTTATCTTTAAAAATATTGCCTGTGACATAATATTGTTCTGCCAGTGATAATGCATCTTTGTGCGTCAAACCCCACTCTGCTGCCATTACTATTCCGGCAAGGAGGAGGTGAACGTTTGCGGAGCCATCAGGAGAGCGCAGTTCAACTGTTTGCCTGGCTTCGATATCTTTGAGCTTTTCTACCTGCTGCGGATTGATTTTGGAAGCAAGGTTATCAATATCAGCCCAGCCGAGGGGTACGCGGATCATCGCGCTGCGGTTCATATCGCTCCAGCAAATTCTCGTGGGGGCTTCCTGATTGGGCACTAAACGAAGATAAGCCGATGATACTGAGTTCCCAAATCCCGTCAGGGAGTCAGCGTACTGGCATAAGCCTCCAATAAGTTTCCTCGCGTCTTCGGAAAGTTTTCCGCCTGAAGTCATAATGTTTTTTCCGTTCTTACGGAGTTCCATGTGGATATGCATACCGTTGCCGGCAATGCCTTCTTCAAGTTTCGGGGTAAAGGTAGCCACGCATCTATTTTTATACGCAACGTTCCTGATCAGCCAGCGGGCAAGGACGAGATTGTCAGCGGCGTCTTCAGCAGGCGCTGGGAGGAATTCTATTTCAAGCTGTTCGGCGCGTTTATTTTTAATTTCTTCAATGTCGCTTCTCACTTTTTCAACGGAGCCAACTTCACTGTGCGCGTATTTAATGGTGCCTGTTATCTGTGTCAGGTACCTTACCATTTCATCAAGTATTTCCCCGGTTTTAAGATAAGGCGCGGATGAGTGGTAACCCCGCTGCCTCGTTGAAGGGAAAAGCGCTGAGTCGGCATCACTGAGGAGAAAAAACTCAAGTTCACCAAGCGCATACAGTTCCAGTCCTGTATTTTTCTTAAACAGGCTCACCGCGTTGTGAAGGATATTATCCAGCGCGTACGGGGCGAATTCACCTTTATTATTAATGTACCTGCAGACAAAATTAAGGCTTCGTTCATCAAAAGGATTGATGAAAGCCGTTTTGTAAATGGGGACGACATACAGGTCGGATACAGCTACGTCAATCATCCCCTTAAATAAAGACGAACCATCCACGCGTTCACCATCGGCAAGGACGCGCTCTGCCTGTACCCTGCTGGCGACCGGGATTTTAAGTTCCTTGATTTTACCGTCAAGGCCGGTATAGTGAAAAGTAATTCTTTCTATCTGTTTTTGTTCTATTACTCTGATAAGGCTTTCGCGGTCAAATTCTTCACGCGGTTTATCAAGCAGTATTGTTAAGGGGTTTGAAAGTGCGAATTTTTCCATATTTAAATCATTTTTTTGAGTCCGTAAAGTTACGGAAATTTTTGTGATTAAATAGGGTAAACAGGCTTCCGGTATAGCGTCTCACCTCGGTTTTATGCCGGTTTCCGGTATTCTGCAGTCAGGCATCCTGTATCCGGTAATAGGATCAGGCGGGCCAATCACTTACAGCCCGGCAAATCTGAATAGCCGTCCTGCAGAATAATCCTTGAAAAATTGAACTCCCGTTTTTAGCTTTAGGGACCGAAAAATATTAATTAAAATTTCAGGACGGTTATGCGTTTTCTTTTC
Organism: Ignavibacteriaceae bacterium; assembly: GCA_013360295.1. Lineage (GTDB taxonomy): Bacteria > Bacteroidota > Ignavibacteria > Ignavibacteriales > Ignavibacteriaceae > JABWCL01. The sequence goes on along the minus strand of JABWCL010000038.1, from coordinate 48,289 downwards.
CGCGGCATTCTCATTATAGTGATTATTTTATCCTCTGCATCTTACCCTCAGAAGATCAGGATTAAAATCGACGGAGTAAAGGGGGAGAAATTCTATCTATATTCAGTAAGCGGGGAAAAGACTACACTCCTCGATTCCCTTCTGAACGAAGACAACGGCGTATTCTACCACAATAATCCCTCGATGTTTTTCAACCGCGGTATGTACAGGGTGGGGTATGACGGGAATAAGAAAATTGATTTTATTTATGACGGAAAAGATATCGATTTTCAAACCACCGCCGCTGACCCGGTTGGCGCCGCGAAAGTAAACCGCTCTGAAAGCAACGAATTATTTTTCGCCTTTCTGAAACTAAATAAGGATTATAAAACAAAATCCGAACTTCTTCAGTTAATCCTCTCCCGCTATCCTAAGGACGACGAATTTTATACACAGGCAGCATCACGGCTTGCTAAGTTACAAACAGATTATCTAACATTCGTAAATGATATTTCGCAAAAGAACCCCGGCTCCTTTGTTGCCAGGTATATTAAAAGCTCCCAGCTTCCTGTTGTAAACGCTGCTGTCACTCAGCAGGAACAGTTAAAATATCTCCGCGCGCACGCGCTTGATAACATTGATTTTAATGAGGTTGAACTCACTTATTCCGATCTTTACACCAATAAGTCGATCGAGTATCTGATGTACTTCAGCAATCCACAGCTTCCGAAAGAATTGCTGGAGAAGGAATTTTCTTCCGCGGTTGATTCCATTCTGGAACGGGCACGGATAAATGAATTTGTTTATAAGCACATTACCGAGTACCTGATAAGCGGGTTCCGACAGTTCGGGTTTGATGTTGTACTTGATTATATAGTTGAAAATTATGTGATCAAAGATGACATCTGCCTTGATGAACAAACCGGAGGAATGATAAAAAGGCGAATCGACCAGGCAAAACTCTTTAAGATCGGCAATACTGCCCCGGATATAACCCTGAACGATATTAATGGTAAATCCATAACTCTCAGCAAAATTAAAGCGGAGCGTGTTCTCGTCGTCTTCTACTCAAGCCAGTGCCCCCACTGCAAAGATATGCTTCCTGAGTTAAACAAAATGTACCTGTCACAGTCTCAGAAAAAATTTGAGATCCTCGCAGTGGCGCTGGAAAACAAAAAAGAGGAATGGCAGAATTTTGTAAAATCATACAGCAGTTCCCTAATTAATGTATCCGACCTGAAAGGATGGGAAGGAAAGACTGCAGGCGATTACCTTATATACGCCACGCCAAGTACATTCCTGCTGGACAAAAACCTCAAGATCGTGGCAAAACCAATGACCATAAATGAGGTGAAACAGCATCTCCACTGATTTTAGCATAAGTTTTTTCCGCTGAATTTCTGCGATTTTAGGCTGAAAGCTTGCTTTTAAAATATAGTTATGCTATTTTATCTCTATACAATCAAAATAGTTATGCTAAAACGATTCTTTGGTATCATTATAGTAAGGTTAAGATGAGCAATTATATTAAGCGTGATTTAGAAACCGAACTTGGTAAGTTTCTCTCACTACAACAAATTCTTGCGATTATTGGACCTAGGCGGAGCGGGAAAACCACTTTGATCAAAAGACTCCAGTCAATGATAAACGGAGCAAGTTACATCAGTTTCGAAAACTTTAAGTTATTAGAATTGTTCGCGAGTGATTTGGATAATTTTATACGAGCTGAAATAGAACCGTATGATGTAATTATCATAGATGAATTTCAGTATGCTAAAGAAGGTGGAAAGAGATTGAAATACATTTATGATCTACACCCCGGAAAAAAAATAATTATTTCGGGTTCGTCTTCTATTGACATTACGGTTGAAGCGGTAAAATATCTTGTGGGCAGAATACTCGTTTTTCATTTGTACCCATTTAATTTTGGTGAGTTTATCCTCGCAAGGGATAATTCACTTCACGGAATTTATCGGGATAATAAAAATCTTTTAGAGAAAGGAGAACTTCCGGAATTAAGCAGCAATATAAAGGATCGCTTTAACAGGCTATTAAGCGAGTACTTGATTTTTGGCGGTTATCCTGAGGTAGTATTAGCAGAAGATCATACCGTAAAAATTAAACTTCTGGAGAGTATTTATAGCCTTTATTTCCTAAGAGAAGTTAAAGACTTGCTCGGATTAGCTGAGAATTATAAATTAAAAATACTACTTAAGGCACTGGCGCTTCAAATTGGAAATCTGATAGCATATAATGAACTTTCATCACTAAGTTCATCTACTGCATTAACAGTAAAAAACCGGCTAAGCCTGTTTGAGAACACTTTTGTTTCTTATTCTGTCACACCTTTTCATACAAATAAACGGACAGAATTAGTTAAGAATCCCAAGCCCTATTTTTTTGATCCTGGATTCAGAAATATTGTAATTGACAATTTCCTGAAATTAGAGAACCGGCAAGATACAGGAGCACTCAGGGAGAACTTTGCGGCTAATTCATTGCGTACCGGGGGGACTCTTAATTTCTGGAGGACAAAAAACGGGGCTGATGTTGACTTTGTTCGCGAAATTGCCGGCGAAGTTATTCCTTATGAGATAAAGACCCGTGTTTATGACACGGCCATTACTACATCTCTAAAAAATTTTATTTCGAATTATCACCCTGCCAAAGCTTATGTATTTACTCTTGATTTCACCGGCAGGGCAGAATTCAATGGGACGGAAATATATTTCGTGCCATTATTTCTTATTTAGTAAAATTAATTTTAATTCAGATTATTATTTCGCTGATTAATAGGTTATTCTGACCTGAGTTCTGACATTTAGCGCGGCTAGAGTTTCCACTACTAATAAAGTACAAATCCAACCGTCATTTTCAGGCTATATTTGCGGGTTTCTCAAAGTTCTTTGTGATATCGTCTTAACTTATAACTTTAACTTAAGATTATCTCCATCTTGCGCAAAGCATTTTTTCTAACTGCTTTATTCCTAATTACAAGTTTTTCCCTGCTAAATATTTAGCTGCCGCCCCCGCGCAGTTTTCTCCGTCTATTGCCGCAGATACAATACCTCCCGCATAACCCGCTCCCTCTCCCGAAGGGAATAATCCGTTCATAGACGGACTCATATAAGTCTCAGGGTCACGGACAATCCGCAGCGGTGAACTTGTTCTTGTCTCCGGCGCCGCCATTACTGCTTCCCCTGAGTATTTTCCGTGCATCTTTTTATCAAAAACAGAAAATGAAGCCCTTAATCTTTTCGAGATATATTCGGGGAAAATATCATCGAGGCTGTACGGAGTTAATCCGGGAATGTAGGAAGTCGATGGAAGGGATGTTGAAATTTTTTTGTTAATAAAATCTGTAACTCTCTGCGCGGGAGCCTGCTGACCTTTGGTACCCGCCTCCCACGCTTTCCGTTCAATCTCACGCTGAAGATCCAGACCGGCAAATAGATGGTCCCCTGAAAGCTTTGTAATGTCTTCCGGATGAAGGGAAACCACAAGACCGGAATTAGCGAAAGGAGAATCCCTGCGCGATAATGACATTCCGTTTAATACAAGCCCGTCGTTTTCTGTTGAAGCAGGTACTATTAATCCGCCCGGACACATACAAAAAGAATAGACACCCCTCCCCTCTACCTGGCAGGCAATGTTATAGTAAGCCGCGGGGAGGTATTCGCTTCGTGTTTTGGAGTGATACTGTATTTCATCAATTCTTTGCTGCGGGTGCTCTATCCTTACTCCGATGGCAAAGCCCTTTGATTCCATCGTGATTCTTTTTTTGAGGAGCATCTCATAAACATCCCGGGCAGAATGTCCTGTGGCAAGAATAAGCGCGTCTCCTTCTATTTCTTCCGAATCATTAACAATAACCGACCGGAATCCCGCGGGGGACTCACCGTTACCGATAATATCCGTAACTCGGCAGCCGAATCTTACATCTCCGCCGCACCTTATTATTGTACTGCGTAACGATTCAACCAGCCGGGGAAGTTTATTCGATCCGATGTGGGGGTGGGTGTCAACAAGTATATCCTCATTCGCGCCGTGCTGCACAAGAATAGCGATGATCTTTTTCACATCCCCCCTTTTGGTGGAACGTGTGTATAATTTACCGTCGCTGTACGTCCCCGCGCCGCCTTCGCCGAAGCAGTAATTTGAATCAGGGTTAACCACTGAGAGCTGTTGTACATTCCGCAGGTCCCTTCGCCGCTCTCTTACATTTTTACCCCTCTCAAGAACAATCGGCATTATGCCAAGTTCAATCAGACGCAGTGCGGCGAATAAGCCGGCAGGGCCGCTGCCGACGATGATACACTTCTGTTTTCCATCAACCGGCAGGTAATCAATTCTGGGATAGAGCGGTTCCGGCTGTTCACCGGTATATACTTCCGCCTCAATATAATAGGCAGGATATTTCTTGCGCGCATCAATTGAGCGCTTAACCACCCTCACTGCATCCATTTCCTCAAGGAGAATCCCCGCCTTCTTTAGAACAGCCTTCCTGATAGAATCATTATCCCCCGCCAGAAAGGGAGGCATAACAATGTTAACTGTTCTTTTCATAAAGCAGGTTTATAGATAACTTCCCACCCTGCCGCCGTCAACGTGAAGGGTGTTACCGGTGATGTAAGCTGATGATTCCGATGCAAAGAAAACAACAGCGTTCGCTATATCCGCAGGCTTTCCGATCTGCTGCATTGGTATCTCTTCCCGCATCTTTTCTAAAATCTTTTCCGCGGTTTCACCTGTAACTTTTGACTTATTCTCCGCCAGTTCTTTTATCCTTTCAGTAAGCACATACCCGGGCGCGACATTATTCACTGTAATGCCGAGGGAAGCAACACGGTTGCTTAAAGTTTTCGCGAGCGCCGTAACTCCCGTGCGGAAAGTATTTGAAAGTATCAGGTTATCAATCGGCTGGTACACTGAAAGTGAAGTTATGTTAATTATCCTTCCCCATTTTTTCTGTTTCATATACGGGAGGAATAGTTTAATCAGTCTCACCGGGCTCATCAGAACCTGCTCGTAGGCATAGTCCCATTTATCCTCTCCAATCTCTTCAAAGAATCCGGGATGAGGCCCGCCGCAGTTATTGACGAGAATATCCGCGCCGCCGTATAATGCGACTATCTCATTTTGTAAATTCTGTATGTCAGACTTTAAATTCAGGTCGCATTTAAAAGCGTGCACCTTTGCGCCGGTCGAGGCTATCTCTTTAACTGCATATTCGAGATTAGCCTTATTTGAAGAAGATATGATCACATTACAGCCTTCCTTAGCCAGGGCAAGCGCGATACCTTTGCCGATTCCTTTGCTTGCCGCTGTAACTAATGCCGTCTTTCCTTTTAATCCTGTCTCCATTTGTCGTTCCTTTTAATTAGAATTTCGCAATAATATTCGTTAAACCAACTCTTATCATCATTACGGCGATCGCCGCAAGCATAAGCGAAGCTATTTTCGCGAAAGCTTTTGTTCCGCCTTCACCTATAAGTTTAATAACAAGATTTGAATAATTAAGTACTACCCAAACAATTATAAAGTTCAGAAACATCGAAACGACCGTTGGTATGAACCCGTATGAATCAACTGAGATCATAATGGTGGTCAGGGCGCCCGGACCGATTATAAGCGGGATACCAAGCGGGACGATTCCGATTTTAACATTTGTGTCCTTTCTTTCATCGGATGAAAACATAATATCATTTATGGAAAGAAGGAGAAGGATTATTCCTCCCGCAATCCTGAAGTCGTCAATGGTAATACCGATGAAGTTAAGAATGATCTTTCCCGCTATGAGGAATAGCAGGGCGATAATAAACGCAGCGGCAACCGATTCTATAACCAGTTTCCGTTTATCTTTCAGTGAAAGATCGCCGGTTATGCCGAGAAAAATCGGCACTGTGCCGATAATATCAATCGCCACAAAGAGCGGGATAAAGGAGAGTATAAAATGTTCAAGTGTCATAAGTTTAGTCTGATAAAGCGCTCAAATATAATAACTAACGGCGACATTTGCGCTTGGTCCAATTCAATCACAAACCGGTATGCCGCTTCTCTATTTTAGAAATCGGGGAGTCTGAAGTATTACCATCCAAAAAGGAAGCAGTTCCGAAACCGGACCGGAAGCGTGCATCAGCCGGACGACACCTCCAATTCTCTATAAATTTAAAAGAGGCATTCCCGTCTAAAGGAAATGCCTCGTAAAAGCAGGAACTAAGCTGGCTTTAATATTATTTCAGGACAGCTTCCTTTTTCATTTCTGTGACTATCTCGGCAGTATCCATCGCGATAACGAGTTCTTCGTTCGTAGGGATCCTGAAGACTTTGGTCCGGGATTCTTTCGCGGAGATATCAAGTTCTTTCTTAGCGTTCTTTTCCGGATCGAGTTCAATACCGAGGAAACCAAGTCCTGAACAAACATCCTTCCTCACATCGACCGCATTCTCACCAATTCCGCCGGTGAATACAAGCGCGTCTATTCCTCCCATTGCCGCGGCATATGCGCCAACATATTTCTTTATCCTGTAACAGAATACATCAAATGCATATTTAGAACGTTTACTTCCTTCTTTCATCGCCGTGATGATTTCGCGCATATCGCTGCTCTCGCCGCTTATTCCGATCAGTCCGCTATGCTTATTCATAAGTGTCGCTGCCTCAGCCATTGAGAGCCCTTCTTTACCCATAATATAAAGGATAACGGAAGGATCCAGGTCACCGGTCCTTGTGCCCATTATCAAACCCTCGAGCGGAGTGAAACCCATCGTGGTATCAACCGAAATACCCTGGTCTACCGCTGCCATACTGCAGCCATTGCCAAGGTGCGCGGTAACTATCTTCAGTTCGCTGAGCGGTTTACCGAGCATCTGAGCTGCCTGCAGAGAGACATACCTGTGTGAAGTTCCGTGGAATCCGTACCGGCGTATCTTATACCGTTTATAGAGTTCGTAAGGAATACCATATAGATATGCGTGGGGCTGCATCTGCGAGTGGAACGATGTATCGAAAACACCGCATTGAGGCGCTTCCGGAAGCAAGCGCCTGACCGCCTGAATACCTTTAATGTTAGGCGGATTATGCAGCGGTGCAAGATCAACATTATCCTGAAGCACCTTTATAACTTCATCAGTTATAAAGACAGAGCCGGTGAATGTTTCACCTCCGTGAACAACCCTGTGACCGATTGCATCAATTTCTTCTTTATCTTCAATTACTCCGTGGTTCTTGCTCAGCATCACCGCGAGTACATATTCAATTGCCATTGAATGGTCTAAAATTTCACCAACTATACTTACCGTGTCACCGTCGTAACGGGAATGTGTAAGCACGGCTCCGCTCATCCCGATTCTTTCAACAATCCCTTTGGCAAGGAATAATTGCTGATCGGTATCAACAAACTGATACTTAATTGATGAACTGCCGCTATTTAAAACTAATACTTTCATTTTATTGTATATCCAAAATCAAAAAATAATTTTACCGTTATCATCATATTTATAAAACCCCTCACCCGTTTTTCTTCCGAGTTTCTTTTCGCGCACAAGTTTGCGCAGTATGGGGCACGCCCTGTATCTCGGCTCTCCGAGCGTACGCCAAAGCGTATCCATCCAGGCAAGCACTTCATCCAGCCCCATCATATCCGCCATTTCCAGCGGCCCGTACTGAAAGTTATAACCCAGCCTCATCGCGGTGTCAATATCTTTAGCCGTCGCGATGTCTTCGAGCAGAATGTACATTGCTTCATTAAGCAAAGGCACTATAGCCCTGGTAGTAACAAACCCGGGATATTCATATACTTCTACTGCGGTCTTGCCGATCTTGGCGGCAAATTCCTTAGCGATCTTAACCGTATCATTGGACGTATTACGCCCCTTGACAAGCTCAACCAGCGGGACTTTGGGAACCGGATTAAGAAAGTGCATACCTATCACCTGCTCAGAGCGCGAAGTAGATTCCGCGATCTGGCTAAGGCTGAGGGTGGAAGTGTTCGAAACAAAAATTGCTTCTTTCTTTGCTATCTTGTCAAGTGTCTTGAAAATTGAGACCTTAAGTTCATAATCCTCATCAACCGCTTCGATTATGATATCCGAGTCGGTAACATCCTCGATATTAACCGACCACTTCAGCCTGCTGAGGATCGCCTTCTTTTCGCCGGCGGTCAAGGCCCACCGTTTAATTTCACGGTCTAGGTTTTCAGTAAGATTTTCTTTAGCTACTGTTAATGCTTCCTGGTCTTTTTCGATCAGGCTCGCTTCTATTCCTGAGGCAGCGATTGTTTGGGCTATACCTTGTCCCATTACTCCCGCCCCGATAATTGAAACATGGCTAACTGCTTCACTGTCATTATTCGATTTCGAGATCTTCATTAGATCTTCAATATTTAGCCGTTCGTCTTGCATTGTTTTCCTGATGTATAAATAATTAACGCTTGTGTAATACAAATATTGTACCACTAAAATCCGCAAAAAAAGCCGAATAAACAGCCCAATTATTAATCTTTTTCCCACTTTTAGTAAAAAGAGAGCCTAAATTTTTCTCTTAAGGTGAATAATTGACAATAGTCAATTAAGAATTATGAATTAAAAATTAAGAATTAAGGAGTGTGTGACGGTGATCACGGGCGCCATTCATTTATTTCAATTGTATGAAAATTCTTACACTTAACCGACATCCGGGTATTTAAAGTGACAGTTCCGTAAACTTGAATTAAACGTGGTGATTTGGCAAAGGAAATTACGTTATCATAATCACAAAAGTTTTTTCAGGGGTGAGGATGGTTGGTACTTAAGAAGTAAATTAGTATATCGTCTGTCCTTTCCCGCCAATTTCCCCACTGATGTCCATCATTGAAAATCCTGAGCTGATGCCTTATTCCTGACTCGGCAAGTGACTTGCTCAATTTTTGGTTGGAGAATAAAAATGTCTCAGAATCCGCGGCTCCGTATACGAGGTCGTATCGGGCAACATCCAGATAGATTTTCAAATCCCTCTTGAATTTATGTGGCTTTTCAATAGTTTCGAACAAAGCTCGGGTGGTGGTAGTGGATTGACCGGCAGAATTCAGGAAAACATCCGGCCTCTTTAAAACCGTAAGAAGAGATAAGTGCCCTCCTGCTGAAACACCTGTTATAATCCTATCAGATGAATTGCCGGTTGTCTTGTATATCCTTTCAATCAAAGGAACCAATTCATCACAAAAAGCCGTAATGTAAGCCTCGTATTCGTTCAGATTGTAATTTTGATCTCCCTCTTTATACTCCATAAATACGGCTAAAACAGGCCTAATCCTTTTCTCACAAATCAAATTATCAAGGACGTTTAAGTAAGACGAGTACTCTATTGCTTTTAATCCGTCATTAACGAATACGACCGGCAGCGCTTCCAGCGTATCATATCCGTGTGGTTTGTAAATTACGGCTAAGCGCGAATTTAACTCCTTGTAGTTACTATTAATAACCAGACTATCAATTGTACCACGTGGTATCTCATTACGAAAATCGCGTACCTTATCGGGAATAAAACCGGGAAGGGAAATTTGCGAATGCGGCCCGTATACGCTGGGAGCAACTACGGGATTTCGTGGATCGGTCATTGATTTCCCATCAACAATTAAAAGATAATCAGCCCGGAGATCAGAAGGCAACATATATATCCTGAAAAAAAAGTTGCCGCTCCCACACCTGATGAAATTCATTGTATCAGGAAAATTCCAGCTGCCTTGTATATCCCCAATGACCAAAACAGTATCTGCGTTACCATACCAATAAATACAAGCAATGCCGCCCCCTTCAATTATTGGTGAATTTGGATTTTTAATCAGGAATTCCTTAACCGCATTTTCTCTTTCACTTTCATCCATCTCTCTTAAGGTTTCAGTAAAACGATAAAAAGCGCTTTTTACAATTTTCTCCCGCGAGGGGGTTGAGGAAGAAATGTAACGAAAATGTTCATCTTCCTCACATCCGGTTAAAATTGTGGAGATGCAAATGACTAATAAAAAACGGAATGTGGCTGACGTAAATGATTTCATATCTATTTGGGGAAATGAATCTAAATCTTTAATGTAAAATAATGCTTTCGGTTGGAAAAATAGAGCCGGTACTGGCAGGATTAGTCGGGGAGGTAAAAGACAAAAAAAATAGCAAGAAAGCCAACGGCCGTTTATTTCTAGGCCGGGAATGGAATGAAAATCCAAGAACTATGTTGAATTAATGATGAATTCTTAATTTTTAATTCATTAAGGAGGAGCAAGCCCCTCCTCTACACTTGTGAATATCAAACCATCAGAAACAGGTTTCACACCGTTGAAATAAGAATGAGTTCTTAATCCGGCAGAGGGTACCATTAAGCATTTAGTTAAACCAATCCGGGTACAATAACCCCTCGGGGCTGTCCAAAAAGTAAGAAGAAAGATGGCATAAAAATTGCGTATATAGTGTAAAAACAATAGAATATTCTCAAATGCAAGAAAAGAAAACCAACGAAACAATCTTTGGAGAAGAATACGGGAAGATGCGACAGCGAAAACCTCGTAGGAAAATGAAACCAGTATTCAAGGAGGCAGTCTTAGATACACCCGTACTATTCCCAGACACATTAGATTCAATTATCGGAGAAGGAGATGTAGTTAGATACATAAACGCAGTAATTAAGCAAATAGATAATAAGGAGATGTACGAAAGTTATCAAGGAGGCGGCACAAGCGCCTACGATCCAGAGATAATGTTGAAGATCATCCTTGGATGCTATGCAAAAAAGATATACACATCGAGAAAGATGGCTCAAGCATGCAGAGGAAACATATCGATTATGTGGATTAGCGGCAGGAGCACACCAAACTTCAGAACAATAGCGAACTTTCGCAGCGGAAGGTTGAAAGAAGTAATTGAGAAGATATTCACAAAAACAATACAGTTGCTGATCGAAGAGGGATACATAAGGACGGAAGTATATTTTACAGACGGCACAAAAATACTAGCAGATGCCAACCGACATAAGGTGGTCTGGAAGAAGAACGCTGCAAAGTTCAAGGGGAATGCAGAGAATCGAATAAGAGAACTGCTAAAAGAAATAGATAAGGAACAAGAAACTGAAGACAAGATATATGGCGATAAAGATCTGGAAGAAGTTGGAGAAGGGAAAAAGATTGACAAGGAAAAGATACGCAAGCGATTGGAAGAGATGAGGGAGGAAATTCAGAGACAGAGAGAAGAAGGCACAGAAAGTCCAGAGCAAAAGAAGGCAAACAAAAGGAATGAACGAAGAATCAAAACGATAGTTGGGAAGGAACTCCCAAAGATAGATAAATATGAACAGCAGGAAGGGATAGCGGGTGACAGGAGCGGATATTCAAGGACAGACACAGATGCTGCAATCCACAGATGGAAGGATGGACGGACGCTGCCGACATATAATGCTATAGTAAGCACATCGGATCAGTATGTTACAATGATTAGTGCTGGACAAAATCCATCTGATTCAGCATTGTATAAAGATCATATGAAGAAGCATCATCAGAATATGGGGTATTATCCGAAAGCATCGGTGGGAGATTCCGGGTTTGGATCGGAGGAGAATTATCAATTTCTAGAAGAGAATGAAATAGAGAACTATTTAAAGTTCAGCAGTTTCTACAATGAGAGCAGAAAGAAGTTCAAGGAGGATCCGTCGAAGAGAGAGAACTTCCGTTATGATGAAGAGAAAGATGAGTATTATTGCACACAAAACAGAGTTTTGGGTTTTGAGAGAGAGGAGGCATTTATAACGAAATTGGGATATGAGACAAAGAAGCGAACATATCGGTCAAAGGACTGCGCGAATTGTCCAATTGCTGATAAATGCAAAACGGGAAAAGGTAATCGAACGATCACGATTCGTCCAGAATTGGAAAGGTATAAGCAACAGGCAAGGGAGAATCTAAATAGTGAACTAGGAATTGATTTGCGAAAGCGACGAAACACGGAACCGGAGACGTTTAATGGGGATATAAAGCATAATATGGCGTTCAGGAGAGTGCATTTAAGAGGGTTGAAGAAGGTGGAGACAGAAATCACAATAGTTGCACTTGCAGAAAATGAGTTTACATAATACTCAAAGGGCAAAGGTCAATTGATGACCTCTGCCCTTTTAAATTTCGCTGATAATAAATTTTACATTTTGGACAGCCCCGTGTAACTTTAAATTTTATTGTGTTTACAAATTTTAATTCTTAATTCTTAATTTTTAATTCTTAATTAAAACTCAAGACTAATGCCTATCGACGGCAGTATCCCGATATTCGCGGACTCTTCAACCTTCTTCTCCCTCGGGTTCCAGCGCAAGGTATTCAGGTTCTGCCTGTTGTATACATTCTGCACGTCCAGATACGTAATCAGTGTCAGCCTGTCGAAGAACCATTTTTTATCCACACGCAGGTCAAGACTATGAAGCGGATCAAGTGTCAGAGTATTATAAAGAGATACTGACTGTGTACCGTCCGGATTGAACGGTGTAACAGGCCTGCCGGTGGAATACCTGAACTTCATACTCGCTTCGAGTGTCTCGGTTATCTGGTATCCGCCGCTGATATTGAATATCCAGTTCTGATCATAACTGCCGCGGCGTTCGATACCGTCAATTGCAGTGAACCTTGTCTGGTTATATGTCGCGCTAAGGATTCCGTAAACCGGAATGTCAGAAAGTTTTTTCTGCGCGGAAAATTCAATTCCTCTTGAGTATCCCTTTCCGGCATTTACAAGCGGCTCAAGGCCAAACGCGGAGAATCCATCTTCCGAACCCGCAAAGCCTGCTCCAGTATTGGCAAGGACAAGGTATGGGCGCAGTAAACTGGCCGGGTAATCGCGGTAGTCTTTGTAGAATGCTTCTAACTTGATCCTTGTATCCTCACGCAGCACGTGATCTAAACCAACTATATACTGATCAACCCGTATCTTGGTAAGATTACGGTTGAAATCTCCCGCGGCAAGCCATATATACGACGGTGACTGATAGTACATTCCGCCGCTAAGGTTGAGCGAAGTAAGTTCGTTAAACATATAAGACAACGACGCGCGCGGGCTGAGATAGTACTTCTCATTGATCGCGTCGAAATAGTCCATCCTCACCCCGGTGTTCAGTATGATCCGCTTCATCAGGGTAGTAGTAAGATTTCCGAAAAGTGAATACTTGAAAAACACATTCGTTGTGTTAATTGTGCTTATTGGCAATGTATCGCCGAAAGTAGTCACAAAATTTGCCGGGAAAATAATATTGGACTTGAACTTGATATGTTCAACGTCCCCGCCGGCGTTAATTTCCAGCGCCGGATTGATCTGGTACACAACCTCAGCTTTAAGTTTATTCTCGCCTTCCCTTGATTCATTAAGGAATATCGGGTTCAGAAGGGAATCCCGCTGCGAGGTATTATAATCAACAAAATTTCTGCTTAGGGATATCCTGTAAAACCCCTTGTTAAACAATTGCCTGTAAGACAGCCCGGTAAGATACTGAACCTGGTCGCTTCCGAGTACTCTCGAATTCGAAAGTCTTTTGTCATCAGTATCATTAAAGTACTTCACATTATCAAACGCGGAGACGAATAAAAAGTTTAACTGAGTTTTTTTATCAATATCGTAGTTGAACTTAGACAATACATCGTAGTACTCAGGAACGAATCCGAAACCGGCAGCCTTAAAAATAAAATCGAGATAGCTTCTTCTGGCTGAAAAAAGAAAGTTCGAGTTGGATGTTACCGGACCTTCGAGATTAAGCCCGAACTGGGAAGCAGAAATAACTGCTTTACCGCCAAGCCTGTCAGAACGGCCGTCACGCAGATCTATTCTTAGAACCGAGGAAAGCTTATCTCCGTAAAGCACCGGGAATCCTCCGGTGGAGAATGAAGTTTCTTTAACGTAATCGAGGTTGATGAAGCTAAGCGGTCCGCCCGTAGCGCCCTGTGTTCCAAAATGGTTAATGTTCGGAACCTCGAAACCATCCACGACATAGAGATTTTCTGAAGGGGCACCGCCACGAACTATAAGGTCATTCCTTCCCGCGTCTACCTGTGCCACTCCCGGCAGTATCGAAAGTGCGCGAACTACATCTTCAAAACCGCCCGGCGCTCTTCTGATCTCTTCATACCCAAAGCTCTTCACGCTGTTCAGATCAGTGGGTGCACGGTAAAAATAGCTGGATGTAACTGTCACATCTTCAAGTTCGATAGTTAACTGCTGAAGCTGGAAATCTACCTGCGCCGGCTTACTGTTATTGACTGCTACGTCTGTTTTTGTAATAGTATTATACCCGATAACGGTAGCCCTCACCTGGTAGGTACCGGGCACAAGGTTTGTTATGCGGTAGTTACCGTCCACATCAGCGGCGGCGCCAAGGGTAGTGCCCACAAGCGTGACGGTTGCGAACGGAACGGGCTGACCCGTTGCGGCATCTGTGATCTTGCCCGTAATAACTCCGAAGTTCCTTTCAAGGTTCGCCTTGAGAAGGGATGTAAAAACTAATAATATTAGGATAATTTTATTCATATTAATGTCAATTTTTCTTTTTGTAAATATAAACAGGAAAGTATGGGAAATAGTTCAGTTTTTAATTTTTATGAAACATCGTATATTTATTGGTTAACTTCTATACCATAAGATTAAGATTATCAGAATTGAAAAGTAGTTCCCCGGAAACAGATGTCCTTCTCAAGATATCGGGCCCTTCAGCCATACTATCTGACGATTTTGTTATAAAAAAGATCAATCCCGCGTTCGCCTCGCTTCTGGGATTATCGAACACATCAATTCTGCACAAATCTCTTTTTGAACTATCTCCGTTCGAACTGGAAGAGAAGACTTTCAGAAAAGTAACCTTTCCGCACCAGGTCACCTGTTCGATCAAACCCCATACGAAAACCGGCAGCTCCGGGGCGAGCGTAATCCTTCTGATTAAACTAATTCAAGGCGATCCGAATACCCTTTTTTTGGAACTCGTTCCGCTGGAAATTAAACCCCAGTCACCCCCTGAACCTGGGAAAGGATTCGATCTTTCCTTTATGGAGAATTTCAACGACCTCTTCTTTTACGAAACCCGGTTTCAGAATAAATCTGAAAGCTACAGAGTAACAGACAGCGTTAAGAAGATAACCGGATATTCCTCTAAAGAGTTAGGCGGTTTCAGGGGTAAACTGCTGCAGCTTATCCATGAGGAAGACGCCGCGAAAACTATTAAAGAGCTGAACTCGCTTAAAGTATCCGGCAAACAAAGATTTGATACCCTGAACTTCAGGATCCGGAGAAAAGACGGGGATATAAGATGGCTGAGGGAATACATACTGTTTCTCCCCGATGAAGATAAAACCGGCTATCAGACTTTCAGCATAGTGATTGACCTTACTGATCTTAAGAAGCACGAACACGAATTCATTGAAGAGAGAAATCAGCTTATTGAAAAGAGCGAAGCTAAAGACAGATTTATAAATATTTTGTCGCACGATCTCCGCGCTCCGTTTACGAGCATTCTCGGATTCGCCGAAATTTTATTGAACGAAAGTGAACTCGGTCAGAACGAAAAAACCGAGTACTTAAACTACATATACGATGCATCTCAGAATCAATTACAGTTTATCAATTACCTCCTCGATTGGTCCCGGCTGAGAACCGGCTCTCTTAAGATAGAACCGCAGCGCCTTAAAGTATTAATGATCGTATATAACTGCATCTCCGCGCTTACCGGAAACGCGATAAGGAAAAACATTGATATCCAGACAGACATCAGCGAAAACCTGTATATACAGGCAGATGAAAGGCTGATCTCGCAGGTAATAATGAACCTCCTTAATAACGCCATAAAATTCAGCAATGAAAATTCAGTAATAGAAATAACGGCGTCTCTCTTTAACCCGACACAGATGGAATTTACCATCAAAGATCAGGGGGTTGGTATCAGTCCTGAAGATCAGCAGAAGATCTTTTCAATAGAAAAGACCTACTCGCGTGAAGGAACCAAGGGGGAAAAGGGGAGCGGATTCGGGTTAGCTCTTGTTAAAGAAATAATTGAAAAACACGGCGGAGAAATATGGTTTTATTCTGAAGAAGGTAAAGGGACTGAATTTCATTTTACCGTCCCGCTTCCCGCTAACTCGATACTTGTTGTACACGATGAACCCGGAGCCCTTGACTCGATCAATGATTTGCTCAGAACTTCATTTCCAGAGTTCTCAATCGTTACCGCGGAGAACGGGTTTGAAGCGATGGGTATTAATATTGAAGAAAATCCAAACCTGATAATAACAAAACACGATTTACCCTTAATGAACGGACTTCAATTAATTGAGTCCCTGAAAAAGTCCGACTACGAACTCCGAACACCGGTAATCATTCTGCTCGACGAAAATGATCCCGCCGAGATCAGGAAGTATCAGTCGGCGGGTGTGAAGAGCATACTCATCGGAGAGGTTAAAAGAGACCAACTGATCAGCGCGGTCTCCGCGGAATTGCATAAATAAGAGGCCGATGGAAGAGACAATAATAAAGAAGTTCTGGTTCGCGCTTTATATCAGACACCGACACGAGGCTAAAGTTAAAATAATGCTTGATGCCATCGGTGTGGAAAATTACCTCCCGATGATTACCCGTGTGAAGAAATGGAGCGACAGGAAGAAGCGGGTTACAGAACCGCTTTTACGGGGATATATATTTATTAAGGCTACCGAAAAAGAAAGGATTGCCTCCCTTGAACTGAACGGTGTGTTCAGGTGCGTGAGTGAACGGGGAGAGGCTGCAAAGATACCCGAGTTTCAGATAGACAATATGAAACAGTTCGTCAAACAGGATATTGACTACTCTGTTATCGAGGGTATTGTTCCGGGGAATAAAGTGCGTATTAAGGCAGGCCCGTTTGAAGGCGTCGAAGGAATCATTGTTGATAACGGCTCTAATAAGGAACTGGCAGTCTCAATCGACTTGCTTAACAGAACCGTTATTACTAAGATTGAAGACTCGTCTATGGTTGAGGTTCTGCACGAACGAGAGAAAGAATAAAGTTTAGAATTACATTTTCTTGCAATAAATAAAAGAATAAAGTGGATAAGAATTTAATTGTCGGATTTACGGGCGGTATTGGATGGGCAACCGCAAAAGCTCTCAGAGAGAAAGGGCAGAAAGTAAAACTCTTTATACGCGATGAAGCAAAAGCCGCAAAATATCTCGATGGTTTTGAAGAATATGAACTATTCCAGGGAGACGCTTCAAATTCCGCGGACATCAAAAAGGCGTTGCACGACTGTGACAGGCTTTTCTATTGTGTTAATGTCCCCTATACCGAATGGGCGGCAAAAGCGATACCCCTATTCAGAGTATCAGCCGATGCCAGTATTGAGCAGCGAAAGAAGTTCATCTTTCCTGGCAATGTGTATGTTTATGGCAAACCACAGTTCAATCCCGTAACAGAAGGACACCCGCACCATCCCCTGACCAGGAAAGGCCGCATCCGCGAGGAGATGGAACAATACCTGGGAAGGGCTTTCAGAAGCGGCAGACTCGATTACACAACCGTTCGTATGCCGGATTTTTACGGCCCGTTTGTTATCAACGGATTCACCGAACAGCTTTTTATTAGCGCTCTGAGAGGGAAAAAATTAGTTTGGTACGGCTCCCCAACCATAGAACAGGAATATATTTTTATTGAGGATGCAGGCAAAGCGATGGCTGTTGCGGGGCTTTCGGATAAAACTGCCGGAATGTCTTTTAATATCCCCGGCTATTCGTCCATTACAGCAAAAGAAATGCTCAAACTTATCTCACGTCTCGGGGGTAAAAACTCCGGCATCAGCATTTCTAACAGCCTGTTTCTGACCAAGATCGCCGGCATATTTAATAGGATGGCAGGCGAGTTCGCTGAGATGATGTACCTCAAGCAGGAAAAACTTCTGCTTAGCGGCGAACTTTACAGAAACATCTTCGGCGATTTACCTGCTGTTGATTATGAGGCTGGCGTTACTAAAACTCTGAAATGGGCGAAACAGTTTTATAAGATTTAGATGGCACTTAAGTTTTTACAAAATAACAAACGCCGCAAGGCGAGTAAAAAAGGCTTGCCGCCTGAAACACTTGTATTTACAGGTGATAAAAAACTCGCCGAGCCGAAAATAACTCTTATCAGGTATAATGAAACCGACTTCGAAGAAATACAAATAAACGAAGCGTCTTCGCTGCCGGAAGAATTTCCGCCGGACAGGGTTACGTGGCTCAATATTGACGGACTACACGATATAGATCTGATAGAGCAAACCGGAAAAAATTTCAATCTTCACCCCCTTCTGCTTGAGGACGTACTCGATACATCACAGCGCCCAAAAGCGGAGACTTTTGATAATATGCTCTTTTTCGTCGCTCGGATGTTAAGTCACGAAAATTCTAACCATCATATCGCGGTTGAGCAGGTCTGTTTTGTCCTTTCACAGAATTTCCTCGTCACTTTCCAGGAAGGGTTACAGGGAGATGTTTTTGAAAATGTGCGCGACCGAATAAGGAGGTCTAAAGGGAAATCGAGAAAGAATAAAGCCGATTATCTTTTTTATGAATTGGTTGATGCGATTGTAGATAACTACTTTGTTATACTTGAACAGATTGGTAATGAACTTGAGGAGCTCGAATCTGAGATCCTTAACAATAAAAAAAGCAACATCCTGCACGAACTGCACCGTCTTAAAAACGAACTGCTCCTTGTAAGAAAATCAATCTGGCCCCTCAGGGATATACTTACAAAACTTGAACGGGAAGATTTCCCCCTGATAGACAAAAGCACTAAACTTTATATCCGCGATACCATAGACCATTCGATCCAGGAAATCGAAACTATAGAAACATACCGAGATATGTTAACCGGGCTTCAGGACCTCTTCCTTAGTACGCTCAGTAATAAGATGAACGAGATAATGAAACTCCTTACAATAATTACCACAATCTTCATCCCTCTTAGTTTTATTGCCGGGGTGTATGGTATGAATTTTAAGAATATGCCTGAACTTGAGTGGCGTTACGGGTATTTTTTAATAATAGCTCTGATGGCTGTAATCGGTTTCGGAATGGTACATTTTTTCAGGCGCAAAAAATGGTTGTAGAGAATTTTTTATATTTGAAAAAAGAAGTATTTTTGGCAATTAATTTAATTATGGAGTCCTTTAATGAAACAGTCATTTGACTTTAAAGTCGCGAGCGTATCTACTCTCGTCGGCATACTACTGGTACTATTAATGGCATGGCTAACCGGAAATGACTTCGGTACACCGGTTTTCCCTTTTATGGCAATTCTCTCCGCTTATATAATCAGCGGTATGGTCATAGGACTTATTTCCAAAGGAGAAACAATAGCTGAACCCGGGGTTGCTTCAATCCTGACCGGTATTGTTACCTTCTTTGTAATTAATGCAATGGGCCTTCACGGGTTGTCAAAACTGACGGGCGAAACGCTAAATGTTAATATGCTGCTTCTCACTCTGAACGGTATCATTATGACCTTCGGAGGAGCCTGGGCAGGTGAAAAACTCCAGGGCACATTTGAATCACAGGCAAAAGGTGAAAAGTTAATCGAATGGGGATGGATCCTTGCGGGAACTATTATCGGAGTAACCGTTAGTTTATTACTATCTACTCTGATCATTAAGTTTTTCAGCGCTTACCTCACTCCTCTCTACCTCAGCCTGGCGATTGGTATCTTTGTAACAGGTTGGATTGTCGGTTTACGTTCACCAGGTGTTACCATAAAAGAAGCTGCTATTGCGGGAATTCTTACCGCTGTAATAAATCTCGATATTTTTAAATTCACCCTTGATCCTGATACAACCGCGCTGACTACACTCAGTGTCATCGGCACGTTACTTCTCGGACTAATTGCCGCATTAATCGGCGGTGTTGCCGGTGAAAAAATGCAGGCCGAAAAAGAAGAATAGTAAGGCAGTCTGAGGGTTGTATCTCAGCATAAGTTCTTCAAAATTTAAAATAATAGACCCCCGGAAACGGGGGTTTTCTTTTCTTCTTCTGTTTATCTGATCAGCGGCAGTATGAGCGTTGCCAATAATTCTCCATTTACTTTTCAACTTCATACTGTTTTATTAAATTTGCTTAATGATTTTGCGAACTAATAAATTCCCGCGATACTCCGACTAATGCTGCTGAAGCTATTCTTAATATTCATCTTTGTTTCCATCACCTCATTCCCCCAGGAAAAAACTATGAGGGCTGTAAAAACCGACCAGTCAATGACGATTGACGGGAGACTGGATGAACCCGCATGGATTAAGGCTCACGTGATCTCAGACTTTGTTCAGCAGGAACCAAAGCCCGGAGCGCCCCCCTCACAAAAAACAGAAGTCAGGATCCTGTACGACGAAAATAATATCTATTTAGGTGTGGTGTGTTACGATCTTGAACCGGAAAAGATCATCGCCAGGGAATTAAAGTGGGACGGAAGGATGAGCGCGGATGATAATTTTCAGCTTATCTTCGATACTTTTAATGACAATATGAATGGATACTGGTTCGCCACGAATCCGCTGGGTATGCATGATGACGCTCTTATGACTGGCAGTTCGTGGGCCAATTTCAATGAAAGCTGGAACGGGTTGTGGGATGTGCAGAGTGCAATAACCGACAGCGGCTGGAGCATAGAATTCATCTTCCCTCTCTACAATTTTAAATTCGATGCACGTGACCCTCAGGTGTGGGGTGTGAATTTTTCGCGCGAAGTAAGACGCACCGGGGAAGTCATTCTATGGTCGGGAAGCGGGCTGAACCGCGGTTTTTTCCAGATTCCATTCGCCGGCGAGCTGCATTTTGAAAGCAGTTTAAAAAGAGGCAACCCGGTTTTCCTGAAACCTTTCGTTACCGCCGGGTACCAGGATGAGTCAGACAACACTAAGGAGATAACAAAAGCAGGGCTTGATATTAAATATCCTGTTACCCGTAACCTGACTCTTGATGTTTCGTTTAACAGTGACTTCGCCCAGGTCGAAGCTGATAAAGCGGAGATCAATCTCACCCGTTTCCCGTTATTTTTCCCTGAGAAAAGAGATTTTTTCCTTGAGGGCGCCAATGTGTTTAACTTTGCCTTGGGAGGTTCTAACAATTTATTTTATAGCAGAAGGATAGGTCTGAAATCGGGAAGAGAGATACCGATTATCAACGGGCTGAAGCTGGTTGGAAGAGTTGAAAACACTGATCTTGGGATACTGAATGTTGTAACAAGTTCATCCGGAAACGAACCTCTCACAAATTATAGTGTGATCAGGACAAAACAGGACTTCCTGGAAAATTCATACTACGGGTTTTTAGTGACAAACAAATTATCTGCCTCCGGTTTCAATTCGGTTTTCGCGGGAGATATGGAAATCGCGATGAAGGATTTCCTCGGTGATTATAACCTGACGATAGGAACCGGACTCGCTAAAAGCAATGAGAAAAACGACTCACCAGATTCCTGGGCAGGGAAATTATATCTGGATTTCCCAAACGACCTGATCAATATTTTCTCCAGTTACAGATTTATCCAGAAAGATTTTAATCCGGAAATGGGTTTTATTTCGCGAGGCGGAGTCCAGGTTTTATCAAATAACCTGAGGATCACCCCCAGGCTTAATAAATACGGAATAAGAAAACTCGAATTTATCCCAATGGAATCCTCTCTTGAGATGAATGACCGGAACGAACTTATCTCCGGCACGTTCGCTGTCCAGCCTTTTGGATTCGATACACCGCGCGGAGACGAATTTGCTTTTGAGGTTGAAAGAAAGTTTGATGAGGTTGATAATGATTTTACTTTTTTTAAGGATAAAGTAATAAAAAAAGGCCGGCATTGGTTCACTAATTATTCGGCAGCTTACCAGGTCGGTAAGGGTGCTGACTTAATCGGAGGCGCCGCAGTGACCTGGGGAGATTTCTATGAATATCCTGTCGCGGGATATCTGGGAAATATATATTATAATCCGACCAGTTTGTTCACTCTGGAGTTACAGGTGGAAAACCTGTACTTCGGAGGCGAAGATAAATTTTCCACACTGGAATTTTCCTCCGCTGCAAGGTTTGATTTTTCTACAAAGTTTTTTACTTTTTTCCAGGTGCAATGGAAAAACGAGACTAATGACGTGGGGGTGATTTACAGGATAAACTACCAACCCAAGATCGGAAGCAATATTTATTTTGTTGTAAACCAAATGCTCGATACAACGGGAAAAATCAGGACATCGAACATCACTTTATTGGGTAAAATAGTGTGGCTTTTTAATTTATAGTTCTAAAATAATTTTATATTGGATTTATGGAAACACAACAAATTTTAATCTTATTAGGAATAGGACTCGCCGCGGGATTAACAAGCGGACTGCTTGGAATCGGCGGAGGAATTATTATCATCCCTATGCTCGTCGGCTTACTCGGCTTTACGCAACAGGGTGCGCAGGGTACCTCCCTGGGACTTCTTCTGATGCCCATCGGTATACTCGGTGTAATGAATTACTATAAGGCCGGTCACGTCAATATAAAAGCAGCTCTCTTTATGGCTACTACATTCGTAATCGGAAGTTATTTAAGCTCTAAAGTCGCCGTTCAATTGCCGGAGGTAATTATTAAAAAAATATTCGGCGTATTCCTTTTTATTTACGCGATAAAACTATTTTTATCCAAATAAAAAATGCTTTAACCCGGTCAGGGGGCACTTATCCCCTGACTGATACTGACGGATGAGTTGCATATCCCTTGGAGAATAATATTCCCCGCTACGTTAAGTTGTTTTTATCATTGATATTTTGATCACCCCTCCTGAGCCCTGATCTCTGAAAATGCTTTGATCATTGATATTTGATCATTGCCCCCCTGAACTCTGTAAAAAATTGCCTTTTGATTTCCAATCTCTGAGACTATCTTTATAAGATGTATTTGAAGTTATCAACATTTTTTCTGTTAATACAATTCTTCGCTTTAGCCCAGACAAACGACGAGAACAACCGTTTTCTGCTGGCGCAGAATTTTGAACAGGCGGGTGAATTCGCGCGCGCTAAACAGATTTATTCTGAACTTTACGCGAAGAACCCGGGCTTCTATTCCTATTTCGAAGCCCTGAACCGGATGTATATCCAGTTGAAAGAGTATAATAACTCAACGATGCTCCTCAGTAAAGAGCTTTCAAAAAAGCCGGGAGATATAAATATAATAATCCTGCTCGGCAGGACATATTATATAAGCGGCAATGAAAGTAAAACCGATTCTCTCTGGGGCGCTTTTCTCGCTTCAGCCGAACACAACACATCTGTTTACAGGGCATTCGCCAACTCAGCCCTCGAACTGCGGAATTTTGATAAGGCAATAGTTTACCTTAAAGAAGCGCGGGAAAGAACAAAAGATAAAGTTGCCCTGACCTATGACATCGCCAACCTCCTCGCGCTTAGAATGCAGTACCAGGATGCCGCGAAGGAACTGCTTACCGTGCTTGACATAGACCCGAACAATATACGTTCCGTCGAATCCAGGATACTCAGCAATTCGCAGAAACCGGGCGCTGTGGAAGAGTTTACAAAATACGTGGAAGCAAACGCGCCGAAATCAAAACCTTACCACAGATTCCTGCTCGCCACACTCTACCGCGAGTCCGGCAGATTCAGGGAAGCGCTTGAAATATTGAAACAACTTGATATCCCTTTAATAAATAACGGCGGTGAGTTTATCAGTTTTGCCTCGATAGCCGCGCAGGAAAATGAGTTCGCGATCGCCGCTGAAGCATATTCGCACGTAATCTCTGCCTATGCAAAGTCACCTTACATCTCACAGGCAAAACTCGGACTGGCAAAAAATCTAAACCGGTCTGTCTATTTACAGTTGGCAGATTCAGCGTCCGCCTGGAAACCCTTTCTCCCTGTCAAAAAATTTGATGAGTCTGGCTTCAGGAGTACAATTGATTCCTATTCGGAAATCGTAAAAACCTTTCCACATTCTGAGCCGGCGATTGACGCCTTATTCAGCCTTGCTAAGGTGTATTATGACTGCGGGAATAATGAAAAGGGCGGATATTACATAAACGAAATTGTAAAGAACTATCCGATGTCGGCATATTATGTCCCGGCATTAATTCTCTCGGCAAAGGAGAATCTGAATAACGGAAAAATTGATGAGGCTAACTCTGTTTTGCAAAAGATCGGAAACAGCGCGTTCAATTCAAAAAAACATATGGCGGAAGTGCAGTTTCTGAAAGCCAGGATACATTTCTTTAAAAATGAGTTTACAACGGCCGCGGAGATCATTAGCGCTATTTATATCGAATTACGCGACAATCAGGTAAATGACGCGCTTGAGTTTTCGCTCCTTACCAATATCAATCTCAGCGATTCTGTGAGCCTTGCCTTGTTCGCCGGAGCGGAAATGGATATGCTCACCGGTAAATTTGATGACGCATATAAAATATATACGCAGCTTGCGGGAAATGAAAACCTCCACCTGCTCAAGCATTTTGCCGGGATCAGGATGATGGAAATTGATATCGCTCTGAACCGGTACCGGGAAGCTGTTGAACGCGGAAAGTCCCTCTCGGCAGTTAAATTAAACATTTTCGCCGACCGGGCGGCTTATTACACCTGCCTGGTGAATCTCTACGGCAGAAAAGAAACTGCGGAAGCAGCTCAGAATATGGAGGAATTCCTTGAAAAATTCCCTTCCTCCCTATATTTTGATAATATCCGTAACCTTTTATTAAATTTGAAAAACAAAAATATTTAAGAAATGAACAAAAAGAATAATCCAAGGTTAATGAAATGTTCGTTCTGCGGCAGAAGCTCGAACGATGTATCGAGCCTGATCGCGGGCCCGAATGATATTTATATATGCGATATTTGCGTTGGGAACAGCGTTGATATATTAAAAAACAATCTTGCCTCATACGGCAATCCGAGGGCAAAAAGCGGCTCAGTCATTACCCCGCATTCCATAAAAAAGACACTTGATGAATTTGTAATCGGACAGGACAGAGCAAAGAAAATACTCTCCGTCGCGGTTTATAATCATTATAAAAGAATTAACTCCAGGACGTCTTTTATAGAACTGGATGATGTTGAGATTGAGAAGAGTAATATTTTACTGATCGGCCCTACCGGCGTCGGCAAAACACTGCTCGCCCAGACTTTATCAAAAATTCTCGATGTGCCATTTGCTATTGCTGACGCTACCACCATTACCGAAGCAGGCTACGTGGGAGATGATGTTGAAACGGTACTTGTTCACTTGCTGCAGGCTTCGGAGTATAACCTGGAAAAGGCACAGAGAGGAATAGTGTATATTGACGAGATTGATAAGATCGCGCGGAAAAGTGAAAACTCTTCCATAACCCGCGATGTATCCGGCGAAGGTGTGCAGCAGGCATTACTTAAAATACTCGAAGGAACAATCGCTGGCGTTCCACCAAAAGGCGGAAGAAAGCATCCCGAACAGTCGCTGATAAATGTTAACACAAAGAATATCCTCTTTATCGTCGGCGGCGCGTTTGAGGGAATAGAAAAGGTAATTGCCTCGAGAGTTAATAAAAGCAAATACGGCTTCGGTGCGGATATAAATGACAAACTCCACTTATCCGATGACGAATATATAGCGCAGGTTCTGCCGGAAGATCTACTGAAATTCGGGCTTATTCCTGAACTCATCGGCAGGCTGCCGGTCCTCGCTCCGCTTCATTCACTGAGCGCGGACGCGTTGAAGAACATTCTTGTAAAACCTAAAAACGCGATCCTTAAACAGTATAAAAAAATGTTCTCGCTTGAAGGAGTTCAACTTGAGTTTGATCCTTTCGCGCTTGATGCTATTGTTGATAAAGCGCTCGTCAGGAAAACAGGAGCGCGAGCCCTTCGTTCCATCGTTGAGGATATCATGCTGGATATTATGTTCGACCTCCCTATGAAGAAGGATATAGAAAAGTGTATCATCACGCGGGATACCGTAGAGAAAAAAAGCGAACCTATTTATATTGAGCGTGAAAGAAAATCCGCGTAAAATAAAAATAATCAGGCCGCTTCTCACGGCGGCGCATCTCCTGTTATTCTTTCTGTTCGCTGCTTTCCAGACCAGCGGACAGAACAAGATACTAATCATTATGGATTTAAAACAGTCCGACCATCTCAAAGCGTACGGAGTTACCTACCGTGCGCTTGAGAAAAACCTTACCGCCGACTGGCTTCTGAATTACCGCGGCGGATCTTTCCTGATAGATTACTCGGATAAAGTAGCCGCTGACTGCAGGATTTCCGGCGTGACATTCGCGGAAATATCAGCTTCACAGGCTGCCGCGATTTATTCCGAAGTTCAGAGTGAAGATGTAAATATGGAAGTCATCCGTCTCGAAAAACCCCCGAAGATCGCCGTTTATGTTCCGCCGGGTTTTCACCCGTGGGATGACGCGGTTACGCTGGCGCTCGAATACTCAGGCATTCAGTATGACAAAATCTGGAATGAGGAGATCGTGAAAGGCGACCTGGAAAAGTATGACTGGCTTCACCTCCATCACGAAGATTTTACCGGACAGTATGGAAAATTTTATGCAAGTTTCAGCAATGCCCCGTGGTATATAGAGCAGCAACTGCGCTACGAAGCCGATGCAAAACGCCTGGGATTCCGTAAAGTTTCAGAGATGATGAGGGATGTGGCGGTGAAAATAAAAGGCTACATCGGAAATGGCGGTTTCCTTTTTGCAATGTGCTCGGCAACCGATTCCTATGACATATCTCTCTCTGCGGTGAACACCGATATATGCGACAGGATGTTTGACGGAGATCCCCCGGACCCTGCCCCGCAGTCAAAACTAGACTTTAATAATTCTCTTGCTTTTGAAAATTTCAAACTGGAACTGAACCCCTATATCTACGAATACAGTGATATAGATATCCAGCCGATGGAAATACTTGATTGGCAGAATGACTACTTCACCCTGTTCGATTTTTCAGCAAAATACGATCCTGTCCCCGCAATGCTTACGCAAAACCATGCAAATGTAATTCGCGGTTTTATGGGGCAAACTACGATGTTCCGGAAAGAAACACTGAAGAAGTCGATAGTTTTAATGGCTGAACGAAAAGGAACGAACCAGGTGAAATATATTCACGGAAATTCTGGACGTGGAACCTTTACTTTCTATGGTGGGCACGATCCGGAAGATTACCAACACGCGGTCGGTGATCCCCCAACGGATTTGACACTATATAAGAATTCACCCGGTTACAGATTGATTCTTAATAACATCTTATTTCCCGCTGCCAAGAAGAAAAAACAAAAGACCTAAGCTGTTTTATACAGCTTTATAAAAGTAAGCTATTCTTTCGATCTAGCGTCGCTGACGATGATCTTACGGCCGTCAAAATCAGAACCGTTAAGAGCCTGTATTGCTTGTTCGGCTTCTCCGGGATTTTCCATTTCAACAAAACCAAATCCCTTTGATCTGCCTGTCTGACGATCCTTAATAACTTTTGCTGAAATAACTGCACCAAAAGATTCAAATTTAGATTTCAGCGCATCGTCGCTGGTAGTCCAAGGCAGACTGCCTACAAAAAGCTTGTGACTCACAAGTACCTCTGTTATTATGTAAATATGTAATTAGATATACTTAATTTATCACTATTATTTTAATTGGCAATAAGGAAAAGACCGAATTTCCATGAAAAACACCCAATTGGCCCGATTTCTGTTGAAAAAATTTACGAAAAATGACTTGCCGGAACTCTTTTTCGAGATTCCGTCACCGGAGTTCCAGATAACTTGGGGTGGTTTCGGACTTGATTATCCGCTTACTCCGGAACAGTTTCAACCGCTGCTTGACTCCGCGGATCTGCCCGAACCGCGTAATCTTTTATTCAAATTTTTTGATAGCGAATCGCGGCGCACGGCAGGACACATAGAACTGCTCAGGATTGATCACCTGATAAAAACTTTATGGCTCGGAAGAGTTTTGATTTTCAGTCATTACCGCGGAAAAGGACTCGGCACATCACTGATAAATGAAACACTGAAACTTGTTTTCAGGGAAATGAAATTCGAAAAAGTATCGCTGAATGTTTTTGACTACAATACACCGGCGATAAAGTGTTATGAAGCTTCAGGCTTCAGAAAAGAAGAATATCACAAAGACTCCAGGACCGTGAACGGAATTAACTTTAGTCATTATTGTATGAGTATTACGAAGGAGGAATATTTGGAGTTCAGCTGAAATTATGGTGGATAGAACAATCTTTTCGATCATATTAACAAGAACCGCTTGATTCAACAAACGATAAAAGTACCGTAGGTACGGCATATTAGTAGTAGCAAGCACCCGACCGGAAACATCAGAGTTCCAGCGGAACGAAATGTTTTGGGGGTGTGGTTGTTTTGCAACGAATTAATAAATGATGGATATGCGTGGCCGCAAATGGATGAAACCATTCTGCTGCAATGGGTAAACGGGGTGACAAAGATATTCTTTTCGACAATATTAACACGAACTATTTGATTCAAACAAATGATAAAAGTACCGTAGGTACGGCATATTAGTAGCAGCAAGCACCCGACCGGAAATATCAGAGTTCCAGCGGAACGAAATGTTTTGGGGGTGTGGTTGTTTTTCAACGAATTAATAAATGATGGAGATGCGTGGCCGCAAATGGTTGAAACCATTCTGCTGCAATGGGTAAACGGGGTAACAAAGATATTCTTTTCGACCATATTAACAAAAACCGCTTGATTCAGCAAACGATAAAAGTACCGTAGGTACGGCATATTAGTAGCAGCAAGCACCCGACCGGAAACATCAGAGTTCCAGCGGAACGAAATGTTTTACCGAATTGATTTGGTGTCAAGAATAATCCGGTTTAAGTTCCCATAACATACCCTATCCAAAGTTGCTTATTGAGATAGAGGTCTATGATTGTTGTGAAAATTTCGTTCAAAAAATATCCCTCCGTGAAGAGTTCCGGATATTTTAGAAGAAAGAAAATCATCCTATCCGGGCGTGAAAACTTTGACTCTGTTATATGTTTGCGATAAAATAAGGATAACAGCCATTATTCATACTTACTGGTTTTAGATGAGTTTGCTTTCTGAGAATACCAAAAAAACCCGAAATGCCTCCTTACTTCTCAGTTCTCTCTGTTTTCTATGCGGAAAGAAAATGTACCGTCCATCGGTTATACCCGGATCTCTCCTCCATTCCGGACTCAATTAATCCGGAATTTCTTCTTAAATTTAATATCATAATTTTTTATTACGGAGTAATTAATGCACGAACGAAGCCAGGAATTATTAAATAAGGCGATTGCAGATGAACTGCACGCAGTCCACCAGTATATGTATTTTCATTTTATCTGCGATGATCAGGGATATGACCTCCTCGCCGGCCTGTTCAAAAAAACAGCCATCGAAGAGATGATACATATCGAAAAATTAGCTGAACGTATTCTCTTCCTTAAAGGTGAGGTTGAAATGGTCGCGGCTTACCCTGTCGATAAGATCCACGATGTTAAAGAGATGCTGAAGAAAGCCGCTAAGATGGAAAGCGACAGCGCGATAGAATATAATGAGTGGGCTAACGAATGCTCGAAGAATAATGATGCTGTTTCTAAACAGATTTTCGAAAGCCTCGTGGCTGACGAAGAACGCCACTTTGACCAGTACGATACCGAAACCGATAACCTTGAAAAATTCGGAACCGGGTATCTCGCGCTTCAGTCAATTGAAAGAAGCAAAAACCGCAATGCAGGCGGCGGAGCAGACTAATTATTATTTCCCCGGAATTTACCCGGCACCGGATTTACTGAGATCTGCTGCCGGGTTTTTCTTTTAATAAGGTCTTCCCTTTTCCCTCTGTACCTTAAAGGCTTCGAGGTACCACTGAAACTCATCCAGGAATTTTTTACTCCTTCTCTCATAGTCGCCATTAACGGAATTACCATTTTCGTCAATGCTGTCGTGTACCCGTGACACTGAGAGAGCTGTTGGAATGGAGGGCATTCTGAGTTCGCTGCAAATGGAGCGTATATGTTCTACTGCCCTTACTCCCCCGAAAGGCCCGGATGAATATGAGATTATCGCGCTCGGCTTAAAGAAATATTCTTCGCGAAAATGATCGAGAACGTTTTTCAGCGCGGGGGGGACACTGTGGTTATACTCTGCGCTTACGATGATAAAGCCGTCGGCATTTTCAAAAGTCTCGTGAATAAACCTGAATTTCTCATCAGGCTCTTTCATATCTCTGTACATTTGCTGAAGCAGCGGAAGTTCATAACGGGACGGGTCAATAGTGGTAACATTCCACCCTCGCTCTTTCGCTACTTTTTCTGTGAATTTTACGACCCGGCTTCCGTCGCGGTTATTCCGCACCGATCCGGTTATTATTGCTATTTTCATATAATGATGATTTGAATTTTCTTTTTTATTGTTAACAGTTTACTAAGAATATGTTAGTAACTAAACATTGAATTGTATAATAACTTCTTCTCCTATAATCATCTCTCACTTCGTCCCGATGCATCGGGATCAGTGCAACGCCCTGCCTCCCACTACGTCCCGATGTATCGGGATTAGTGCACCGCCCTTCCCCTATGGGACAAGTGTAAAGATGGGAGGCGCCAATGTTTTAATTTTAACTCTTAACTTTTAACTTTTAACTAATATTGTGTTTACAATTCTTAATTCATAATTTTTAATTCTTCTTCCCCGTCGCATAAATAAAAAACAACACCAGGCCTATCAGCGCGATCATCACCCAGATAAGAGAGAGTATCTCCCCTATTGCGCTGAAAAACTCGTCAAAGACAAATGTCCCCTTATATAAAGCAATTATCAGGGGGAAGAGCAGGAAGACCACCGCGGGGATCAGTAATTTTACTTTCCTGGTGTCTTCAATAAAGACGATCAGCAGACTGAATCCAAGCATCAGTAATACAGACGGTAGTATGATGGCGGAAAAAGAATCGAGGACAAAATTGTCGAATACAAAAATCAGTAATCCCGCGAAGAAAACCAGGCTCGAAACAAAGAGCTGCGTTGTCTTATGCGTACCGTAGTAAAAAATAAATATTCCCATTCCGCAGAAGATAAGGCTTATCGTAAGGCTTAAATTAAATGTCATATCTGTCAGTCCGAAGAAACGGGCGAGCGCGGCTATTGCCAAAAAAGCGACAGAATAGAGGACTATCCTGGAAGGAACGCTCATAAGATCCTCTGCCCCATACTTGAGGCGATCAGATCAACGGTAAATTCCGCGCTTTGGTTCCTGTTATCCAGTATAGGATTGACTTCAGCCACTTCAAGCGATGACATACATCCGCACTCCGCAATGTTTTCCATAAGGAGGTGTGCCTCGCGGTAACTTAAACCTCCCGGGATTGGGGTACCGACTCCGGGAGCGAGAGTTGGGTCGACACTGTCCACATCAAAACTTACGTGGATATGATCTACTTTCTCCCTGAACTGATTAAGTATTTTCGAAATGATGCGGTGAATACCTAGTTTATCAATCTCCGGCATAGTGAACGCGGGAATCTTAAGGTCTTTAAGTAATTGCCTTTCACCGGGATCTATACTCCGAAGCCCGATCAAAGCGACATTTTGCGGTTTTACTTTTGGTGTGATACCCATAAAGTTCGTCAGTTTTTCGTATCCGTATCCCAGCGCGGCAGCCAGGGGCATTCCGTGAATATTGCCGGAGGGAGTTGTTTCGTGGGTATTCATATCAGCGTGGGCATCGATCCAAATTACACCCAGAGTGAGATCGTTTTTAACACAATGAGCGGAAATACCCCCCAGCGCTCCCAGTGCCATTGAATGATCTCCGCCTATTATCAGCGGAAAGTTATTCCTCTCAAGAGTATCGAAAACTTTGTGGGCAAGTACTTCGGAAGTTTTTAAGATTTCCCTCATATATTTTAATCTTCTGTCCCCGATATTCTGGGCTTCCATTATTTTAATCTTCAGGTCGCCACGGTCGATAACGTTATAACCCAGGGCAGCAAGTTTGGAATCGAGGCCCGCGATCCTTAATGCTGAAGGCCCCATATCAACACCGCGCCTCCCCGCGCCAAGGTCTACGGGAAATCCGATAATCTCTATGGTTTTATTTTGTGCTTGTCTGGGTTGCATATTAATTGTTTGAAGATTTACAAATGCAATATACCAATCATAACAATTGATAAAAATTATTAATTCCCGCGCATAATAAATATATTTAGGTTTGTTTTATAATAATTATTAGAAAAAGATGAGCAAAGAACCCGTAATAAATGTGGGTATAGTTAACTCACCAAAGATCAGATTCACCCTCAATGGTGACTATAGGGTTAATGGTGAAGGCAAGGAATTCAGCGGCCAGTTTAACGCTAAGATAAACGGTAATAAAGTGCAGATAATATCCGGCGAAATAAATTTTGAATTCGACTCCCCGGTCGAGTTTACACCCGATGATTACCGTTCCGATTATTCTACGATTTTCGACGTGCCAATAGGAATTAAATTCCACTGGGAAAGAAAGGAAAAACAGAGCTTTCGCGGTTCCGTAAAATTCCTGGTGAAGAACGGAGAACTTATCGTAATAAACAAGATACCTATCGAGACTTACCTCCTCAGCGTCATATCGTCTGAGATGAACGCAAAGAGCGGAACAGAACTATTAAAAGCTCACGCGGTTATTTCAAGAAGCTGGCTGATCGCTCAGATAGAAAAATCTAAGATCATCCGCGAAAAGCACGTAAAACCGCAAAGTGAGTTCTCAACTGAAGATGAATTCATAAAATGGTACGACCGCGAAGACCACGAGGATTATGATGTTTGCGCTGATGACCACTGCCAGAGATACCAGGGAATAAAAAAGATCGTTACCGATGCTGTCCGCCAGTCGGTTCAGCACACAAAAGGAATGGTTCTTTTTTACGGCGATGAGATATGCGACGCAAGATTTTCGAAATCTTGCGGCGGCATCTCCGAAAGCTTTGAAAATGTCTGGGAGAATTCTCCAAAGCCATACCTGATCCCGATAGTTGATTCAAAGTACGAACCGGATGATTTCGAACTTGACCTTACAAACGAGAACAATGCCGTCGCCTGGATAAAGGGCTCACCCCAGGCATTCTGCAATACAACAAATAAAAGAATACTCGCGCAGGTACTGCTGGAATATGACCAGGAAACCACGGATTTTTACAGGTGGAAAAGAGAATACACGAATGATGAGTTATCCGCGCTGATAATTTCGAAGGGCGGACCCGATTTTGGAAAGATAAGAGCTTTCATCCCCGTTGAGCGCGGAGCTTCAGCCAGGCTTATTAGACTGAAAATCGTCGGATCAAAAAAGACACTTACAGTCGGCAAAGAACTTGAGATCAGAAGATGGCTCTCTCCTTCGCATCTTTATTCATCGGCGTTTTATGTTGAAAGTTTTGGTGATAAGGATGGTTATCCGGAAAAATTTGTATTCCACGGCGCGGGATGGGGACACGGCGTCGGGTTATGCCAGATAGGCGCTGCAGTTATGGCCGAGATGGGCTATAATTTTGACGAAATACTTTTACATTACTACCGTTCGGCAACAATCAAGACGTTATATTGAATTCAGCCTCACAAGAGAATATCAGGATTTTATATTCCTGCCTCTCTCTGAGCTGGGGGGGGATGGAAATGTTTACAATAACAGCGGCGGAGAAACTGGTCAGACGCGGTATAGCAACTGACATCCTTTGTTTAGAAAATTCCAGGATACACAAAGCCTGTCTTGAAAAAGGACTATCCGTACATACCTTAAAGAGCGGCGGTTCGTTCGCTCCTCTTTCTGTTTACAAATTAATCAGGATATTAAGGAACGGCAATTATTCTCTCGTTCATACCCAGGCTTCAAAAGATTTATGGCTTCTTGTGCCCGCTCTCAAGGCTACCGGAAGCCGTATCCCGTTATTCCTCACAAAGCAGGTCGGTTCATACATAAAGAAAAAAGACATCCTGCATAAGTTCCTATATAATCGCGTAACCGTGGCTTTCGCCATTAGCGAGATCATCAGGCGAAACCTTCTTGACACCTGCCCGCTCACGGAAGAAAAGATTGAACTGCTTCATAACGGCACCGATACGCGTAAGTTTGATCCGGTCTTATTCGACAAACAAAAAGTTAGGAACGAACTCTGCATTCCGCCTGACTGCATTGTGCTTGGAATGCTGGCACGTTTCAGTCCGGGCAAAGGGCACGAAGAATTCATTGAGGCAGCGGCCGAATTATCCGCCAGGCATCTAAATTTATTTTTTCTGATCGTCGGCGAAGCCAGCCGTGGTGAAGAGGAATACGCTGCATCGGTAAAAAACCTCGCTGAGGCGAAAAGCATAAGTAATATGATCTTTACCGGCTTCAGAAGCGATACACCTGACGTGTTGGCAGCGCTGGATATTTTCGTTTTTCCATCTCACTCAGAAGCATTCGGCATAGCGCTGGTGGAAGCGATGTCAATGGGAAAACCGGCCGTTTGCAGCAATTCCGACGGCATACTGGATATTGTTGTTGACGGAGAAACCGGGTTATTATTCGAAAAGAAAAACTCCGGAGACCTTGCTCAGAAACTCGAAAAACTTATTCTCTCACACGGCACGCGGAATACATTCGGGGCAAACGCCCGCAAACGCGCGGTCGAAATGTTTGATATGGAATATCTTACGGATAAGGTAATAAAAATTTATAAAAATCACCTTGGGTGACAGGTTGGCATAATTCTGCGTCTTTTCCGGGAATAAGTCAATATCCTTGCTTGAGATTGAACGGACGCTGCTAATAGTTTATTAACCTTTCCAACTCCTGAAACTTTCGATGATACGTTCTAAATGTACTTTTTGTACACGCAAACCAGGAATACCTCCGGGGTGCAGTGTCTTCACGGAATCACACTCTATGGTTCATAAAGCTATTCCAGGGATAAAAAACGAATAGATCCGGTTGTTGCAAGGAATAAAAATTTATCAAAAAAGAGAGTAAAAACAGTTATATTTACTATTATTACTTACGGAATAAATAATTTTACTAAACTTCAGACTACCGTTCCGGTAATTTGCCCGGTTTATTTGCAGGAAACTTAATTTTGAGAATCTTTTCCCTTATTCTTTATTACACCATCTCCCTATACTCGCAGAATGCGTGGGAGATATTAAATCCTCTCCCCCAGGAAAAAACGGTTAATTGTGTTCAGATTGTAAATGATTCCCTGGTTTATGCGGCAGGTGAGAACGGAGCATTTTTACGCTCTTTTGACTACGGCAAAACCTGGTTCAGAAACCCTGTTGGTTCCGCGGTATCTGTAATGTCTCTGTTCTTTACCGACGAACTTAATGGATGGCTTGGAACACGGGGAGGAACTCTTCTGAAGACCACAGACGGAGGCTATACTTTCACGGTTCAAAGGGAGTTTCCGTCACGCGACATCATTAAAATTTCACTGAACGGAAGCGCGGGTTATATCTGCACCCGGGAGGGTGAAATATTCAGGACAAACGATAAATTTAACTCCATTGCCTCTCATATCATCAGTAACGATGGCATCATATCAGCTATTGAAGTTCACCCCTCGGGCAGCGGAACGGCAGTCTCTGACGAAGGATACTTATATAGAACAAACGACAACGGAGCCACCTGGTCAAAATCTTCTTTACCCGCCTTCCCTCCTCTTTCCGCAGTTCAATACCTCGATACAAACAGGCTTCTGATCGGAGGCCACGAAGGCTTCATCGGGATCAGCACCGATAACGGGTTAACCTGGAGCAGTGTTAGTCAGGGAACAGGGGCTATTAAGGGAATCGCTGCCGGAGCTGGATCAGCGGTATATGCTGCTGCTGTTACCGGAGAGATACTTAAGAGCGGTGATGACGGCATAACCTGGCAGGTTGTATTCACCGCCGAGGATGTGTCTTTCAGGACGCTTTCCGCGGACGGGAGTTTTATTTTTGCCGCCGGCGAGTTTGGTACAATGCTGGCATCCGAAGATAACGGATCGAATTGGCTTTACCGCTCTGCCGGAAGCAGGGTCAGGTTTAATAAGATTATTTTTGTAGATGCAAATCACGGCTGGATTATCGGCGGGCGCGGCCTGGTACTGCGGACAACTGACGCCGGGGAAACCTGGAACGCCTCTCCGACCGGGGTTGCGGCGGAGCTATACGATATACACGCCTATAAAGATCCGCTCACTTCCGAAATTAAGCTCTGGATCGTAGGCGCGCACGGAACAAGCCTTATTTCCACGGATACCGGGCAGACATTCACGCCCGGCCCTTTTAATAGTATTACAAGTTACGATCTGAAATTCATTCATATATCCAAACACACAAGCCGCGCCGGCGGAGTCGGCGGTGCTCTTTTTTATTCGGCTGATAAGTATGGCTCCTCTCCCTGGAAACGCGTCAGCGGCATCCCCGCTACCCGGACATTTAATTCTTACGCACCCCTTAGTACCAGGGCCGGTATTTTGGTTGGAGACAGCGGCTATATTCAGAGGATTGCTTACAGGCCATTTGGGATAAACGCGGGAACCAATTTTGTAGACTATTCGTGGCAATTTCCGTATGATTTTAAATCGGTTTATTTTCTTGACGGCGCCCTTGGCTGGGTTGTGGGACAATACGGTATCGTACTGAGGACCTTGAATGCTAAATCATTCCTGGAGATGGCGGTTCTTGACGCGACATCATTAAACTCAGTCCATTTCTTTAATAAGGAAAACGGCTTCACTGTAGGCACCGCGGGAAAAGTCTTTAAATCCACCGATTCCGGCTTATCCTGGAGAGAAATAGATGCAGGTGTTACTCATACACTTTATTCTGTCTTTATGCTAAATCAGTCCACGGTATTTATTGCAGGCGCGACCGGACTGCTTCTGAGAACTAAAACCGGAGGAGAGAACCCGGCGTATGCTGATAACCTTGTAAGCAGCGTTACAAAAAATTCACTTTCTGTTTTTCCAAATCCGTTCAGGGCAAACGCGGCAAACGGAAACCTGACGTTCCGCTATGAACTGCGGGATATCGCGGCATTCTCCATAGATATATATGACATTCTCGGGAGAAGGGTTGCCGGAATCGCTGAAGAAAAAAATCCTTCCGGGCGCGGCGAGATTTATTTCAACCCAACCGATGCGGATATTCCATCCGGCATCTATTTTGCGGTACTTATCACTCCAAATGAACGTGTATATACAAAATTTTTATATGTTAAATAGCATTATTCCTTACAGCGGCATCAGGCATAAAAGAAAAGGCACATTCCTGTTTCAGGCAACGCTGGGGCTTCTCTTATTTTTACTCCCCCTGGAAACCGCCGGTCAGGTGCGTACGGGTTTTCAATTGTCCTCAGTGGTTCCTACGGGGGAAATGGAAACTTATACCGAGGTTGGTTACGGCGGGTCAGTTCTGTTAAATTATTATCCATTCACTTCGGATATCGAGTTTACTTTCTCTGCCGGTTTCTACCGCGCCGGGCTTAAAGAGAACCTGCCCGGATATGATCTTGATATTGACCTTATCCCCGCCACTTTAGGGATCCGCTACAATTTCGGAGATGTCAACCTGATTCCTTTTGCCGGTGCCGAGGCCGGGGCATATTATTCCAGGTATAATCTTATCATAAAAAGCCAGATACTTGGCAATAGCACGGTTGAAACAAAAGCCTGGAATTTTGGGTACACACTATACTCGGGTTTCAGAATGAACTTATCGGAATTGTTAGACTTTGAGGTTACGGCAAAGTACAACACGGTTATCACACCCTATATCGGCAGAGGTTATATAAACATAATGAGCGGACTAAGTTTCAGGATCTGACAATATGAATATAAAATGTAACAGACACTCACTTCATCGTCCCGGCATCACTACTTCTTTATTCAAGATATTACTGAGCACGGTCACACTTTTACTTTCAATCACTACTATATCCTGCAACGATGAATCCGCAGTTCTTCCGGGAATAATCGGCAGTTCCCTGAACATTACTACCGATCCCGAAGGTGTCGCCGTCTATATGAATAACGTTGATAAAAAAGCGCTTACTCCCGTAAGCCTTCCTGACGTTGAACCCGGATTTTATAAACTCACTCTGAGTAAACGTACATACCTTGATACGACCTATTACGTTTTACTTAAGAGAGGGCTGGAAGATAAATTATTTTTCGAAATGAGGGAGAACCCTGTGTACTGGTGGCGTACTTACACGATGTCTTATATCGGCCTGCCATTCGGGTACATAAACAGAGTAAGAGTGGATAAACTGAACCGGAAATGGTTCGCCTCTGATTTTGGTGTAATTTTACTTGCCGACAGCACTTTTACCGTTTATAATTCCGGAAATTCCGGCATCCAGAGCTCTTCCATACTTGATTTATATTCGGCTTCGGACGGAAAAGTCTGGTTCGCAACTACAGGGGGCATTATAAGGTACGACGGTTCAACTTTCACTCAGTTTAACACGGCAAATTCAGACCTTCCGGAAAACTATATTACGTGTGTGTACGAAGGTAAAAACTCGGTTTTTTGGTTCGGTACCCGCTCAAGCGGCCTGCTAAGATATGATGGCGTGAACTTCATCAGATACAATACCGACAATTCCGGAATTGCTTCCGACCGGGTCACGGCACTCGCGACAGACACAAGCGGAGTTGTCTATGTC
The DNA here is from genome assembly GCA_013360295.1 of Ignavibacteriaceae bacterium. Classification (GTDB taxonomy): domain Bacteria; phylum Bacteroidota; class Ignavibacteria; order Ignavibacteriales; family Ignavibacteriaceae; genus JABWCL01. The sequence goes on along the minus strand of JABWCL010000038.1, from coordinate 9,655 downwards.
GGAACTGCGGGTGCCGGAATCAGCATTTTTAACGGAACCTCCTGGAGGCAACTTAATAGTTTTTCCAACAGCCTCAGAAGTGATTTTATTTCAAAACTCTTGTTCCATCCGGATGGAAGTTTATGGATCGGAATGGGATACTCACTCAGTGCCGGAGGCATCGCAAAATGGGATGGCAGCCAGATAAGCAATTATATCGTCCGGGGTAGCGAAGGAACTGCCAACCTTATCACTGACCTTGCGCTTGATTTAAAAAACAATCTATGGATCAGCACTGGCGACCAGGGCCTGTTCTATTTCAGGTCAGGGAAGATGATTCAGTACACAAAACGGAATTCCGGCATTATCGCCGATGAAGCCCTGTCAATAGCTATTGATCAAACCGGTGATAAATGGATCGCGGGTAACGGAATATCTCAATATTGGGGAAGGAAGTAACGTTTTAATTACTTAAATTTAGGATTGAATAATTTTTCTTTAGAAATGAATTAACAGGAGTATGTATGACCACTATAGTAGATGTTAGAGCAAGAGAGATATTAGATTCACGCGGTAATCCAACCCTTGAAGCAGAAGTGCTGCTTGAATCAGGAATAATCGGTAAAGCTGCCGTGCCAAGCGGCGCTTCAACCGGTGAACACGAAGCCACTGAACTAAGAGACGACGATAAAGGCAGATACCTTGGTAAGGGTGTGCTGAAGGCTGTAAATAACGTAAATGAAACTATATGCAACGAACTTATTGACGTTGATGCTTTTGACCAGGTAGGAATTGATAAACTTCTTATTGAACTTGACGGTACACCGAACAAGTCAAAACTTGGCGCAAACGCGATACTGGGAGTTTCACTGGCGGTAGCCAAAGCCGCGGCACAGGCTGCAGGCTTACCCCTCTACCGTTATATCGGCGGTACAAACGCGAAAGTGCTCCCCGTGCCAATGATGAATATAATTAACGGCGGACGCCACGCTGATAATAACGTGGATTTCCAGGAGTTTATGATTATGCCGGTCGGCGCTCCTTCTTTTCGTGAGGCTTTAAGAATGGGAACAGAAACTTTCCACTCGCTCAAATCAGTTCTCAAGAAAAAAGGTTACAATACCTCCGTCGGAGATGAAGGCGGATTCGCGCCAAATCTGAAATCAAATGAAGAGGCGATTGAAGTAATTCTTGAAGCTATCACAAAATTAGGATTTACACCCGGTAAAGAAATCTTTATTGCCCTCGATCCCGCGGCCAGCGAAATGTACCTGAAAGACAAGAACGTTTACCAGTTCTATAAATCAGACAAAAGAGAGATCAGCCCCGAAGCTATGGTAGACTACTGGACAAAGTGGGCTGAGAATTACCCGATCCTCTCTATCGAAGACGGCCTTGCGGAGGACGACTGGACAGGCTGGAAACTCATAACAGATAAGATCGGCAATAAGATTCAGTTGGTAGGTGATGACCTGTTTGTCACCAATACCGAGCGCCTCGCAATGGGAATTGAGAAGGGCGTGGCTAACTCGATCCTAGTAAAAGTAAATCAGATAGGAACCCTCACCGAAACACTCGATGCGATTGAACTTGCAAAGAGCAGCGGTTACACCGCGGTCATCAGCCACCGTTCGGGTGAGACGGAAGATACCACAATTGCTGATATAGCTGTTGCAACAAACGCCGGACAAATCAAGACCGGTTCAACCAGCAGAACTGACAGGATCGCCAAGTATAACCAGCTCCTCCGGATTGAAGAAGAGCTCGGTGAATCCGCCCAGTTCCTCGGGCTTGACGCGATAAATTATAACGGTTGAGCTTTTACCAGAAGAGGCTGTATCAAAAATCACCCTGATGCAGCCTCTTTTTTTTATATTCTTCCAAAAACCATCCACTGTAACTCAGGTTCCCACGAAGCGGGATAAATATCTACCTGAGGACGGTGCAACATCGATGTACTCCGTAAACATTATCCACCTTACTAAATCAATGTGTATATGAGTTGCCAAAACCACGCACAGGAAAATATCCTGTGTTACAATGTTCTCGCCGCACACAGCAAGATACTCGTCCCTCACCCCGGGGTTCCTCTATTACATTAGCATTATCACCGGCACGGGTCATTCACCCATCGCTTCCCTTATCACACTAAGCAGTTCCCTTCGCGTGAACGGTTTCGACAAATACTGCGTGCAACCTGCCGCGAGAAATTCTTCCCTGTCTCCAACCATTGCAAACGCGGTCACGGCAATAATCGGCACATTGGCATACTCAGGAAGCGATTTCAACTGCTTTGTAACTTCAATGCCGCTTATTCCTTTACCCAGATTAATATCCATTAACACCAGGTCGTATTTAAAACTTTTTGCTTTTTTGATTCCCGCTTCGCCGTTATTCACATATTCGAGATCGAAACCCTTCCCCAGCATTGCATTTATCAGGTCCACGGCCACGGGATCATCCTCAACCAGCAGAACCTTTTTCTTAACAGGCGGTAACTCGCTGCCGCTGATTTCTTCAGTAAGTGTGTCACCCCCAGCGGCTGAAGAGCCGGTAATAAAGGGCGATGATTCCAGGGGAATTTCGAAAATAAATTCCGCACCCCTGTGCAGTTCACTTTTTACTCTTATTGCACCACCAAGTTTTTCAATGAACCTTTTTGTTATTGCCAGTCCAAGCCCGGTACCTTCAAAACTCCTGCTGTATCCTTCGCTTGCCTGGCGGAATTCCTCCCAGATAATTTCCTGATCGTGCTCAGATATTCCGATTCCGGTATCAGCAACCGACACACTGATTTTATCAGAATGTTTAATGAGAGTAACAATCACACCTCCTTCCGTTGTGAATTTAAGGGCATTGTTAAGAAGATTGTTCATTACCTGCTCAAGCATTTTGGAATCAGCTCTTATAAAAACACTCTCCTCCGGAATATCCTGGCGCAGGTACAGGCCCTTCTGTGCCGCTGCTTCGCTGAAAAGATTTATTGATCCGCTGATAATCTGGCAGATATTCACCTGCTCCTTTTTCATTTCAAGCCTGCCTGCTTCAACCCGTGAAAGATCGAGAATCAGGTTCAACGTCTCAAGCAGCCTGCTTCCGCTTTTATTGATAGTCTGAGCCATTTGTTTTATTTCCGGTTTTATTGCCTCTTCAATCATTATTTCCGAAAATCCAAGAATACCTATCAAAGGAGTTCGCAGCTCGTGGCTCATATTAGCAAGGAAATGGGATTTCAGCCGGCTCATTTCTTCAGCCTTTTCTTTCGCTGCACGTATTTCTTCCTCGCTTTTTTTACGTTCTGTCAAATCAACATACATCGCATATATTGCGATCACTTCACCCTCAGAAATAACCGGTATCCCGGCAACTTTCACAAATATTTTTTCGCCGTATTTCTTCACACGGAATGTCTCCTTGCTTGATGCAACTCCACGGGATGTTTCACGACTCAGCTCTGAAGCATCCTGAGCGAGGTCATCAGGGACAATAATGTCATCAGGATTCTTTCCGCGCACTTCTTCAATTCCGTAACCAAATAGTCTGGAGAAAGATTCATTTATTTCCATGATACGATTCTGGCTGTCGAGCAGAATGATGGCCACTGGTGAGTTCTCGAACAATTGCATGAATTTATGCCTTTGCTCGGCTAAACTACGCTCCATTGCTTTTCTGGATGTTATATCCGTAAGAACTCCGATGGAACCGGTAAGAATTCCTTTCTCATCGAACCAGGGATGGGAAATATCAGAAAGCCAGCAGTATTCACCGTTCTTCTTCTTTACAAGATAATCCGCGTGGAATTCTCTTTCAAGATGACTTTTATCCTGTTCAAGATCATTAGAGTCAATGCCTTTCCCCGACATACTTTCAATCTTCACAACAACTGATTTGAAGCCAATATCATTAAGTTCCTCCAGACTATAACCCGTGAGATCCTGAATAACAGGTGTCATATAATCATATTTGTGGTTCGCATAATTCAGGCGGTAAAGTACAACATTTGTGCTTCTGATAATCAGTTCTGAAGTAGCTTCACTCTCCAGAAGCCGGCGCTCCGTTCTGACCCTGCTCGCGATTTCACCTTCCAGTTCGCTTTTTTTACTCGTAACTTCATCAAATAACCTGTTGTTCTCGATTGCGGCTGCAATTATATTCGCTGCAATCTGCAGGTGATCCAGGTCTTCAGCAGAAAACTGCCTCTCATAATTAACAGTATATAGGCCAACTATACCGATTATTTTATCTTTCGCGAATAATGGCGCGCCCGCGTAAGATAAAAAGCGGAATTTATTTTGATTATAGTGATAAACACTCATCGTCGCTTGGTCCGACTGAGTATTTGTAACGGCAATAGGCTTTCCGGTTTCAACAATTACTTTTGCCAGGCCGAAATCGGCGGGTATTATATCCACGATTTGTTCATCAGGAATATTGAGATTAGCCAATTTGATCAGCCCATCCTCCGTTATCAGGCGAACTAAGCCGGCATCAACTTTAAATGCATTAATTATTTCCCCAAGCATATTGTTCACGGTATCCTTCACCGGCAATTTTCCTATTACACCTCCGGCAACCGAACTAATCAGTTTCAGCCTTTCATTGTAAAACTGCAGACGGTCCGCTGCAAGTTTCCTTTCGGTAATATCGGTTATGAACCCTTCCAGAAATAGGAGTTCGCCCCTGAAATCATAAATACCCCGCCCCTGCTCCCACACCCACTTTTCAATTCCGGCCGCGGTAATAATTTTGTAAGAAAGCCTGAACTCAGTATTCGATCTGATTGAAGACTGAACTTCGTCCCATACATATTGCACAAAATCGGGGTGAATAATTTGTGAATAAGACATTCTGCGGTTCTGCAAAAGTTCATCCTGTTTTAACCCGGTAAGGTCAAAACATCCGTCACTAACAAATACCATCGTCCATTCAGGGTCGTTCTTGCATCTGTATGCCATACCGGGCAGATTACTCATTAGTGTAGATAACTGCCTCTCGCGTTCTTTCAGCTCATTCTGATAATTTCTTTCATTAGTCTGATCCCTGAAAATTATCACAACACCGATTGCTTCACCATCCTGATTCACTACCGGTGCAGCGGTCTCCGCAACCGGGATATCCTCTCCGTCCCTGGAAATTAAGAGGGAATTTTTATCCAGCTTCTTTATCGTTTTTGTCTTCAGAACGTAATCAACAGGGCTTTCAACGGTTACACCGGCAGATTCACTTTTGAGGCGAAATACTTTGTTTATGTTTTCCCCGATGGCCTCCAATTCCGTCCATCCAGTTAATTTCTGGGCGGTTTCATTCATCCGCGTAATTTTTCCTGTCTTATCTGAAGTGATTACGCCGTCTCCAATACTATAAAAAGTCGACCTGTAAAGTTGCTGGCTCCCTTTTATTTCATCCATAAAGGCGCGGCCAAGTTCCTGATCTAATAGGATCTTTCCAATGATAAGTGTTATAAGCGGGTAGAAAATAATGACTGTAAGGGCGACTTTATAAAATGTTTCGAGCACCCACCCTGCGGGCAGGATAAACATATACAGAACCATTAGTGTGTGGACTATCAGCCCCATTACGTAAAACAGAGATTTGGAGACATAGAACAAAGAGGCTTTCCGCCGCCACCTATAGAAAAGATAACCCACAATAAACGAAGTGAAGATAACCAGTTCGCCCATCACTAATCCGCCGCCGCCAAGATAAAGACGGTAAATAGCGGCAGCGCCGGCGGTTATAATTCCGGTAAGAGGGCCAAAGAAAAAAGTCGCGAGGTTAATAACTACCGATCTGCCGTCGAAAATAATTCCTTTTGTAAGCACAAACGGATAGAGCATTCCTATCACGGCAACTGTGCCAAAAAGAATTCCCTGAAGTATTTTACCTGTCAGTGTGCGCCTTTCATAACGGGTATCAATAAATCCCGAGAGCACGCTGAATGCGACAAGGATAGCGAGGTTGTATATCAGTTCAATTACTACCAAAAAAACTCTGAGCTATATAAAAAGTAAATTACAAAACTAAAATAATACAATTAAGCGTTTTGCGCGGCAGACAACGCCTCCTGAATAACATTCAGCAATTCTTTCCGCGTAAAAGGTTTCGAGAGGTACTGTGTACATCCAGCCGAAAGAAATTCTTCCCTGTCTCCAACCATAGCAAACGCGGTAACCGCGATGATCGGAACTTTATGATACCTTGGGATTTCTCTTAACTTCCTGGTAACTTCGATACCGTTCATACCTTTACCGAGATTTATATCCATCAGCACCAGGTCATAATTACGGTTCATTGCTTTTTTAATTCCGTCCGACCCGTTATTCACGTATTCGATCTCGAAACTTCTTCCCAGCATCGCATTCATTAGGTCCACTGCTACCGGGTCATCCTCCACAAGGAGTATCTTTTTCTTGACGGGCGGAGGGGCACTAAGGGTTTTTACTTCGGGAGGCGTATCGCTCTTAACGGCTAAGACATCAGTTCCTGAAGGGCTGGACAGTAATGGTATTTCGAAAATAAATTCAGAGCCTTTATTGACTTCACTCTTCACACTGATTGTCCCGCCCAGCTTTTCGATAAACTTTTTCGTTATTGTTAAGCCGAGACCGGTACCTTCAAAACTTCTGCTGTAACCTTCACTGGCCTGGCGGAACTCCTCCCAGATAATTTTCTGGTCATTCTCAGATATTCCGATCCCGGTATCAGCAACCGACACACTTATCCTGTCATCAAGTTTGTGCAGAGTAATGGTGACTCCGCCTTTTTTGGTGAATTTCACAGCATTATTAACCAGATTATTAAGTATCTGCTCAAGTATTTTAGAATCGGCTCTTATAAATACATTTTCATCCGGAATATTATGGTTCAGGTAAAGTCCCTTATGTGCCGCAGTCTCACTGAAAAGAATGACAGATCCGGTGATAACCTGGTTAACATTAACATTTTCCTTTTTAATTTCAAGCCTGCCTGCTTCAACCCGAGATAAGTCGAGTATGAGGTTAAGTGTATCCAGAAGCCTGCTGCCGCTTTTATTTATAGTTTGCGCCATTTGTTTTATTTCCGGTTTAACGGCCTCTTCGATCATTATTTCTGAAAATCCGAGAATACCTATTAACGGGGTGCGCAATTCATGGCTCATATTTGCCAGAAAATGGGACTTCAGACGGCTCATCTCCTCGGCTTTTTCCTTCGATGAAATCAGTTCTTCGACCATTTTCTTCTTATCCGTTACGTCCTCCTTAATCGCAAAGTAGTTGGTAATTTCCCCCTTTTGATTGATCAGCGGCGCGACTACCGATTCCTCCCAGAATAGTTCACCATTCTTCTTCCGGTTGAGAAACTCTCCCTTCCATTCTTTTCCCGAGCTAATTGTTTCCCATAATTTCCTGTACTCTTCCCTTTTCATATCTCCTGACTTAAGAATCTTCGGATTTTTTCCAATCACTTCGTCTGCTGCGTAACCGGATACACTGCAAAAGTGCGGGTTAACATACTCAATAGTCCCCTTCACATCCGTAATCACAACCGAAATCGGGCTTTGTTCAATTGCTTTTAAAAGCCTGAGAGCTTCCTCTTCAGCCTCAATCTTCTCAAAGTGAATGCTGAGTTCGTGTGCAACCACTTCAAGTATATCAATACTGGTTTGATCGTAAGCAGCGGGGTTTTCATAGCTTTGCAGCGCGATAACTCCTAATATCCTGTCCTCAGTCAAAAGCGGAACTCCGAGCCAGGTTTCAGTAGGTTTCCCGATAAGTTCAATCCGGCCTTCATCAATGAGGTTCTGTATATCCTGTTTCTTCAGTAGTGCAGGCATTTTCTTTTCGATAACGTATCCAGAAAGAGAATTTTTCGCCGGCCACTCTGAGATATCATCATCATTAGTATCCAGCACAGCGCGGAGCATCCCGGTCTTTTGCCTATAAAGCGCAACATAAAAGTTATCAGCCTCCATCGCCGATGATAATTCCCTGTGAATTGCCTCAAACAATTCCATTGTGCTTTTCGAAGCAATTACCGCTTTCGCGATATTGAACTGAATATTATTTATCTTTTCAGCTTTTTTCCTCTCGGTAATATCTATTATAATTGTATGAAGAAAATATTTTCCGGATATCTCCACACGGCTTACATAAGCATTCACATCTCGGATAGAACCGTCCGCAAGTCGGTGCTTGAACTCAAATTGAACGCGGTCGTTACTGATTGCTTTACTCAATTCTACACCAATTTTATCCGACGGCAGGATGTTGATTTCATCTATTCTCATATCAAGTAACTGTTCGCGAGTCCACCCATAAAACTGCTCCGCCGAGTGGTTTACGTCTACAAGTCTTCTGGTTTCAGGATCAATAAGGAACATAACCGCAAGGCTGTTAGTAAAGATATTCCTGAATCTTTCCTCGCTCCTCTTGAGCAATTCCTCCGCGGCTGCGCGTTCCTTTATCTCTTTCACCAGCTCAAGGTTCAGTTTCTCCAGGTCGTTTTTCGCCTCCACGGCGTCAGCCATCATATTAAGAGCTGCCAACCTTGAATTTCTCAACTCCGTATTGATGTTTTCAAGTTCTTCGGTTCGCTCATTAATCTTAATTTCAAGATCCGATTTTGAAGACGATAATTCTTCGTGGCTGCGTTTTAACTGGGAAGTTGCCGAAGCAAGCACACAGACACTGTTTGTGTCTTCGCAAACGATCGGACGGAAAACCAGGTTTAATAAAAAAGTGTCAGCCCCATTCCCTTTAGAGAATAAAATATCTGAGGTCACCCTCTCAGTGGCGCTTTTAATTAGCAGATCGGAAAGCCGATTCTTTTCTGATTCAACCAGAAAATCAAAAATAAATTGTCCGACTAAAGCACCCACGGAAGTGGAAAAATATTCTGCAAATCCGCGATTACAGAATCGTATTCGCCCGTCCCGGCAAAGAATAAGCACCGCATCACTCATTTCCTCCATAATAATGTGGAATACTTTTCTCTCAAGTAAGTAAGAGAGGCTGAATTCCGGATTATCCCGGACTGCTGAACTTTCTTTCATAACTCCCTCTTCCGGAGCAGATCTTTGGGTTTCACTGCCCGTTGTTAATTCAGTCCCGGAATTTTTACCGGTGTGTCCGTCCGGTATATCTTCGTTTCGTTTCTTTGGCATTTCTTCTCTTCCTATAAAAATTCTTCTGGCTGATTAACTTTTGTTCTTATCCGGTGTGGCATCGAAAAAATCGAGATTATAAGGAAGATCAATACCTAATTTTTCAGATAAATGATTAACCTGCTTTTTCAGTTCGATCATTCTTAGTTCCCGGCCGACTGAAAGTTTGTTGAATTTTTCAAGTTCAGCCATTTTCTGTTTTAACTGCTCCTCCGCTTGTTTCCTGTCGCTGATATCTCTCACGACACTAAGCACACACTTCTTCTTTTTAAGACGTATGATCTCACCGGAGATAAGACCGATGAAGCAACTTCCTGACTTTCGCCGGAATTCCGTTTCAAAGTTTTTTACATTACCTTTACTTTGTAGTTCTGCCACAAACTTATCCCGGTCTTTAGCGTCCTTCCACAAGTTCAGTTCCAATGTGGTTTTCCCTAATACTCCATCCAGTTCCATTTCTGCAAGCTGTAAAACACTTTCGTTAGCTTCAATAATTTTACCTGTTTCCAGCTCGGTAATAATAATCCCATCAGG
>JABWCL010000009.1 GCA_013360295.1 Ignavibacteriaceae bacterium | reverse complement strand
ATAATTATCCTAAAAACGCGGAAGGGGAGAGAAGCACAATTTAAGGCTGGTAAAGGAGAATTTGCGGAGAGACAGGGATTCGAACCCTGGGTATCTCAATGAGACACAACGGTTTTCGAGACCGCCCCATTCAACCACTCTGGCATCTCTCCGGTTTTGTAATTTAATGAAATAAAAAATTAACTCCCAAAATTACAACAATCCCTAAAATAAATGAAGTGATTACGAGAGTTTTGTGGTGCCTCATCATTTCTCCAAGTATCGCGTGGAGCGAAAGGTATACAAATCCTCCCGCGAGATGAGCTTCGATAAGTACAAGCGTACTTCTGCTAAAGCTTTCCAACCCGAAAACAGAATACGATAACCCTCCGATTACGGTAGATAACTCAACGGCAGTGACGATGAGAATTGTATGCAGTTTTTTATAATTTGAACCCAGCAGCAGGGATGCCAATGCAAGACCTTCCGGGAACTTATGCGCAAGGACTGCACCGAATACTGAATGGTTATGCCCTGAGTCAGAGGGAATTGCCATCGCCAGCCCATCCATCAAAGAGTGGAATGAGAGGGCAGTGATCATAACCAGAGCAATCTCCGAGAATTTTTTCGTAGTATTCTCATCGAAATGGGAAGCAGAACACGCAGGGCATACATGGAAATAATATTTACCGATGAAAAAGAATAATAAGTAACCTGAAGCGAGTGAAAGAATCAGATAGGCCCAGTTAAAGTCTGAATTTAATCCCGAAGAGAATAGAACGATAGCTGCACTTAGAAGAGCCCCTCCTGAGAAAGAGATCAGGGCACAAAGCTTATAGTGATTCAGTTTAATAAAAAAAACGAAAGTTGCCCCTAACAGCGCCGAGAGAACGCCGAGAAAGCATTTCAAAAGAATTTCTTCCAAAGTCCAGAATTAATTTTAATATAAACAAATAAGTTATTAAATTTATAGTCTTAAAAAAAGAGAGTTTTTTCTCTTAAATAACGGAAAGATGCAGGAGTGGTTGAACTGGCACGCCTGGAGAGCGTGTGTGCGGGTGACCGTACCGTGGGTTCGAATCCCACTCTTTCCGCAAAATTATTGAGTTACTAATTAATCCTTCAGCGTCATTTCCGTCTTGTCTGTGCAACCACATAAGTCAGTAAATACCATTAAAACTCACCTCCAGGATACATTACGTTTAGCTATTCCGATCTCGATAGGTCAGGTGGGTCACGTTATGATGGGAGTGATTGACAATGCCATGGTCGGCAGACTTGGGCCTACACCCCTCGCAGCCTCTGCAGTTGCTAACGGAATCTTCTTCATTATACTTGTAATAGGTATCGGTATCAGCTACGCGGTATCCCCGCTGGTGGCAATTTCTCAGGGTGCCGGAAACCGTAATGAAACCGAAGATGTCCTGCACCAGTCTTTAGTGGTGAATCTTATTACAGCCATGATCCTCTGGGTTATTGCCTATCTAACTTCATTCATCATTCCTTACATTGGTCAGCCTGACGATGTAACCGCGTATGCCGTTCCATACCTGCAGATCCTGTCGTTCTCCATTTTACCGATAATGTTTTTTCAGACTTACAGGCAGTTTATTGAGGGATTGGGCTTTGTAAGGCCGGCAATGTTCATAACGTTGTTTGCTAATGGATTTAACGCTTTTTTTAACTGGGTTTTAATTTATGGAAATCTTGGTTTCCCGGAACTGCAGTTGAATGGCGCGGGGTATGCTACTTTACTGTCAAGGCTGATTATGGCGCTGCTGCTCTTTGGGTTCGTACTCAAAAGTAAGAACTTTGCAGTTTACGATACCAGGCGGCTCTTTCCCCGCCCTAAAGTTGAAACAATAAAAAGAATTCTCAATCTCGGCTTACCCAGCAGTGTGCAGTACTTTTTTGAAGTCTCTGCTTTTTCCGTGGCAGCAATAATGGCAGGATGGATCGGGGCTGTTCCGCTTGCAGCTCACCAAATCGCAATAAGCCTGGCAAGCATCACGTATATGATAGTGTTGGGAGTATCTTCAGCAGGAGCAATAAATGTAGGGAGGCACCTCGGTGAAAAAAGCAAAAAGGCCGTGAGATCCGCAGGATTTACCGCCCTTATATCAGGGGCAGGATTTATGCTGGTTACTGGATTAATTTTTATCCTTCTGAAATATTATCTCCCTTCATTATATATTGAGGATGCTGAGACAATCAAAATCGCCGCAGGGCTGCTTGTAATCGCGGCACTTTTCCAGGTTTTCGATGGCACTCAGGCAGTCGGCTTAGGAATTCTACGTGGACTCACCGACGCGAAGATTCCCACGGCAATTACACTTTTTGCTTATTGGGTAGTTGGTTTGCCGGTAGCCTATATAATGGGCTTCGTATTCGGTTATGGCGTTTACGGAATATGGATCGGGCTCTCTCTTGGATTGATAACATCTTCTATACTTTTAACGCTTAGATTCCATGTTAAAACCGCCAGCCTGGTCCTCTGAAATCCCTTCGGTGAAGATTTTTTTCACCATTCATCCTTTTTAAAAGCCATTTATTAATAAAACTTAATGTTCGGCGATAAATAGTTATAGATTGCAACTGAGAAAATGAAAGGTAATGTCATGGATAAAAAATTATATCGTTCACGAAAGAATAAAATTGTCGCCGGTGTTGCCGGGGGGATAGCAGAGTACTTTGATATTGACCCGGTATTTGTCAGAATAGGCTTCGTTCTCCTGACAGTATTCCACGGGGCAGGTCTGATCATCTATATAACTTGCGCGATAATAGTACCTAAAGAAGAGATGCTCTACCCGATGCCTGACAGCACTCAGGCTGTGGAGCAAACCGCAGTCGTAAAACCTGAAGGATCGAGGCTTAACTGGCTTGGTATAATTTTAGTCATTATAGGAGGTCTTTTGCTTATAGACAATCTGATCCCGACTTTGAGTTTCGATGTGATTTTCCCGGCCATTCTTGTGTTATTCGGAGGATGGCTCATTATTAGTTCATCACGAAACGTTAAGAAAGAAGAACTTCAATGAAACCTAAACAGATATTCTGGGGTACTCTTTTTATAAGTCTGGGAGTGCTTTGGTTGATCGAATCAGCATTCGCGACGGAAATCGACATTTCGTCTCAGTTAAAATTCTGGCCGTTTATTTTCGTATTCATTGGTCTGAGTATGATCTCTAAGAATCAGAACTGGAAGAGTGTATTTGCCGGGCTTGCCGGTGTGGCTTCCGGAGTTGCGATTTTTGGTATGTTGAGCGGGCCCAAAAGATTTTTCGAATTCCATCACAGAAGGGAAAAGGGAGAGATTATCGTTGAAAAGTTTATTCACCCGTCTGATGAAAATGTTAAGAATGTTAGTTTTAACCTAAGTGCCGGCGCCGGCAGCTATTCAATATTCTCCGCGGACAGCAATCTGATTCTCGTGGAAGGGGAGAGGCTGAATGAACTATACACATTTAATTTTGATAAAAGCGGGGAGAGCGCCCGCGTGGAAATGATGATGAATGAGTATAATATTAACCTGGATGAGAACAGTGATGATAAAAACAACAACATTGATATTGTTTTGCATTCCAAACCGTCTTATGCCCTGGATCTTGAGATTGGCGCTGCCGCCGCGTATTTTGATCTTTCAAAGCTTAAGCTAAATAACCTGGATCTGAAAGCCGGCGCAGTCTCTCTGGATTTGCTCTTAGGCGAACCCGCTAAAGAAAAAATGGATGCAGTCATTAAAACAGGAGCCTCGTCGATCAGAATTGTGTGTAAAAAAGAGACCGGCGTTGAGTTGAAGATTGACTCCCCGTTAAGTACAAAGAATATCCAGGGATTCACAATGATTTCGGATGACCTTTGGAGAACAGAAAATTTTGATAAATCCCCCAAAAAAATATTTCTACAGATGGATGGCGGGCTTTCAAATCTGAGTATCGTCCGTAATTAAAAACTTCTTCTAAAAGCAAGTATTTCTCCCAAAACCCCCATTAAGTATGATACTACGTTATGGGGGTATACTTTAATAATGTAACAGGGGACACAAGTCTGCTGACATTAATATATTAAGTTTCTTCCGTATATTTCTCATAGAATTTATGTCCAATAATTAATTTTTTTGATGCCAGCTAAAGCAGCAACGGAACTTATTTTTGAATACCACTTCCGGTTCGAAAGCGGACTTGAAAAGCATTTTACTCTAAAGGTTGATAAATCATCCCTGAGTATAATAAGGACTTCTCTTGCCGAGCCTCCTGACTGGGCAAAACTCGGACAATTTAAATGCTCTCATTGCCCGCTTGACCCGGTAATAAATAAGTATTGCCCTGTTGCTGTCAATCTTGTTGATATTCTAGATGAATTTAAGGACTTCCCTTCATATGAGCAGGCTGATGTAAATGTGACGACATTAAACAGAAGCTACTTTAAACATACTTCTTTACAGGCTGGGGTCAGCAGTCTGATTGGAATCAAAATGGTAACTTCCGGATGCCCTATAATGGGAAGACTCAAACCGATGCTAAATTTCCATCTCCCATTTGCCACACTTGAGGAGACTCAGGTGAGGGCGCTCTCATTTTATTTGCTATATCAGTATATACGCTGGAAGAAAGGGGAAACACCGGACTGGGAAATGAATGAATTGATAAATATCTATGAAGATATCCGGGTACTCAATCACAATGTATCGAGGAAAATCGCGAATCTTGAAAGCAGGGACACAAGTATAAATTCACTTGTAATCTTGAATAATTTTGCTGATTATGTTACCTTCACGCTCGACGAGAAAATGCTGGATGAACTTGAGGTGATCCTGAAGGATTTTAGCAGAGAATAGCAAAAAAATAAGTGATGAAAGATAAAAAAGCAACACTTTTTTACATGCTCGGCGCTTTCTTCGTGGCGAACGCAATGCTAGCTGAATTTATCGGGGTTAAAATATTTTCCCTGGAAAAAACGCTTGGCATCACACCCTACAATATTACTCTCTTCGGCATTGAAAATTTATCCTTTAATCTGACTGCAGGTGTTTTACTATGGCCCGTGGTATTCATAATGACGGATATTATAAATGAATACTTTGGAAGAGCAGGTGTCAGGTTCATGTCGTTCTCTGCCGCAGGACTTATCTCGTATTCATATCTCATGATCTTTCTGTCCATCAATCTTGTGCCTGCTGATTTCTGGATCACAAGAGAAGCTGCGGGTGGAACCATCAATATGAACACTGCATTTAATACCATTTTTGGCCAGGGAATGTGGATAATAGCCGGATCGCTTGTAGCATTCCTTATCGGGCAATTAGTGGACGTTACAGTATTCCATTTATTAAAGAGGAAAACAGGTAATTCGAAGATCTGGGTTCGTGCGACAGGCTCCACTCTGGTGTCACAGTTTATTGATAGTTTTGTTGTGCTATTTATTGCGTTCTATATTGGTGCAGGCTGGGAACTTAAACTTGTGCTGGCGATCGGGATAGTAAATTATATATACAAGTTCATTATTGCGGTTGTCCTTACTCCGCTGCTTTACATAATTCACGGCCTAATAGACAGGTATCTTGGTAAAGAACTCGCGGAGGAAATGATAAAAGAAGCGAGCCTTAACTCAGGCTCGGTTACTTAACGAGCAGCATCTTTTTAGTTGAGACGAAGAAGTCTTTATTGCCTATCGCGTTGGCCTTTATTTGGTAAAAGTAAACGCCTGAGGGGTATTCATCCATTTTTACTTCCAGTTCGTGCCGACCGCGGTGCTTAGCGGCTTCACCGGAATTGTAAATTATCTCTCCGAGCGAGTTATAAATCATCAGGGAAACGGATGCATCCTCTTTCAGTTCATATTTAATGCTTGTGCTGTAATTAAAGGGATTAGGAAAATTCTGCATTAATTGATAGTCCACTCCGCTCTGAGTTTGAGACTCACGAACAGGAGAGATATTATCAAAAAAAACGGAAATTTTAGACATCAAATAATTCCTGGTGATTTCGGGATAAACAGTTTCAATCGGATAACCTAAAACGATAACACTACCGGGTACAGTTCCACCCGGAAAGATACCACTGAAATAAATTCCTGCAAAACCATTTAGTGTATCATATCCATAATATTTCATAAAACCCGTTCCGCCGTTTATTGGGCGAAGAACATCCGGCCAGCGAACATTTATAGTGCCGTGGGTTCCGTCATCGAACCAGTGAGTTACGAGTCCCTGCCAGTTAATTTCATTTACACCTTCAGCCCTGTAGATACTGCCTGCAGTATTATTCGGAGCGTCCGCTACAAAATAGCACTTAAGATACGACCTTATGAATTCTTTATCAGCAGTGGTTCCCTTGGAGTCAAGGTCCCAGCCAATCTCACTCCCGGAAACAAAAAAATTACCACCGCTCCGCAGGTAAGAAATAACTTTGATTTGTTCCGTGGTGTTAAATGTTTCGTCGACAGTACTTTCATCCCCCAGAATCCAGTACACCCTGTCAAAATCATTTAGGTTGAATGTGCCACTGGTTACAGCTTCGTTCGAACAGGATTCGATCTTGCCGCCGCTCAGGTGGATTCCCTTTGCAATGAATCGAATGAAGTCATAACCGTTACCGGTTGTTGCACGATCGAAAGCGTGAACGATCAGAGATTTGTTTGAGGATGAGATACCCGCCGTTGCCGCCAATAGTTCTGAATTTACTGAATAACCGTTTGCGTTATTGGAAGCGATCTTGAAGAAGTAAAGAGAATCACTTTCCAGTCCCGAAAGAATCAGATTCTGAGGAGTAAGTTCAACTGTATCGGTGAAAGCAGTCCCTGATTTACCATAAAGAACTCTGTACTTGGTAACATTACTGTCTGAAGGTACATCCAATCTGATAGATCCGCCCGGGTGTGATCTAATTCCAAAACTTTTTGGAACAGCAGGACGGCTTGTGTCGGAGAGGTAGCTTGGTTGGACCATCGGTCCGGATTCATTACTGAAGATCGCGTACTTCAACGGATCCTGTAAAATCAAACGGATGTCAACAAGAGAAGTATCAAGTGTTACCTGATTGTTAATGTATCTGACACCGTGACTGTAATCCACATAAGTATTTACATGTATGTTGGTCAGGGGTTGTATCGGTTGTCCATTCAGCGAATGCCATCCATAGATACAGACGTGATTTGGCCTGGCAGGATCAGTGATTTTATTGCTGATAACAACATCCTTTTTAGTCCCGCCGATCAGTGTCCCTAAGGGCGCGCCTGCACTAATCCTCTGGTTTTCAATCGCGTTGTTATGTTCGATAAATTTGGGTACTAACTCATTCTGATTTCCCACAGGGGCGTAAGTAACCGGCGCCAGCTTCAGTTCAGACTTCAGGTAGATATTATCTACAAGTTTTGATGTGGGCATTGTAGCACCGTAAAAATCAGCAATTCTCTGGGCGGTCAGCGGACCCATAGGAATTCTGCAATAGTCGGAATCAGAACCTATAGCCAGGTAATCCGGCAATACATCGTAGCCTACCGAATAACTTCTTCCCTGGGCATCATTGAAAGTTGTATTAATCCTTTTCGCCGATCGCATAAACTGGGGTATGTTGCCCTTATTCAGTTCCTTCAATATTTCTGCCTCTCTCTGGGCAAAAGTCATATTCATTACGAAATTCATAAATTGTGAGCCCGTCATACTTCCGGGAGGGCGGGGAGGAATATTTATACCTCTTGGATAATAAACATGCGGCTGAATCAGGCTGGAATATGCTCTCTGGCCGTAATATGTGTAACCTATGCCTTCATTCTCGGATCCTGAAAATGTACACTGAATGAACCCGTTAAGTTCTACCTGGACCGTGTGCAGAATAATCCTGAGCGGATTTTGCTTAAGGAAGAAACGTATTCGTCCGTTAGCCGTCCAGTACTTTATAAAAACAGTATCAACCGATTCCTGGAAGGTGTAATGGTTTGCCAGATATCGCTGCATCATTTTGCTTCTGTACCACGTCCCTCCTGTGGGAGAAACGATTGGCTGCCCGTTATAGAGAGCAACACTGTCGTTATATGCCAGAACGCAAAGGTAATTTTCAGCCGATGAATTTAACCAGTTGACAAATTTGGGGCCATAAGAATCATCATATCCGTAATTGCTGTCGAGAAAAGTAATCCTTTTAATAAATGAAGGTATAGCAGTTACTGAATTGAGATATCCGAAAATAAACGAACCTCCGCCGGAGTGACCGCTAAGATGGACGGTCGTACCCGTAGTGCCAAACATATTGCGAAGTGTGTCAATAATTGAATTGATTATCGTTGCATTGTTCGGGTACTGACTCCTCCAGGCGGGCCAGCTTTTTTGTGCATTTTCCAGATAAATAGTAATATAATTTCGGCTTGTATCTTTTTCCCTTACGAATCTGGTCTGCGCACCGATATGTTGTATGTCATAGTGCCAATCATCGCCGGTCTGGAGAATTTTCCCGACAGTATGATCTGTTGTATTTCCATTGGGAAGAGCGTAAAAAGTGATGATAGTTGGCTTCGTGGGCACAAAGGATTGGGGTGATGGGAGGTTTAATGTTGCTGTGACATCTGGCACAAAAGCTATTTTTCTAATCTGTTCATTTTTGTATGGCGAAACTCCAAAACCGGGTTGCACTACCGGCAGGCTGATGGACTGCGCCAGGTTCACATTCAGAAGTGCAATAATAAGAAAAAATAATTTTGTCATCAGGAACTCTTTCAGGATATTCAATAGTTAAATATATTGAAATAAAACATTTAGAAGTAATTGTTTTTTTGCCGGAATAAAAAATGTTTCCGCCGGTCAGAATATTTCACCGTTTATCAAACGGAATTATGCTTACCGAAGCTAATCAGTATTTTTGTCACCAAAAAATAATTTCTAAGATATATGCAAGTAAAAAGCGCGGACCTTAATTCTCTCAGAATAAAGAGAGATTCAGGGTCAGGAAATAACTCAAAGGCAAGGTACATCATTATAGCATTAATAATTGTGCTGCTCGCTATTATCGCGATATGGATGCTTACCGGAAGCGGGGCTGATAAACTTGACGCAAAAGTAATTACTGTTTACTCTTCTTCATCCTCGGGAGGGGAAGAGGAAGCGGTCCTGGCAGCGAGTGGCTATGTTGTTGCCCAGCGAAAAGCTTCTGTAGCCTCAAAAGGAACCGGGAGATTGGTTTTCCTCGGTGTTGTTGAGGGAGACCAGGTCTATAAAGGGCAAATCATCGCGAGAATTGAAGATGAAGACATTAAAGCCCAGTTAGCTCAGGCAAAAGCAAATCTTTCACTTAGTGAAGCCGAGCTGACTGATGCTGAAAATAGTTATAACCGGAGCAGGGAACTCCTGAAAACAGGTTCAGGCACTCAGGTTGAGCACGATGCGGCTGACGCAAGGTTGAAAAGGGTGAAGGCTTCGATTGAAGTTGCGAAGGCTATTGTTCTTGCTTCCGAGGTTTCCCTCGAGAATACGCTTATTAGGGCGCCGTTTAACGGAACAGTACTCACAAAAAACGCGGATGTCGGCGAAGTGGTTGCTCCTTTTGCGGCCAGCGCTTCTTCGCGCGCGGCGGTTGTTACCATTGCTGATATGACATCACTGCAGGTAGAGGCGGACGTATCTGAGTCTAATATACAGAAAATCAAACCCAACCAGGATTGCACAATCGCTCTGGATGCTTATCCGAACATTAAGTATCCGGGCTATGTCGCGAAAATTGTACCCACTGCTGACAGGGCAAAAGCGACTGTGTTAGTGAAAATCGGATTTAAGGAATACGATAGTAAAGTCCTGCCTGAAATGAGCGCAAAAGTTCAGTTTTTATCACAAGCGTCTACGCGCTCACTCAGAGAGGAGAAGACTGCCATATTTGTGCCGGTTTCAGCAATTATCACAGAAAATGGTAACTCGTTTGTTTACAAAGTTGTTTCAGGGAAGACCATGAAGCAGAAGGTTACACTTGGCGAGAGAACGGGAACAAGTTTTGAAATTGTTTCCGGTATCAGTGATGGGGACAGAATTTTGGAATCTCCCGACAGTTCGGTGACCGAGGGAATGGAAATAAAAGATTAATAATAATAAACAGAGAATTTTATGAGTGAAGCAAATAATATTATCGAATTACGAAATATTCAAAAATCCTATTTCAGGGGGAGTATCGAGACTCCTGTCCTGAATGATATTTCGTTTGATGTAAGTGAAGGAGAATTCCTTGCTTTAATGGGGCCATCCGGTTCCGGAAAAACAACACTGCTTAACCTTATCGCGGGAATTGACAAACCTTCAAAAGGGAGTCTGACAATCGCAGGGACAAACATTGCAACACTTAATGAATCCGCACTTGCCAAGTGGAGAGCCAATACCATTGGCTTTATCTTTCAGTTCTACAATCTCATCCCGGTGCTTACCGCTTATGAAAATGTTGAACTTCCGCTCCTTCTGACATCGCTGAATAAGAAGGACAGAAAGAGACACGTGGAAACAGCACTTGGAATCGTAGGATTGGGTGACAGAATGACTCATTATCCCAAACAATTATCCGGTGGTCAGGAACAGCGTGTGGCTATTGCCCGTGCGATAGTTACCGATCCGCTCCTGCTTGTTGCGGATGAACCCACCGGTGACCTGGACAGGAAGTCTGCCGAAGAAATATTGCTGTTAATGGAGAGATTAAACAAAGAATTTAAGAAAACCATCGTGATGGTTACCCACGATCCCCATGCGGCTGAACGTGCACACCTGGTACGACATCTTGAAAAAGGCGATCTTAAGTAGAAGGTTGATATGAAAGTATTTAAGTTGATTTTTAAAAATGCACTGCGCCATAAACTCCGGTCATTTCTCACTATCATGGGGATTGGTATCGCCGTTATGGCGTTTGGCCTTCTCAGAACGGTTGTGACTACCTGGAACGCGGGAGTTGAGGCGACGGCCGCTGACCGTCTGATCACCAGACAGGCGGTATCATTCATTTTTCCCTTGCCATACGCGCACCTCAACAAAATTGAAAAAGTTGAAGGAGTTAAAAAAGTTACGTTCGCTAACTGGTTCGGCGGGATTTATATTGATCAGAGTAATTTTTTCGCCAGACTGGCGATTGATCCAGAGACGTTTTTCGATGTTTATCCCGAATTGATCCTGACAAAAGATGAAATTGAGGCTTTTAAGAAACAGAGAGACGCGGCTGTGGTTGGGGAGGCGATAGCTAATCAATACGGTCTTAAACCCGGAAACAAAATGGTACTTGAAGGGGATATCTACCCGGGCAGATGGGAGTTTACAATAGCTGCCATATACAAACCGCGGGACAAAAACACCGACGCTACCCAAATGTTTTTTCACTGGAATTATCTAAACGAACGGATTGAGGCCGAATCTCCGATCCGCGCGAACCAGATAGGCTGGTTCATTGTCCAGGTAGATGATCCGAATAATTCCGCGCTGATTTCTCAAAAAATTGATGCCCATTTCAAGAACTCAAGCGACGAAACCAAAACGGAGACGGAGAGAGCTTTTGCGCAGGGATTCATTTCTTCGACCTCCGCGATTATAACAGCGATGAACGTTATGAGTTTTGCAATTATCGGAATAATTATGCTTGTGTTGGCAAATACGATGATCATGTCAGCCAGGGAAAGAACACGCGAATATGCTGTTTTTAAAACGCTCGGTTTTTCATCTCTGCATCTTACCGGGTTGATTCTCGGTGAGTCTCTTTTCATTTCAGCTCTCGGAGGCGGAGTAGGGCTCGCATTGACATTTCCGGTTGTTTCAGCTTTTGAGCAAATGGTACCGAAGAACATATTTCCGTATTTTAATCTGGAAACAATCACTGTAGTGCTCGCCGTAAGTTCAGCAATCTTTATCGGGATCATTTCTTCAGTATTCCCGATACAGAGAGCGCTTTCGACGAAGATTGTAGATGGTTTCAGATTTGTAGGTTAAGGAGTATAAAATGCAAATACCATTTAAATATGTAATTAGAAATTTCAGACAGAGAAAATTAACCACTATCATCACCACGATTGGCGTGGGGCTTGTGATTTTTGTCTTCGCGGCCGTTCTGATGATGGCATATGGTATCGAAAAAACACTCGTTGGCACAGGAGCGGATGATAACGTCATGATCGTGCGAAAATCCGCCACAAGTGAAATATCCAGTATTATTGAGGGTGATGTGCAGAACATCATCAGGACTCTGCCATTCATAGCTAAAGATTCACAGGGAAAACAATTAGTTTCGGCTGAACCGGTAGTCGTGATTAACCTTGACAGGAAAGAAGGGGGAGTGAGTAATATTACACTGAGAGGTGTATCAGAGCCTGTATTTCAGCTCCGTCCTCAAGTAAAGCTGATCGATGGACGAATGTTCAGGTTTGGTGTGCGCGAACTTATAGTAGGTGAATCAATAGCAAAACGATTCATAGGTGCAGAGGTCGGGAGTAAAATCAAAATTCAGGGAGATCAGTGGACAGTGGTAGGGAAATTCTCTTCTAATGGTTCCGGATTCGACTCTGAAATATGGGGCGATGGCCTGCAGTTACTTAATGCTTTCAACAGAGAGACCAGTGTTTCGTCCATGACGTTCAAGTTAGATAATGTTCAGAACTATGACTCTTTCAAAAAATTATTTGAAGCGGAGCGCAGACTTCAGCAATTTGAACCTTATATTGAAACAAAATTTTTTGAAAAGCAATCTGAGTTCCTCGCTCTTTTCATAAGGATACTTGGGATCTTTATTACTGTAATATTCAGTTTTGGTGCTACAATCGGCGCGATGATCACGATGTATGCTGCTGTTGCAAACCGTGTTGTGGAAATAGGAACGATGCGGGCGCTTGGATTTAAGCGGAGGAGTGTACTGGCTGCTTTTTTAATTGAATCAATATTGATTTCACTTATCGGTGGGGTTATAGGAGTATTACTATCATCATTACTTCAATTCTTTAAGATATCAACATTAAATTTCGCAAGTTTTTCTGAGCTCGAATTTTCGTTTGCACTGTCCCCGTCAATTATAGTCTCATCAATAGTTTTTGCATTATTGATGGGAATAATAGGAGGATTCCTTCCCTCGGTCAGAGCATCCAGGCTGAATATTGTAACCGCACTTAAGGGCTCCTGATTATTTTTGTCTCCGGGTTATAAAGATACCCGGAGACATTACATTTTCTGCATTTCCAAAATTTCTTAACTCTCAATATCAAAAATCGAATTTCTGAGTTTATAATCATACTCTCTTTGTTTTCTTTTATTTTTTCAAATTTTAATAATGTCACCATAATTTGTCAAATTATCTTGTTTTTTTCCTTAATTATCTTTAGTTTTTAAACATTGGTTCTTTAATCTCTTATTTATTAACATTAGAGGTCGTTATGAATTCATCTCTACGGAATATGAGGATGTTCATCTTTCTCCTCATAGCTCTATTCTCTGGTAGCCTGAATGCTCAGGTTACAACCCTCTGGCAAAAATCCCAACTAAACGGTAATCTGCCTTCTTTCATTGGAACAGCAAACAATGAGAGAGGGATTGCTTATGGTAATGTTGGCGGTAACCACAGGTTGTACGTTGCTACCGTAACCGGCGGCGCTAAAGTAGTAATACTTGACGCGGCAACCGGTGATTCGCTTGGTACATTGACTGGTGTCGGAATATCAGGCGGTACGTTTACTTTGACTGATGTCGAAGTATCAACAGACGGCGTCGTATTTGGATGTAACCTTGTTACTTCAACTGCGGTTGCCACACCATTCAAAATTTACAGGTGGAACAGTGAAAGCACTGATTCTGCTCGCGTGGTTGCTACCTGGACAACAGGAGCATACAGGCTTGGTGACAAGTTTACTGTAACAGGCTCAACAGCAGATAACTCTATTGCTATCTGGGCTGTTGCGGCAAGTAACAATAAACTTGTAAAGTTCACAACCACTGATAACGGTGTAACATTCACAGGTCAGGAAATAGTTATCACCGGTTTAGCATCCGGAAATTCAGCAACAGCAGCTCCTCTCAATGGTGGAGCGGATGGTTACTGGATAAAAGGAGGCGGAGCTCAGTTACGCAGAGTAAAGGGTGATCTTTCTCTTTATACTGCAGTTGACGCGAATCTTGTTCCAACCGGCTCGAATGCGATGAAGTATTTTGAAGTCGGCGGAAGAAAATTCATTGCAATGTTCTTTAACGGAAATGCTGTAACTACTACCAGCACAACAGCATTTTTTGAACGGGTCAGAATACTCGAAGTAATAAATGATTCGGTTGCTGCCCCTGTCGCTTTTACTCCTATGCTTGGTACTAACTCAAATACTAACGGTACAGGGGATGTTGCAATCAGAGATGCCGGAAGTGGAAATTATGTGATTTATGCCTTTTCTACCAATAATGGTATAGGTGCATATAATTTCAACAGCACAACCGCTAACACTATTATCACACCTCCGCACACTCAGGATTTTGCGAGTTACTTCCCTCCGGATAACTGGTATAGACTAACTGGTAACCAGGGAACACCACTTACTACAGTTACCTCTACTTGGGTTACGGATGATTTCGGGAATGTATTATCACCTGTTAATCGTTCAACTAAGGTTAATATTTTTGGCAGTACGCTAAAGCATTGGTGGGTTTCTCCACAAATCAATCTTGGCACCGGCACACCGGATATACAATTGGAATTTGATTTGGCTCTTACTAAGTTTGGTGCTGTTACTGCAGATACATTAGGTGTGGATGATACTCTCGCAGTATTTCTCTCAACAGATAACGGGGCAACCTGGACGACAAAACTTAAAGAATGGACATCTGCAAGCCCTCTCATCTCGAATACCGGACAGCACGAAGTAATAGACTTATCAGCGTATACCGGAAATGTCAGAATTGCTTTCTATGCTGTATCTTCTGTAAGTAATAAAGATAATGATGTATTCATTGATAATTTTCAGGTGCGTGAAATCCCCGCAACCCCGATCTTTAGTGTTAACCCCACCTCCAAAGATTTTGGAAGTTTGCAGACCGGAACACAGAGTGCTGCTCAGACTTTCACTCTCTCAAATACAGGCGGTGGAACACTAACAATCAGCGGCGTAGCTAAATCAGGTACTAACGCGGCTTCATTTGTTCTTACGGATAATAATACGTATCCGAAGAATTTGGCTGCAAATGAAAGCATGACCTTCACGGTTGCATTTGCTCCTGCTGATACCGGCGCGAAAACCGCTAGTATAGATATTACTCATAATGCAGCAGGCTCTCCTAACGCTCTGGCATTAACCGGAGTTGGTGTTGATTTCACAATTACCAACTTCCCGTATTTCCAGAATTTCGACAGTACCGGCGGTGTTTTCCCACCTCCGGGATGGCTGAATATCAACAATTATTGGGCAAGAGGAACTGAAGCAAATTCACTTCCATATTGCGCAAAGGTTTCCTACAACTACTCAGGTACGATTCCTGCAATTTTGCAGAGTCCCCCTGTCAATCTTCCTCCTTTCTCTAAAATTTCTTTCTGGTGGAAGGATGACGACATAACAAAGAGCATTGAGAACGATCCGGAATTGGTTGAGAAACAATTTGCGCTCGGACCCAATGTTGCTCTTCACGATACCACATTCTTTGAAATTTCAACTGATGGCGGTACAACCTGGACTACTCTTGCATTCCTCTCCGCTGGCGCCCCTCAGACAGCATACTCTGAGCAGGTTGTTGATTTAGCAGCATTTGCTGGCAACGGAAGGTTCCTCAGATGGAGAGATAAGACGAATGCTAGTTTCAGCGCTTACGGCACCGGCCTTGATGATATTAAGATCGAAGTTGTTCCACAGATTATGCTTGACTGGTACAACCTGCAGTGGCCTCTCACCGCTACGATTTCTGAAGGCGGAAGTGCAACTGTTTACGCTCAGGCTTATGAAGGCGGTGTTACACCTAATCCGGCTGACACAACGATTAAATGCTGGATCGGATATTCTTCCACAAATACAGATCCTTCAACCTGGACGAACTGGGTAGCTGCGACATTTAACGTTGTATCCGGAAATAATAATGAGTACAAAGCTGACATCGGAGCAAACCTCTCAGCAGGAACTTATTACTATGCTTCGAGATTCCAGCTTCTTAATGGTCCTTACACCTACGGTGGTGCGAGCGGATCGAATGGCGGTCCCTGGAACGGTACAACCAATATTTCCGGTGTACTTACAGTTAATCCTGTTGTAATAAATCAATTCCCGATGTCTGAAGGATTTGAGGGTAACTTCCCACCGACTGGCTGGAAAGTTGTTGATATTAACGGCGGAACAACCTGGAATCAAAGCAATGTGAAACCGAGAACAGGTTTATATTCAGCAAGATATAATTACAGTACATCACTTCCCGGAAATGACTGGCTGATTACTCCTGCTTTAGCATTACAGGCAGGGAAGACCTACCGTGTTGCTTATGGATATTCTGCACGCAGCGCTTCATTTGCCGAGAATCTGAAAGTAGCTATCGGCTCTGCCAATGTTCCGGATAGTCTTTACACTGTGCTTGCCGATCATCCGAATATCACCGCCATAACATACCAGGTAGGAAATGCACCATTTACCATACCGGTATCCGGCAACTATTATATCGGATTCCACGCATATTCGTTAGCAGATAAATTTGATTTATTTGTGGACGATGTTTATATAACCGAAGTTCCTCCGGTGGATCTGGCAGTATTATCTGTCGGTCAGCTTAACGGAATTCCAATGCCGACAGAGGCCGATGCTTCTGCTTTAGTGAAAGGCGCTGAAACTACTCCGATCGATCCTGCGTCATTAGTTAATGGTAAGGAATCCGGCTTAGTAAACAGCAACCCAACTGTCGGAAACAATATAACCGGCGGTTCTTCTCTCGTTACAGGCGAAGATCTTGACGGGATAGTACCCGTACAGATGAGAACTTTCATTGGTAACGCTGGTCTGAACGCTGCTGAATACGTACTTAACTATACAATAGCCGGTGTTCAGGGCGCTCCTGTTAACAGGCCGAGTTTGCCTGCAGGTTCAGTCGATACTGTCAACTTCGGTAGTACACCGGAAAACCGTGGTACATTTACAACCACAGTAGCTGTTACGGCTGCCGGTGATACAATCAACGCGGCTAATAACACACTGGCCTATTACAGAACGCTTGTTTATCCTGATTCTGCGTATCACGTACGTTATGATAATGGCCCGAATACACCTAGCACCTTTATAGGTTTTGGTACAAATAACATTCAGGTCTGGGCAGCAGTCAGGATGACCGCTCCTGTAAATATGAAACTTGCCAACATAGATGCATTTTATCGCAATGAAGCATCAAACGATTCAGTTATGGTTGGAATCTGGGGCGCCGGTGCAGATTCATTAGCTCCCGGTCCGCTTCTTTATATGAAGAAATTCGGCGGAGAAAACTATGTTGTTCCTGGTACAGGCGGAGACTATGTCACATTGCCGCTTGGTACTGATGCTCCTGGTTTCCAGGTCGGACAAACTTTCTGGGTCTCTATGACCTTTAGTTCAGCGATTCAGTATCCGCTTGGTGCGCACAATTCACCTCTTACCAATCCTGGCAGAAGTTTCATTTCTCAGGATTCAGGTAAGACCTGGTTCCCGCTCGTCATTACAACTGAAAGAGCCTGGCTCGTTCGTGCTGTTGGTCTTGACTGGACAGTTCCTGCACTTCAACTGGTTTGGGAGAAATCTCAGGCTAAAGGTAACTTACCTGCGTGGTTCTCACCAACCGGTTCAACTGAACGCGGTTTAGGATACGGTAAGGTCAGCAACAATGAAAGGTTATACATCGTAAGCCGTAATGCAGGTACAAACGTAAGAGTAATTAACGCTAATACCGGTAATGATATTGGCTTGCTTGATATGACCGGCGTCACCGGAGGAACATATTTCCTTAATGATGTTGGTGTCACACTTGATGGAAAGATACTCGCTTGCAACCTTTCAAACTCACTGAGCGATACTTTCAGAGTCTATATGTGGAATGATGAAACATCCGCACCGGTTAAAGTAGTGGATTATGTACAAACTACATTCGCAAGATTAGGCGACAAAATCACAATAACCGGCGACTTTGCTAATAACACCGCGGTTATCTGGGCGGCAAGTTCAACTACTGCAAACGCTAAAGTATTCCGCTGGACAATGACAGGAGGTGCATTTAATGCTGTACCGGAAGAAATCACTCTCAGTGATGCGACTGTCGGTTCAACTGCTTCAGTCGGCCCCATTCCGGGTAATGGCTTCTATTTAAAATCGAACGGTCAGAGCGTTAAGCACTACTCAATGACAGGACAACTTCTTGGTACAGTACCTGGTACAGTTGTTGCAACCGGTGCAAATGCCATCCGTTGGGCTGCCTCAATGGGTGGAAATGATTACTTCGCTGTATTCCAATACGGAGCAGGTAATCAGAACGCGCGCGTTGTAGGTGTCCCGATGAATGATTATGCAAATTCCTTTACTTACGGTCTCACTCCTCCGCTTGGAGTAAACTCCAATGCGAATGGAACCGGAGACATTGACATCAGAAGGAATACAGATGGGTCAGTAGATGTATTCGTAATGGCAACAAATAACGGCTTCGGCGTTTATCATACTACACAGGCAATACCTGTTGAGTTGACAGCCTTTGCCGCAACCGTGACCGGAAACGATGTAACATTAAACTGGACTACAGCGACAGAAGTCAATAACAGCGGATTCTCAATTGAACGCAAAGAGCTTAACGGCCAGTATAAGTCTATCGCGTTTGTTGAAGGCAATGGTAATACCACCGAACTGACAAGATATTCTTACACAGATAAGAGTGTCACAGCCGGTGCCTATATCTACCGCCTGAAACAGATGGACTATGACGGTACATTCAGTTATTCCAATGAAGTTAAAGTTGATGTTTCGGTTCCGAATGATTTCAGCCTTGCGCAGAATTATCCGAACCCATTCAATCCTTCAACGGTGATAAAATATGCCGTTCCGGTGGATGGTATGGTTACCTTAAGCGTCTATAACGTTCTTGGTCAGAAAGTTGCTACTCTTGTCAACGAGATTGTTAAAGCCGGCACTTATGAAGTATCTTTCGATGCTTCGAAGTTCTCAACCGGTATTTATATCTACAAGATGGAGAGTGGTAAATTCTCATCCACGAAGAAGATGATGCTGGTTAAATAGGATTATCTCTTAACAAAAAAAGCCGTCCGGATATACCGGACGGCTTTTTTATTTTAAAGTTTTATTCGGGTCTGATAATAACAGGAGAGAAGTCGAGCCCTTCACTCTTCGAGTAATAATCCTCTTGCCTGGGAAGATGTAATATTATTCAGGAATCTTGATGGTTTAGAGAACGTAGTACCCGCCTCGCGGTCATAAATGTTCATCGGATACGAAATGAATAGATTTTGTTTCGCACGCGTTACCGCAACATACATCAACCTGCGTTCTTCCTCTAGATTGTCAAGAGAATCAAATGCCTTTGAAAAGGGGAAGAAGCCGTCAATTGCGTGAATAATAAAGACACTGTGCCACTCAAGACCTTTGGCGGAATGGATGGTAGAAAGAGTGAGGAATTCATCCTGCTTATCCTCGTCACCGATATCTATAACACTGTCGATAGGCGGCTCAATCGCCATATCGGCGAGAAGAGTCTCAAGGTCGTGATAGTTCTCTGTAATGTTAAGGAATATCTCGAGGTCCTTTTTCCTCTTATTAAAATCATCGTACTTGTTATGGAAAAGCGGCATATAATAATCTATCGCCATCTGAGCCATATCGGTGGGAGTCAGGGATTTTTTGCTTAACCTGAAAAGCAGGTCAAAAAGTCCATATACCTTATCATAGCCTTTTACGATCTTATTCGATTCCGGGTCCTGGGCAGGAATGACTTTCCCCTCAGTGATGAGGTCCATAATTCTTTGTGCGCTTTTAGGACCGATACCTTCGTGAAGGAGCAATACACGGTACCAACTCACCATATCTTTTGGATTGAGGGCAATTCTGAGGAACGCAATAGCATCCTTTATATGGGCAGTTTCTACGAATTTCATTCCACCAAACTTTACAAAAGGGATGTTAGCCTTATTGAGTTCGATTTCCAGGTCAAATGAGAAAAAAGAAGACCGGAATAAAACGGCTATCTCTTTAAGCGGTACACCCTGCTCCCGAAGCTCAAGCACCTGGTCTACAATGAATTTTGACTGCAGATTGTCATTCAGCGCTGCAACGATGGCTGGGAGTTCGCCTCCTGATCTGTAGGTGAAAAGATTTTTGTTAAATTTCTCGACCGCCGCTTCGTGGATCTTGTTTGCAAAATCAAGTATATAGGGCGTACTCCGGTAATTTTCTTCCAGTTTAATGATTTTTACGTCCTCAAATAAATTCGGGAAGTCCATTATATTTTTGAAGTTAGCCCCTCTGAATGAATAAATGGATTGAGCATCATCTCCCACTACCATTATGTTTTTGGTAAGTAAAGTCAACGCCTGAGTCACCTCTCCCTGGAGTTTATTTGTGTCCTGGTATTCATCAACCATTACGAACTTGATACCCTTTAGGAAATTTTTCGCAGCAGGAGATAGATCCGTCAGAAATTTAAGAAGATGGAGAAGTAAATCATCGTAATCCAGAAGGTTATTGCGCTGTTTGTAGTTTATATAAATGTTGAAAATCTGCCCGATTTCACTCATATAGCCATAAAAGTGCGGAAATTCCGACAGGAGCACGTCTTCGAAGGTTCTCCCGGTATTTATGGAGAGGCTGTAAATTCGGAGCAGTGTTGATTTGTTCGGAAAACGTTTGTCCTTTGAAATCAAGCCCGATTGAGACCGGAGCAGATTCATCACATCTTCACTGTCACCCTGGTCAAGGATAGTGAAGGAAGGATTTAAGTTTATGTGATTAGCATACTTACGCAGGGTTATATTAGCGAAAGAGTGAAAGGTTCCGCCGCTGATTTTTGAACATCGTGCATCCAGGAGTACCGAAGCACGATTCATCATCTCACGAGCTGCCTTACGTGTAAAGGTGAGCAGAAGTATTGAAGAAGGATCGTAACCAGATTCGATTAATCTGGCAACACGGTATACTAAAGTTCTGGTTTTCCCTGTGCCTGCTCCCGCAATGATAAGATATGCTCCCTCCGTTGCACTCACTGCGTCGTATTGTGCGGGATTGAGAACATTTTTATAATCGATCGTAAAGCGGGATTCATCTACAGGGAGCAGTTTATCATTTCCCCCTGAGATATTTTTCAGCTTATATTTCTCAAATTTCATCTACGCCCTGGTTTGCGTCTGTTGAGGATTTCAGAAATTATAATTGCATCCCTCAGGGTCGCTGAGTCCTTAATCAATCGTCTTACCCTCAGAGCAGATTCATTTACCAACACAGGGCGGTCGGGTATCTTAACCTCAACGAGCGGAGGAATGACCATTGGAGGCTGTTTAAAGACACTTCTTGAAGTTTTTTCTTCAGCAGTATACTTTTCCACAGGGAGATGTTCAGGAGAATACTTTGCCTCATCATACCTGACCGGTGTCTCACGGTCAGGTTGAGGCAGGTTTGTTTTTCGAAAAAGGTTTTCGATTTCTTCGAGTACATCTTTTTCTGAATAATTAGAGTAATCTCTTCTTTGTTTGGGCTTGTCCTCCTCTTCAGGGAAATAAACATCCTGATCAGGTAATTCGGACTGTTCCTTTTTCTTCTTAAAGAAAGGACTTAAAAAGCCATAAATAATTACAAGGAAAATTATAATATCAAGGAGATTATCCATGATTAATCTTTACTTTTTTTCTCTTCAGGTTTCGCAATTGATTCCCTCATCATAGTATCCGCCTGGACATTTTTCAGATTGTAATAATCCATTATACCCAGATTTCCCTGGCGGAAGGCATCTGCGATAGAGCGGGGGATTTCAGCTTCGGCTTCAATCAGTTTAGCTTTCTGACGTGCAATTTCCGCGACCATTTCCTGCTCAGAGGCAACCGCTGCGGCACGCCTCTCTTCAGCGCGGGCACGCGCAATCTGAAGATCTGCCTGCGCCTGATCAGCCTGTAATTTAGCGCCGATGTTTTCTCCCACATCCACGTCTGCTATATCTATTGATAATATTTCAAACGCTGTTCCGGCATCAAGCCCTTTAGCAAGAACAACTTTTGATATGGAATCAGGGTTCTCCAGCACGTGTTTATGGCTTTCGCTGGAGCCGATGGTTGATACAATTCCTTCACCAACACGTGCAAGAATTGTGGCTTCTCCCGCTCCGCCGACAAGCCTTTCGATGTTGGCTCTGACGGTGATCCTCGCTACAGCTTTTAATTGAATACCATCCTTTGCCATCGCTGCAACAAGCGGTGTTTCAACGACCTTGGGGATCACTGACATCCTTACCGCTTCCAGAACATCGCGCCCCGCGAGGTCTATAGCGGTGGCACGCTCGAAAGAGAGTCCCAGTTTTGCTTTATCGGCTGATACAAGCGCGTTGACTACTTTCTCTACATTACCACCGGCAAGTAAATGCGCTTCCAGTTTTCCAATTTCAAGCGGAATGCCGGCTTTTGAGGCGGTAATTTTACTCCTGACAATCACATGCGGGTTGATTTTTCTGAAGCGCATACCGACAAGATCCTTGAAAATATTAACTTTGACGCCGGAAAAATAGGCTGTTATAAAAAGTCCGATCGGGACAAAATACAGGAAAAGGAAAAGAAAAATAACAACAAGAAAAATTATAAATACAGATAAACCTGCGATAGCATCCATGAAAAGCTCCAATTTTTATGCGGAAAATAAGACTTAATTATTCAAAATAATATGCAATCATTTATGGCCAAAATTAAATTAAGCCAGTGTGATGCAAAACCTTAATAATACCTTTATTTTGGTTAAATTTAGTAATAAGATAATCATTTTCCGGTCAATCTGATTAGCTGGTATCATATTTTAAAGGCCGGTGGTTTAATTTTGGTTTAGTATGGAAACTATCAATACGACCCGTTCCCTCTGTCCCGTATGTCTGAAACCGCTGCCGGCGAAGCTTGTCCTGAGGGAGAATAAGGTTTATATGCAAAAATCCTGCACTTCACACGGAGATTTTGAAGACTTGTATTATGGCGATGCCGCATTATACAAGCATATTATGGAAGAATACTCGCTTAATAAAGGCGAGCCTTCGAATTCTGAGTTGAAACTTGATATTTCACTACCGGTAAGAGGATACAGCACAAAATCAACACCGGTAATTGGGATAATAGATGTTACCAACCGGTGTAATTTACAGTGTATTGTCTGTTTTGCGGGGTGTTCCTCAGCGCCAACCCTCTACGAACCGACATTCGAGGAAATCGGTGAAATGATGGATACTCTTCGTGCGTCAGAGCCTCCGTGCCCGATCGTGCTTTTCAGCGGAGGGGAGCCTACGATACGGAAAGACTTTTTTGAGATATGTACTCTTGCTCACGAGAAAGGTTTTTCTTTCATCATCGTTGCTACTAATGGCAAGATGCTCGCTGCCCAAGAAGACTACTATGAGAAACTTAGTAGATCCCATGTGGATATTATTTATCTGCAGTTCGACGGACTTACAGCTGATCCATATCTGGCTATCAGAGGGACCGATCTTCTCCCGATAAAACTGAAGGCCATTCAAAACATGAAGAATTCCTCTACCGCGTATCCTAATGTCGTGCTCGTCCCTACAGTAATAAAGGGGGTAAACGATCATCAGATAGGTGATATCGTTAAATACGCGGCGGAGAATATCAGTAAAATTCGAGGGATTCTTTTCCAGCCAATTGGCTATGTAGGAGATGTGAATGATGAACGCTTATTAAACGGACGGATCACAAACGCGGAATGCCTGGAACAGATTGAAAAGAGTTTTAATGGGAAGATTACGAAAAAGGATTTTGTACCACTTGCCTGGATCAGAGATTTCCTGGATGCATATAAAAGAATTTATCCAGAGGCAAAAACAATAAATATCACTACCCATCCGGGCTGCTTTTCGATTGCTTATCTGATAAAACATAACAATGAGTTAATACCTCTGAGCAGGATATTTGATTTGGATAAATTGAGAAGTTTCATTAGGAACCTGGAACCCGGCTCCAGAAGCGAAATGGTAACGAAATTTACTCTGGTTTTACCCGCCCTCATCAAAAAGGATGGAATTAAATTCAGCGGGAAACTGTTATCCGTAATAAAGGACTTGTTCCTAATGGGAGCGGAGGAAGCGATTATCAGGTTTCACACGGAGAATGTTCTGCTTGTCGGTTTTGAACACGCTATTGACGCTAACAACTACGATTGTGATAAGGTGGAGAACTGTTGTATTCATTATTCTACTCCTGAAAATGACACAATTCCGTTTTGCGCATATAATCTGCTTCACAGGAACCGGATAGAAGAAAAGTTCGGAAATGATAAATCTGGTAAAAACGGGTAATGTCATTGACTGTTTTTGGTGCTTTTAATATATTAAGATTTGTATTTGCTACTAAACTTAGATAAAGGATTAATTAATAATGGAAGGTAACTTCTCAGACAGACTTCAGGATGTAATACGGCTAAGCAGGGAAGAGGCGCTTAGGCTCGGACACGATTTTATTGGTACAGAACATTTGTTGCTTGGGATAATTCGCGAAGGACAAGGTATAGCTATAAGAATTCTGAAAAACCTTGACTGTGATTTACTCAGGCTGAAAAAAGCGGTTGAAGAATCAGTCCGTACTTCCGGAGGTACATTAACTATTGGTAACATCCCTCTTACAAAGCAGGCTGAAAAAGTCCTGAAGATCACCCAGATCGAGGCAAAAATCTACAAAGCAGACGTTATCGGTACCGAACATCTGCTCCTTTCAATCCTCAGGGATGAAGATAATCTTGCTACTCAGATATTGCTTCAGTTCAGCGTTACTTATGATGCAGCACGTAATGAGCTTAATTCTCTGATAAATAACAAGGATGCAGGTGATCCTGTACGCGGTAATGTTCCCCCTCCGCAAGCAGACAAAAAACCTGATAAGACAAAAACACCTGTGCTGGATAATTTTGGAAGAGACCTTACAAAACTGGCTATTGAAGATAAACTTGATCCCGTTGTAGGAAGAGAGAAAGAGATAGAACGGGTTGCGCAGATATTGAGCCGGAGAAAAAAGAACAATCCGGTTCTCATTGGTGAGCCGGGTGTTGGTAAGACTGCAATTGCAGAGGGGCTTGCAATAAGAATAATTCAAAAAAAGGTGCCGCGAATTCTGCAGGATAAAAGAGTCGTAACGCTTGACCTGGCCGGCTTAGTAGCGGGCACAAAATACAGGGGCCAATTTGAAGAGCGTATGAAGGCCCTGATGAGTGAGCTCGAAAAGGCAAAAGACGTCGTCCTATTTATTGATGAATTACACACGATTGTTGGTGCCGGTGGAGCTTCAGGTTCCCTGGATGCCTCCAATATGTTTAAACCAGCTCTT
This sequence comes from Ignavibacteriaceae bacterium, assembly GCA_013360295.1. Taxonomy (GTDB): domain Bacteria; phylum Bacteroidota; class Ignavibacteria; order Ignavibacteriales; family Ignavibacteriaceae; genus JABWCL01. The sequence goes on along the minus strand of JABWCL010000009.1, from coordinate 94,741 downwards.
GCTAGGGGGGACATTCAGTGTATCGGAGCGACAACACTGGACGAATACAGAAAATATATTGAAACTGACGGAGCTCTGGACAGAAGATTCCAGAAAGTCATGGTTGATCCGCCAAGTTATGATGATACAATACAGATCCTAAAAAATATTAAATTCAAGTATGAGGAGCATCATCACGTCAGATACCTTGATGCAGCCATTGACAGTGCTGTTAAGCTGAGTAACCGCTACATAACTGACCGCCATCTTCCTGATAAGGCGATCGACGTTATTGATGAAGCGGGATCGCGCGTGCATATGGGTAATTTCGAAGTTCCGCCGGAGATTATCACTTTGGAAGAAGAAATTGAAAAAGTCAAGCTCGAAAAGGCGGCGGTTGTTAAACGGCAGGATTATGAAGAAGCTGCACGGCTCCGTGACAAGGAACGGAGGCTTCAGAGTGAACTTGAACTCGCAAAGAAGGATTGGGAGAACAAATCAAAAGACATCGTTTTTGATGTTACGGAAGAAGATATTGCTACAGTTGTGGCTATGATGACAGGAATACCTGTAAACAGGGTTGCTCAGACTGAATCCGATAAGCTTATGAATATGGAGGAGAGCCTGAGGGGACAGATTGTCGGGCAGGATGAAGCCGTTATTAAACTCACGAAAGCAATTCGACGTGCCAGAGCAGGTCTTAAGAATCCCAACCGGCCTATCGGAAGTTTTATTTTTCTTGGCCCAACAGGTGTCGGAAAAACCGAACTTTGCAAGGTACTTGCGAGGTATTTGTTCGATTCTGAAAACGCGCTTATTAAGATAGACATGAGCGAGTATATGGAGAAGTTCGCTGTTTCAAGACTTGTCGGAGCGCCTCCGGGATATGTTGGTTATGAAGAAGGCGGGCAGCTGACTGAAAAAGTACGCCGCAAGCCATACTCGGTTGTTCTTTTTGATGAAATTGAAAAAGCCCACCCGGATATTTTTGGTATCCTTCTGCAGGTTCTTGATGAGGGAGTGTTGACCGACAGCCTCGGCCGTAAAGTTGATTTCAAGAATACCATCATTATAATGACTTCAAACATCGGCGCTCGCGATATTAAGACAATTGGGTCATTTGGTTTCAGCCAGGGCTCTGAACTTGATCAGTATTCCAGTATGAAAAACACTGTAGAGGATGCGATGAAGAGGCTCTTCAGTCCAGAATTCCTTAACAGGCTGGATGAGGCAATAGTGTTCCGCAGCCTGAATAAGGAAGATATCCTTAAGATTATTGAAATCGAGGTGAAAGACCTTCTCGCTAATATTAAAGAGAATAAAATGACGCTCACATTAGATTCGAGTGCGAAGAATTTCGTAGCGGATAAAGGGTTTGACCCCAAATATGGGGCTCGACCGTTAAGGAGAGCGATCCAGCAGTTTGTTGAAGATCCGATCGCAGAGGAGATTTTGCGCGGTGCATTCAAAGAAGGAAGCAAGATCCTTGCGAAGCATTTTGAGGGGACTGATTCGCTGGTATTTATTGAGGACGAAACAGAAGAAAGTGCGTCAGCCACGGCTGAGCATTCAGAAAAACCCTGATTTACATAGTTCATTTACGGAAATGCTATGCTCCGCGAGGGGTGTAGCATTTTTTTTATTAATTTTACTATTCAGAATGGAGAAAATTATGTTATTCTCGGAAAAAGAAATAATGGATAAGCTTTCAAATTTTCCCGGCTGGACGATTGAAAGTAAGGCTTTGATGAAGCAGTTTCATGTTAAAGATTTTGTTACAGCATTAAGACTGGTCAACTCCGCGGGTGAGATAGCTGAGGAATTAAATCATCATCCTGACGTTCTGATACACGGGTGGAATAATGTTAAATTTATGATATCTACTCACGATGCGGGTGGTATAACATCTAAGGATTTCGAACTAATACAAAGAATTGAAAAATTAAAAATTTAATCCGGACTCATAAATGAATCTCACAAAAGAACAAATTTTAGAATTTTTCCAGAAGACTCACGCGCTGCTTGAAGGGCATTTTTTATTGACTTCAGGCCGGCACAGTAATCAATATTTTCAGTGCGCTAAAGTCTTACAGCACCCTGAATACGCGGAAAAGATCTGCGCGGAACTAAGCCTCTACTTTTCTGAAGATAAAATTGACAAAGTCATTGCGCCTGCGATGGGTGGTATTATTGTCGGGTGGGAAGTTGCCAGACTTATGAAAAAACAGTTCATTTTTGCCGAGCGTGAGAAAGAAAGATTTGAGGTGAGAAGAGGTTTCGAAATCATTCCCGGTGAGAGATATCTCGTTTGCGAAGATGTTGTGACCACAGGCGGATCAGTTCAGGAAGTAATAGACCTGGTAAGGGCTAACGGAGCTGAAGTGGCGGGCGCGGCTTTTCTTGTTGATCGCAGTAACGGCAAAGTTGATTTTGGTGTAAAACAAAAGGCGGCAATGACTCTTGAAGTGATCTCCTATTTACCGGATGAATGCCCGCTTTGTAAGAAAAATATACCTATCGTAAAACCAGGAAGCAGAAAGATCTTTTAATGCAACAACTCCTAAACAAATTCCGTCATTTAGTAGGTGAGGATCTGATCTATCTTCTCATCCTAAGTTTACTGGTGGTGATTCTTGCTTTTACTGCCGCGAAACTCTTCAGTATCTTCATTCGGAAGATTCTCAAACCAATTGTTGACAGAACGGAATCAAATTTTGATAACTATATAGTGGATGTATTCGAAAAAACAAGCTTTCACGCGATAGTTATAACAGGTTTCTATTTGGCCTTAAGTGTTTTCAGGGGTGGATTTGGCTTAATCTCGAATTACAGTAAAAAAAGTCTTGTGGCTGAGTATCCCTCTTTGTCGAACTGGGCTAATATAATTGAGAAAATTCTGTTCGTGCTGGTCGTACTCATTGCTGTAATCATAGCAGCCAGACTGGTAAAGGTCGTAATAAAATGGTATTCTGAAAGGATAGACGCGGAAAGCAATCTCGATCTTTCCGGCAGCCTGTTCCCTTTGTTGCAGAAACTTGGTGTATTGCTTCTGGTAATTATTGGTTTTGTAGTAGTCTCCACAAAATTTAATCTTGACATAAGCACCCTCCTGGTTTCCCTCGGATTTGGTTCACTGGCGATTGCACTTGCGGCACAGGATGCTCTTTCGAATATGATTTCGGGTTTTATTATCATGCTAGACCGTCCGTTCAGAATCGGAGACAGAATAAAGGTTGGAACTGATATTTTTGGTGATGTTGTTTCTGTCGGGGTTAGAAGCACAAAAATATTGGACTTTGACAGGAACCTGATGATCATCCCAAATAATGAATTAGTGAAATCGCGGATTATTAACCTTACTTATCCGACGCCTCAGGTCAGGGTCTTAATTGAGTTTGGTGTTGTATACGGTACAGATTTTGAAGCTATGAAAAAACTCGTTTTAGATCACTTAAACTCTTATGAAATAATAAGTAAGGACTTTCAGCCTGACTTTGTTATTATGAAGTTTGGTGAGTCATCAATTGATATCCGGCTTGACGTAAAGACAGACCACTATCGAAATTCATTTGATTTAGCCGTAAAACTTAGAGAGGGAATTTATAAGTTGTTTAATGATAATAATATCGAATTCGCCTTCCCGGTCAGAATTGTAAAGGGACTTCATGAAAAAGCAGGATAATCTTTTATTAACTTTTATTTTCCTGATTTTTTTTACAAGTGGAATTGCTTTTCCGCAAATAGTATTTGAAGAATACTTTTATCCTAAAACTCTTCGTGTGGATTATATTCACTCCGGGAGCAATGAAAACGATAATTATCATTTTAAGCAGATGACTGAAGAACCTTTTTGGGGTGGCTCGAAAAAAAATCTCATTGATACTTTTGAATATGGTAAATATCAGGTGCAGTTATTGTCAAAAAATGATAATAAACTTATCTATTCGCGCAACTACTCAACTCTTTTCAGCGAATGGCAAACCACAGCTGAAGCAAAAAAAATTAACAAAGCATTTGAGGAGACAGTTGCTGTCCCGTTTCCTAAGAATGAAGCTATTTTAAAAATATATACGAGAGACAAAAAGCATAATCTGATCCTCAAATTTGAAATGGCAATTAATCCTAAAAGTATTTATATCAGAAAAAACTCATTTAGCAGTTTTCCTGTAACGAGGATTGCCGGTGAGGCTGATGCGTCAAAAAGCGTTGACATTGCCATCCTTGCCGAAGGGTATACAGCAGCACAGATGGAAAGGTTTAGAGAAGACTGCAGGAAATTTGCAGGCTACCTGTTTAATTCGAAACCTTATAAGGAAAACAAAGACAAATTTAACATTTATGCAATTGAGTCAGTCTGTCCTGATTCAGGGACGGATATACCGGGAAATGGTGTATGGGTTAACACAGCCTTCAATTCCAGTTTTTTCAGTCTGGGGCTTGACCGCTATCTGATGACAGAGAGTTACTGGAAAGTAAGGGACGCGGCGGCGAATGTTCCATATGATCAGATTTACATTCTGGTAAATACAGACCGGTATGGCGGGGGAGCTATTTTTAATTACTATAATGTCTGTGTCAACAGGAATCCTCACGAAGAGTATGTTTTTGTTCACGAGTTTGGTCACGGTTTTTCATTCCTCGCGGATGAGTATTATGACAGTGAGACCACCTACGAAGAATTTTATGATATTAATCTTGAACCACTTGAGCCCAATCTTTCCACACTTGTTGACTTTGACAGGAAATGGAAAAACCTGGTTAGTCCAGGGACTCCGATACCAACACCAGTCAAGGATGAATATATCGGAAAAGTCGGGGCATTCGAAGGTGGCGGATATGTAAAGGAAAAAGTTTACCGCCCCCGTTACGACTGCAGTATGAATTCAATTTCGGTTGATAATTATTGTCCGGTGTGCGTCGAGGCAATCACCAAAATGATCGAGTTCTATTCTGATTAGTAAGCAATCAGGAGTCAGGGTTTCTATTGAAGAACCCCATTTAAAATATCTCGAAAACCTTCCTTGGGAAGAGAATCTTGAAAACTGGGAGGAGAGGGGGATAAGGTTTATGAATTTCAGGGCTGGATTATCCAGGCACGTGGTTCGCTTCCTGAAAGCCGGACCTTATTCTTATGCTATTAAGGAAACCTCACCTTATAACGCAGTATATGAATTTGAGAATTATATTAAGCTTATCGCAAAAGGGATACACACTTTAATACCTGCCGGGACCGTGATAGTAAAAGGTTTGCCTATTGAGGTAAAAACAAGGACAGGAATATCTTACCAGACTGATGACCGCGCATTTATTATAACCCTGCTTGAATCAACTGCCCTTCCTGATAGTTACCTGGCAAAATTAAATTTTAAGGATTCCAACAGGAAACAGATTCTGAAGGCAATATCGGAATTGTTTGCAGTTATTCATTTTCATAATATTTATTGGGGAGATGCCTCACTCGCAAATATGATGATAAGATTTGTAAAAGAAAAAGATGCGCACGGACGAGTTCGGACAGCGTTAAAAGCAGTCCTTGCGGATGCCGAAACCGTCGAATTTTTACCCTCTATTTCAGAAAATCTCAGGAAAAATGAATTGGAGAATTTTCATGAGTCGATGGAATGGATGAGAGAAGATCTCATACTTTTAGATAAAGACGCTGCACTCCCGGACCTGGAATCAGATCACCAGTATCTCAAAAGTTCTTATAATAACTTTTACGGCCTTTACCAGTTAAAGGCGGACTTCTTCACCGAGACCGGACTGGATCCTGACTTTCACTTGAAGGGGATAGTTAACCCGGTGACAATAAAAGAAATACGCAAGCAAATTGAAGAGCATAAATGGTACCTAAGTGAAAAGGCCAATAATGAAATAAACATCATCGATGCGGCAATACACTGGTATGAGTCAATCTATCTTCCAACACTTGGTGAATTCGAGAAGATAGGAATATATAAATATTTTCCGTTTCGTACTCCGGCGATGTTATATCTGGAAATAATGACTCATAAATATTATATGAGCGAAAAAGCCGGATACGATACGGGAATAAAAGAAGCCGTTTATAGTTATGCTTCAGACCTCGGAAATGATCCTAATTTCCTTAAATTTGTAAAAAAAATAATCAGAACAGTATTAAAGTTTGTAAAGAAATAGATTAAAGTATATGTACAGAAGGCTCCATAAGACAATAGAAAAAATAGTTTCCCGGCATTTTGAAAGCGTTCACGAGATGCTGGAAGCGGTGATAATTGAACTTATCCGTGATACCCAAATTGACATAACCGGCGGGAGAATCTGGCGGTTAGCCCCTGAAAATGCAGCCTACGAATTACTTTACCAGACAGGTAAAATGGACAAAATAGCCAAGAACTTCAGGGTTTTTATCAAAGATTATCCTTTATTCGATAGATTTGTAAATGACAGAACAATACTGGGTAATGAGACTAATGAAATACTCAGGAGAAAAGGAATATTTAAATATTCCGCGACAGGTGTGGGGAACAGGATCAAACTTAGCACCGGCATCTATTATGAGTATCTGATTGCTTTTAACAGCGCTAATCTGAATTATGATACAAAATATTTGTTCAACATCATCGGCTCGGTGCTTACTTCGAAGATCAAACAGTCTCAATCAGCCAGAACCGAAAAAAATCTCAAAGCAGAACTTGATAAGGCGAGACAGCTTCAGAAAACAATTTTACCGCAGCATGAATACGTCTTCGGTTCATATGAGATGTATGGTGTAACAATTCCGGCTGAGATAGTGGGAGGTGACTTTTTTGATTATCTTGAAATCGGAGATGACAAAGACCGGATAGGTGTGGCTATTGGTGACGCAGCCAGTAAGGGTGTCAGCGCCGCTGCTGAAGCAATGTACATTTCTGGTGCACTGAGGATGGCAAGTACTTTTGAAATCAAGATTCCCGTACTAATGAAAAGAATGAACCAGCTCGTTAACAGGATTTTCGGAGATGATAAATTCAGTTCGCTTTTTTATGGTGAGTTGTCCAATGAACAGCGCGGTTTGTTTCTATACGCCAATGCCGGTCATAATCCCCCTATATTCTATAAAAAGTCAACAGGGTTGATACAATATCTTGATCCTACAGGACCGGTACTCGGACCAGTACCTAAAGCGTCCTACACAATCGAGAGCGTGAATTTTGAACCCGGTGACGTATTGTTATTATATTCTGATGGTTTAATAGAATCTTCAGATTCGAATTCTGAGGCATTCGGGGAGGAGAAACTGGAGTCAGCTTACAGAAAAGTTATCAGTGAGTCTTCAAAGATTATTTGTTTGTCCGTGCTGGAAAGTGTCCTCAAATTCAGTAAAAAGGGGGGATACAATGATGATAAGACGGTTGTTGTAATAAAGAGAAAATAAATTAACAGGATTTGACTATTTTAAAGTGCTAATATTAATAAATTTTACATATATCTATGATTCAGTCAGTAAATCCGTTTAACGAAGAAATTATCGCTTCATACGAAGAAATCTCTGACTCAGAAGCTTTGAAAAAAGTTGATGACGTCCAAAAAGCATTTCAGGTAAATGCCGCACAGTCAATTAACATCCGCGCTGATAAACTTAAGGAAGCAGCCAAAATATTAAGGAATGATATCGGATATCTTTCACGGTTGATAACAACTGAAATGGGAAAACCGGTGCAACAGTCAAAAGGTGAAATTGAAAAATGTGCCTGGCTATGCGATTATTACGCGGATAATGCAGAAAAATTTTTAGCGGATCAGAGAATAGATACTGATGCGAGCAGGAGTTACGTTACATTTCAACCTCTTGGCATTGTACTCGGAATTATGCCCTGGAATTTTCCGTTCTGGCAGGTTTTCCGTTTCGCTGTCCCTACATTAGCTGCTGGAAATGCCGCATTACTCAAACACGCGTCTAATGTTACAGGCTGTGCTCTGGCAATAGAAAGGATCTTTCTTGAGGCGGGTTTCCCTGAAAATACTTTTAAGACTCTTATCTTACCCGCATCAAGAGTCTCATCCCTGATATCAAATAAGGCAATAAAGGCAGTTACCCTCACTGGCAGCACGCCTGCGGGGCGTAACGTTGCTTCGACAGCAGGGCATTATCTGAAAAAGTCAGTCCTTGAATTGGGAGGTAGTGATCCTTATATAATACTTGACGATGCGGATATTGATGAAGCCGTCTCTTCCTGTGTAACTTCGCGTTTGATTAATAACGGTCAAAGTTGTATCGCAGCGAAAAGATTTATCGTCACCGGCGGGTTATATGATGAATTCATAGAGAAGTTTGTAGACCTTATGAGCCACAAAGCTATTGGTGATCCACTTCTTGAAACCACCGCGCTTGGTCCTTTGGCGAGAAAAGATTTGCTGGAAGAGGTAGATACTCAGGTGCAGATGAGCATCAGCAAGGGTGCGCGTTTACTGACCGGCGGGCGCCATATTGTTGATAAAGGTTATTTCTATGATGCTACCGTACTTGATAATGTCCAGCCCGGCATGCCATGTTACGATGATGAAATATTTGGTCCGGTAGCTTCTGTTATCCGGACTAAAGATGAAAATGACGCGATAAGGATCGCGAATCATTCTTCCTTCGGACTCGGAGCCGCTATATTTACCTCAGATATGGCCAAAGGGGAGGAAATCGCGAAAACGAAACTTCAGGCTGGAAGTTGTTTTGTTAATGCGTATGTCAGGTCTGATCCGAGACTTCCATTCGGCGGAATCAACGAGTCAGGTTATGGCAGAGAGTTATCAGAATTCGGTATTCGTGAGTTCGTGAATATTAAAACCGTATATATCCGGTAATCGGAGCAGTTATGGTAGATTTTATGAGTGATACCTTGTTCTGGTTTTTTGTCGGAATGATAATTTTTATCATGGAACTGATTGCTCCCGGGCTGATCTTATTCTTCTTCGGGATTGGTGCCTGGATAACAGCAGTGATTACAGCAGTGTATCCGATTGGACTCACTGCCCAGTTATTTGTTTTCCTTGTTACATCAATAGTGACTTTAATTGTCCTGCGAAAAAGGTTCGAGGTCCTGTTCAAGGGCTTCAGTAAAGGGAAAGAAAATCCGGCACTGGATCTTGATGATATGACCGGAAAAAAAGCCACCGTGACAAAAAAGATAGATCCTCCCAAAGGGGGAACAGTCGAGATTCACGGAACACACTGGAACGCTGAGAGTTCTGAAATTATCGAAGAGGGGACGACAGTGATAATTGAAAGAAAAAAAGACCTTACACTTACTGTGAGAAGGATAAATTAGAAAATAATGAAGAAAAAGATTCTTCTAATATTCGGCTCCGAGGGCGGCCTGGGCAGAGGTATAACTGAAAGTCTGTCAAAAGATGAATATGATGAGATATACCTGTACGACATGGGTTTTTCCGGCGAGCATAGTGATAAGCGAATTGTTCCAACTGTTATAAAGGATCTTTCCAAAAGGCAAAACACAACAGGATTGTTTGATGGGATAAGCGCAGACCGTGATACTCAACTCTTCCTGATCTCGACTATCGGAGGTTACGCCGGGGGAGTGAATCTCGAGGAATTCGGAGAAGATGATACGGACAAAATGCTCTCAATGAATTTCAAATCAGCCGTAAATCTTATGCAGGAATTTATAGGTCTTGCAAGGAAAGCAGGTAACTCTTCCGTCATTCTAACTTCCGCGATGACATCATTGCAGGGAAAGGCAGGAGTGACAGTATATGGCGCGAGTAAAGCTGCCTTGAATTATTTAGTTCAGTCTCTTGCTGAGGAGGGTAAACGATATAGAATGAGTGTAAATGCAATTGCTCCATACATCCTGGATACTCCGGCCAACCGGCAATGGGTGCCAAAAGAAGAATTTGACTCGCTTATTAAACCCGAAGAAGTGGGGGAATTTATCGGTTCATTTTTCAAATCTTCTCATTTTATTTCGGGGAATATTATTCAACTATACCATCGGTTTCCGATTTAATAATTTTATTATCAGGAGATATTATAATGAAATTAAAAGAATTAATTAATGAACATCTTAAAACCGCTATGAAATCGGGTGATAAAGTCAGGCTTGAGACTATACGATCATTAAGAGCTTTGATACTGGAATTTGAGAAAAGCGGCGTTAACAGGGAGATGAATGAGGAAGAAGAACTAAAACTGATCACCGGTGCTGTAAAAAAACGTAAAGAATCAATCGAGCAGTTCAGTAATGCCGGAAGGAATGATCTTGCTGAAAAGGAGGAGGCGGAATTAAAGATCCTTCTTGAGTATCTTCCGCAACAGTTAAGTGAGGATGAGATCCTTTCTGAAATCACCAGAACAGCAGGGGAGATTGGTGCTAAAAGTAAAGAGGATTTTCCTAAATTGATGCCGCAGGTAATGAAAGCAATGAAGGGAAAAGCTGACGGAAAAGTAGTAAGAAATCTTGTTGAAAAATATCTGGGAATGAATTGAATTACTTAGATCTTATCATTTTTGTTTTTCTTGTAATAGCTTTTATTCTGGGGTTTAAGGATGGTTTTATCAGGAAACTGATAGGTTCACTGGGCTTTTTCCTTGGAATTCTCTTTGGTATACTTTTTGCCTCGTACGCGGGGAATTTCATCAGGATCGTTACCGGAATGGATGTTTACTTTGCGGAGATACTGGGAGGTTTTATAATATTCCTTGCTACAATGGTAGTCGCAGCCATACTCAAAAGAGTTGTACATCCGTTTGATAAAATCAATAATATGGTTAACAGGATCGTTGGCGGATTTGTTGGCACTCTTCAAATTATGTTTTTTATCAGCGCTGTTTTTTATCTACTTAACATATTTAATCTTCCTGCTAAAGAGACAAGAGAGACATCTTTCCTTTACCCTTTATCATCACAGTTTATTCCCAAATCGATCGAGGTTGTGGGTAAAATCTTTCCGGGCACCAAATCTTCAATTAAAGAACTCATAATCGATAAGGATAAAAAAGAAAGTTGATTGAACAGTCTGTCTTAGACAAATTAGAATTTCCCAAATTACTTCAGATAATTGCTAAATATACAGTTTCAGCTCCGGGAAAGAGATCCGTTATGGAATTACTTCCGCGGACAGTTGCGAATGAAATAAGAGCTGAAGGTATCCTGGTATCTGAAGCAAAGGAATTGCTTATCACTGCCCCGGATCATCCTCTTGACTATTTCCCTGAGCTTGCGGAGGATATTGCACTATCCAGAATTGAAGGCTCCATTCTGCCTTCACAGAAGATATTGAACATCAATAAGTTAGCATCAATTTCAAGGCTTGTAATTCATTATCTTAATACAAATCGGGATACCGCTCCCGCTCTCGTCGCTGAGGTGAATGATTCTCTTTATAACAACCGTGTTCTTGAAAATCATATTAATTCAATATTGACAGAAAGTGGGGAGTTAAAAGATAATGCTAGCCGGGAATTACAGCACCTTAGAAGAGCTATATCTGAAAAAAGGGCCGAGATAGAAAAAGTTACATTGCGCATAATGAAAGACCTGATGGCAAATGACATCATGCGCGAAGAGTACATCACACTTCGTGACGGCAGGATAGTGCTGCCGGTCAAGGTTGAATACAAACGCCAGATCAAAGGGTTTATTCATTCAGAGTCTGCCACGGGACAGACAGTATACATCGAACCGGAACAAACCCTGAATATGAATAATGAGCTTATTAGTTACTATTTTGCTGAGAAGAGAGAGATCGAACGGATTCTTCGCGAAGTAACCCGGAAGATCGGCGAAGAATCAGAAAAACTACTTAGGTCCTTTTATGCCCTTGTCCGGATAGATTCAATTTTCGCCAGGGCCAAATATTCTTTGGAATACGAGTGTTCGTTCCCGGAAATTGAAGGACAAAAATTATTTAACATAAGAAACGGACGACACCCGCTTTTATTGAATAAACTCGGTAAAAACTCGACTGTAGCCCTGAATCTCGAAGCTGATGAAAACCAGGTTATTCTCATTACCGGGCCTAATGCCGGCGGTAAAACAGTCGTACTGAAAACAGTAGGATTGCTTGTAGCTATGGTCCAGACGGGCATTCACATACCTGCTGACCCCGACTCAGGATTCCTGACTTTTGGAAGTATTAAGGTTGATATCGGTGACCAACAGTCCATTGAAGATGATCTTAGTACATTCAGTTCTCACCTTATGAATATCAAAGGTATACTCAATAATGCCGGGCAGCGTACACTAGTGCTGATAGATGAAATCGGTACGGGAACTGATCCTGAAGCAGGTGCGGCTATCGCCTCTGCTGCTTTAGTGGAATTAAAACAGAAAGGCGCGCTTACACTTGCAACAACCCACCATACAAGCCTGAAAATCCTTGCGGGTAAAATGGAAGGTTTTGAAAATGCATCTATGCAATTTGACACGAAGGAGCTCAAACCGACCTTTATTCTTAGGCAAGGCATTCCCGGATCAAGTTATGCGTTTGAAATAGCTCAGAGAATCGGATACAGCGAAGGCTTCCTCAGGAGCGCCGAGGGGTTTATGCAAAAGAAGAATATCGATATTGAAAATATGCTCCTGGAAATTGAGGAGCAGGGTTCAAGGTTAAGAGATGAGATAAACAGGACAAATATAGAGAACTCACGCCTATCCGCCAGCGCGGTGATGTATGAAGAAAAACTTAAACGTCTTGAAAAGGAAAAGAAAGATATTCTTCGAAAAGCTTCCGAACGCGCTGAAGAGTTGTTTCTGAGTGTTAAAAAACAAACCGAGGAGTTAATAAAGGAAATCAGGAACAGCAGCGCCAGTAAGGAGTCCATAAAAGAATACCGGGAGGGAATGGCCAGGATAGAAAAGGATTTGAAAACCGTCAAAAAACAATCCGTAAAGGAAGAATCTCCTGTTTCAGAATACAGCCCCCGGGTTGGTGATACCGTGAAGATTAAAATGAGTCAGAGCGCCGGTGTTATTTCTGAATTAATTGAATCAAAGAAAAACGCGATAGTGCAGATTGGTGCGTTAAAATTCACAGTACCATACAATGAACTTGAGCCGACGAGTTCAGCCGCAGTAAAAAAGAGCGGAGCAGTGCATTACCAGGAAACCGGGAATATGAACTACAGGCTCGACATCAGAGGGCAAAAACCTGAAGATATTGAACTCGAAATTCTGAAGTTTATTGATAACGGTTACAGCAGCAGTCTGGACAGGGTCGAGATACTCCATGGAAAAGGGACCGGTGTTCTGAAAAAACTTGTTAAAGAATTACTCACTTCTCACAAAGCTGTTAAGAAGTTTTATTTCGCGCCGGTTGATTTTGGAGGAGATGGGATAACAATAGTTGAGCTCAATTAATTGTTGTTATTTGTTAATTTTTATTTATTTTTCCTGATTATTAATCTGGTTTTCCACTTTTAAGAAAGCGCGATTGTTTCGAAAAATATTAATTGCTAACAGAGGTGAAATCGTCCTCAGGATCGCACGTACCTGTAAAGAAATGGGTATCACGTCTGTTTCAGTTTATTCAGATGCGGACAAAAACGCCTACCATACTCTCTGGACGGATGAGAGTATAGGAATAGGCGGAAATAAATCTTCTGAATCCTATCTGCGAATGGATAAGATAATCGAAGCCGCTAAAAGTTGCGGCGCTGAAGCTATTCACCCGGGATACGGATTCCTCTCTGAAAATCCTGACTTTATCCAACTGGTTGAAGAAAGCGGACTGATTTTTATCGGTCCACGTTCTGAGTCTGTAAGGATGATGGGAAGTAAGACTGCCGCCCGAGAGCTAATGGATAAACACGGAGTACCGATTGTTCCCGGAACTAAGAAGGGAATCACGGTCACCGAAGAAGGTATCCTTGAAGCTGAAAAGATAGGTTTCCCTATTCTGCTGAAAGCCGCCGCCGGAGGGGGAGGAAAAGGCCTTAAAAGAGTCAACAATAAAAATGAAATGCCGGAAATACTTGAATCAGCGCGCAGAGAGGCGAAGAACGCTTTTGGTGATGATACAGTATATATCGAAAAGCTGATTGAAGAACCGAGGCACATCGAAGTCCAGGTAATTGGAGACAAACACGGTAATTATGCCCACCTTTTTGAAAGAGAGTGCTCGGTTCAGCGCAGGCATCAGAAGATAATCGAAGAATCCCCTTCTACTTTTCTTAATTGTGAAGTAAGAGAAAAGTTGACTTCAGCTGCCGTTGCTGCCGCCAAAGCATGCGATTATGTGAATGCCGGGACAATTGAGTTTTTAGTCGATAAAAACAAGAACTTTTATTTCCTCGAAATGAATACAAGGCTGCAGGTGGAGCATCCGGTCACTGAGTGGATTACGGGGATCGACCTGGTAAGAGAGCAGATATGCATAGCTTACGGGGAGAAATTGTCATTTACTCAGGATCAGTTGAAGATCACAGGACACGCCATCGAGTGCAGGATCTATGCTGAGGACCCTCTGAATAACTTTCTGCCCTCCACCGGCAACATTAATTATCAGAAACTACCCCAAGGTCCGGGAATTCGAGTTGATGAAGGTATCGATACCGGTTCTGTAGTGTCTGTTTACTACGATCCTATGCTTTCTAAATTATCCTGCTGGAGCCGCAACAGGGAAGAGACAATTTCCAGGATGATATCTGCTTTAAAAAACTATATCATCAGCGGCGTTCAGACTAATATTTCCTTGTTAATGTGGGTACTTGAACATCAACTTTTCACCTCAGGAAAGTACGATAACAATTTTATTGAGAATCATTTTCTCGGAAAAAACATCTCACTTGAGGATAGTCTTTCGGGTGCTGAGGTCAGGGATATTACTGCCATAGCCGCGGCGTTGGTCAAAGAAAACATGGTAAGTCAGAATGGCGCAAAACAAAAACCAGTTCACCGGAATGAGTGGGAGATGTTAAGTTATGAGTGAGTTATTTGTCTGTTACAATGGGACCGAAGACTGTATCCGGATACTCAATGAAAATGAACTCTTGCTAAACGGAAAAAAGGTCAGGTTTGAGGTTCATAAGGTGAATCCTTATTTCTTAATTTTAAGAGCAGGAAACAGGAACTACCGCTATACATTCAACACGCGGGATGAAAAACAAATTGGATTTTTAAAGGATGGAAGCTATTTTCGCCTATCCGTTCAAAATAAACTCGAAAAGACTATCGAGGAAATAAGCTCGCATCGACAGGGAACTGAGACTGTTTTTAACATAAAATCTCCTATGCCGGGTTTGGTGCTGAAAGTTAAAAAACAAGTTGGAGATGTTATTCAGATAAACGAATCTGTTATGATACTTGAAGCGATGAAAATGGAAAATGATATTAAGTCACCCGCATCAGGTATTATAAAAGAAATTCTTATTAAAGAAAAACAATCCG
This sequence comes from Ignavibacteriaceae bacterium, assembly GCA_013360295.1. Taxonomy (GTDB): domain Bacteria; phylum Bacteroidota; class Ignavibacteria; order Ignavibacteriales; family Ignavibacteriaceae; genus JABWCL01. Next base: position 79,403 of record JABWCL010000009.1, on the reverse strand, counting down.
TGGACAAAGGAACGCTCCTTTTCCGCATTGAATAATGAACCAACTAACTAACTTAATCAATCACAACACTAAATCGGAGGATTTGTGAGAAATCGTTTCAAATACGCATTTCTGTTTTTACTGATGTTCTCTGGAAGCCTTCTGGCAGGAGGATTCCAAATTAATGAGCATGGCTCAAAAGCAATGGCAATGGGAGGTGCATTCACTGCTCTTGCTAATGACCCTTCTTCATTATATTTTAACAGCGCTGCCATTACCCGACTGGGCGGATTACAATTCCAGTTGGGGACCACACTGATAAGCCCATCTGCATCCTTCAGAGGCCCTAGCCCTGCAATTGCTGAAACTAAGATGGTAGACCAGTTATTCACTCCTATCCATGTTTATGCCACCTACCAGATCACAAACGATCTCTATGTCGGCTTTGGTTTGAATAATCCGTTCGGATTAGGAACCAAGTGGGATGATAACTGGGTAGGCAGATTTATCACGGTTGAGGCTGACCTTAAAACGTTTAGTTTTAATCCTACTGTTGCCTATAAAGTGCTTGACAATCTATCAGTAGGTGTCGGTCTTCAGTATAATATTGCAATGGTATTGCTTACCAGAAAAGTTGGCTTTACTCAGACAGCCCAGGAAGCGAATCTTGAACTGGAAGGCTCAGACAATGGAGCGATTGGATATACAGCTGGATTGCTTTATGAACCTTTCGATAACTTGGCATTGGGCGTTCAGTTAAGAAGCCAGGTCGACTATGAGTTTGAAGGAACTGCTGTCACAACAGGTCACCCGGCCGCACTGGACTCAAGAGTTCCAAAAGGAAACATAAAAGCTGTCTTCGGTTCACCAATGCAATATACTCTCGGTTTAGCTTATAAACCAATGGCCGGAGTTACCGTTACCGCGGATTATCAGGCTGTTGCGTGGTCAAGTTATGATTACCTGAAAGTTGATTTTGAAGATGCTTCATTAACCGATATCTCATCACCAAGACTCTACGAAGATACTTACATCCTCAGATTTGGTGCAGAATATTTAATGTCATCAGAACTGGCTCTCAGGGCTGGATTCCTTATTGACAACAATCCCGTTACAGATCAGCATGTCGATCCTTCATTACCTGATTCAGACCGTCTCGGATTCTCGGCAGGTATCGGATATCAGCTCACCAGAAATATGGCCCTTGACGTAAGCTACTTATATCTAAGATTTGCTGAAAGAACGGTAACAAATTCTGAAGTGTCTGCTACTACGAATGGTTTAGTTCCTTTTAACGGTACATACAATTCGACGGCAAACCTTTTTGCACTTAGTTTTTCTTATACTTTATAACAGGCAGGTGAAAAGATGAAAAAGATTTTAAGTTTATTAAGCATCGTTTTGGTTCTGTTTTTCGCCGGTTGCGAGGATAGATCCGAATTAACCGCTCCATCAACAACAGTTAATACGGGTACTGCTGATTTTTCGAGTTTCGCGAGCATCGGTAACAGCATAACTGCAGGATATCAGTCAGGTTCTTTATATAACTCAGCTCAAATGTACGCTTTTGGTAACCTGATTGCAAAACAGGTAGGTGCCACTTATGCTTATCCGAATTATTCTGATCCGGGTACACCAGGCAGAATTGAAATCGTAAACATAACTGCTACCGGTCTTGTTACCAGAACAAATACTACTGCTGGTACTCCGACTAACACAACATACCCAAAACCTTACAACAATCTCGGGGTACCGGGAGCTTTGCTGTATGATGTTGTTAATGCTACCTCAAGCGCCAATAGTGCACAGGCATTAGCATCAGGAGGACTTTCAACAAACCCGTTATTTGATCTCATCCTCAGAGGCCAGGGATCAATGTATAAACAGGCTCAGCTTCAGGCTGCTAAAGTAATAACGCTGTGGATAGGCAATAATGATGTTCTTGGTTATGCTACCTCAGGCGGTACTTCACCTGCTGCTCCAACCTCATCACTAACATTCGGTGGTTTGTACAGCCAAATGGCAGACAGTATTGCTTCTATAGGAGCAAAAGTAGTTGTTGGAAATATTCCCGATGTCACAACTATTCCTTTCTTCACCACGGTTGGTGGTCAATTGTTACTAGCCGGCACTACCAGGGTTTGGGGTGTTGGTTCTAACGGCGACACACTTTTAATGTCTTTAACTCAGAACTTGTTAACTCTCAAGGCTACTGCCGAACTTTACACTGCAACCGGTGCTCCATCCGGTAAAGGTTTTGCACGTAGCTTGCCATTGTCCAGTTCCGTGATTCTGGATTCTGCTGAAATTATGGTAGCTAAAAATGCTACTGACGCCTTTAACGGATACATATCAACAATTGCATCTGCCAAAGGCTGGGGCTTAGTTGATATCAATGCAATATTCAAAACTTTCGAATATAATCCGCCTGCCGGCAAAACCGGAGTTACGATTGATGGTATTAAGTTTTCAGCACAGTTTGTGCTCGGTAACTTATTCAGCCTCGACGGTGTACACCCGAGTAATCAGGGACACGCAATTGTTGCAAATGAATTTATCAAAGTGATCAATTCAAAGTGGAGTGCATCCATTCCGCTGATTAACGTTGCGACGATACCTGGCGGCCTGCCATTCGCGAAATCAATTCAGCGCAGCAATATCGGAATTCCTTTGTTCCCCAAAGGCGCCTTCGATAATCTGTTATTCTAATTCCTTATATTTTGGAGCGGTTACCTTATTATTGTTAAATTTGTGTGACCGCTCCATTTTTATTTTAAAAAGGAAAAAATGAAAAATTATAAGTTTTTAGTTCTGATTGTATTATTCTCGATGATCTATTTTGCTGGCTGCGCTTCTCAGGATACACAGCAGGAATCCGGTGATGTACCAAACAAAGATTCTGTTTATGTATTTGATGAAATAATGATTGACACAACCTCTAACGCAACAGCAAAAACTTTTGAAGATAACCAAAGCGCTGAGGCGGGGGAGAAAATGAAATCGAATCCGGCTTGGGTTAAGACTGATAAATATACCGTACAACTGGGTGCCTTCTCGAGCAAAGCGAGGGCAGATGAGTTTTACGAAGCAGTAAAAGGAAAAGTAAACCAGGGACTTAGTATTTTCTATAGTGATTTTGTTAAACTTTATGTGGTACAACTCAAATGGAGTTCGACCAAGCCAGAGGCCGATAGATTATCTTCAAAACTTAAGAAGCTAAAGGAATTCCAGGACGCGTTTGTTGTTCCATATTACATTCCTCAAAAATAATTGCGGCTCCTGATTAATTTTTTGCAAAAGATGGGAGTGTTTTATAACGGGGCTACCCGGTAAGAAGGATAGCCTCTCTTATAAGTCTGTTAAACTTAACTTTAACCAGATTTGCCGTCTCCATTACTTCCTGATGAGATAACGGTGATTTAGAGATTCCTGCTGCCATGTTAGATATAAGCGAGATCATGGCAGTGTCAATACCACGAGTGATGGCATACAATGTTTCGTGTACGCTTGACATTCCAACTGCGTCCGCTCCGCTAACACCCGCCATTTTTACTTCTGCAGGAGTTTCATACATTGGCCCTTTGTTAAACCAATAGACTCCTTCCACTAACTTGAACCCGGTCTTTTCAGCAGCACGTCGGATTATTTCTGCAATTTCGGAAGTGCCAAATCGCTGTAAATCCTCATATTGCTTTGGGTTTGCTACAGGAATAATTGATTGCAATTCATTCTTTATCATTAGTGCATTAAAAGAAACAGCCAGCATAAGGTCGCCGGGACTAAAAGATGGATTTACTCCTCCCGCGGCGTTTGTTACAATTAGCTTCCGGATATTCAGCGAGTCAGTGATAATTACAGGTAAGAGACATTCGCTCAGAGAATAACCTTCATAAAAATGTAATCTGCCCTGAAAGACCAACACGTTCCTAGTATCAATTTTGCCGTAAAATATTTTACCCCCGTGCCCAGCAACGGTCGACGGCGGGTATTGGGGAAGATCAGCTGTATTAATTACTTTTTCGATTGAGAGTTCAGAAGGAAAATCACCTAAACCACTACCCAGAATCACCGCGATATCCGGAGTATCCGCAATAATATCTTTTACTGCGCCGAGGAGTTTATCATACTTGAATGAAAGTTGTGCGGTGGGCATTAAAAAAGAATTCCTGCAAGTGTTGCTGTGAGTAGCGTCGCAAGGCTTCCGCCTATGACAGCTTTAATTCCTAACTTAGCAAGGTCCGATTTTCGTTCCGGAGCCATCGGACCGATACCTCCAATTTGAATAGCGATCGAACTAAAATTAGCAAACCCGCACAGCGCGTAGGTTGCCATAAAAATTGCCTTAGGGTCAGTTAGTTTATTGAGCTTCATCATTTCCGAAAGATTAAGATAGGCTACAAATTCATTTAAAACGATTTTCGTTCCGATCAGGCTGCCAAAATTAAGAGCTTCATGCCAGGGAATGCCGATTCCGAAAGCCAACCCCTGTAGTACGAAACCTAGGATAAACTCCATACTTAAAGGGTTTCCGAAAGTCTGTATCAGATATGAGTTAATCTGAAGAAGATCTCCTAATGCAGTTAGTCCGTAATTGACCATCGCGATGATCGCTATGAATGCGAGCAGCATTCCTCCAACGTTCAGAGCAAGCATAAGCCCGTCAGAGGCACCGGCAGCAGCTGCTTCAATAACGTTCGCGGAAATTTTTTCAACTTTAACCTTAACAGTTCCTTTAGTATCAGGTTCGCTTGTTTCAGGGTGAATAATTTTTGAGATCAAAAGAGCTGCCGGGGCAGCCATAAAACTTGCGCCAAGCAGGTGAGTAGCAAATAATAATTGTGCTTCCTTTAATGGAATGTTGTGTGTGGCAGCATAGGAGGAGGATAATATCTGGATGTATGCTGCCATCACCCCACCCGCTATTGTTGCCATACCGCCTACCATAACTGACAGCAGTTCACTGTTCGTCATCCGTTTAACAAAAGGTTTGATCATAAGTGGCGCTTCTGTCTGCCCTACAAAAATATTAGCTGTACACGAAAGCGATTCTGCGCCGCTGGTTCCCATCAGACGAAGCATAACCCAGGCCATACCCTGTACTATTTTCTGCATTATTCCGAAGTGGTAGAGAACTGACATCAGACTCGCGAAAAAAATGATTGTGGGGAGTACCTGGAAAGCAAAGATAAATCCTATTCCGCCGTCGGCAGTCTGTGACTTAGAGAGTGGTCCGAATACGAAGTTCGCACCCTCGGATGTAAAGTTCAGTACCAGGACGAAAAAATAACTAACCCCTCTAAAAAAGTCCAGCGGCCAGCCAAAAACTACAAAGTAATTTCTGAGAACGTCACCTTTAAGTATGAAAATGGCAAATAAAATCTGAATTCCGAGTCCGCTTAAAACTAAACGCCAGTTAACCTTTTTCTTATTGTTTGAGAGGAGGAGAGCAATCCCAATGATTAGCGCTATTCCGATTAAACCTCTGAGGAGTGATTCAAAGTTCATATTTGTTAATTATGTATCTCGCTTATTATAAAATTGTTTTTCATCGAATGCGAGGGGCAATAATTCAGCAAGTTTCATTACTTTCATATCCCCGCTATCATTCGACATTATTATATCTATATTGCCGCACATCTCAATCATTACCTGCCTGCAAGCTCCGCACGGACTAATAATTTCATTACTGTCACTGTTAATCGCAATAGCTGTAAATCCGGTTTTACCTTCGAGGTGGGCATTAAATACGGCGGTTCGTTCCGCACAAATTGTTAGCCCATACGAGATATTCTCAATATTCGCACCCTGCGTTACCGTGCCATCATTCGATAATAACGCCGCTCCTACCCGGAATTTTGAGTAGGGGGAATAAGATTTTTCTTTTGCCTGCCTGGCATATTCAATCAGTTTTAAGATTTCCATACTTTAACCAAAGATTTATTTCCATTTTACCGGGGATCGAAGCGACCTTAAGATATTGACAACTAATAAAAATTCATAAATGAAAGGTAAGCTAATTTTTTCAAAAAAACTGAATTTATACGAATACTTGTCACTGAGGCGGCTTATTAACAAATAATCGTAAATTGTTTTTATGAGAGTAAGAAGGAATAACCAGGGAGACATAAATGCCAGTAAAAATGAAAGGCTAAAGAAAATCTGAGGGGTGTGCCAGATAGCGAGGAATACTTTGTGTCTGCTTAGATAGTGAAACGATGTTGATGTATGTCTTGCTTTCTGATCAAGGTACTCCCGGAAATTCGATTTGGCTTTCGAGAATACCCGGTTCTCGCCGAATCCTAGAAACCCAATTTTCATTTTTTTCTTTTGGAATTCACGAAGTAAAAGATCATCGTCACCGCTTAATGTTTCTTTCGTATTTTCATACCCGCCGCAAATGTTAAATGCCGTTTTACTGAATCCGAGATTCCTTGCGGCGGCAGTATGCGGTTTATCCAGGCTGAGGGTGGTCAGGGTGAGGAGACCGGTTTTAAAATTTTCATAAGCAGCTATTTTTTCAATGAAGATTGAGGGTTCCAAAAACGGGGCTACACCAATTATAAAATCAAATCCCTCCGAAAATTTCATCGCATAGGATTCCAGCCATTTTTTTTCAGGAAGACAGTCCCCGTCGGTGATTACAATGTAGTCATATCGTGCAGCCTCAATACCTGTTGAGAGAGCATTCCGCTTCCCGGGTGACATAACGTTATCCAAAACAGCAAGATTTGATTGTGTTCCCGCTAGTTTCCGTAAGATAGCGGGTGTCGAATCCGAAGAATAATCGTTGATAATTAATATCTCGTAAGATGTTGCAGGGTAATGATTTAGTTGAATACTATTAACTGTTGTAAGAATGTTGCTTTCTTCATTCTTTACTGCAATGACAACTGAGATTCCCGGTGTTTTTGGATCCTTCTCTATCGCCGCATTATTGGAAAATTTCCGGAAGGCTTTTAACTGGAGTGAATAGAATAGAGAAAGCAGGATGATTTCAAACGCAAATATGGTTATCAGATCAGAAGTCATCCTGCTTTAAATCAATCAAATATCAGAATTTTTCGGGGCTAAAAACTTGTTGAACAGGTACAAACCTACCATTGATACAACTCCAATGGAACTTAAAGAGAGCCATAGGAGATGTGGCTGCGGAGTAGCGCTGGATTCTATAAATTTGACATATAAATTAGCTCCGAGTACTCCTGAAATACCTCCGCCGATAACGCCATAAAGAAAGGCATAACCGAGATAAAGTGCTTTTTTATCCGGTGGGGCGATTAACCCTACATAACTAATAAACTTTGGGTGTGTAGTCATTTCACCAATAGAGAATATTACAATTCCGGCAAGAAATACCCACGGTGAAGTTGAAATTGCAAGTATTGCCATACCGACGGTACCGATCCCTATACCGGTTATCATTGTCGGGAGAGATTTCCGGTTTTTTACAATATTTGAAACCAGAATCTGTAACAGAATAATTGTTCCTGCGTTCATTACTGTAACGTGTTCAACGTCGAATTTCCATTGAGGATTGGTAATAAATATTCCTAAGACTGAGTTAACTACGTTACTTATTGCGGTTGTATCAACGAACCGCTGCATATACCAGAGCACCGTATCAAACATCTGGAAGTACAGTACCCAGAAACCGGAGTACAGAACTATCAGTACAACAAACCGGACATCCTTCAGTACAATCACAGCATCCTTCAGCACGTTCAGTATTGATTTCTTTGCTGTATCTTCGGCTCTCGTGGGCTCTTTATAAACAAACAGGTTGAGGATAAGAAGCGAACCGGTAACAATTGCAGCCATAAAGAAAATATAAGAATAGGAATACTGCTTGAGCAATGGTACCAGTATAAGAGGGAATATAAATGCTCCAAGATTTATGGACCAGTAAAAAATACCAAATCCGACAGTGGAATTACTCTTATCGGTTGTTCTGGCGATTGTTCCTGAAATTATCGGTTTGAAAAATCCTGCGCCGGTAACCATTAGTATAAGGCTCAGGAATACCATGGAATAATCAGTCGCTAAACCTGTTAGGAAGTATCCGGCACTCATTGTAATGAAGGCGAACACAAGAGTCATTCTGTAACCATACCTGTCAGCAATAGCTCCTGAAAGAATAGGTAGGAAGTATAACAAAGGAGTGATTGTACTTTTTATGACACCAACACTTTCCTTACTGAAGCCCAAACCTCCAGCGCTTAATTCCAGCACCATGTAAACATATATTACCGAAGTTACGCCATAATAGGAGCCTCTTTCAAAAAACTCCATCAGAATTACCACCCAATAATTAAACGGGAAGGCCTTAAATATTGATTTTTTTTCCGTGTTTTCTGTGCTCATCCGCACCTCATTGTTCCGATTTTTAGATTAGTTGTTTGAAATAATGTTATTTATTGTGATATTATAAGCAATTAATAAAGTTACTGAGAATTTTATGAATAATGAAAGAACAGCGTATTACAATTCACTTGTCAATGAGATTGAAGACTGGGAACGGCAAGGTAAACTTGCGAAGCACAAGTGGGGAGATAAAGTAAAACTTGCTCCTGCTTTTTTCAGGCTGCTTTGTGAGCTGGAAGAGGATCCCGTAATGGCGGATACCTCCGCTGAAATCCTGCGGGGAGGAATAAAATACTTCATCTCAGATGTTGACTTTCTGCCCGAGTCACTGGTCGGTATTTCCGGATACCTGGATGACATAATCGTAGCCGCATTCGTCGTAAATGAAGTCGCTAGGGAAGCGGACCCTGAGTATGTCCGAATGTACTGGGATGAAAAAGCCGACCTTTTCATGACAATCAATGAACTCTTAACTGAGATTGATGCTATTCTTGGCACAAGTTTATGGAACAAGATACGATCCAGCCTTTAGTATTATGCTTTCTTCTTCGACGAGAAATAGTTATAGATGACCATTCCAACCGAAGCCACCGCACCAATTGCAAATAATGTAATAAAAATTATCTGTGGCTCTTTCATATTCGTAGAATAGGTTTGATATAACCATCCGCCTAACGTTCCACCGAAACCCCAGGCAATGGCAATTGGCAGGAATGCGTATCCCTGAAACAGTGCAGCCTGCCCTTCGGGAGCCATATCCGCGATATACTCGTAAAATCTGGGCGCCTGTATCTGTTCGCCTATTGAGAAAATGACTATTCCCGCTATAAGAATTAGATTACCAGTGTACCATTCGGTGCCCATTAATATCGTTTTACCGTTCCCAACTGATAGTAAAGTAAAATACCACAGAAGCCAGCACGCAGCCGCCATAAGAAAACCAATTAGTATTGCCGTCTGAGTCGGAATTTTCTTCGTCAGCCTGTTTATAGGAAGCTGAAGCAGAATGATCGTCCAAGCTCCTGCGGAGATAATAAGTTCAACCGGTGCATCAGGACTAATGTAATCACTGACATAGAAGGGAACTATAATAAAAAACTGCCAGAAGAGCATCCAGTATAGTCCAAAGAGCAGCAGGAAGATGATGAATCTGAAATTTAAAAGTACTTTTAAAATATTAACGGCAATTTCAAGTAGGCTTTTATCCTGTGAAGAGTTGGTTTCGGAAGGTTCCTTAAAGAAAATTCTTGTGGTAATGAACATCAGTGCACAGGAGATTGCCGAAACAAGATATACCGAAGAAATCCCTATTCTATCTCTTACCAGGAAAGCAAGAATCGGACCTATTGCCGCACCGGTATTTACCAACCAATAGTAAATAGCATAACCGAGTGATTTAGTCTCATGTGTAGAGGTGACTGCGACAGTCCCAAGAACACTCGGTTTAATAAAAGCGCCCGCCATCGCGGTAAAAATTAAAATTACAAAAAGTATCCAGTATACAGGGAAGTTTGAATAGACTCCCTGGAAAATTTCCATTCCAAGGGAACCGATTAAAAAGTATCCGATTGCCAATCCTCCGAATGCAAGACTGAACGCTTTGCGAAAACCGAATTTATCGGCTAATGCTCCCGCAAATATCGGAAGTAAGTAAATTAGTCCTCCGAATATTGAAGAAAGCTGGCCTGCCTCAACTTCATCAAACTTAAGATGATCTCTGAGAAAAAGGCTTAAAACAGTTGCCTGTCCATAGTACGCCAAACGTTCGAATAACTCCATTATGTTTGCCACCCAAAAAGGTCCTGGGAAAAGGGAGTAGACAGATGACAACTTTTGTTTGATACTCAATTTATACTCCAGAATTATTTTTTTACTTCGTCAACATCATTTACAAAGATTACCAGAATTGCGGCAATAACCATCGAAACTCCGCCTATCAGCAAGGCATAAATCGCGTTATTACCAAAGAAATATTTTACAATCAGGCCAAGGAGAGCGGCTGCGGTTATCTGGGGAATTACAATGAAAAAATTAAAGATTCCCATATAAACGCCCATTTTTTCCTGGGGTAAAGAACCTGCCAAAATAGCATAGGGCATTGCAAGTATTGAAGCCCACGCAAGGCCGATACCAAGCTCTGAAATAATTAACAGATCAGGGTTTTTTATAAAAAGAAAGGATGCCAGTCCAATACCGCCGGCTACAAGGCTGATACTATGTACAATTTTCCTAGACGTATACCTGGCGAGCAGGGGAAGAAGGAAGGCAGTAATAGCTGCAAAGCCATTATAAACAGAGAACAAGACTCCAACCCAGTTGGCACCCTGGTTGTAAAGTTCAGAGTGTGGATCATCAGCCCCGAAAATCGTATGAGCCACTGCAGGTGTTGTATATATCCACATAGCAAAAAGCGCGAACCACGAAAAGTATTGTACAACCGCAAGTTGTATCATTGTCTTTGGCATCTTAAGCAGAGATTGAAATATTTCCTTCGTTCCGTGAAAAAATCCTTTGTTCTCCCGAATATCGGCGCGGAAAGCTTCAATATTCTCCGGCGGATATTCCTTGGTCTTTATTACAGTCCATAAGACAGCTGAAAAGAAAGCAACTGCTCCAATGTAAAATGAATATTTAACTGAATCGGGAATACTTCCGGCTTCGGCAGTATTAGAAATACCAAGAATATTTGTCAGAAGATAGGGAAGTGATGAGGCTACAACTGCACCGGTACCTATAAAAAAGCTCTGAACTGCAAAACCGGTGGTCCTTTGATCGGAAGGGAGAAGATCTGCTACTAAAGCCCGGAATGGTTCCATTGAGATATTAATGGAAGCATCAAGAATCCAAAGCATTCCCGCAGCGATCCATAAAACCGGGGAGTTAGGCATTATTATTAGCGCAAGCGATGCCAGAATTGCCCCAACAAGGAAGAAAGGACGCCTTCGGCCAAGTTTACCCCATGTCCGGTCGCTCATATAGCCGATTATTGGCTGGACAATAAGCCCGGTTGTTGGAGCCGCTATCCAGAGAATTGGGATGGAGTCAATGCTTGCACCGAGGGTTTCAAAAATCCTGCTAACATTCGCGTTCTGAAGTGCGAATCCGAATTGAATTCCGAGGAATCCAAAGCTCATATTCCATATTTGCCAGAAACTTAATCTGCTTTTTATCATAGTGTGGTAGTGATACAATAAACAAATTTGAAATATAAAGAATTGTATGCTTTGACAAAATTTATTTCTTTGAATAATTTGAGAGCGTAATGTGCTGTTTCGATAACCTTTAGCGAGATATCAACAGGTGAGTCGTCGATTACCCATACAATCCTGAGGCAATATTGACGGATAAAAATGTTTGAATTCATTCACTTTTTGCTTAATTTAATTTATGTCACAAGAATCAATTATTAAAAGAAAAACTGAACATCTGGATATTTGCTCGGATGATAGTCCGGCTTTCAGGCACAAATCTACCGGGTTTGAAAATTACGATTTCAGGCATTTCGCGCTTACGGAAGTTGACTTAACCAGGATTGATCTAAGCAGGAAGTTTTTTGGGTTTAAGTCTTCCTTCCCTTTCCTGATTTCCTGCATGACTGGTGGAACGGATGAGGCTAATAATATAAATTTGAAATTGGCTGAAACAGCCGCCTCCTTGAACATTCCACTCGGTTTAGGGAGCCTAAGATACGCTATTGGTACAAACGGTTTTGATGCGCAACTTTCTGCAATAAGGGAAAAGGCTGGAAGTGTGCCGGTACTTGGGAATCTGGGAGCCGCACAAATTCTCGGAAGCGACCGGGTTGAAACAGTGAATTCTCTGATTAAAAAAAGCGGAGCGGATGTTTTTGTGATACATCTTAATCCCCTGCAGGAACTACTGCAGAATGGCGGAGAATATAATTTTAGGGGATTGCTCAAGTCGATTAAAGACTTAGTGAGTGAAGCAAAAATACCGATAATCGTGAAGGAAGTCGGATCAGGAATTGATGGAGTAACTGCCAAAAAATTATTAAAGGCGGGCGTCTCCGGAATAGATACTGCCGGGGCAGGCGGAACGAGTTGGGCGGGAGTTGAGATATTAAGAAACAGCAAATCCGGTAACTCGGATTTCTGGGACTGGGGTATCCCCACAAGCATTTGCATAAGTGAAACAGTGAGTCTGAAGAAAGATTATGATTTTACTCTGATTGCCTCAGGAGGAATCAATGATCCATTCACCGCCGCAAAAGCTCTCGCTTTGGGTGCTGACTTTGTGGCCTCAGCCAGAATTATTCTTCACGCGCTCAACAAGAACGGAAGCCAAGGCGTAGTTAAACTCATCCGTGAATGGTTCGAAACGGTAAAAAGAATTATGTTCCTTACAGGTGCGCAGACTCTTAAAGAGTTCGATAAAAAAATACTAATCCAGACACAGAAATAATATCTACAGAATGGAAAAATTCACCAAGCTTTATAAAAACGAAAGAATAAAGATCGATAAAAAAATTATCGGTGTATTCAAAAACAGGAAACCGGCTTCCCTCTATGAACCCGCATCCTACATTATGGTTAATCCGGGTAAAAGACTCAGGCCGTTCATAGTATTGGCGTGCGCAAAGGCAGTGGGAGGTAAATTTTCTGACGCTTATAACGCTGCTGTCGCAGTCGAACTCCTCCATAATTTTACACTGGTCCATGATGATATTATGGACAATGCCGATAAAAGGCGCGGTCTTCTTACGCTTCATAAGAGATATGATCTCAGTACGGCTATTCTTGTCGGAGATAGCCTTCTCGCGATCGCGTATGAATATATACTCAAAGACGTTAGTGATAAACATAAACAGGTTGTTGGTTTGTTCACTAGAGGACTGGTTGAGGTATGTGAAGGCCAGTCACTTGACAAGATCTTTGAAACCAGGGAACGTGTTACGATTGAAGAGTATATGGAAATGATAAAGAAAAAGACCGCTCTTCTTGTTGAAATGTGCTGCTCAATAGGAGCACACCTCGGCGGAGGATCCAAACAGCAGATAAAGGCACTCGAGAATTATGGGTTAAATCTGGGAATTGCTTTCCAGATCCAGGATGATCTTTTGGATATTACTGCCCAGGAAGCTGAATTTGGAAAGGTAATAGGGGGGGACCTCATCGAAGGCAAAAAAACTTACCTTTTCCTGAAAGCACTCCAGAAAGCAACCGGAGCAAATAAGAAGAAATTATTGCAGGTCATTCTCAATAAGGGGATTAAGCCTGAAGAAGTAAATCTTTTCAGAGACCTTTATGAAGAATTGGGCGTACTGAAGGATGCGAGGGAAGAGATAGCGAAGTTCACGTCGAAGTCATTAAAATCACTTAAACTGATTCCTCAAAGGAAAGACAGGGAATTACTGGAATGGCTCGCTCATTCGCTTATTAAAAGGACTAAATAATGATCGAGGTATCGATTAAAATAGTTAACAATGCCGGCTTACATACCCGTCCGGCAGCAACCATTGTGAAGCTTGCATCTAAGTACAAATCTGATTTTTATATCTCTAAAGACGGACTTAGAATAAACGGGAAAAGCATTATCGGTGTGATGACTATGGCAGCTGAAAAAGGTTCGGAGCTGCAATTGGAATTTGATGGGGAGGATGAAGATCAAATGAAAGAAGAAATATGCGGCTATTTTAACCGAGGATTTGACGAGTTATGAAAGGTATCAAAGATTTAATTAAGCACTCCTCTAATTATGTAGAAGGTCTGGCCGCAGCTCCCGGTATCGAGATAGGCCCGGCGTTTTTGTATCAGAAGGATATACTAAGCATTGAATCAGGCTTAATCGATAATACAGATGAAGCGCTTCAGAACTTCGATGAGGCAATTCTGAGGTCCAAAAAGGAACTTAATAAAATCTTTCAGTTTGCTAAAGAAAAAATGGGTGAAACGAGAGCTGATATCTTCGAAGCCCAGTTAATGATCCTTGATGATCCAATCCTGATGAAAAGCATAAAGGATCAAATCATAAAGGAAAAAAAGTTACCTGAGTATATCGTGCATAAGGAGATCACCAAATACCAGGAGTTGATGGTAATCTCGAGTGAGCTATATATGAGGGAAAGAGCGATTGATATTGAAGATATTAAAGCTCGAATAATACGAAATCTGCAGAAAAAACGTCTCCAGTCAAAAGTCCAGCACAATAGTATCATTGTTGGTGAATCAATTTCTCCTGCGGATACCATCCTGTTTGCTAAATCAGAAGTGTGCGGATATGTTGTTGACCATGGCGGCCTTACTTCGCACGCGGCTATTATTGCCCGTTCTCTTGATATTCCCGCTGTTGTCGGGACTCACTTCGCTTCACATAAAATTAAAACCGGCGATATACTTATCATTGATGGTTTTCACGGATATGTTTTTATCAATCCGACCGAAGATCAGCTGAAGTATTATAAAAATAAAATTGATAATCTTAAAAAAATTAATATCGAACTTGTCGGGCTTAAAGATAAACCTGCCGAAACCACTGACGGAAGAAATATCTCGATCATGGCGAATGTAGACGTTTCGGGAGAGATTGATACCGTCGTAACCAAAGGTGCGCATGGCATAGGATTATACAGGACTGAGCAGATAATTGAAGAATTAGGAAGTTTTCCGGATGAGGAAGAACAGTATAATATCTATTCCGGGCTCGCGAACAGGATCTATCCGGATTTTATAACAATCAGGGCTTTTGATACTGGCGGTGATAAAGTTAAAATGATGGATTTTAAGGAAGCTAACCCGTTTTTAGGATTACGAGGAATCAGATTCCTTCTGGAAAATGAAAATGTCTTTAAGGCCCAGATTCGTGCGGTACTCAGAGCCAGTATTAATAAAAATATCCAGTTCATGATACCCATGATCTCAACTCTGCAGGAAATAAAAAGAGTTAAGGAACTGGTGAATATATGCCGGAATGAACTGAGCATTCAAAAAATAAATTATGACAAGCATATAAAAATTGGTATCATGGTTGAAGTCCCATCAGCAGCTGTGATGGCGGGTGAATATGCCAGACATGTGGACTTTATTTCTATCGGTACGAATGACCTCATACAGTATCTTCTGGCAGTTGACAGAGGGAATGATGTTGTCTCTGCACTTTACCAGGAATTTCATCCTTCTGTGATCAGGTCGTTGAATCATATTATCAGTGAGGCAAAAAAATCCGGAAAACCTGTAAGTATCTGCGGAGAAATGGCTGCTGATACGCTTGCAGTACCGCTATTGGTCGGAATGGGTATTGATATCATAAGCGTTAGCCCTTCAGCCATTCCTTCCATAAAAAGAACCATCAGGTCATTCTCACTTAAAAATGCAGAGTCTCTCGTAAATGAATGCCTTGCTTCTGATAACGAAGAAGAAATACAGGAACTCATAAAAAAGTTTTTCAAAGAAAATTCAATACAACGCACACGAAATATAATCTAAAATGAATATAGCATCCTTAATCTCAAAGTACGATCCTGAAAACCAATACGATGTATTACTTAACTATCACGAGCAGATTAAATCGGCTTGGTATCGTGATATGTCATTAACTCCTGATCTTATCAGGGCTGATTTTTCTTCAATAATAATTAGCGGGATGGGGGGATCAGCAATAAGCGGAAATCTTTTCAGAAATTTTTGTCAGAAAGATCTCAGACTTCCCCTAACAATAGTAAGGAACTACAGGCTCCCGTCTCACGCTGGAGAGAACACGCTTCTGATAGTATCATCATATTCAGGAAATACAGAGGAAACAATTGCGACCCTCAAGGAAGGAATCGAAAAGAAATGTAAAATCGTATGTCTTACAACAGGGGGGAAAATCATGGAGATAGCAGCACAAAATTCACTAACTTGTGTCCCGTTGTTCCCAGGTTTTCAGCCAAGATTTAGTATTGGGCAGAGTTTTTTTACTTTATTAAAATTATGCCAAACGTTAAAACTTATCCCCGATCAGACCGAGATTGTGGAAAAACTTACGAAAATGTGGAAAGAAAAATCAGAAGAGTATGGTTCTTACAATGAGGAATTACTCTCTCAGGCAATCGCAATACTTGGGAGGCATGTTTTAATCTTCAGCGCTTCTGATACTACCGATTCAGCAGGGATGAGGTTAAAGGGACAGTTGAATGAAAATTCTAAAAAAATGGCCTATCATAATGAGTATCCTGAACTGAATCATAATGAAATCATTTCTTTCGAGTGCATTGAAAATCCCGGAGCATTCGTCGTCGTTAACCTCCTCGATAGTTCTTATAATGAAAGAATCAAAAAACGATTTGAAATTACAAATTCACTAATCAGCGCAAAGGGAATTGAAGTGGTGGAGGTAGAAAGTTTTCAGTCATCATATAAAGAGCGCCTGCTCGATCTTATACTTAAAATCGATTGGTTAAGTTATTACGCCGCGATTCTTGCTAAAAAAGACCCAAGCGAGATTGATTACATTCATTATCTGAAAAATGAACTAACCCGTTAAGAAATTCGTTTACGGCAGATAGATAATAGCGTATTGAAGAGTTTACTTTTCGTTTTTATTTTTCTTCTCCTTACACCTCAGCTTTTTTCGCAGTTCTATTTCTTTGGTAGAAATAAGGTGCAGTATGAAAAATTCGAATGGAAGGTGATTCGTACAGAACACTTCGACATTTATTTCTACGGGGAAATGGATGAAATTGCTGCGATCGGTGCCCGTTATGCCGAAGATGCTTATCAGGAATACAAAAAGGAATTCGCTCATATCTTCACTCGCAGGGTTCCGCTTATATTTTATAATACCCATCATCACTTTGAACAGACCAACACGACTCCAGGATTTATTCCTGAAGGAGTAGGCGGCTTCTTTGAGTTTATTAAGGGGAGAGTGGTAATTCCATTCAGTGGTTCTTTGGACAGATTTAAACATGTAATTGAACATGAATTGGTTCACGTATTCATGACCACCAAACTCATGAAGATCCTTTCTGATCATCGGTTATACTCTGACCGTATGCCGCCATTGTGGTTTGTCGAGGGTTTAGCGGAGTATTTGTCATCTGAATGGGACTCGCAGGCTGATATGGTTATGAGGGATGCTGTTATTAATAATTATTTCCCGGGTCTCAGCCAAATCAACAGCATTTACGGTTCGTACCTAATGTATAAAGCCGGTGAATCATTCCTCCATTTTGTTCGCCGAAATTATGGTCACGCGAAAGTTATGCAGATGGTTGACGATTTCTGGATGTATGAGAATTTTAGAGAACTATTAGTCTACGTCCTGGGGAAAGAACTTGAAGAGATTGACAGAGAGTGGATGACTGATCTTAAGCGCCTATATTTCCCCAAAGTCGGCGGGGGCATAAGTTTTCAGGAAAATTCTGTGAGATTGATTAATGAAGGTTATGCTTTTACTCCTGTTTACTATAAAAAATATAATTCCGAGAGGGTTTACTTCATCGCGAATATTGACGGATACACATCCCTCTATTTTGTTGAGAAAGATGATGAAGGGAAATATGGCGATCGAAAACTGGTGATCAGGGGAGAAAAATCGAAGGAATTTGAAACATTTCACGTCTTTGAGGTGAAACTTGATATCTCCGAACGAGGTATCATTTCATTTGTTTCTAAATCAGGGCCGAATGATGTTATCTATTTTTATTCCATCGAGCAGGATGAGATAGTACTAAATTTCTCAAAAAGCTACCTGTTAAGTATTTCAGGTCCGTCTTTTTCAGCTGACGGAAATAAGCTATTGTTCAGCGCTTCTGATCAGAAAGGATTCAGAGATATATTTGAACTCGATCTGGAATCAGGTCAAGAGAGAAGGCTGACAAATGATTATTATTATGATATTGATCCTGTTTATGGCGCGGACCCGGATCTGGTATTATTTGCTTCAGACAGATCTGCCGGGAGAAACGAAAGAGCTACGAACCTGTTCGAACTTAATAGCACTAATGGTAACATCCGATACATTACAAATATGAGTTGGAATTGCATTCAGCCTTTTTACAATAAGCTGGATTCAACTCTTTATTTCGTTGGAGAAAAAGATTCCATAAGGAATTTATTTTACACAAAATATCCCGGTGGTGAAACTTCCGGAATAAAACGGGCGACAAGATACATATCCAGCATCTTTAATCCGTTTATTAGTAAAGGAGAACTATTTTATTCCGGATTCGAAAATTTAACATTCAGTATTTATAAAACTGAATTAGATAAGAGTCATAATGAAACTGATAATATCAATTATACTGGTATAGGGGAACCCTGGGATGAAAAATTTTACCTTTTAACTTCAGAGCGCCAGGTGCTGAATTATGAAAAGGAATATACACTCGACTACGCTCAAAGCCAGATAAGCACTGATCCTGTTTTTGGTACTCGCGGCGGGGCATTGTTTTCTCTCAGCGATTTGTTTGGAGACGATAATTACTTTTTCCTTATTTATAATACTGCCCAGGTGCAGTCCGATTTTCTTCAGAGCTTCAACCTGGCACTCTCACGGTTCTCTATGGGTAGCCGCGCAAACCACGGATATGGTATTTTTAATTTCAGCGGTAGAAGGTATGATATCCGGGATTCAGATGAATACTATTATGAACGCAGTTTCGGGAGTTACTTCATAATGCAGTTTCCTTTTTCACGTTTTGATCGGCTGGAGATAGATGCTACAATCGCGAATTCGGACAAACAGGTCGTCTCGGGAATCATTGAAAGGAAAGCGCTTCTGGTAAGCAACTCCATCGCATACGTTTTTGATAATTCTCTCTGGTATCTGACCGGTCCTTTGGACGGAACACGTTATCGCTTCCAGATTGGGTATACTACTGATGTTAAATACAGTAATGTGAATTATTACACATTGATTACGGATCTCAGGTATTATCAGCGAATAACCTTGCGATCAAATATCGCGTTCCGGTTGTCTCTATACTTCAATGAAGGTAAAGAAGCCAGAAGATACTTTATGGGGGGAAGCTGGGATCTCAGAGGCTGGCCAAGGTGGAGTATCAGGGGAGAAAAGATGTGGATTTCATCTGTTGAAGCAAGAATTCCGGTAATTGATAATATAAAAATCAAGTTCCCTTTTTTGGATCTCTCACTATACGGAATTCGTGCCGGTGTCTTTTGTGATGTCGGTGGTGCATGGGATGATGAATATAAAGAATCTCTTGGAAGTATTGGCGCGGGTCTTCGCTTTAATCTATTTAATATCCTTGTTCTTAGGTATGACGTTGGGAAAAAGATACAAAACCGCCTCACGACTTTTCAGGAAGGGCTATTTTACCAGTTTTTCTTCGGTTACGACTTTTGAAAAAGAATATTAGTAGAATAATAACCTCAATATTTTTGTTTATCTTCCTTTCAGGATGCGCTGCATCAGGAATTAAGAATGCATACGATCATTCAAAAAGTACAGCAGTTCAGTTTGGTATCAACGAGTCACGCGATTTTTTTATTGATTCTTTAATACCGGATACTTTTACTGCACGATGGCGGAGTGAAACGAATGGAAACCTTGGGTTCAACTCGGTTGTAACGACAGAGAAAGCAGTATTTGTTTCGGACCTTTCCGGCAGGATATATTCGTTTAACAGACAAACCGGGAAGCGAATCGGGTATTTGCGGTATAAAGGCTCCATTCAGTGTGCACCACTGATTTATAAAAATATTGTGATTTTCCCTCTGGTAAAACTGAATCAGAATCAAACACTTTTAATCTTTTACGATTACGACAAGGGAACTGAATTATATAAAATTGAGATTGAAGGGAAGGTATTATCAGTACCAGTCCTGGCGGATGATATGGTTTTTTGTCTTACGACAGAAGGTAGTGTGATAAAAACTAACTTTAGAGGAGATATTATCTGGACGAAAAAACTAAAACTGCGGAACAATTCGAACTTATTCCTGGAGAAAAATTATCTCCTTTTTGGTACTGATTCAGGGGAATTAATATATTTTAACTACAAAACCGGCGAAACTGAATTAAAAATTTCTCTATCCGGATCACCACTTGGGAATTTATCAGTAAAGGATGGAGCAATAATTACATCTGATTATACAGGGACAGTTTACGTAGTTAAGGATGAAATTCTGCAGTGGACGTTTAATTCCGGCGGCAGGATCGACAGTTATATTTCGTCCGACTTGAAACGCGTTTATTTTGGAACTTTGAATGGAGATATTTTTTGCCTCGACCTCTTGACCGGTAAATTGCTATGGCAGCATAATTACGGCGGCGTAATAAACGCAGCCCCACTTGTTACCGGTAATTTTCTTTTATATCCCAATCTTGACAGAAAAATATTCATAGTCGAGAAAAATAGTGGACAAGTAATTAAAGTTCTTAATTTTGATGGGAGGGTCAGACTAACTCCGGTTATTGATAACGGTCAGCTTTTTGTTGGTTATGATAATTATTTCTTGGAGGCATATGATTTACCGTAGTCTGATATTGGTTTTTCTTATTGTATACGCTGATACAATAAATGCACAGGATTGTTTTAATACTATCCGTTTTAAGTTCTCTAAGAGTTACTCTGTGGAGGTTGCTGATTCGGTAAAAACCGGTGACGAATTATCCTTTCGTGTTTCTCCGGGCACTCACATTTTCTATATAAGAGAAAAAATAAATGACTGGGGGATAATTAGCAAAGATACAATAACTTTTCCCGGCTGCGATTCGTCATTTGTTTTTTTATATGATCCGGGCGAAAAACGTTATCTCAGGACCGAACCTTCAGATGTTAGAGTATACGATAATTCTGCATATTTGGGGTCGACCCCGTTAGTTCTTACAAGGAGTCAGAGTGGGCTTTTATTGGCAAAGCCCGGTTATAACAGACGGGTTCTTAGCGATTCTCTTCAAGCCGGGTTGGGGGTGATAAAGTTGCTACCTGAGAACCTTTACGGCAAAGAAATATCATTTCTCAAATCAAATCTCCCACATATTTTAATGGGGAGCCTTCTTGTCCTCGGAGGATTATCTGCTTACACTAAGCTGAAAGCAGACCGCTATTATGAACAATACTCGGCATTCGGACATGATAACGATCTGAAAACAATGAGAAAATATGATTTGTTAAGCGGAATTAGTTTCGGTTTGCTGCAAATTAATCTTGCATATCTGGTATATAATTTTTTAATTGCAGGCAATTAATATTTAAGTGTGTTTTCCCTCTAACTAGTAATTTTATCTCATTGCAAGTTTTATATTGAAATCAAAAGAACGAATAAAAAAATCAATGACCCTCGGCACGCCGGACAAAGTTCCTCTCATGTGTCAGCTTTCGATTGGCCATTACTTCCTGAACTCAGGCATTGATCCGATTGAATTATGGTTTTCATCTGAAGCTTATGTTGAGGCTTTATTCAGGTTGGCGGAAAGATATAGATTTGATGGTATTCTTATAAATCTTCCCGGACGCCCAAGGGACGTAATGTCTCTTATAAGCGGTATTGAAAATAAGCATGATGATATAATTATAAGGTGGGATGACGGTTTTTTTACAAGAGTACCGAGTGATGACAATCCTCACTTTTATAATCCTGAAGGTGAAAGGATCTTTCCACGATTTGAAGATATTGATCCTGCTCTATTATATTATATAGAGCCATGGGATATTACAGAAGTGACTTATCCTTACTCCTGGGGATTTCAAAGCGCGGTTAATGATTTTACTAATTTCTTTCCTGACTATCATCTTGATCCGATAAAGTCAGCCGTCAAAAGAAACACTAATGATCTGTCCATACACTCTGAAATTTTTTCTCCTTGGTCACAGTTTATGGAGCTATTGAATTATGAATCTGCTTTAATGGCTATAATGGATGATCCTGTCAAGGTAAAAGAATGCCTCGGACAATTGACAAAAGGCGCCGTCGATCTGGCTTTGAGTCAGGCCGACTGTGGCGTCGATGCCATATTGATCTCCTCCGCATTCGCAGGGGCTGGATTAATCTCCCGTGATCATTATGCTGAATTTGTTCTGCCTTTTGAGAAAAAGATTGTCCATTCTGTTCAAGATAAATTTTCGATTCCCGTGTACACGCATACTTGCGGAAGTATCGGTGACAGGCTAGATTTGATGTTAGAAACCGGAACGAACGGAATTGATACCCTAGATCCGCCTCCATTGGGGACGGTTGAACTCCCCGTTGCCAAACAGTATTTGGAGAATAAGGCATTTATTAAAGGTAACATTGATCCTGTTAACACACTTCTGTACGGTTCACACGAAGATATCGTCCGGGATGTAAAATGGAGAATTGACGTTGGAATGCAGGGGGGAGGTTTCATCCTGAGTACAGCGTGTTCGGTCGCTCCGATGACTCCTCCCGAAAACATCGAACTGTTATCTGAACTAATTGAGGAGAAAGGAAAGTATATGTTATGACGATAGATTACTATAGCTTGCTCGCGAAATCGGTAATAGATGGAACACACGAAACAGCCAGCGAACTTACCAGACAAATGCTCTATCTCGGTTTCCAGCCAAAGGAGATACTTGACGAAGGTTTACTGAAGGGAATGAATGTTGTCGGACAACGTTTTAAGGAAAATATTATATTTGTTCCGCAGGTTCTGATTTCCGCAAGGGCATTTAAAGTTTCGCTTTCATTGCTTGAACCCTTCTTATCTAAAACAGACACAGAAGGAAATGGAACGGTTGTCATTGGGACAGTAAAAGGGGATATTCACGATATAGGGAAGAATATAGTTGCCATGATGCTGAGAAGTTCCGGTTTTAAAGTGGTAGATTTAGGAATAGACATCCGTGTGGAAAAGTATATTGAAGCGATAAAAGCGCATCAGGCTGTGATTCTTGGTATGTCCGCTCTGTTAACAACTACAATGGGCTATATGAAAGTGGTCATTGACAGGTTGAAGCAGGAAGGTTTGCAGGTGAAGACAATAATAGGTGGGGCTCCAATCAATCAGGCTTTTGCTTATCAGATCGGAGCAGACGGATATGCAAAAAATGCCACGGAGGCCATTGAAATATCAAAAAATTTAATAAATTAACTTTACAATAAATCATTATTAAGGAAGAGGTCCTATGCAACATAATTACAGGTTTCTATTTTTCATCATTATTTTTCTTTTCTCGGCGGTAGTATTTGCCCAGGATGATGGAGACGGGAATGATAATCCGAACTTTGATTCTTACCCGGGAAAGTTTACTAATATCGTACCCCAGCCAATGGGATTGGAGGCGGTAATTACAATTAATGGTTACGATAATTTTGATATGGGTACAGCCAGTGCTGAACCACATTTTTCTATGAATCCATTAAATCCATTATGGTCGTTTGCAGCCTATAATATTAATACTGCCTACAGGACGACTAACGGTCACGATTGGATTTCTTCGGTGCCGAATTTTGGGATCAGCGTGAACGGAGATCCGGTCACGGCATATGATTCTCTTGGAAATCTATATTATGAAACAATGTTTGGCGGTATAACCGGATGTAAAGTCATGCGTTCTACTGATAACGGAGCGACCTGGAGTGCGGCCGTGACCGCAATCGCAGGAGTTGATAAAAACTGGATTGCCGCGGATCAGACAAGCGGTCCATACGCTAACTACGTCTACTCGACAATGACCGCAAGCGGATCGGTTGGTAATTTTTCAAGAAGTACGAATTTTGGTGCGACATGGCAGACTACAGCTACTTTGTCACCGCAAGCCCTGCCGGGGATGATGGTCGCTGTAGGCCCCAACGTTACCGGAGGAACTGATGTGCCGGGTGGCTGCGTTTATGTTGTTACCCACTCTGGATCAAATGCATTAGGCACCTATACATTTTGGTTATCGACTAACGGAGGAACCTCATTCACTCAGAAATCCCAGAGACAGTTTTCCAATGTGATTGGAACTGAATTATCAGGAAGATCCACAGTGAACGGAATGAGAACACGCCCTTACCCGATGATCGCCGCTGATAATAGCTACGGTCCTTTCCGTGGCAGACTCTACCTCGTATATGCATCAAATCTGCCTGCCGGAAGCGGAAATAAACCCGACATTTTCAGCCGGTTTTCCACTGATCAGGGAGCGACCTGGTCGGATCCCGTTACGGTTAATGATGATGCTAATACTGTTGCCAATCATAATTTCTTTCCGGCAATCTGGTGTGATAAAGAGAACGGTCGTTTATATGTAAAATTCTACGATTCCCGTCTGGTTCCCTCCAGTGATTCAATGGACGTTTATGCAACCTATTCAGATGATGGTGGTGTAACTTTTAAACCAAATCAGAGAATTACCAACAGGACATTTAAAACAAAGCTCTCTTCTTCAGGAAGCGCGCCCGCTTATCAGGGTGATTATGACGCAATAATGTCAAAAGGATCTGTTGGAATGCTTGCATGGACA
Organism: Ignavibacteriaceae bacterium; assembly: GCA_013360295.1. GTDB lineage: Bacteria > Bacteroidota > Ignavibacteria > Ignavibacteriales > Ignavibacteriaceae > JABWCL01. The sequence goes on along the minus strand of JABWCL010000009.1, from coordinate 54,685 downwards.
GACTTCAGAAATAATAATTACGGCAGTTATACAGCCTATTTCCCTGATTATGCGATGCTTGCAAATCCACAATTAGTTCAGATTGCGAATAATAACGATTCAGACTTTGTGACCGTATCAGTTCCATCTGTTAAATTGTATGATCAGACAGTAGCTTTTTCTGCCACGGTAACGCCAACTCCCACAAATGGTACGATCACTTTGGACTTCCCGGCAGGGAATGTCGTTAGCAGTTATCCCGGATCAGCTCAGTTAAGGATCAAAACAAGTGGAAGTGTTACGCTTGGTTCATATACACTCAGGATTAAAGGGGAAGGACCAAATGGAATACCGGTTCATTATAGAACTGTGAACCTGACTGTTGAGGATGAGATTCCGGTTGAGTTTGCTGCCTTTACCTACAGTTTAGATGCAAGCGGAATCAGATTAGACTGGCAGACCGCTACTGAAACCAACAATCGTGGCTTTGAAATACAACGGAAAGTGCGTGTTGGTTCACAGATCGCGGTTTGGGAAACAGTTGGTTTCATCGCAGGCGCTGGAAATACAACCGAAACTCAGAGATACACCTGGTCTGATAATGAAGTCTCGAAGGTTGGTACATATTTTTATCGATTGAAACAGGTAGATTTTGATGGTTCATTTAGTTTCTCAGATATAGTTGAGGTCGAAGTAACAACACCAATGCAGTACGATCTCGGAGCTAACTTCCCGAATCCTTTTAATCCTTCAACTAAAATCAAATATTATCTTCCAGAAGCTTCATTTGTGGAGATTAGTGTTTACGATGTACTGGGGAATAAAATCTCCGAGCTGGTAAACGAGAATATCTCCGCGGGAGCGCATGAAGTATCATTCAACGCGGGCGGAATATCAAGTGGCACGTATGTTTATGAAATGAAAGCTGGTAATTTTGTAAAACGCAATAAGATGCTCCTTGTTAAATAATTTCTGTATATTAAAAAATATTAAGCGCCGGATTTGCTCCGGCGCTTTTTTTATGCATATTTAGTAAGTACTGATAAAAAATTCTGAATATGCTTAATTTTCTTCCCGTTCATCAGAGAGGTATTTTCGCCGTTATACTTGCCGGAGTGATATGGAGTACCGGTGGCATTTTTATTAAATTGATCTCTCTTAATGCATTTCAGCTATCCTTTTTTAGGTCACTCCTCGCAGCCGCGGTGTTCGCGTTCCTTTTCAGGATAGAGGTCACAAAAATAAATGGTCTGTCAATACTTAGTTCGGTTTTTTACGCAGGAATCCTTATACTTTTCGTAGCCGCGACAAAAATGACGAGCGCAGCTAATGCCATTTTTCTTCAGTATACAGCCCCTTTTTATGTATTAGTACTCGAGCCTTTGCTGCTGAAAACAAAATTTGACAGGATGAATCTTGTTATTCTGATTATTTGCTTTAGCGGTATGTTTCTTTTTTTTATGGGTGATTTCGGAGAGGGGTATTTATACGGTAATCTTGTAGCAGTCGCTTCCGGAGTATGTTTTGCTGCTTTCTTACTGCTGGTCAGAAAAAATGGAAATGAGTATCAGTCGGCTTCAATTTTCTGGGGTAACATTATTATAGCTCTGATTTGTAGTTTCTCTCTCCCTGAAATTGTCGCACTGAACTCAGATGACCTCATAATGGTTAGTTATTTGGGAGTTTTTCAAATCGGAATTGCTTACGCGATTTTCAGCTATGGCTTAAAAAGGGTAACAGCTATCGAGGCTTCTTTGCTTTCAATGATAGAACCCGTACTTAACCCGGTGTGGGTTTATTTTGGATACGGCGAATCTCCCTCCTCATATTCGATCATCGGAGGAATTATCATAATACTGGCTCTATCCTTGAATATTTATCTCTACGGGAGAAGGGCTAAAGCCGTTAAGGATTTAATCGACTGATCTGCCAGTAACCTCTCTTCTTTTTGTAATAAATCCGGTCGTGGAGCCTGTTTATACGTCCCTGCCAGAACTCAAACTCATTTGGAATTATGCGATATCCTCCCCAAAAATCGGGAAGGGGAATGGGTCCTGAATTAAATTTTTCTTTCATTTGCCTGAATTTTTCTTCCAGTTGTGACCTGCTTGAAATCGGTTTGCTTTGGGCTGATGCCCAGGCCCCGATCCGGGTATCCATAGGTCGGAGATTGAAATATTCCTCTGATTCTTGCCGGGAAGTCTTCTTTACAGATCCGGAAATCCTGACCTGTCTTTCAAGCTCTTTCCAGAAGAAAAGAACTGAAGCCTTCGGGTTTTGAAAAATATCTTTCCCTTTTTTACTTTCATAGTTGGTAAAAAACACAAACCCTTCCCGATTGAAATCCTTAAGCAGTACAGTACGGACGGAAGGTATCCCACCTGGGGAGGAGGTGGCAAGCGCCATGGCATTCGCTTCGCTAATACCCGATTTAATCGCCTCTGTGAACCATTTGTCGAACATTTCGAACGGATTCTGGGAAACATCAGAAATATCGAGTGTACGGGACTTATATTCGGATCGCAATTCAGCTATCGTTTGTTTAATTTGTTTTGACATAGATTAATCTTTTAACTAACTTTACAACTCAAATCTAAAATAGAGAGCAATAATCCCACTAAAATTTATAATTTTATTATGAGCGAAAATATTAATAAAGATCCAAATATAGAAGAATTCGGTTCAAATTCCTGGTTCGTTGAATATATGTATGAGCAGTTCCGGGAGGACCCGAACTCAGTTCCACAATACTGGAAAAACTACTTCAGGGGAGATTCGGGGTCGGTTGACGTCCTTCCTGAAGAAATTAAGAAGGGGATAATGGTTTCACCCAGAATGGCAATGCCAATTCCCGATGATGGGGATGATTTAAAAGTAATTGCGGGCAGCGCTTCTAAAATATTAGACAATATGGAATCAAGCCTCTCGATTCCGACCGCGACTTCTCAAAGGAGTATCCCTGTAAAACTTCTTGAAGAGAATCGAATAAGTCTCAATTCATTTCTCCAAAAGAATAGCAGGGAGAAAATATCTTTCACGCATATTATAGCCTACGCAATAATCACAGCAATTAAGAAGTTCCGGTCATTGAACAATGCTTTCACGGTAATCGATGAAAAGCCACACCTAATCAGGCGGAAATCAATTAATATCGGAATAGCTATTGATGTGGAAAGGAAAGACGGCAGCCGTTCATTGCTTGTTCCCAATATTAAAAACGCTGATTCTCTCAGCTTCGCGGGATTCTACTATAAGTACGAAGAATTGATTAAGAAATCCCGTAGCGGACAGATTGATCCGCAGGAATTCCTGGGAACAACTATAACTCTGACTAACCCGGGAACTATTGGAACGGTAGCCTCCGTACCCAGATTAATGTTAGGGCAGGGGGCAATTATTGCTACAGGTGCGATTCACTATCCAGCCGCATACCAGGCGATGTCACCTGAAACCATCTCAAATCTGGGCATAAGTAAGGTTCTTACAGTTACCAGTACTTACGATCATAGAATTATTCAAGGTGCTGAATCAGGAATGTTTCTCAAAGAAATTCACGATCTTTTGCTCGGCAAAAACAATTTCTATGAAGAGATTTTCAGCTCTCTAAGGGTTCCGCTCAAACCGATTACGTGGGAAACGGATGTACAGCCACAGGGTTACGATTCAATCCCGTATGCTTTAGAGGCCGAAAAACAGTCACGTGTACTTCAACTGATAAATATGTATCGGGTCAGAGGGCATCTTATTGCATCAATTGATCCCCTCGGTTCACAAAATATTTACCACGCGGAGCTTGATCCTTCATTCCATAAACTGACGATTTGGGATTTTGACCGTCAGTTTATAACTGGTGGTTTCGGAGGATTAAGGATCGCAACACTGAGGAACATACTCACCTTACTTCAAAACACCTATTGTGATAAAATCGGTGTAGAATATATGCACATCCAAAATCACGAGGAAAAAACCTGGCTCCAGAAGACCATGGAACCTGTGCAGAATAAACCAGGTTTCAGTCCCGAAGTTAAGCGGAACGCACTTAACAAACTTATACAGGCTGAAAAATTTGAGTCTTTCATTCATAACAAGTTCAGGGGACACAAACGATTTTCCCTTGAAGGATCAGAGACAGTTATTCCTGTTTTAGATATGCTTCTGAATGAAGCCGCAAATGATGATGTTAAAGAAGTTGTCCTGGGAATGGCACACCGCGGAAGGCTTAATGTACTCGGTAATATTATCGGAAAGCATTACGATTCAATTTTTTCTGAGTTCGAAGATATTATAGACTCCGAATCTTATCAGGGGTCGGGTGATGTAAAATATCATTTAGGTGCTGCCGGTAATTATAAAACGCACTTCGGGAATAATATTACGGTTTCGATCGCGTCAAACCCAAGTCATCTCGAATGGGTGAACCCGGTTGTTGAAGGTATCGTCAGGGCTAAGCAGACAAGGATCGAAGATAAAGGACATAAACATGTGTTGCCGGTTCTTATTCACGGTGATGCTGCTTTTGCCGGGCAGGGAGTGGTAGCGGAAACACTAAATCTTTCTCAGTTGAAGGGTTACAGAACCGGAGGAACAATTCATCTAATTATTAATAATCAAATCGGATTTACAACAACTTCGGAGGATGCTCGATCTTCTGAATATGCGTCGGATGTTGCAAAAATGGTCCAGGCGCCAATTTTTCACGTTAACGGAGATGATCCGGAAGCCGCACTGTGGGTGATTAAGATAGCTTATATGTACAGACAGCAGTTTCATAAAGATGTAATCATTGATCTTCTTGGATACAGGAGACACGGACATAATGAAGGAGACGAACCCGGATTTACGCAGCCATTACTCTATGAAAAGATAAAGACTCATCCTTCCGTTCTTAAGATATATTCGGGGAAACTCGTTCAGGACGGAATTATTACGCCTGACGAATATGACCGGCTCGTAGATGAATTTGAGAAGAAACTTAATCAGGCATATGATAAAGTAAAGAAAAAACATATCGATTTTAAGATTGATCTTCCGTTAGCAGTCTCAAAGGATAAGATTAAAGCTGTTAAGCATTCGCATAAAACTGCGGTTACTGAAAAAGTTTTGGATGAATTGCTTCTTAGGATGACATCTGTTCCGGAAAACTTTAACATTCACCCCAAACTTCAGAAATTCCTGGCTAAACGGCGGGAGATTATTCATGGTAAGGAGTCAGCAGATTGGGCAACCGGAGAATCTCTTGCTTTTGCAAGCCTCTTACAGGAAGGAACGCCTATCAGATTAAGCGGACAGGATAGTGTGAGGGGTACTTTTAGTCAAAGGCATCTCGCACTGACAGATATGAATACCGGGCAGGAATATCTGCCGATAAATCATATGTTTAACAAACAGGCTAATATCGAAGCTTTGGATAGTTTTCTTTCTGAGGCAGCTGTATTGGGATTCGAATATGGTTATAGTCTGGCGGATCCTATAAAACTTGTTTTATGGGAAGCTCAGTTTGGTGATTTTGCCAATGGTGCACAGGTGATAATCGATAATTTTATCGTTGCGTCAGCAGAAAAATGGCAAAGTCCATCTAATGTGGTAATGCTGTTGCCACACGGGTTCGAAGGTCAGGGGCCGGAACACTCCAGTGCCAGGCTGGAACGATTCTTGTCGCTTTGCGCCCAGGATAATATTGAAGTTTGTAATCCTACTACTCCGGCACAGTATTTCCATCTGTTAAGACGGCATATGAAAAAGGGGATTATCAGACCCTTGATTATAATGACGCCAAAATCATTACTTCGACTCAACGAAGCAAAGAGTCCTAAGACTGAATTTATTAAAGGAGAGTTCAGAGAGGTGATTGACGATGATGCTGTTCAGAACAGGGAAAAAGTCAGGCGTGTGATACTCACATCCGGCAAGGTGTATTATGAATTGATTAAATACAGTAATGATAATAATATAACTGATGCCGCTATAGTTCGCCTTGAGCAGTATTATCCCTATGAAGAAAAGAAAATTCGTGAGCTGCTCAGCTCTTATTCAAAAGCTAATAAAGTCTGCTGGGTACAGGAAGAACCGAAGAATATGGGAGCCTGGAGTTTTATAAGTCCTTTACTAGTTGAAGATCTTACTCATGGACAAAAACTTGTATATTCAGGGCGTCCCGCAAGCGCTAGTCCTGCTGTTGGCTCTTCTAAGTTATCCGCAAAACAGCAGGCTGATTTAATCAAAAACGCATTTATCTTATAATTTAATATTTTTCATTAATTGGATTTTTTGTATTTTTGGATATGCGAGCGTAGCTCAGTTGGTAGAGCATTAGCTTCCCAAGCTAATGGCCGCGGGTTCGAGTCCCGTCGCTCGCTCAGAAATTTTGTTATTAATAAAAATTTTTACATATTTACAGTCTAATTTTTTTGGGGGGGCTTAGCTCAGTTGGTTTAGAGCATCTGCCTTACAAGCAGAGGGTCGGAGGTTCGACTCCTTCAGCCCCCACACTTAGCCGCAAACTTGCGGCTACTTTTTTGACGATAAAATAATTGAATTTTTGAGAACAGGGCAGATAGCTCAGTCGGTAGAGCAAAGGACTGAAAATCCTTGTGTCGGGGGTTCGATTCCCTCTCTGCCCACCTCATATGCGAAAGATACCGACCTTTCGCATTTTTTTTATCTTTTGGTGTTACCATTCATCAGTACCTGCCGCCGCTCATATTTTATGCCCATCAATTTTATGAACTACAACCCATATTTAAACGTGATTTAAAAATATTCCAGTATGGAGACTTAATGAAACAAATTGTGATCATATTCATTTTCCTGATTTCATCCGTCAGTTTATTCCCACAGAGGCAATTGAGCCTGGATGAAGCAGTTAAGATTGCACTGAAAAATAATATACAGATCCAGAAAATAAATAACGGACTGGTGTCTGTCGAATCAAACGTTAAAGCTGCTTTAGGTGAATTGTTACCGAGTGTTAACGGAAATGTCGGCTGGAACTGGTCGAGAACTGAGAATAAGAATTTCCCGGCCGTGGATGGCGGAAGATTTAACGCTGGGGTGAATTCCAACTGGGTGCTTTATGACGGCTTAGCGAACTATTCAAATCTCCGCTCCAAGTATAATGATTATGAATCAGCGCTTTTAGACATTAAGAAGATAAAACAGGACATTGTATTCCAAACAATTAGTTCCTACTATGACCTGATTTACCTGCGGAAATTGATGAAGGTCAGGGAAGATGATCTTGCCTGGAATAAGAAAAACCTTGAGATAATAACCGAGCGAAATAAACTCGGTTCAGTGACCCTTGCAGATGTTTATCAGCAGCAGGTTAAAGTCGGAACGGCGGAACTTGAATTACTCAGGGCTTCAAATAATTTTGAAAATTCAAAATCAGCTTTTCTATATTATCTGGGGCTTGATGTTCTTGAAAATTATGAACTAAGTGATCCTACTGAAAGTGGGGATAGCATTGTAGTAATCGAAGAATTTAACGTTGAAAGCCTTAGGTCTATGATAGAAGCAGCTTTTAATAAAAGACCGGATTATTTAAGCGCAAAGATCGGCTTACTTAATGCTGAAGAGCAAATGACCATTAATAAAGCAGGCCACTTACCTGTTTTAAGCAATAGTATAAGTTTTGGTACCTCATCTAACGAGGTGGGAAGTTTGTTTAATGACAGACAGTACTCTTTCGGCCTGACCTTAAGCATACCGATTTTTTCCGGCTGGAGCGTAGAAAACAGGATTCAGATTGCAGAAGTCAATAAGAGAAATAAGGAGCTTGAGTTAAGGGACCTTGAGAAAGTAATAACGAAAGAGATGCAGAAAACTTACCTGGATATGGTTACCGCACAAAAGGGTCTGGAAGTTAGCAGGAAAAACGTATTTGCGTCAACAGAGAACAGAAGAATTGAAGAAGAAAAATATTCTCTTGGATCCACTACTCTACTGAATGTACTGATAGCGAATTCAGAGTATACTAATGCAGTCTCGAGTTACATCAGCGCGAGAGTGAGTTATTTGAAGTATAAAGAGGAACTGGACTACAGGATCGGTTCGATAAATTTCGAAAAATATGAAAATTAGATTTAGGAGATACTATGGCAAAGAACGGTAAGAAATCGAAAAAGAAAATATATTTGTTCAGTGGAATCGGAGTACTGATACTCGCGATTATAATTCTTGTTATCACACAGGGTAATAAGAGCGAAGTGATAAAGGTTCAGACAGAGATTGTTGAGAAACGTACGATCACTCAAACCGTTACGGCTACTGGCAAAATAGATCCTGAATTCAAAGTGATCATCACCCCGGAAGTTACTGGCGAAATTGTCTCATTACCTGTTAAGGAAGGCGACCAGGTTAAGAGAGGCGATGTTCTATTAAGGATTAAGGCCGATACATATGTCGCTGCCAAACAAAGAGCCGAAGCGAATCTTCAGTCAGCTAAAGCGAGTCTTTCAATGAGGAAAGCTGAAAAGGAGAGGGTGACTTCCAACTATAACCGTGTAAAAGAACTTCACGCCAAAAAGCTTGCCAGTGACGCGGAAATCGAAAATGCCAAGACTGAATATCTGTCAATAATTGCGCAGCTTGAATCAGCCGAAGCGATGGTTTCGCAAAACGAAGCCTCAGTTAAAGAGGCATTTGAACAATTGAATAAAACAACGATTATTGCTCCTATAGCAGGAACCGTTACCCAGTTGAACGTTGAACTTGGTGAAAGAGTTCTGGGCAGCGGATTCAGTCAGGGAACAAATATAATGACTGTAGCAGATTTATCGAAAATGGTTTCCATTGTCGATGTGGATGAGAATGATATCGTCTTGATCACCCTCGGTGATACTGCAAGGATAAAAGTAGACGCTTTCGGTGACCGGATACTAAAGGGAGTAGTTAGTGAAATCGGGAACAGCGCCAAGACCGCCGGCTTAGGAACGCAGGACCAGGTAGTCAATTTCGAAGTTAAGATAAGAGTGCTGGATTACGATAAAAATCTCCGTCCGGGAATGTCATGTAATAGTACGATTGAAACTGAGACCCGTGCTAACGTCATTGCGGTTCCTTTAGTAAGCATCACTGCAAGGGGTGACTTTAATATGTTTGCGGGCGAAGAGGAAGAAGAGAACCAGGTTACACAGGTTAAAACGGAAAAGAATGGCCAGGAGAAGATCGAGGAGATAGTATTCGTAGTAAAACAAGGGAAAGCGAAGTCAGTAAAAGTTAAAACCGGCATTAGTGATGATAATTATATTCAGGTCCTGGAGGGTATTAAAGGTGGAGAGGAAGTAATTTCTGGAAGCTACCGGGCAATTTCGAGAGAACTAAATGACGGATCCGTTGTAAGCGTAGAGAAAAAGCGTAACGGTGAAAAGAAAAAGTAACCCTGAGCAAAAACAATGAATATTATAACGATTGAAAACATCTCCAAAGTATACAAAGTAGGAGATACTGAAGTTCACGCATTACGGGACGTCTCATTAACGATAAACAAAAACGAGTACGTTGCCATAATGGGACCATCAGGTTCGGGTAAAAGTACTCTTATGAATATGCTCGGCTGCCTGGATACTCCGTCCAACGGAAGATATGAATTCAAAAATAAAAACGTTAGCGCGATGACTGACAACGAACTTGCGGCGATTAGAAACAGAGAAATCGGATTTGTATTCCAGACATTTAATCTTCTTTCCCGCAGTAATGCCCTGCATAATGTCGAATTACCTCTGATTTATTCAGGTATTTCAGGTGCTGAGCGTAAAGACAGGGCACGTAAAGCCCTGGTTGATGTCGGACTAGAGGAACGTATTCATCATAAACCAAATGAACTTTCAGGGGGCCAGCGGCAGAGGGTTGCAATCGCTCGGGCGCTTGTCACCAATCCTTCCATCATTCTGGCTGATGAACCAACCGGAAACCTGGACTCAAAAACAGGTGAAGAAATTATGATTCTGTTCAATCAGATACACCAGACGGGTAATACAATCATTTTGGTTACACACGAAGAATACATTGCAAAACACGCTGACAGAATTATCCGCCTCAAGGATGGATATGTGCATAGTGACGAAAAAGTGCTTGACAGGTATATACCAACAATTAATTAAAAGCCGGAAAGTACACAGTGAATAAGCATTTCTTTTTTGAATTCAAAGAGGGATTTATTATTGCGATAACCGCAATATTTTCCAATAAGATACGATCGATCCTTACTATGCTCGGAATTGTGATCGGTATTACTTCTGTTGTAACAATGAGTACGGCCATCCGTGGTATAGATAATTCATTCCAGGAAGGAATCAGTTCCCTCGGCACCGATGTACTGTATATTGACAAATGGGCCTGGTTTTCAAACGTTGAATGGTGGAAAATGAGAAACAGGAAAAGTATAACAATGGAAGATTACGATAAATTTCGTTCAATGGCACAATTGCCGTTAGCGAGTGCGCCTGTTGCCAACACCGGACAAAGAGTCAAACATAAGGAAAAGTATATTGACCGGGTTATCATCAATGGCTCGACTGCCGATTACTTAAAGACGACAAACTTCACATTTTCCATGGGTAGATTTTATTCCGAAATTGAAAGCAAATCATCGAGATACGTAGCGGTTATTGGCAGTGAAGTTGCGAAAAATCTTTTCCCACTTGGCGATGCTCTTGATAAAGAGATAAAAGTAGGCGGTGTTGCCTTCAGAGTTATCGGAGTGCTTGAGGAGCAGGGGAGTATCATCTTAGGAAATTTTAATCCGGATAATCAGGTTTTTGTTCCAATTGGTACGATATTTAAACATTTTATGGGACAGTCATTCGGTTCTGTTACAATAAATGTCAGAGCTGTATCTCCCGCTCTAGTTGAAGAGACAAAGGTTGAAGCACAAAGCGTGATGAGAAAAATACGGGGCCTGGGCTATCAGGAACCTGATGACTTCTCAATTAATCAGCAGGAAGGATTGATGGAGCAGTATAATCAGGTGGTTGGTGTTATTCAGATTGCCGGTATTTTTATCACTAGCCTGTCATTGTTCGTCGGTGCGATCGGCATTATGAATATTATGTTTGTTTCTGTAAGAGAACGTACCAGGGAAATCGGGGTAAGGAAAGCGATTGGAGCTACAAGGAAGACTATTCTACTCCAGTTCTTACTTGAGTCTTCAACGATATGTCTGATTGGCGGATTCATTGGTTTATTATTTGCTGTGATTCTCAGTCAGGTAATTGATCGATTTCTTCCGACCTCCGTCCAGTATGATGCTGTATTTCTTGCGATCGGAATTTCATTAATAACCGGAATTGTAGCGGGGTTAGCGCCTGCTTACACTGCGGCAAAACTTGACCCTGTCGAAGCATTGAGGTATGAATGATTAGTTTATCTGAGATAGCCCGTATTTCCGTTACTTCGCTTAGAGCGAACAAACTCAGAACAATGCTCACAATTCTCGGAATCACAGTGGGATTGTTTTCTATCATTGTGATTATGACAATAATTACTATGCTTCAGAATAGCATCGAGAGCGGTTTCTCTTCGCTGAATAAAAATACCTTCCAGATTCAGAAATGGGAAAACATACGTGTGGGTGGACCAAGGAGAGACCGGAACAGGAAGGATATCACCCTTGAGGATTTCGAACAGTTTCGGGGTCTGCTTAAGCAGGCTAAGTACGTCGGAGCAGAACAATGGCAGTTTGGAAAAGTTGTAAGATTTGGGAATAAGGAGACCAATCCGAATATTCAGATTGCCGGTGCGACCGTTGACGCCATGCGTACAAACAACTGGAATGTGGATTATGGAAGAGATCTTCGTGAGGATGATGTTCAGTATTCAAGAAATGTTTGTCTCCTCGGTAACGAGATAGTCGTAAAGCTTTTTGGAAATATTAACCCCATAGGCCAGGAGTTAAATGTTGACGGACATCCATTAAAAGTTATCGGTGTAATTGAGCAGCAACCTCAGTTATTCGGTCAGAGCAGAGATAATTATGTTGTTCTGCCTCTATCCACATTTCAGTCATTCTATGGCCGCAGAAGTCGTAGCGTAAACATTACCGTGATGTCTTATTCCAAAGAAGATTACAACGATATAATTGAGGCCTCAATAGGTTATATGAGGACTATAAGGAAGGTTCCGCCTGGTGAGGATAATGATTTTTATGTTTTTAGTAACGAATCAATGATTACTCAGGTGAATGACATCACTTCGGGTATAAAGATCGGAGCCTTTGTTGTCTCAATAATTGCTTTATTAGCCGCCGGAGTAGGAATTATGAATATAATGCTGGTTTCAGTAACCGAAAGAACCAAAGAGATCGGGATCAGGAAGGCAGTAGGAGCTAAAAAGATTGATGTTCTGCTTCAGTTTCTTACTGAAGCAGTAGTATTGTGTATTATTGGTGGAACGATCGGCATAGTAATGGGGGTTGGTTTAGGTAACCTTGCCGGGAGTCTTATAAATGCTCAGCCGTCAATTCCATATGATTGGGTTGCTATCGGCTTATCAATCTGTGTTCTTGTTGGATTGATATTCGGAACGTACCCTGCCTATAAAGCAGCTAATCTGGATCCGATTGAGGCCTTAAGGTATGAATAGAACTTGTTTATTCCTATTTATTAACTTGTTTTACTAGACGATAAAAATTAGATTTCAAGTCGATTTATCTAAAATACGAATCCTGAAATCTGAGAAAACTCTTATTCATCCTTCTTTTTGCGACAGGGATTTATGCCCAGTCGGCCGCTAATTTTTTTCAAAGGGATACTTTTTCAGTATCCCTTAGAAACTATTATCAATTCTCTCAGATATCTTTAGTTCCCGGAACAGTTTTAATAAATATTGGAAACCGGACCCTGTCAGAAGAACAATACCACATCAATTTCCCCAAAGGATCTTTTGAGTTAGATAGTTCTGTAGCATTATCAATTTTTGATACGCTCATTGTTTCTTACCGTTATATACCATTCACACTTAAAAAGGTTTCTTTTAAGCGTATTCCGCTTAAGACAGGAGAGGGATTCTGGACAGATACATCGAAATCAATGATTATTACCCGCCCGATAAACGCCGAAACAATATTTGGTCCCGGAATTGAAAAGAGTGGATCAATAATCAGAGGTTTTACCGTCGGAACCAACCGCGATTTTAGTTTACAAAGTGGTTTGAGACTTCAGTTATCAGGCAAGCTGTCTGAAGACATCGAGTTAGTAGCCTCCCTCACTGATGAAAACAGCCCAATTCAACCAGAGGGGAATACTGAATCGCTGGAGGAGATCGATAAAGTCTTCATACAGGTGAAGCATAAAAATGCAACAGGGATATTTGGAGATTACGAGCTAAAAAAGAGTATTGGTGAGTTCGGCAATATTAATCGAAAACTGCAGGGTTTGTATCTTGACGGGAATTACGATGCTTCAGAAGCAAGCATATCTCTGGCATCCTCAAAAGGGAAATATAATTCAATCAATCTTGCCGGCATTGACGGTGTACAGGGACCCTACACACTTACCGGTGCTAACGGTGAACGTGATATAATTGTAATAGCGGGTTCTGAGAAAATCTTCATTGATGGTGAGACAATGACACGCGGTGAAAATAACGATTACGTTATTGACTACTCTCTCGCGCAGGTTACGTTTACTCCAAAAAGAATCATAACAAACCAAAGCAGGATCTATATTGATTTTGAATACTCGGACAGGAAATTTTCGAGAAATGTTTTCTCCGGTGGTGCATCGACCAAATTTCTAAAGGACAAAATTAAAATATCCTTCCAATATCTCCGGGAAGGTGACGATGAAAACGCCCCCATTGATTTTGTTTTCTCTGATTCAGATAAAGAAATCCTTCGAAAGGCCGGTGATAATAGGGTGAGTGCATCAAAAAGTGGCATAGTCCTTGCAGCAGCGGATTCACTGGGGAGGCAAAGGGGTATCTATGAAAAAAGAGATACCACAATAAATGGCTCAAATCTTGAATATTTTAAATATAATCCCGGAAGTGACAGTGCAAAATACAATATCACATTCTCTTATATTGGTTTGGGTATGGGAGATTATAAAAAGGAGAGTGTAGGAGTGTTCTATTATTCCGGGCCCCGGACCGGAGACTATTCGCCGATAATATTTCTGCCTCTACCGGAATTAAAACAGTTTTCAAATCTGCTTTTCTCATTTACTGAACACGGATTATTTTCTATTTCCGCGGAACTTGCTTTATCATCGCATGATAAAAATCGTCTTTCCGATGTATCTGACTCAGATAACGATGGCTTTGCAAGAAGTATAAGTCTTAAATCAGATAAAATCTCACTTAATATTTTTGACAATCTCAAAACAGAACTTACGATTGGTTATAAAAACCGCTTCATCCAGAACAGGTTTATTTCGCCTGAACGTTTTTCTGCGGTTGAATTTAATCGGGATTATAATATAAGTAACAGTTCCGCGGGTGAATCGGAAACATTAAATGAGTTGTCAACCTCATTACTGATTAATGAAATGTTTGGCGCTTCAGTAAATTATGGTAAACTGAAGAAAGGAGAAAATTTTAATTCTGATAAGTATAGAATTGATTTGCAGTTCGAGGATAAAGAATCAATAAAAACTAATAATAAATTTGATCTTGTAAAAACATTCTCCTACGGAGCAGAGAGTAACTGGATAAGGAATTACTTAACCCTGACTTCTGAATACTCCATTGCTGCGCCTATGCTTAAAGTTAATTATGAGGATAAGAAGGAAAATCTCGGTTCTTCCGATTCACTGCTGAACAACAGTCTCAACTTTATTGAGGTAGCACCGGGAATAGATTTTTTCAGGAATTCAGTGATAGGATTTACGACGGGATACATTTTTAGAGAAGATAAATTGCCCCTTTCGGGTAAATTACAACGCGAATCCTTCTCAAGAGGAATTGAATTGAAATTCGTAACTCGCAATATTCGTGAGATTAGCGCCGACCTGAATTTCACTATCAGAAAAAAGGATTATAGCGACATGTTCCGTCTCTTGGGGTTTTCTGATATCGAGAACATTCTGATCCGGAACTACCTGCGTTATAATCTTTTTGCCCGCTCTCTTACGGGGGATATCTACTATGAAGCTTCGACTCAGAAAACTTCAAGATTTGAGAGGGTTTTTGTTGAAGTTACCCCGGGTAATGGCAATTATCGTTACGTCGGTGATTTGAATAATAACGGAATCAGGGATGAATCTGAATTTGAGCCCGCTAATTATGACGGAAATTTTGTTCTCCTGACGGTACCCGGTGATGAACTAATTCCGAACATTGATCTTAAAACCGGATTAAGAAATAAATACCTTCTGAAAGAATTTCTGAAAGGTAGTGATTTGTTATCCGGAATATTCAGTCCTGTTTCCGGGGAGATAACTTTGCGGATTGAGGAAAACTCATCAGAGCGTAACGGTAATAAGATATACCTGCTTGATCGGGGAAGTTTGCTGAACGATTCAACGACGATAAGGGGAAGTCAGTTTATTCAGAAAGATGTATTTATAAATGAGGACGATCCGGAACTTTCCGTCAGGGTTAGATTCAACCAGAGACGCAGTCTATCACAGTTTAGTTCGGGACCGGAGAGAGGTTACTTACGGGAAAGATCTTTACGAATCCGGTTTAGATTGATTGCCGAGATTGCGATGCAGGCGGACTTCATTAATTCCACGGATCATCTTAATTCAGTAAAGAACCTGATCAGGAACAGAAGGATTGAAGGAAATAATATCATGCTTGATCTTTCGTACCGTCCGATTAGAAGCGTTGAGGTGGGGTTACTTTTGAAAACCGGCAGAAATGAGGATATATTCCCGGACAAACCGACTGTTATGGACAATAATGCGCAAACGTTCAGGATGATAATATCATTGGGAGGAATCGGGAGGATCAGAGCTGAGCTGGAGAGGAATGAAATTCTCTTAAATAAAACCGATGACAATATACCTTTTGAACTCACAGGTGGTAACTCACCCGGGAAAAATTATTTCGCAAGGTTTAATATGGACTATCGGATTGCACAAAACCTGCAGAGTACTGCGGCGTACGACGCCAGAAAGCTCGGTGGAAGCAGGATTATCCACAATTTCAGGGGAGAAGTCAGAGCGTTTTTTTAATTAGCAGATGGGATGCTTCGTTTCGCATCCCATCTATGATTGGATAGAAGAGAAAACTATTTCTTAAGGAGGTCTCTTATTTCGGTCAGCAGAACAATCTGTGGATCCTGCTTAGGTGGAGGCGGAGGAGCCGGCTGAGCTTCGCGCTTGAACTTATTAATTATTTTTATTAATGAGAAAACCGCAGCGCTGACGATCAGGAATTCCACTGTCGTACCTATAAAAAGTCCGTATTGCAGCATTACGGGTTCTTTGCCATCCACAGCTTCTTTGAGCACAAGATTGAACTTACTGAAATCAGTTCCTCCAAGTAATAAACCGATCGGAGGCATAAAAACATTATTAACGAGTGAACTGACAATTTTTCCGAATGCGGCGCCGATGATTATACCCACAGCCATATCGAACACATTTCCTTTGGAAATGAATTCTTTAAATTCTTTAATTATTGACATAGTAATACTTCCTTTAAAAATTAAAATAAATTATAAACTATTCCTAATTGAAGGGCCTCTTTCAACTGAGTCTTGGGTGTCTGTTTTTTCTCGTAGATGACGAGTATATTTAAATTAACGTTAACGTACTTACTGACCTTTGCAGTCAACGTATTATCCCAGCGTACATCCCAAACATCAATCTCTTTGAAAGTACTGAACAACCTCAACTTTGAAGTAAATAGAAGATTTTCTTCAAAAGAATATTTCCCCTCTGAAACAGATTCAATACCTGTTTCCAATTTAAATTTCTCGACCTCAGCTGTGGAAGGATCGTCAGCGTAGAAAGTTTGTTCCGATGTGAATGTTTCCTGGAAACCGAAACCGAGCCTGAAATTGAAATTGGCCATTTTTTGGTAGGTAAAACCCAAACTTTGGCTCACATAACCCGGGTCGAAGAAATCAGCGGTTTTAAGGTATGGTGTTTTCTTATAATCAAACCCGCTTGAGACTGATGACCTGATAGTATTACTGAAATACGGATCAACTGCCCATCCCAGGCTGTAAGAAAGAACAGTTTCCAGATAGATTTCGTTATCATTTGTCCGGTAATCGGCATCGCCAAGTTTTGTCCTTCCGTAGGCTAATTTAAACTTATTCTTCAGCAGCCAGTTATTGCTGAGGTAGTCAAAACTCATGTTTGTAAAGAATGTCCAGGAGAGAGCGTCTTCACCTCCCTGGGACCAGTTGTCAAGGCTGATCTGGCTGATATTTATTCCGGCCACCCCGTCCTTCTTCCAGGCTGAGGTTGTATCACCGGAGGCAAATGCCAGAGTCGAGAAAAACAAAATTACAAAAAGTGCTGTTATCTTCATGATTTATCAGAAATTTGTTATTAAATGATTTTAAACATACCAAATTATCCGTCTTATGGATATACCCCGACGTAAAATTTTTTAGGTTTGGAAAAATGTTGAATACTTTTTTCTCAGTTTTTAGATATTTAGGTAACTTATAATTTAATTTATTTATTAATTATGAAACCCTTATTCCAAACCGATCTGCCTGATTTAAAACTGCACTCCCGCGGAAAAGTGCGGGACATCTACGATCTGGGAGACAGCTTTCTAATAATATCAACTGACAGGTTATCCGCATTCGATGTTGTAATGAACGATCCAATTCCGTTTAAAGGAATTGTCCTGAATCAGATCACAAAGTTCTGGCTGCGATTCACTTCAGAAATAGTGGAAAATCACCTGATCACCGACGATTTCGACCACTATCCCGAACTTTGCAGGAAATATGAGGAACAATTATTACACAGATCAATGATCGTAAGGAAAGTGAAAATAATTCCCCTTGAGTGTATTATCAGGGGATACATTTCGGGAAGCGGTTGGAATGATTACAAGCGGACGGGCAGGATTTGCGGTATTCAGTTACCTGACGGATTAATTGAGAACAGTAAGCTTGAGAACCCGTTGTTCACACCTTCTACAAAGGCGGAGATAGGGAAACACGACGAAAACATCGAGATTGATAAAGGCCGCGAATTAATCGGAACCGAACTATTTGACCAACTTGCAGCAGTAAGTAAAAGTATCTACGCAAAGTGCTCAGAGTATTCCGCAACTAAAGGAATTATAATCGCTGACACTAAACTGGAATTTGGCTTAGACGAAAATGGAAAACTGATACTTGCGGATGAGGTTCTTACTCCTGATTCATCACGATTTTGGCCTGCGGATAAATACCTCCCCGGATCAACCCAAGAAAGTTTTGATAAACAATTCGTAAGAGATTACCTCTTAAATATTGGTTTCAATAAACAGCCTCCGCCTCCTGTAATTCCCGCTGAAATCATTCAAAAAACCTCCGAAAAGTATATCCGGGCATTCGAAATTCTAACAGGGGAAAGGCTTATAAAATGAAACCTAAAAAAATCAAGTTGGCAGGCCAGCAGAAATTACTAATAACGTGGGAAGATGAAACATCGTCTGAATTGCCGCTCCCTGAATTAAGAAGATTCTGTCCTTGCGCCACTTGCATGGAAGAAAGAGATTCGCAGAGTGAAAATTATTTTGCCATTTATACTAAAGATCAGCAGACCATTGTTGGCATTCAGCCAGTTGGCAGTTACGCCATTTCGCTCATCTGGAAAGACGGACATTCCACCGGAATTTATGACTATACATTATTAAAGAATCTTTCAGAGAAGTTTTCCGGGAACCATGCTACTCCCTAATCAATTAACCGTTCTACGGATAATATTGACTCCTGTCTTCGTCTATTTCTTTTTGGCAGACGGGGATTATCATCTGGAGATTTCTATCGTTATTTATATCGTTGCCGCCTTAACAGACTGGTATGACGGATGGCTGGCACGTAAGTTTAATTATATTACCGCGTGGGGAAAGTTTTGGGATCCTATGGCTGATAAGATTCTTACGAGCGCTGCTTTTCTATGTTTTGTCATATTGGACATTATTCCCTTATGGATGGTACTGTTAATCGTTTTGCGCGATCTTTTTGTAACAACAGTCCGGGGGTATGTTGATTATAAAAATCTTAATTTCCCCACTTCTACTTACGCAAAGGTTAAGACTTTTATTCAAATGATTTTTCTCTATTATCTCCTTGTATTCTATACTCTGTCTGTTTCCCAATTTTCCGGTGAAAACGTTAAAAGCATTTCTTTTCTTATGTTAAACGAACATTTTATTTATTATATAATGCTCCTGATAACTATTATAACGGTTCACTCCGGATATGTGTACATTAAACAAAACTATGACCTTATTCTTAAGGCGGTAAAGGAATGAAACTGGATTTTTTTTCGAAGATCTATGGGAGCGGAATATATACTGGTTTCATTCCTTTCGCTTCCGGTACTTTCGGAAGTATTGTTGCGACCGGAATATTTTTAATTCCGGGTTTCACTAATTACTATATCATCCTGCCGGCAATTCTGGTTTCAACTTTAGTCGGGATCCCGATGGGAGACAGATTCGAAAAGGTTTATGGAAAAGATCCTTCTGAATTTACTCTCGATGAGTTTGTAGGAACCTGGATTAGCTACCTTTTCTTACCGTTGAATGTATACTGGATCACTGCCGCTTTTATTCTCTGGAGGATACTTGACATCATTAAACCGTTTCCTGCCGGTAAACTTGAAAATATACCAGGCGGAATGGGTATTATGATTGATGATATTGTTTCCGGGTTGTATACCTGTCTCGTAATGAATCTGATATACAGATTAATTTAATTTTAGGATAATTATGACTGCAGAAATTGTTTCTATTGGCGATGAACTTCTAATCGGGCAAGTTATCAATACGAATGCCTCATGGATAGGAGAAAAACTGACCGAGGCCAGTATTACGGTCCGGCGGGTTACTATTGTCGGTGATAACGACTCTAATATTCTTGAGGCTTTCAGATCAGCTTTTTCTCATAACGATATTATTATCGTTACAGGAGGTCTTGGACCAACACACGATGATATTACCAGGGACTGTGTTGCCACGTTCTTTGACACTTCACTAGTACTGAACATATTGGTCCTGAATGATATTAAAGAGCGGTTTGCGCGATTTAACCGACCGGTTACAAAATTAAATGAGGATCAGGCTCTTGTACCAGAGTGTGCTCAGATAATAAGGAATATGAATGGTACGGCGCCGGGTTACTGGATAAATAAAGAAAATAAGGTCTTTATTGTAATGCCCGGAGTCCCAAGAGAGATGAAGGCTATGATGGAAGATTTTGTGCTTCCGGGACTTAAGGAATTGAAGCGTGATGATACACATTATCTCAAACAAGCAAACATCCTGACAACAGGAATTCCTGAATCAACTCTTTTTGAAAAACTTGGAAATCTCGATGAACTTCTTGAGGGAGCCAAGTTAGCATTCCTGCCAAATTATCTGGGTGTGCGATTACGAATTACCGTATCCGGTCAGGAGGAGAATGAGGTGGCAGACAGATTGAATGAAATCGAACAAAAAATAAGAAGCAGGGTAGGAAGATACATTTACGGTAAGGATGCTGAGACTCTGAGCGGTGTTGTCGGCAGGCTTTTGAAAGAAAGAAATTTGAGAATCTCGGTGGCTGAATCCTGCACCGGTGGTAATATTGCCAACGAAATTACAAATCATAGCGGAAGTTCCGATTATTTTGAACGCGGTGTGGTAGCCTACAGCAATGCCGCTAAAGTTGAAATATTAAATGTTGATGAGGATACATTGCTCGAATATGGCGCGGTCAGTAAACAGACTGTTGAAGAGATGGCCAGGGGAATACGAGCGATCAGTGGCTCAGATATTGGGTTAGCTATATCAGGGATACTTGGTCCCACCGGTGCGACTAACGAAAAACCTGTGGGAACTGTATACGTGGGCTATGCTGACTCCGGCCAGGTGTTTTCAAAAGAATTTCATTTCGGAGATGACCGGTTAGTAAACAAACAGCGTGCTACTCAGGCTGCACTGGAATTACTTCGTCGTGCATTGCTAGGGATAAGTTTTGAACCGTAGGCTCTTCATCGCTCTTGATTTACCCGCAGAAGCGAAGAAGTTTCTAACAGGGGTGATTGGTGATTTTTCAAGTGGCCTAGGTCTCCGTCCAAAGTGGGAAAGGGAGGAGAAACTTCATCTGACATTAAAATTTCTCGGTGACACAGCGGAAGAATTGCTGCCTTTGATTAAAAGCAAATTTTATGCACTATATTATTTTAAACCATTTCATATAAAAATTAGTAAATTTGGAATATTCTCCAGGGGAAATACCCCGCAAATATTATGGGCGGGATTAGAAATAAAGGAAGACATAATTCCCTTGCTTCAGAAGATAGAAAAGGATTTCTCTGCAATTGGATTCAAAAGAGAGACCAGACCGTTTTCACCGCATATTACGGTTTTACGAATTAAACCTTATTATGATCATTCTCTCATATCGAAAATCGTTGAACGTGTTCCGGGAGATAATGAGTTTATGATTAACAAACTCGTTCTCTACGAGAGTTCATTACTAAAGAGCGGATCAGTTTATAACAAAGTTAATGAAATAGAATTACAACAATAAATATTTAATTAGGAAGAATAAAATGAGCAGCGAAAAAGAATCGAAAATGAAAATTCTTGAAGACACCATTTTAGCGATAGAAAAAAATTACGGAAAAGGCGCTATAATGAAATTAGGTGACGGAATAATCAATCCGGTCGAAGCGATACCAACAGGGGCGCTTTCACTTGATTGGGCACTTGGTATCGGTGGAATTCCACGGGGAAGAATCACGGAAATATATGGACCCGAATCCTCCGGAAAAACAACTTTATGCTTACACGTGATTTCTGAAGCACAAAAAACAGGCGGACTTGCTGCATTTATTGATGCTGAACACGCACTTGACGTTCAATACGCAAAGAGACTGGGTGTTGATGTTTCGAATCTTCTCCTCTCCCAGCCGGATTTTGGTGAGCAGGCACTTGAAATAACCGATACATTGGTTAGAAGCAATGCGCTTGATGTTATAGTGGTCGACTCGGTAGCAGCGTTAGTGCCGAGGGCTGAGATCGAAGGCGAAATGGGAGATGCACATATGGCTGTTCAGGCAAGATTGATGTCGCAGGCACTCAGGAAACTCACTGCTGCCATAGCAAAGTCCAAGACTTCTGTAATATTTACGAATCAGCTGCGCAGTAAAATTGGTGTGGTTTTCGGAAATCCCGAAACAACCACGGGCGGTAATGCACTGAAGTTTTACGCGTCGCTCAGAATTGATATTCGCAGGATTGCTCAGATCAAAGAGGGTAATGATGTTATTGGTAACAGAACAAAAGTTAAGATCGTAAAGAGTAAGGTTGCTCCTCCCTTTAAGGAAGTTGAGTTTGATATTCTCTATAACGAAGGGATTAGTAAGTCCGGAGATATTCTTGACCTGGCAGTGAACCACAACATAGTTAAAAAGAGCGGTGCCTGGTTTACATATGGTGAAGACAGATTTCAGGGAAGAGAGCAATTCCGTGCAAAGCTTATTGAATCCAAGGTTCTTTTTGATACTTTAACTCTGGAAGTAAAAACAAAACTGGGTTTCATTCCCAAACTGGATGAGAAAAGCGAAAGCACTGCTACTTCCGTCAAAGAGAAGAAAACGACTAAGAATTAAAAGTGACGATTGAAAGAATTGTTTCAAGGGGGCAGGAAAGTGCCGAAATAATCTTTTCCGGAGGCCAAAAATTAAGAGTCTCCAAAATCGTGATTTATGAAAAAGCGATAAGGAAAGGGGATGATATAGATTCCGAACTCTTCTCGGAGTTGTTGCTGCTTGACAAAAAAGTGAGAATTAAGGAAAGAGCACTATTACTGCTATCCAGACGTCCACACGGCAGGGAAGAACTTAAACTTAAGCTTATTCAGAAAAAATTTGAGAAGGACCTTGTTACCGAGGTCCTTCAGTCATTTATCGATTCCGGATTATTAAATGATAAAGAATTTTCCATTCTTTTTTATAATGACAGGTTAAACCGGGGTAAAGACTCTAAAAGAAAAATTCTGCACGACCTCAGAATGAAGGGGATTGATCGAAAGATCATTGATGAAATACGTGTATTGTTTCCTGATGATGAAGAGAATATCAGTGATATACGAAAAATTGCTGAAAAGAAGTTGTCTTCCTACTCTTATCAGAATAAAGACGTAAAAACAAAAAAAAGTAATCTTTACAATTTTTTGCTGTCGAAGGGATATGATTACGAAGTTATCAGGAAAGTGCTTGCGGGGATTTTTGATACAGTCGATGATTAAATGTACTGTGGGAGCAGTTTTACTTTATCAGCTATTTCCCGGTTCTTAATAAGTCCGACAGCATCATCCAGTTTGAACCAATCACGTTCACGATAGCTGCTTTCAGGATAGATATCAACCATTGTTACCACCTGCGAAGCAAATATCTCCAGGTAACACAATCCGATCTTCTTATGAAGAGTTATCTGGCTGATCAGTTTTTCTCCCTTGCACTGTGAGATCCCTGCCTCTTCAAACGCTTCTTTCCTTGCTGACTCGAAAGGAGAAAGATTAGGATCAACGAAACCTTTTGGGATTGTCCAATATTTATTTTTACGTGTAGTGATCAGCAGCACTTTGATTGAGTTTCCTGATTTTTGGTAAGGTATCAGCGCTGACTGATGAAAATTAAAAATTAGTTTCAAAATTTGGTCTATATCAATAAATTAATTCCGAAAAATAAAAAATGATTTATAATATTTCATATGATTACATTTGACCCCGAAAAATTAAAAGTACCTGAGGTGCACAGGTTGTTGCTGGGTGGCGTCGGCCCGCGGCCGATTGCTCTCGTTTCTTCTGTCTCTGCTGATGGTATACGGAATCTTTCACCTTTTTCATTCTTTAATGTATTTGGAGCTAATCCGCCGTATGTTGCTTTTTCCCCGGCTCGCAGGGGAAAAGACGCTAGCCTGAAGGATACCTACATTAATATTGCGGAAACTAAAGAATGTGTCGTCAATTCAGTAAATTTTTCTATGGTGGAACAAATAAGTTTTGCTTCAACCGAATTCTCACCTGAGATTGATGAGTTCCAGGAGTCCGGATTAACACCTGTGGAATCGGTGATGGTAAGACCGCCCCGGGTCTTGGAGTCACCATTTCAAATGGAGTGCCGTGTTGAACAGATTCTAAATCTCGGAGATGGAAAAGCTTCGGGGAATTTGATTATTTGCCGTGTGCTATTAATACATACCAATGAAGAATTGTTTGAGCATGGGATCATTTCACCGTATAAAATCGATTTGGTAGCTCGAATGTCGGGAGAATATTACTGCAGGGCCAATGGCGATTCAGTATTTGAGATACCTAAACCTGCGGGCAAGACAGGAATCGGTTATAAAGCACTGCCGCTTGACTGGAAGAATTCAGAATTATTAACGGCGAATGAACTGGGTAAGTTATGCCACCTTGAATCACTCCCGACCATCGAAGAATTGAATAGTTTTTATGAAAATCTGTCGCCCCGGATGAAGAGTAGATCGATTGAAGAATTGAATTCGCTTGTAATAAGTGAAAAATTTGAAGAAGCGATTCCTGCGATAATTAATTCAGGAGATGGCAGCCGCAGAGAATTATTGTACAAAACAGCAAAGCGCTATCTCGCTTTGAATAAAATTTATGAAGCTGCCGTTATTTTAACAATTGCTCACTGGTGAAAGTATAATATGTCAGGTGAAATTTTATGGACTCCGAATCCTAACAGCCTTGAGAAAACCAATATTTACAGGTTTATGGGGTATGTCAATGGACAAATGGGTTTGGCGTTAAGGGATTATTCTGAATTATACGAGTGGTCAATTACTAAGAGAGATGACTTTTGGCGTCTTCTTATTCAGTTTTCCACGATTCGTTATGAAGGTGATTTGAATAATGTCCGCGAGGGTGATGAAATGCCAGGCGTAAAGTGGTTTCCAAATCTTGAACTAAATTTTGCCGAAAACCTTCTCCGTGTTAATTCCGATAAAACAGCAATCATTTCCGCCACTGAGAAGGGGATTGCCTCCAGGACATCCTTCAATGAGTTAAGACTTAAAGTAAAAGCCGTTGCCATCTGGCTTAAGACACGGGGAGTCAGGAAGGGTGATCGCGTTTGCGGATATGTTTCAAATACGACTGAATCTGTTATCGCAATGCTTGCCGCAACTTCTATTGGCGCCATTTGGTCTTCCAGTTCAAGTGACTTTGGTGTGCAGGGGGTTCTTGACAGATTTACCCAGATAGCTCCAAAGGTTCTTTTTGTTACGGATTCTTATCAGTACAACGGAAAAATGGTTGACTGCAGTGAAAAAATACGCAGTATTGCTCAAAATATTAATTCACTCACAGATCTGGTGCTGATTACGGATGAAGAACCTGACTTTGAAAATTATACTGGTGGCGCGGATGTTAACTGCCACTATTTTCCGGACCTCCTTATCTCCACGCCAGATGAGATAAGCACCTTCGAAAAATTTGGGTTCAGTCATCCGGTCTATATTATGTATTCTTCAGGTACAACCGGTAAACCAAAATGTATAGTGCATGGAGCAGGAGGAACACTGCTTCAGCACTATAAAGAACATACATTGCATACGGATTTAACTTCCGGCGATGTAATTTTTTACTATACTACTTGCGGCTGGATGATGTGGAACTGGCTTGTCAGTTCTCTGCACACCGGTGCAACGATAGTATTATTCGATGGTAATCCTTTCTTTCCCTCTCCGGGACTTCTCTGGAGGATTTGTGAAGAAGCAGGAATAACGGTGTTTGGCACAAGTCCGAGATACCTATCCGGACTCGAAAAACTTGGCTATCATCCTGCGAAAAAACACGATCTCTCACGTTTACGTTGTGTGCTTTCCACGGGTTCACCACTTTCACCGGAAAACTTTAAGTGGGTTTATGAGAACATAAAAAGTGACATTCAACTTTCCTCAATTTCAGGCGGCACGGATATTATTTCGTGTTTTATGTTAGGTGCTCCCGTGCTGCCCGTAAGATCTGGTTATATTCAGTGCCGCGGATTAGGTATGGCAGTTAGTGCTCTGGATGAAAATGGAGAATCAGTTATTAATCAGGCCGGTGAATTGGTCTGTACCAAGCCGGCCCCTTCGATGCCTGTCTATTTTTGGGACGATGCGGGCAATGATAAATATAGAAAATCCTATTTTGATAAATATCCCGGTATCTGGAGACATGGCGATTTTATATCAATCAATGAGGAGGGTGAGATCATCGTTTATGGCAGGTCAGATGCTACATTAAATCCAGGGGGCGTAAGAATTGGGACGTCTGAAATTTACCGCGTGGTTGAGAATATACCGGAAATTGCTGACTCTTTAGTCGTAGGAAGGAACAAAGATAATGATGTTCAGGTTGTACTCTTTGTGGTTCTTCAAGTGGGAGCAGTGCTGAACGAAAAACTGATAGCTACTTTAAAGAATGAAATAAAGGCGAAAGCCTCCCCAAGACACGTCCCCGGTGCTATTGTTGCTGTCAGCGATATACCCCGTACTCTGAATGGGAAAAAGGTAGAATTGGCCGTTTCCAGGATTCTTAACGGCATGGGTATAGATAACAAAGAGGCGCTTCTTAATCCGGAATCTCTGGATATATTTTATGAACTTAAAGATAGCTTTTGAACCATTTTGTTATGGGTTTTTGCTTCAAATATGTCATTTTATATTACGTTTTTGTTGAGTATATTTTAATAATTTTTTTTAGGTTTTAATGATTAAAGAATATGATATAGCTATCCTCGGAGGAGGGCCCGGCGGATACGTTGCAGCAATACGTGCCGGTCAGCTTGGTTTTAAAACATTAGTAATTGATAAGGACAATTTAGGCGGAATTTGCCTGAATTGGGGGTGTATTCCAACGAAATCGCTACTTAAGAACGCGGAAATGTATGATGATATCAAAAATCATCATCAGGATTTTGGTCTTAAGATAGAAGGGTTATCATTTGATTTTAGTAAGATTATCAGGCGGAGCAGGGACATCTCTGAGAGAATTACGAAAAACGTCGAAATGCTGGTCAAAAAGAACAAAATAGACCGACTCAGAGGCTATGGAACTCTCACAGATAAAAACACCATTGAAGTAAAGACGCAGGAAGGAAAGATCGAGTGCGTCAAGGCCAAAAATATTATAATTGCAACAGGGGCACGTCCCCGAAGTGTACCCCAGATCCCTGTTGATCACACTTATATCATAACCAGCACCGAGGCTATGAGCCTTAAAGAGCAACCAAAATCTCTTGTTATCGTTGGTGCCGGGGCAATCGGTATTGAATTTGCATATTTCTATTCTGTTCTTGGCACAAAAGTGTACATAATTGAGATGATGGAAAATATCCTCCCGATTGAAGACAAGGAAGTAAGTCAGACACTTGAGAAAAACTTCAAAAAGCGCGGAATAGAAATACACACTTCAGCTACTGTACAGTCTGCGAAAGTGGATGGGGATACAGTGACTGTTACCGTTTCTAAAGATTCTAAAACGTTTGAGATCAGGGCTGATAAAGTACTTAGTGCAATTGGCGTTGTAGGGAACATTGAAAACATTGGTTTGGAAAGTCTGGGTATTGAGATTTTTAAGAATCATATAAAAGTTGACAAAAAGAGCTTCCAAACGAACATATCTAATATTTACGCGATAGGGGATGTTATCGGTCCGCCCTGGCTGGCACACGTTGCTTCTGCTGAAGGAATCGCCTGCGTTGAAGGAATAAAGGGATTGCACACTGTCCCTGTCGATTATGAGAACATCCCCGGTTGTACATATTGTCAGCCACAGGTTGCTTCAGTGGGTATGACTGAGGAAAAAGCCAGAGCAGCCGGATATGAACTAAAAATCGGTAAGTTTCCGTTTATGGCGAGTGGAAAAGCTTTCGCCATCGGAGAGAGGGAAGGCTTTGTAAAGCTAATTTTTGATGCTAAGTACGGTGAATTATTAGGCGCTCACATCATTGGATCTGAAGCGACAGAAATGATAGCTGAACTCGGACTTGCCAGAGCGTTGGAAGCGACTCCTGAATCTATTATCAAGACAGTACACGCACACCCGACGCTGTCGGAATCAATAATGGAAGCTGCTGCCAACGCCTATGGTGAATCAATTCACATCTAAGAAAGAACTGTGGTATTGCGACTGCGGTTTGTTGCCTTATGCTGAAGCATGGGAACTTCAGAAGCAACTGTTCCTGGCAAGAAAGCAAGGTCTTATCCCGGATGTAGTGTTATTATTAGAACATCCTCACACTTATACGCTTGGTAAAGTTGCATCAAAAGATAACCTTCTATCAAGCGAAGATGAGCTTCGTGCAGAAGGAATAAATATTTTCGAGATTGACAGAGGGGGGGATATAACATATCATGGTCCCGGTCAGGTGGTAGGATATCCTATTATTGATCTTAATCTGTGGCAAAAAGACTCTCACAAATATCTCCGTGCTCTTGAAGAGTTGATCATCAGTACGGCAAGCGAATACGGACTTGAGTGTGGAAGAAATCCCAAATATACGGGGGTCTGGATTCAGGACAGGAAAATTGCCGCTATTGGAATTAAAATTTCATCCTGGATAACAATGCACGGATTTGCTTTTAACGTAAATACCGAACTAAAGAAATTCAACGGTATTATTCCTTGTGGGATTACCGATAAATCAGTTACATCGCTTGAAGCAGAACTGTGTAAACCAATTGAAATAAATGAAGTGAAATCAAAGCTGCTCAGACATTTTATTAACATATTCGGGCATACTGGAGTTGTTAAAACTTCCCCGACCGATATCAAAGAAAATTTATTCAGTAAAGTTAATTGAGATATTAATGCCAAAAAAAGAAAGCTCAGACCTGCTGGAAAAGGTTGATAAAAAAGAAAAGAATAAGAAGATGCTCTCCAAAAACGGTATTGTTGTGGACTTACCAAAAGAAGAGCTTCTGCGTATTTATTACCTTATGAATCTTTCCAGACAGATCGACAATAAAGCCATGACTTTACTTAAGCAGGGAAAGACTTTTTTTCACATCGCCTGCTCAGGACATGAAGCAGTACAGGCCGCACTTGGTATAATGATGGATCCGGCTAAAGACTGGAGTTTCCCCTATTACAGGGATTTGACTTTTATCCTTTGCCTGGGTTATACTGCGGGTGACTTTTTTCTTCAGTGTCTGGCTAAGGATGATGACCCATCCGGTGGCGGCAGGCAATTACCGTGTCATTGGGGCACAAACAGGAATTTTAAATTACCATCACAGTCAAGTCCTACAGGTACTCAGTTTTTACAGGCAGTCGGTACAGCGTTAGCTTCTGTTAAAAAAGGAATTAACAGTGTATCATATGTAAGTTCTGGTGAAGGAACCACAAGCCAGGGTGAGTTCCACGAGGCTGTGAACTGGGCTAGCAGAGAAAAACTGCCGGTTTTATTCCACATTGAAAATAATAAGTATGCTATCTCTGTTCCTGTTTGGAAACAATCCGGCGGGGAAGGGCACTCTATTTCCGAGATGATGAAAGGTTACCACAACCTTCTCCGGATGAAAATAGATGGAACAGATTTTATTGAATCTTATATTACTGCCAGGGATGCCTTTAATTACCTCCGTAGCGGTAAAGGTCCGGTACTTATTGAATCCGACGTGGTAAGGCTCCAGTCACATTCTTCCTCAGACGATCAGAAGAAATATCGCGATCATAGTGAAATAGAGGAAGATCTCAAAAAATGTCCGATTGACAAATTCAGAAGACAGGTTCTGGAGAATGAACTTGCAACCGAGAAAGAATTAAACGATGTACTTGCTAAAGTGCAGAGTGATATTGATAAAGCAGTTGAATTTGCGACACAAGCCCCGGATCCGCTTCCGGGC
Source organism: Ignavibacteriaceae bacterium (assembly GCA_013360295.1). Classification (GTDB taxonomy): domain Bacteria; phylum Bacteroidota; class Ignavibacteria; order Ignavibacteriales; family Ignavibacteriaceae; genus JABWCL01. The sequence continues at coordinate 24,730 of JABWCL010000009.1, read as the reverse complement.
GAGGCCAGCCGGTATGTATATGATGAAAGCGGTTTCAAGGAGTCTTTTGAGTATGAACAGGAAGAGACAACCGGCAGTAATATCGTTATGGTCGATGCAATCAATCACTGCCTGCACGAAGAACTTGAACGAAATCCAGATATTTATGTTTTTGGTGAGGATATTGCAGACAATAAAGGCGGAGTTTTTACCGCGACTAAGGGATTATCTACAAAGTTCGGAGATGAACGGGTATTCAATTCACCCCTTGCTGAGGCAAGCATAATGGGGGTTGCTATTGGTATGTCCTTAGCCGGTCTAAAACCTGTTGTAGAGATCCAATTCGGCGATTATATTTGGCCCGCTTTTATGCAAATGAAGGATGAGCTTGCAACTATCAGGTACAGGTCAAAGAATGCTTGGGCTTCACCCGTGGTCACTCGTGTAGCGGTTGGAGGGTATATACACGGAGGATTGTACCACAGTCAGAATATTGAATCAATATTTGCCCATGTACCAGGAATTTATATCGCATTTCCTTCCAATGCGGCAGACGCCAAAGGATTACTCAGGACAGCAATCAGGATAAATGATCCGGTTCTTTTTTGCGAACATAAAGGTTTGTACCGCCAAAGCTATGCTATATCAACGGAGCCAGGTAAAGATTATCTCTTACCATTCGGTCGAGGTAAAGTGGTCAGGGAGGGAACAGATATCACAGTCGTAACTTATGGTGCTTCAGTCTGGGATGCTGTATTTGCGGCGAAAAGGCTTGAAGATGAGGGAGTATCAGTTGAGGTTGTCGACCTCAGAACAATTATTCCTCTTGATGAAGAATTAATCTACTCTTCCGTTCAGAAAACGAATAAAGTGATTGTTCTTCATGAAGATACTCTTACGGGTGGATTTGGGGCCGAAGTTGCAGCGCGGATCGCTGATAACTGCTTCCGGTTTCTTGATGCTCCCGTTAAAAGAATTGCTGCCCAGGATGCGCATATTCCTTATAGCCCGATACTTGAGAACGCGATATTACCGTCCCGGGAGGTTGTTTATAAAGGAATCAAAGAATTGGCTCAATATTAATCTGCGCAAAGAATTTAAGGAACTTATATGAAAATAGATATTGTTATGCCCAAAATGGGTGAGAGTGTCACTGAAGGAACAATTATTAAATGGCACAAACAGCCGGGTGATCCGATCAAGAAAGATGAAATTCTTTTCGAGATCAGCACGGATAAGGTTGATACTGAAATACCATCACAGGCTGAGGGAGTCGTGGTGCAGTTGCTCTACAAAGAAGGTGACACTATTGAAGTTGGAAAAGTAGTCGCAGTAATTGATACCGCGAAATTCAGTTCCGATACCGATACCAAACAATTTGAACCGGTGGTAACTGAAAAACCAACAGAAATAATTGAAACCCCTGCGATTCCATCAGGTAATGCATCGTCACTGGTTGATGTCGCAATGCCGAAAATGGGAGAGTCGGTTATGGAGGGAACAGTGATTAAGTGGTATAAGAAGCCAGGTGAAACTATAAAAAAGGACGAGACTTTATTTGAGATAAGCACCGATAAGGTTGATACCGAGGTTCCCTCGCCTGCACAGGGAGTAGTTAATGAGATTCTTGTACGGGAACAGGAGACTGTTCCAGTTGGCCATATTGTTGCCAGAATATCAGTAGCAGATGTTCATCCTGTGGCTCCGATTACTAAAGCTGAACCCACAACTGTACACGATATAATCGCTTCTAATGCATTAGCGGAACGTGAAAAAACGGTTCTTGTTAGTACACCTGCTAGCCAGAGTTTTTCTGACAAATTTTACTCACCGCTGGTATTGAATATCGCACGGAAAGAAAATGTTACTTTCCCGGAATTGGACAGAATTCAGGGAACAGGATTAAATGGGAGAGTCACCAAGAACGATATTCTTAAGTATCTTGATCTGCGTAAAAGCGGTACGGTTGTTTCAGCTGAGCAACCCGTTGCCGCGAGACTTGTGGAAAAACCTCAGATAATCAAATCACCTTCGGGTGCAGAGGTAAGTAATATATCAGGCCAGATTCATCGTGTGCCGATGGATAATATCCGTACAAAAATAATGAAGCACATGGTTAACAGCAGGGATACTTCTGTGCACGTAACTGCCATGGTAGAGATTGATATGACCAAAGTACGGAATTATATGGATAAGCATAAGGATCATTTACTAAAAAATGATGGTATTAAGCTTACTTACCTGTCATTCATCGCTCACGCCAGTGTTATTGCTCTTAAAGAACATCCTCTTGTTAATTCGACTATTGACTCGGGCTCTAATTCAATACTCCAGAAAAGGTTTATAAATCTCGGCATTGCGGTAGCTCTTGAATCAAATGGTCTTATTGTTCCAAACGTAAAGAATGCACACGAAAAGAATCTCCTTGGATTAGCCCGGTCAATCGGTGAAATTGCCGAAAAATCCAGGAATAAGAAGCTTACTCCGGATGATATTATGGGTGGAACATTCACCATCACGAACTATGGAGTCTTTGGTACATTGTTCGGAACCCCGATAATTAACCAGCCTGAAGTTGCCATTCTGGGAGTTGGTGCCGTGGTGAAACGTCCGGTGGTAATTGAGGTGGATGGAAATGATATGATAGCGATTAAACCAATGATGTATTTGACCCTTTCACATGATCATAGATTAGTGGATGGTATGTTAGGTGGCTTATTCCTGAAATCAATCAAGGATAAGCTCGAAAATTTTAATGATAATTTAACATTCTGATACATAGGATATACTTATTTTTTATATGATTAATCAGTATCAGAGAAAAGTTAAAGACATAATTGAGAACCAGAGGGGGGACCTGGGTAAAAGGCCCGACTGGCTGAAAATTAAATTACCTGGCGGAGAACACTATCAAAAACTTAAACAGCTGGTCAAAACGAGTAAATTAAATACCGTTTGCGAAGAAGCAAGATGTCCAAATATTGCGGAATGCTGGAATCACAAGACCGCTACTTTCATGATCCTTGGAGACACCTGTACACGTAGTTGCGGTTTTTGCAGCGTAAAGGTTGGAATGCCGAATGAACTTGATATGGATGAACCACGCCGTGTGTCTGTTGCTGTCAAAGAATTGCAGTTGAGACACGTTGTCATTACTTCGGTTAACCGGGATGAACTGCACGATGGCGGGGCTTTTATTTTCGCAGAAACGGTACGGCTCATAAAGGAAAAGGTACCCGGGTGTACGGTTGAGATTCTGATTCCTGATTTTCGGGGTGTGGAGGATGCTTATGAATTGATAATGGAAAATCCTCCCGATATTCTCAATCATAATCTTGAGACTGTACCCGGTCTTTATCATGTTGTCAGGCCTCAGGCAAAATATGAACGAAGCCTCGAACTGATAAGATGGTTTAAAAACAGGGGGCTCAAAACGAAAAGCGGTATTATGGTTGGGATTGGTGAAACCAACGATCAGGTGCTATCATTAATGGATGATTTATTATTTTACGGATGTGATATTCTTACAATCGGTCAGTATTTACAACCTACTAAAATGCATCTTCCGGTTTCACGGTTTGTGACACTGGAAGAATTTCAAATGTTCAAAGAAGAAGGATTGAAAAAAGGATTTGCTGTAGTGGAATCCAGCCCTCTTGTTCGCAGCAGTTATCACGCCGATCAGCAGGCACGCTTAGTTATTATTGAACAAACACAGTGATTATTTAATGAAATTTATTTATACAACTTTATTTTTGCTTTTACCTTTCTCGTTCTCGATCCCTCAGGTACAGCTCCAAAAATCTTCAGATGACGATAATACGAAATACACCAACGTTGGGAATATCGGTATTACGCTCACTAATTTTGGGACATATGGACATGGATTTAGTAAATGGCCGCAACAGCCTTCCGGCGAGTATCCCCTTGGCAGCGGTATTGAACATATTTTTGATGGCGGACTTTATATAGGAGCATTTACAAGTACTGATATCACCGGTGCGAACAAGTCCGGACCTTTTGTGACAACCGGTGCTGTGGATGCAGCCTCCGTTTCTGCCAGGGGCGGTGGGTTCGAATGGACAAATGATCCCGGAAGCCTGGTTGTTGAACGTTCATCTTTATTAACTTCGAAATTTTTCTCGCCATTGGCGGTATCACATCAGGATTTTATTGCCGAGTATCTTGACACAAATAAATACCTCTCGAACGGTGAATTAATCGAAAACCATTCGCCCCTTGGATTGAAGGTCAGACAAGAATCTTATGCATGGAATTTTCCTTTCGCCAATTTTTTTGTAATAATGAATTATTGGGTAAAGAATATCTCCAATAAATATATTGACAGCATTTATATCGGATTGTGGACTGATGCTGTTGTCAGGAATACGAAAGTTACCCCTCCGGGTGGATCAACTTTTTACAGCAGGGGAGGAAACGGCTATTTTGATTCGCTTTTCATCGCGTATGAATTTGATGCTACCGGTGATATCGGATTGACCGATAGTTATATTGGGTTCCAATTTCTTGGAGCTGACAGAAGTTATGATTCTGTCAACTTTGTTTCCTGGCAGTTCAGGAATACTTCGGATCCGAATTTCTTTGCACCGCAGGATGATATCAGCAGATACAGTAAACTTCAGGGCTATTTTGGAGGTTCAAACCGTTACAATTTTAATATTAACCCTAGTTCGCTTAAGCAACCCTCGAACAGGTCGATTATGATCTCGGCAGGTTCATTTTCAAAGTTAGCACCGGGCGACTCTATGAATGTGGTTTTTGCGATAGTTGCAGCTAAAAAGTTCGGCAACGATCCGGCCGCGCTAGATACAGATGAACAGAAAAAGAATCTTTATGCTAACGCGGAATGGGCATTGCGAGCGTATCACGGTGAGGATAGGAACCGGAACGGAATTCTTGATCCAGGTGAGGACGCTGACGGCAATGGGACTATTACAAGGTATATTCTCCCCACTCCTCCCAGCATTCCAAAAGTTAAGGCTATTGCAGAGGACAGGAAGGTGACACTCTATTGGGATAAATCTTCTGAAAGTTCAGTTGATCCGATTTCAGGGAAAAAAGACTTTGAAGGGTACCGTGTATACAGAACTAATACCGGATTTGATCTGACCGAAGCCCAGAATATTCAGTCCTCTCTCATTAAATTTGCGGAATTTGACAGCCTTGCAAATAATACCGGTTTTAATACCGGTTTTTCTGCAATATCACTTAATGCGCCTGCAACATTCGACGGCGACACTACAAAATATTTTTATAAAATGGAGATTGACAACCTGCTTAATGGTTGGCAATATTTATTCAGCGTATCAGCTTTTGATAAAAAAGATGAAGAGAACAACATTGAGAGCCTTGAGTCTTCGTCTCTGACTAATATCGTCAGGATAGTTCCCGGAACTCCCTCCACAAATGATGAAAACATAGAGATAGGCGTATACCCGAATCCTTACTACGGAAACGCGTATTGGGACGGAAGTTCGGAACGATTGAGAAAACTGTACTTTTATAATCTTCCTGAGAAGTGTGATATTTATATTTACACTTTGTCAGGGGACATTGTTAAGAAAATAAATCATGACCGGGACAATAACGGTTCTGATTTAAGATGGTTCCAGAATTACGCTACTGACGGCAAACAACAGTTGTCAGGTGGAGAACAAGCCTGGGATCTTATAACGGATAATGATCAGGCTATTGCTACCGGATTATATCTGTTTACAGTAAAAAATTTAGAAACCGGTAAAATCAAAACCGGAAAATTTTTGGTAATTAAATAAAATAAATCTTCGGAGAAAAAATGAAGTTCTTAAAACTACTTGTTATAGTTTTTGTCTGGCAGTTTATCACTTACGCGCAGACTTATCCTCTGGTATCGATGTATGATATCCAGTTCGTCCCTGATTCTCTACTCGTTACTCTCGGCGGGCCGCCATCACCATTAAATGGAGATACAGTCCGTGTTCGAGGAGTTGTATTAGTCGCACCTGTCGTTAATGCTTCAACTGACCGCCGACCAATTGTATGGGCAGGATCAAGATGGCATATCTATACTCAGGATAAAAACGGGCAGCCGTGGAATGGTATCGCGCTTCTGCAGACCGACACTACCATTGCAAGCCAGGGTACTTTTTTTGACCTGATTGATACTGCCCAGGTAGTTGAATTTACGGGCAAAGTTACAGAATATTTCCAGACTACGCAATTCGAGATGCTGATTAATCCTATTACACCGGTAAACGTTGTTGAGGTTTTACCCAAAAGACCGGATCCAATTGAACTGAGCCTTACTGATTTTATGGAAAACGGTGTTAATAAAATTGGCGCTGAAAAATATGAGGGGATGTATGTTGTGATAAGGAATGTATTCACGACTGATCGTAATACCAGTTCAGGTACCTTTAAGATAAATGACGGACAGGGCAATTCAATGTTCATGTACGATCAATCAGGTTACTTCACTAAGAGGGGACACAGGCTTACAGGCCTTACTACCTATGAGCCGCCACTTGATGGTTCCTTTCTAAGTCATATCAGAGGCGCGATCTCAACACGAACTGATGGCTATTATATAACACCCCTTTATCCCGGTGACATCGTTACCGCAGCTGCTCCGCCGAGCATTTCCAGCATTACCCGTGATTTGCCGGTTATTTCCCCAGGACAGGCTGTTCAGGTTTCAGCAAGGATAGTTGATTTCGATGGTTTTGTTACTTCAGCAAAACTCAAATACCGGGTTAATATGAACCAGTATTTCGAAGTTAACATGACAAAACTGCCTTCTGACAGCACAACATTCGTTGGAACTATACCCGCCCTTTCAGGCGATTCTTCTTTTGTTGATTATTATATTGTTGCTCAGGATAATGAAAACAGAAATTCTGTTAATCCTCAGGATACCACACGTAGCCGTTATCACTATTTTGTTCTTAACAGGCCTCTCAGGATTTCAGATATTCAGTACAGTCCCTTTGGAAGTGGTTTTAGCGGATACAATAATATGAGAGTATCATTATCCGGTATTGTTACTGCTGATACATCCGATCTCCCGGGCCTTGGTTCTACTCCTCTAAGAGTTTACATGCAGGATGGAAATGGTCCTTGGTCTGGTATTCAAATTAATGGGATTACCACTCTGGATCTTGTAAAAGGACAAAATATTACTCTGTCCGGCAAAGTGATGGAAAGTTTTGATGTTACCCGTATTGATTCAATTACTTCTTTGATCGTAAACTCCAGTAACAATCCTCTTCCTGCGGCTGTTGAACTGACAACCAGGGAGATAGGTGTAGTTTCAAACGGAACGATCGCTGCTGAAAAATATGAGAGTATGATAATTAAATATTCGAATGTTGTTGTAACTGATGATAATGCTGACGGAAATTCGGGCACTGTAAACAATTTCGGTGAGATTTTTATCGCTGATACATCCAATATAAATACACGTGTTGAACTACAGGATGGTAACCATAACTACCATAATACGTGGGATTCGCTTATGATTGGAATGCCAGGATTTACTCAGGTAAAACAGGGTGACAGTTTTAGCAGTCTCTCCGGTATCCTGTATTATTCATTCAGTAATTACAAATTGGCCCCAAGAAAGGCTGATGATTTTACCGGATACGTTTCAGATATTCAGGGTAATAATGAATTAGTCCCTGAACAGTACGTTTTGAACCAGAACTATCCAAATCCGTTTAATCCATCCACTACAATAAGCTTTAGTGTTCCCAAAGCCGGGAATATTAAAGTTGAAGTATTTGATATACTGGGTAGCAGGGTAGCGGAACTGTTTAACGGTTACTCTAATCCCGGAAATTATAAAATTATTTTTGACGCCTCCGCGTATACTTCAGGAATGTATATTGTCAGACTGAGTGGTGTGGATGTGACATTAACCAAAAAGATACTCTTATTAAAGTAGGAAAAAATTGAAATCGTATTTAATCCGCTTTTTAGCGGTAGCTCTGATATCAGCTACAATAATATCCTGCACTGACGAGCTTGTTGATAATCCCGTGTCCAATCTTCCTCCGGATACGGGATTATTCCTCGTACCGGATACAACTATATCCCAGCAGCCGAGTAAACTTCAGATGCATTGGTGGGGAGATGATCCTGACGGACTTGTCATTGGTTATTACATATCATGGGATAATACGAACTGGGGATTCACCACCAGAAATGACAGCCTTTTTGCTTTGCAAATCGGTGCCAGTGACACCACTTATCCGTTTCAGGTAATCGCTTGTGATAACAGCGGTAACGGAACCTATGATAACAAGGTGCTCAGGAACGGAATTGATTTTGGGCCTGAACCCTTTATTGATAACAATGGTAATGGTATCTGGGATAATGGTGAAAAGTATTATGATATTGGAGATGTTGATCCAACTCCTGCTAAACTTGACGTACCGATAAAAAACTCATCACCTGTGATATCCTGGAATACGCTGACAGTTTTACCAGATACTTCCTTCCCGGTTATGACTTTCGCCTGGAATGCTTCTGATATTGACGGAGACGCAACCATAAGTAAGATCACAATATGTCTTAACGATACTTCAGATCCTGCTGACAGGGTAGTAATCGGTGGTAATATCAGGCTTATTACACTCAGGATCAACGATCTGAACGCAGCAGAACCTCTGATGGATATTCTTATTGACGGATCAGAATCGAATGTGTTTTCGGTTCAGCTACGAGGCCTTAAATACAATGATTTCAATAAGTTCTTTGTCCAGGCAGAAGATATCTCCGGCGCAAAGAGTGAATTTATTTCTCTCCCGTCATCTTCCACAAACTGGTACGTAAAGAAACCAACGGGTAAATTTCTGCTTATTGATGACTATATCACTGCTGACGATGCTTCGTCTTTTTATTCAACAACTTTGAATAGCGTAAATTCGGGAGCATTGAATGGTGAATATGATGTCTGGGATTTGAATAAAAATAAACTGCCTTTTTCGAACATCAGTTTCCCGGTCACACTGAAACTATTTAAATATATTTTTTGGTATACTGATACAAATCCCAGTCTGGAACTGGCGGGAAATTCTGTTAGAAAATTCACAGAGTCGGGCGGCAAAGTATTTTTCTCTATGCAGTTTCCTCAGACGCTTGATGTAATCAATATACAGTCTTTTCTTCCTGTTGATTCGACATCTGCTCCGCTTTCTTTTCTTTTGCCTAATACCGCGGTATCAGCGGATCCTAACGCTGTTAATTATCCGGGTCTGACAACTACTGCAAGTATAGCTCGTGTGCGAACAACCTACATATCAGGATTTAGCGCTCAGAGAGTCTATTATTTCGCGAATAATGTTTTGCCGGGAGCGATCGGGTTTATTAATAACGAGAAGAATATTTTCTTTATCGGACTTCCTCTTCACCGATGCGACGGCACAGCAGGTAATGTATCACTGCTATTTAATAAAGTTTTGTTCGATGAATTTGGTTTGATCCCATGAAAAAAATAATTACGCTATTAATACTCCTTTTCTGTCAGTTAATCTTCCCGCAGAGCAAAGGGTCGGTAAGCGGAGTTGTAACCGACAATAAAACCAAAGAAGGATTACCAGGGGTAAACATTATTGTTAAAGGTACCCACTTCGGGGCTACCACTGATATCCAGGGCAGGTTTAACATTCAGAATATATCACCGGGAAGTTATACGGTTGAAGTATCCCTGATCGGTTACAAGACTATTCAGTATACAGGTACTAAAATTACCGCAGGGAAAAGTACTGTGCTTAATGTAAATCTGGATGAAACCGTGCTTACACTTGAACAGGACATTGTCATAATTGGAGAGAAACCGCTTGTTAATGTTGAGGAAACACAGAGTAAACGCTCAGTTTCACGTGAGGAGATTGAGCTCTCAATTGTTGAGAATATTAATGATATCGTAACCCAGCAGGCAGGCGTGGTTAAGTCGGATAATTCGATTCATATCCGTGGCGGACGTTCGTATGAAAACGCTTTTTTGCTTGACGGTGTTTCAGTTCAGGATCCTCTCTCGGGTACAGGTTTTGGTTTGCAACTTAGCGCGAATTCCATTGAGGAAGTAGAGGTAATTACCGGTGGCTTTAATGCTGAATTTGGTCAGGCAACCTCGGGAATTGTAAATGTGCGAACCAGGGAAGGAAGTATCAACAGGTTCCACGCGTTTCTGTCTTATAAGACGGATAATATTTTACCGATCTCGTCACCCTTTGTCTTTAATACAGATATTGTGGAATTTAATTTTAGTGGTCCTGAGCCGCTTACGAACTTTGTTTTGCCCGCAATCGGTTTAAATCTTCCGGGTGAAGTTTCTTTTTTCGTGAATGGTTATGCAGGATTGAGTGACGGCGTAACTCAGGGATACTTTAAAGTGAAACCAAGGAAGATTTATTCTTCAATTTTCGGAGGTGAAAAATTTGCTTTCCGGACAGAGAATAACTGGTTCTGGTTAGGTAAACTGACTTATAAGTATTCGCCGACTATGAAATTTGCGTATTCTTATAATCAGTCTGTGGGCATTAATCAGAATTCTCAGAGTCTTCAGTCCAATCTGGAATATATCGAACCAAGTCCTGGTTACCAGTATGAGTTCCAGAATATTCTCGATCAGGCAAATGTTTATACGCATAAAAACAATTATCATACATTCACGCTTACTCACACTGTCAATTCCAAAAATTATTATGAACTGAAGTTAAGCCATTATTTCACTCATCTCAGGTCTGATGCCAACGGAAAAAAATGGAATGAGTATAATGAGCCATTGGATTTTCCTAATTTCCCGATTGAGTATTACAATTCTACCCGTGATACGATTGGTATGATACCCGGCGACGGATTCTGGGATGTTGGAAATCCTTTTACTTGGCACGATCACCATCTTGAAGAATTCTCGGTAAGAGGAGACTATACAAGTTTCTTTGATGAAAAAAACAAATTTAAGACCGGATTCAATCTGCAGTTCCAGGAAATGCAGGTTGTGGATATCTATAAACCGTGGGTTGGCGAGTACGGACTTAACAATGATATATACAAAGTTTATCCTGCATTAGGTTCAGTATACGCACAGGATAACATTAATTTCGGAGGTATGATTCTTAATTTCGGGCTACGCTTCGATTTTTGGTTCCCCGGTAAATTTGTGGATGATGCTGTCGGGAACCCCGATGTCATCACAATTCCCGACGAGGTCCGGGAAAAATACAGATCCGAAAGCTATAAGTTCTTCGGTGACAGGTATTATAAAGGAAGGTTGAGCCCCAGATTGGGTATTTCACACCCGATCTCTGATAACCAGACTCTGTTCTTTTCATACGGTCATTTCAGTAAATGGCCGAAACCTCAGTTTGTATACGCAAAACTTAATCCATTCAGCGCGAAGTCATCATTCCAGAAATTCGGAAATCCAAACCTTAAACCCGAAACAACCGTGGCTTATGAGTTGGGCTTAAAAACCCAGTTTACGGAAGATGACGTCCTTACCGTAACGGCATACTATAAAGATATCTTTGATTACGTGAATACCAGGACATCCCGGATTAGTTCTGCCAGGTTCGCTACTCAAAGATTCATCACATACGTGAATCAGGATTATGCCAGATCAAGAGGCCTGGAGTTTGAATATAAAAAGAGAATGGGCAGAGCCTTCAGCGGTTCAGCTTCCTTTACCTATTCAATCGTGACAGGGAAGAGCAGTTCCGCAGATGACGGCGTCCTTGTGCTTTCAGGCTTGCTCGATGAATCTATCAAGGAAGATTATGTCCCGTGGGACAGGCCTTTTTCAGCATCGCTGAATCTGAGCTTCTATGTTGCCAAAGATGAGGCTTTATTTGATTTCGGCAATGGTATTCTTGATGATTATAATGTGTTCGTAAGATTCTTCTTCCAGTCCGGGAAGAGGTATACACCTTCAGTCTTTACGGGAAATTATGAAATTGACGGAAGGCCCGAATATGAGACTGACCGGACTAACAGGTTCGGAGAAATTGGTGATAATTGGTCATGGATTGATCTGAATTTCGAAAAGTATATAAAAGTTGGAAAAACTTCTTTCACACTATTTGCCGAAATAAACAATTTGTTTGATTGGAAAAACTCCGCGATCATTAATCCGGTTACCGGAAGAGCTTACGAATTCGGAGATGATGTTCCCACAAGTTGGAACGATCCAAGATACCCTGACCTGCAGGCTCCGTTAAATCCTTATCCCTACAATCCTGCACGCTATCTTACCAGAAGGAATATCAGAGTAGGAGTAAATTTTAAGATATAATATGAAAAAATTCGTTTTAGTTTTATTGGTATTTATAACAGCCATTCCACTCCGCGCGCAGTTATTTCCTACTTTGGGAGCGCAGAGAGCGGGTATATCTTCACTTCAATTTCTGAAAATCGGAGTAGGCGGAAGAGCATCATCAATGGGTGAGAGTTTTGTGGCGGTCGTGGATGATGCTTCGGCACTCTACTGGAATCCCGCCGGACTCGTTAATTTTTCAGAAAATCAGATTATGTTTTCACACAATAAATGGTTCGCGGACATTAACCACGACTATTTAGGTGTCGTGTATCATTTAACCGCGGAAGATGCAATAGGTCTCTCAGTAATCGCACTCACTATGGATGAGATGAAAGTCACCACGGAATTTGCGCCTTTCGGAACCGGAGAATATTTTACTTTCAGTGATATAGCTGTTGGTTTATCTTATTCCAGGAAAATGACTGATAAGTTCAGTTTTGGTGGTACATTAAGATATGTTGAGGAGACTCTTGATAAACTTAAGATGAGGGGAATCCTGATCGACTTAGGAACATTTTACTATACCGGACTGGGCACATCCCGATTCGCGGTTGCAGTCACAAATTTTGGAAATCAACTTGCTCCCGATGGTGAAGTAAGTCTTGTTGGAAAGCGAAAGAAATCAGACTGGCAGTCATTTTCGCCACCAACAATGTTCCGGGTTGGTTTTGCTTTTGAACCAATAATGGAAGATATGCAACGGTTAACCGCGAGCCTTCAACTGAATCATCCCAATGATAATAGTGAAAACGTTGGTGTTGGGCTGGAATACGCATATATAATTCCTGAGCTTGGTTCTCAGTTATTCCTTAGGGGAGGATATAAATTTAATGTTGAAGACCAGGATTATTCATTCGGTGCGGGTTTGAAAGCCCCGCTTCTGATCTCAACAGTTTCAGTGGATTATGCCTATGCTCATTTTGACAGATTAGGCGCGGCTCATAGAATAACTCTTAGCTTAGGGATTTGATGAATATGAAATATTATATAAGTACATTTGTTCTTTTAGCATTTGCATTTATCGGTTGCGGTGATAAACTGGACCTTGATGATTTTATTTCATCAGGCGGAACAACTAATATTACTGGTGATACAATTTATGTTCAGATATCGCCTGTTTGGGGTGGCTTTAATAACCCTCAGGATATAATAGTCGGCAAAGAACCATTCATCTACGTTGCCGATACTGATAACAACCGTATTGTGATGATGAATCTCAATGGACAGGTTTTATCCACCAAATCTGTGCCCAAACCGGTCGCACTCGCGCAGGATTACCAGTTTAATTTAATTGTTTGCGGTACCTTCGATACTACTCTCAGCACCGGAGAAACGAGGACATACAGCGCTGTTTACAAGATTGATATGGCAGGTGCATTACACGATCTTTCAGCGGCACAAATGAACAGAATTTTACCGAGGTATAACGTTTCTTCAGACTACCAGTTCCCAGATAGGGTTTATACATCGGTATGTACATTTTACGATAATTCATTCTATATTGGCAGGAAAGGCCCCAATAATACCAGTATTATTGACCCCGATAATTCAATCCTTATTTTTCAGAAGAAAAATTTACCTGGCGGAGCAAAAGCGGATACTCTTATTGGCAGATTACCCCTCCTTAATCCTATAGGCACTGGTTTACTTTCGGTAAACAATCTTAGCGCACTTGCTTCATTTAATCGCAGAAGCGTTGATTTTATTATGGGTATGACCGGTGAGAACAGTTTCAGGGCACAATGGATGACGTTTGTTGTGACATCTGAATTTGCGGGCTATCAGAACAGACTAGATCCAGGCAGCGGAGGTGCCGAAATGATGAAAGTAAACAAATTCATCAGCCCGGAGGGAATTACAATTGATAATGCCAACAACATATATATCGCTGATACCGGTAAAGATTCCATTTACAAATTTAATTCATTTGGCGACGAAAAGGAATCATTTGGTGGTCCTGGAATTTTCAACAATCCATCGGGAGTTGCCCATTTCGATCGGACATTATATGTGGCCGATGCCGGAAATAACCGTATTCTTAGGTTTGTATTATCGACGGATATGCGATGAAGCAAGTCCTGTTTCTGGTTTTGGGGATGGTGCTCAATCTGGCAGCTCAGAATATTATACCTATTTCGAACCTTCGCACGAATGATGCAAACGGACTGCCTCTTTATATGGATTCAACCGTTACCGTAACCGGTATAGTGACTGTTTCAAATCAGTTTGGAGCCTCAGGCGGTCCCGCCAGTATCCAGGATGCCACGGCGGGAATTTCTGTTTTTGGCAGCAATTTTTCTAATTTTGTTGTGATAGGGGATTCGGTCACGGTTAAATCAAAAGTTACACATTTTAACGGCTTAACTCAGTTTAACTACTCGGCGGCTACTGCTTCCTCCTTTACAAAACATTCCAGTAATAAGTCTGTCACTCCGATTGTTCTCACGATTGCTGAAATTTTAGGTCAGCAATGGAACGGGTTTGAGGAATATGAAAGCCAGCTGATCCGAATAAATAATGTAACTATTTCTGCTTCAGGTAATTTTGCTAGTGGAACCAACTACAATATCACAGACGGAACGGGTACAATCCAACTACGCGTAGATAACGATGTTTCATCGATAATCGGCACACCCATTCCAACAGGAACTATTGACGTTATAGGAATTCTCGGACAGTTTGATTCCAGCCCGCCACACAGCAGCGGATATCAGATTATACCGAGGTTTATTCAGGATCTGATCTTTGACGGTACTCCGCAGATTTATAATGCTGTGCTTGCTTCAAATATTACACCTACTTCCTTTACGGTCTATTTCCAAACTGCCAGGAAAGGTAATACGATTATTAAATACGGAAGGACTGCATCCCTCGAATTAGATTCAGTTATTTCAAACACCGACACGACTTATCATGTACTGGCTGTCAGTGGTTTGCAGCCATCTACTAAATATTTCTACCGTGCGATATCACGAAATCAGGTGGGGGAGAGCCAAAGCACGGTACTTAGTGTCAGCACGTCGTCAACTGACCCTCAGTCGGGAAGGATTGAAGTTTTTTTCAATTATCCTGTTGACACCAGCGTAGCGATTCCCGGTAACGCGGCAGAAGACAACATCGATTTTCAGGCTAAATTGGTAGAGAAAGTTACTGCGGCGACATATTCCATAGATATGGCAGTTTACAGTTTCAACGGGCTCCATGATGTTACAGCGGCTTTAATTAACGCTAAGAACAGGGGGGTTAGGATCAGGATCGTTTATGACAGCAGGGCAACACAGGCATCAATGCAGGAACTTGTCAATGCCGGTATTCCCATTATTAAACGTCCGACTACAGACGGAATTATGCACAACAAATTCTTCGTTTTTGATGGTCGGGACACTGTCTCTTCCAATGACCTGGTCTGGACTGGCTCATATAACATCACTTCCCTTGAACTCAATTGGAAAAATAACGTAGTTACTATTGCTGATCACGCCATTGCTCAAGCCTATCTGACAGAATTTGAAGAGATGTGGGGCAGCAACACGGATACTCCAAATCCTGCCGCAGCAAAATTTGGCAGTTCAAAGCTTGATAATACTCAGCACGTTTTTAATATAGGCGGAAGGGAAATTAGCCTTTATTTCAGCCCCTCAGACCAGACAACCACGAAAATTGTTAACGCTCTTAATACGGCTAATTACTCGATATATTTTGCCTTGTATACTTTTACCCGTTCTGAGCCTGCGACTGCAATGAAAAATCGCTTTAATGCTGGTGTATCTTCGATACGCGGTATCATCAATCAGACAAACGAGCAGGGAAGTGAATACCAGTTTCTTACTACTTTTGCAGAGATGTTTGGAAATACCAGCACAGGAACACTCCATCATAAATATGCGATGGTTGATCCCGCTCACCCTGCCAGCTCACCACTTGTGATAACCGGTTCTCATAACTGGTCAACCGCGGCGGAGACCAAAAATGATGAAAATACCCTCATAATCAAAGATATCTACGTTGCTAATAAGTTTATGCAGGAGTTTAAAAAGAGATATAATGATGTCGGGGGGACGGGCACATTCATAATTCCAACAGTAAGCGTGGATAAAGAAAGCCCTATTACTGAGGACTTTAAAGTATTTCAGAATTTCCCAAACCCTTTCAATACCATCACCACGATAAGGATAGCGGTTAAACATTCTTCTCCGCTGAAAGTTGAACTTTTCGATATACTCGGGAGGCGAATTTCCACACTTTTTGAGAGTGAAGTGGATAAGGGGCTAGTCGTAATAGATCTGAAGGCGGACTCTCCAGAACTCAATCTTAGCAGCGGAACCTATTATTATAGTGTAACCGGTTTAGGGGATGTCTTTACTGGTAAAATGATGGTTGTCAGGTAAATCCTTAATTTAATTGCAAATTGAATATTAGTAAATTGTAAATTTTAAGTTTTATAACTATTTTTGTAGTCTGAATTTTTTAGGAGAACAATGGAAAAGAAAATCGGCAAAATCGTACAGGTTATCGGACCGGTAGTCGATATAGAATTTGAGAATAACTACTTGCCCAAAATATATAACGCGATCAAAATTCCCCGGCTCAACGCAGAAGGAAAGCAGGAGGAATTGATCGTTGAAGTGCAGCAGCACCTCGGTGAAGACCGTGTGCGTACTGTTGCTATGGATTCAACTGACGGGCTGGTTCGCGGTATGGATGCTATTGATACTGCTGAGCCTATTAGTGTGCCGGTTGGTCCGGAAACACTTGGACGCCTGATCAATGTGATAGGAGATGGAATTGACGGCTTGGGAGAGATCAAAACCAAGAAAAGATATCCTATACATCGTCCTTCACCCGATTTTAAGACACTTTCTACGTCTACCGAAATGTTTGAAACCGGGATAAAAGTTATAGACCTTCTCGAGCCTTATTCCAAAGGAGGTAAAACCGGCCTGTTTGGTGGTGCCGGGGTTGGTAAAACAGTAGTTATCATGGAACTTATCAATAACATCGCCCAGCACCACGGCGGCTACTCTGTTTTTGCCGGTGTAGGTGAGAGAACCAGAGAAGGAAATGACCTCTGGCTCGAAATGAAAGAATCGGGTGTTATTAACAAAACGGCGCTTGTATTCGGACAAATGAATGAACCTCCCGGAGCACGTTTCCGCGTGGGACTGACAGGTTTAACGATTGCGGAATATTTCCGTGATGAGGAAGGCAAAGACGTACTTCTCTTTATTGACAACATATTCCGTTTCACTCAGGCAGGTTCAGAAGTGAGCGCACTTCTCGGTCGTATGCCTTCGGCAGTTGGCTATCAACCTACGCTGGCAACTGAGATGGGTGCACTTCAGGAAAGAATTACCTCGACAGATAAAGGATCAATCACTTCCGTGCAGGCGATTTATGTACCCGCGGATGATCTCACCGATCCGGCACCTGCTACTGCATTCTCACACTTAGACGCTACAACAGTATTAAGCCGTCAAATCTCTGAGCTTGGTATCTATCCTGCAGTTGATCCGCTTGATTCTACCTCCAGAATATTAGAACCATTGATCATTGGTGATGAGCACTATTATGTAGCGAAGCGTGCAAAAGAAATTTTGCAGACTTACAAAGACCTCCAGGATATAATTTCGATCCTTGGTATGGATGAACTCTCCGATGAAGATAAGACAGTCGTGCGTCGTGCCAGAAGGTTACAGAGATTCTTCAGTCAGCCTTTCCATGTTGCAGAACAGTTCACCGGGTACGCAGGCAGATATGTAAAGCTTCCTGATACTATTGCAGGATTTAAGGCGATCATCGAAGGTAAGTGTGATGAGTGGCCTGAATCAGCTTTTATGTACGTTGGTACTATAGACGAGGCTGAGGAAAAAGCTAAAAAGATGATGAGCTGATAAATGAAAGAGTTTGATCTTGAGATTGTAACCCCCGCCCGCGTATGTTATACCGGCAAGGTTGAATCAGTAACTGTACCGGGAAGTTTGGGTGAATTCCAGGTCCTTGTAAATCATGCTCCGATTCTCAGTACCTTCGAAATAGGAGGTATAAAAGTTGTTGAAAACAAGGAATCCTCTCTTTATTTCGCTACTTCCGGCGGTACTGTAGATGTGATCCAGAATAAGGTACTTATATTAGCCAATGCTGCCGAGAAGCCTGAGGAAATTGATGTGGCACGCGCGGAGAAATCTGCTGAACGCGCCAGGAACAGGATCAGGGAATCCGGAAAAGAAATTGACATTATGAGGGCTGAGGCCTCTCTAGCCAGGGCACTAAACAGGATTAAAATCTCTACCTGGAGATAATAAAAAACCCGTCGAAAGACGGGTTTTTTATTATCTAGAATTTTAGTGTAGGTGGCTTATTGTATTACCGTGCAATAAGTTAACTCGATTCACCTGAGTTGTTGAAAAGTTATTTCCCTTCAGCAAAACGTTTTGCAACAGCATCCCAATTAACAACATTCCACCAATTCTCAATATATTCGTTGCGACGGTTCTGATACTTTAGATAGTAAGCGTGCTCCCAAACATCTATTCCGAGAAGCGGGTAACCTTTAATCTCAGCAACATCCATGAGAGGATTATCCTGATTTGGTGTTGAGGTGATTTTCAGTGCTCCGTCTGCTTTAACTAACCATGCCCAACCGGAACCAAACCTTGTCATTCCAGCCTGACTAAACAATTTCTTGAATTCATCGAAACTGCCGAATGCTCCGTTTATGGCGTTTGCTAAGTCACCAGTTGGTGCGCCGCCGTCTTTTTTCATAAGATTCCAGAAAAGAGTGTGATTGTAGTGACCACCGCCGTTATTGCGGATAGCGGCAGGTAATTTTGACATATTTGCAAATAACTCTTCTAAAGTCTTGCCTTCGTGCTCTGTTCCGGCAATCGCATTATTGAGATTCGTTACATAAGCATTATGATGTTTTCCATGGTGGATTTCCATTGTCATCTTATCGATGAAAGGCTCCAATGCATCATAAGCATAGGGAAGGGGGGCTAATTCAAATTTGGACATTTTGTTGATACTCCTATCATTAATATTTTGAAAATTCGTGAATGGTTTTGCTGCTACAGTGGCGCCGGCAGCAGCGGCTAAAGTTAAAAAATTTCTTCTATTCATCGGCTATCAAACCCCAAATGAACTGCCGCAGCCGCATGTTTTAACTGCGTTAGGGTTATTAAATACGAAACCTCGGCCGTTAAGGCCATCCGAAAAATCAAGCTCTGTACCCATGAGATAAAATAAACTCTTGCCATCTACGTAGAGTCTTACCGATCTCTCTTCGATCACGGTGTCTCCCTCTTTAGGATTTTCATCAAAGCCCATAGTGTAGCTTAATCCCGAACAACCTCCACCTTTGACACCAACTCTGAGTCCAAAATGCTCGGGGATACCGTTCTCTTTACGGATCAGCGTTATCTGTTTTGCTGCTTTTTCTGTTACTTTAATATCTGATTCTATTTGAACGTTACTCATTTTACTCCTCTATTTATGCACTCTTTGCTAAAGTTACAAATTCCGGGTAATTCAGTTTCCACGCGTTTCGTGATATCTGAACCAGTTTCCCTTCAGATTCGAGTTTTTTAATAAATTCTTTAGCGACAGCCTCCGCTTCTTCATACGTGGCTTTAATCTCCTTATTTATAAAATAGTAAAGTATATTGTATTGAATATCTCTGAAAAAAACATTTGAATTATGATAAACAGGATTCTTAACCTTAAAAAACGAAAGAAAGGCGCCCGTGTCATTTATAATAATATTTTTTTTCTGATCGAAAGTCATATTTTTCCTATAAAATTAATTTATTAATATAATAATTCATCAAGAATTTCAGAAAATCTGGAACATGCATAATCAATTTCATCATCTGTGTTGAATTTCCCAATACCAAATCTGAGAGTAGATCTGGCTTCTGTATCACTTAGACCAATCGCCCGAAGAACATGACTTGGCTCACCTGACCCACTTTTACAGGCAGAACCCGTTGAAAAACAAATATCTTTAGCTTTTGCTGCGAGTTTTGTTACATCCAGATTCTTTATACTGATATTGAGATTGCCTGGGATTCTCCGGTGAGCATCACCATTAAATTTTACCTTATCTCCAAACTTAATAAATGTGGATTTAAGTTTAGTTGTCAGTTGGTTGATTCCCTGTATATAGGAAATTCTATCCCTGATTATTATTTCAAGTGCCTTACTTAAACCAACAATCAGCGGTATATTTAAAGTTCCTGGTCTGAGTCCTGATTCCTGTCCACCGCCAAAAATTACAGGTGTCAGTATCTGCTTCCTGACCTGCGGGCAGAAGGCAAGCACTCCCACGCCCTTAGGACCGTAAAACTTATGAGCACCAAATGTTACAATATCAACCGGGAAGTCCTCGAAGTTAAAATCAATCTTTCCAACCGACTGAGCCATATCACTGTGGAAAAGTACATTTCGACTCCTTGCAATTTCTCCAGCTCTCTGAATGTCCTGGATAGTTCCTATTTCGTTATTTGCATACATGATTGATATGAGTAATGTCTCTTCCGATATTGAATCAGCTAATTGGTCGAGGTCCACAAAGCCATTATTATCATTTTCAAGATAACTAACCGTGAAGCCTGACTTTTCCAGAGATCTGAGGGGGTTCAAAACGGAAGAATGCTCAAGACGACTTGTGATTATATGCCGTTTATTTGGATTATGAGTTAGCCCAAACAATAAAATATTATTCGCTTCTGTAGTTCCGGAAGTGAAGATAATTTGTGTTACACCGGTTCGAAGAAAACCGGCTGTTTTTTCTCTGCTTAGTTCAATTGCTGCATTCGCACGTTTACCCATCGTGTGTCCCGCTGAAGATGCATTTCCGTAATCTTGCCCGAAATATGGTATCATCGCTTCTAATACTTCAGGATCAACTCTGGTGGTGGCATTATTATCGAGATAAACTGGTAAAGATTGCATAATTGGTTATCTATTTTCCATTCGAAAATGGTAAAATGAAGAAAGATTATCTTGTTGTAAAGGCATAAAAAAAGAAACCGGATAACTGTGTATCCGGCTTCTTCTGGAAAAAATTAAATTTGTCAGAATGCTGAGAAAAGAAAGTGGATTGAGGTTTTTGCGAAATCCACCAATGGGGTAAAGAAAATTCCGAATATCAGTACCGGAGCTCCCAGTATGAAAACTACGGAAGACTCAAATATTTTATTTGGAACCTGCTCAACTGCCTCTTTCTTCTTGTTAAGGAACATATGCTTTAACACCCTGATATAATAATAAAGTGAGATTACACTGTTTAACAGTACAATGAGAGCAAGTACCAGCATATTTTTGTCAAGCAGGGCAAGGAACACATAAAGCTTACCTATAAATCCTGCAGTCGGAGGGAGGCCTGTCAGTGACACAAGGAATAAACCCAGCATCACTCCGAGGTAAGGCATTGAATAACCAAGCCCGTCATAATCATCTATATGCTCACTATTAACTTGATTATTAATAATGATCACGACAAGGAATGCACCGAGATTCATGAGCAGATAAATCGCGAAATATATCATCACCGCCAGAACACCGGCCTCCGTCTGAACCGCGAGAGCGGCGAGGAGATAACCTGCATGGGCGATACTTGAATATGCAAGCATTCTTTTGACATTATCCTGCCAAAGAGCGGCGAAATTACCAAGTGTCATTGTTAAAATGGAAATGATCACCAGAAAATCCTGCCAGTTGAACACAGGTAAGGTACTCCAAATACCATCCGAGACGATGTCTCCAATGAAACCGAGTTTCAGGAAACGGATTAAAAGTGCAAACCCTGCTGCCTTGCTTGCAACCGAAAGATAGGCTGTGATAGGTGTTGGGGCACCTTCATACACATCCGGTGTCCAGAAGTGGAAGGGGACAGAGGATATCTTATAACCAATACCAGCGAAGATGAGAAGAACGGAGAAGAACACTATTACGGATGGGGCTCCCATCATCGAGAAGAACTTATTTATCTCAAACAAATTAGTAGACCCGACGAGTCCGAATAGAAGCGAGATTCCAAACAACATAGTACCTGAAGAAACAGCTCCGTAAATGAGATATTTAAGGGAGGCTTCACTGCTTCTTTTAGAAGGTTTTAGAAATCCGGCAAGAACGTACGAACTCAGAGATACCATTTCGATTGAGAGGTAAATCAATATAAGATCGGTTGCTGATATCATAAAGAACATTCCAAGGATCATACCGAATATCAGTGTATAATATTCGCCGAACCTGTCGAATTTCTCATCGAATTCTTTTGTGATCATCGTAAACAGAACAAGAAAGACCGAGGCTACAACGACCAGAATCTTAAAGAAAGTACCAAGACTATCAACCGCTACCATAGGGAAATAGTCAATTGGCTTGAAGGCCGGCTCCATTACCATCATTTGTTCAACGAGGTAATAGAGTGTCACAAGCAGAAATAGAATGGAAGTATATGGGAGCAATTTCTTACCGTTCTTAAGGAAGAGGTCCAGTGATAAAATCACCACAACTCCCAGCGAGATTACTATCTCGGGCTTTATAAAGGCCAGACTATTGAAAAAATACTCAATATTCATTTCAGTCCGCTTATTGAATTATATTCGAAAAAAGCTGTTGATTCTTAATCAAAAAATCAACCATTGTATTTACAGAAGTATTCATGAAATCGAGCATTATTGAAGGGAATATTCCGAGAATGATAATGATCAATGTCAGAGGTACCAACATTGCGTATTCCCTGAAATCCAGATCCTTTAGTCCGGACCATTTAGGATTAAGCTCTCCCAGAAAAACTCGCTGAAGCGTCCACAGCATATAGCCCGCGCCAAGCAAAATACCAAGAGTCGAGATAATCGTAATTATTCTGATCGACTCAACACTGAAAGCACCGAGGAAAACAAATGCTTCAGAGATAAATCCGCTCAGGCCTGGCAATCCGATCGCAGCAAAGAAAGCCACCGTAACAAAACCCGTATAGACAGGCATCTGGTTGGCAAGTCCACCGAAATCGTACAAGCCCCTGGTATGAGAGCGGTCATATATAACGCCCACAATGAGGAAGAGCATTGCAGTGATTGTACCGTGATTGAACATCTGAAGAATTGCACCGGAGATTCCTGCGGTGTTCAGGGCAGCCATACCGAGCATTACAAAGCCCATATGTGAAACCGAAGAGTAAGCGATAAGCTTCTTGAAATCCTTCTGTGCCATTGCTACTAGAGCACCGTACACGATGTTTATCATGCCGAAAAGCGCTATCCACCAAGCAAGCTGATGGGTTATTTCAGGGAACATCGGGTAGTTAATCCGGAGAATACCGTAAGTACCCATTTTCAGTAATACACCTGCAAGGATGACGGAGATAGGTGTCGGAGCTTCAACGTGCGCATCAGGTAACCATGTGTGGAAAGGGAACATAGGTATTTTAATCGCGAATCCCACAAACAATCCGAGGAAAGCGAGCAGTCTGAAATTATTCGGATTCAGATGAGAAAGTATACCATCCTGAGTGTAAAGATTTGGGTCCATCATGCTAAGCATGTTGAACGTGAAAACCTTCGACCCATCAGGCATTACTTCCTGCACACTGAGATACAAACCGATCATGGCAAGCAGAATGAATATACTTCCGAATAGAGTGTATATAAAGAACTTGATCGCTGCATATTCTTTTCTCGGGCCTCCCCATATTCCTATCAGGAAGTACATCGGAAGAAGCATAAGCTCCCAGAAGATGTAGAAGAGGAAGAAATCAAGCGCCACAAATACTCCCATCATTCCTGCATCCAGAAGAAGGAACATCGCGAAATAGCCCTTAATTGAATGCGGGATATTCCACGAGGAAAGGGTAGCAATGAAGCAGATTAGCGCTGTCAGAAGGACCATCGGGGCGCTGATACCGTCGATTCCGACAAAGTAGTCAACTTTGATTGTCCCAAGCCAGGCTATGCCTGAAATTTTTATCCACTCAGCCTTTTCCACGAACTGGAAAGACTCTGCGCTGTACACACCGCCAAGCGAGTAGTCGTACATACTCCAGATTAGAGCGGCCAGGACCACCTGTGCTGAAGTGATAAAGAGGGTGAATATTTTAATTAACTTATCATTGTTCTTTGGTAAAAATAATACCAGGAACATTCCAAAAATTGGAAGAAATGTGATAACGGTTAATAACGGGAATGATTGCATAGTAGGTTCAATACCTGTTATTTTTTATAAATAATTGATATACATTAAAATTATAATTAATACCGAGAAAAGTGTCAGTATCAGATAAGTCTGAACCTTTCCGGTCTGGAATTTTCTTAGGATAATCCCGACGAAACCGCTGAAATACGCGGTGAAATTCACAAGTCCGTCTACGATATAAGTATCAATAAACCCGGAGATTGTGGAGAACTTTCTTGTTAGAGCGGCGCTGCCGTT